>CANCXM010000001.1 GCA_947381945.1 uncultured Muribaculaceae bacterium
CTTCCTTCATCTGCTGGTCAGACAAAACGGGAGTTAAAATGAAAACGGTTTCGTAGTGATTCATTTTACTTTAAATGATTATTTGATTGGTGTTTGATTAGTCCCGGATGAATCCGGGCACACTTTTTCGGCTGCAAAGGTAGTGATTTTATTTTATATAGCAAAGATTTTTTGGTTTTTTGAGTTGGGAGTTGTGAGTTTTTAGTTGTGGGTTGGATGTTGTTGGTGAAAAAAAGATTTTCTTCCGGTTTGATAGGTGTTGTATCTTTGCGGAAGAAAATCTTGAATTAAAGTCAACTGTAAGCTATGAGGAGTTAAAGTCAACTGTAAGAGGTGGGGAAGTTGGAGAGAGGTGTTGTGGAGTGTGTCAAGAGTGATTAAGATAAGATGGTTGTAAAAAGGAAGGAGTCAGGAAGTGGAGAGAGTATATACTTAATGTCAGATTAATTATATATTTAAGATTGATTATATATATTAAGGTATAGGTATATCTTACTTAATAGGAAGTGGGCTTACTATGGGGTGATTTTTAATATGTGGATATACTATAATAAGAGTATATTAAGATTATGGTATATCTATATCAAGGTATATCCTATTAATGGGGGCAGTTCGTAGTGGTGTGGTAGGGGGAGGTGGAGCGGTCAGAAGCGGGAGGTGGGAAGGAGGCCGTAGTTGACGGCATTGAGTACCAGTTCGGCTGAATTGCGGGCGTGGAGTTTGCTGAGGAGGTGTCGGCGGTGGGTCTCGATGGTGTTTGTTGTTAGACCCATGAGCGCCGCGATGTCGTCGGTCCGTTTGCCGGATGCTATGAGTCGGAGGACTTCGAGTTCTTTGGGTGTCGGCATCTCGCAGGTTTCGAGTACACGGCGCAATTGTTCGGCCCGTTTGCAGAAGTATGTGTCGCCGTCGGCCACTCGCGTAATCGCAGTGGCTATCTCGGAAGAAAGCACATCTTTAAAGAGGATTCCCTCGACGGCTGCGTCGAAGAAATCTTTCATTATCCACAATTCTTCGTGGATGGTGTTGACGATGATTTTAATACCGGGTGATTTCTGCCTTATTTTGTGGAGGAGTGTGATTCCGCGGGTGTCGGGGAGTTCCACGTCGAGAAGGCATAGGTCGTATTGGCGTGAGATGACGAGTGTCATCGCATCTTTGGCGGTCATCGCCGTGTCCACGCGACATTCGGATCCAAAAATATCCTCGATGAGATGGCGCATTCCACGAAGCACTATCTCATGGTCATCGACAAGGAGTATTTTAAGATCAGATATAGCCATCGGTCGCTGTGAAAATGTTTTGTCTGACAAAGTTAGGCAAATACGATGACATATAAATCACGGAAATCCGTGAGACGGGGCGTTTTTTAGCCAAAAATTTTCACGCGCATTATGTTGAGATTGTCTTCGCGCTTACAGGACCATGATCCACGGAGGGCTTTCACCCGGCGGTTGATATTGTCGAGTCCGAGACCATCACTTTTGTTTGCGGAGGGGTCGAAGGGTGAGCCGTTGTCAGTGATTTCAAGTGTGGTTTCTCCACGAGAAGCAGTCAGGGAGATGGTGATGGCGGTCGCGTCGCTGTGGCGATGGAGGTTACCGGTCCATTCCTGAACGATGCGGTAGAGGTGAATCGAGTCGGAGGGGGAGAGGTCAATGGGAGTTGATGGAGGGAGGAATGTGACGGTGTCGTCGCTTTTCTGGGCGTAGGCTGTAAGGAGTTGGACGATAGTGAGTCCGTTGAATTTCGGCGGGAGGAGTTCGTGGGAGATGGCGCGGACTTCGTCGCGGACGTTGTGGAGCATTGAGGTGAGTTCGGCACGGTCGGTGCGCGGGGAGGCGAAGAGGAGTTCGATACCGAGGAGGTCGTTGCACACGCCGTCGTGCAGTTCATGGGCAAGGCGTCCGCGTTCCTGCTCAATCCCGTCGAGCTGCGCACGGATATTGGCGAGTTCAATCTTGCGTCGGCGAGAGCGGAGCCAGAGTGCTAAAAGAAGTCCGGCAATGACGATAAGGGCCGCGATGACGGCGATGATTGTCTGCTGTCGGGCTTTCTCGGTCTGGAGCCTGGAGATTTCAAGTTCCTTTTCAGCGGTGTGGTAGCGGACGTTGAATTCTGAAAGCTGGCTGTCGATGTCGGAGTTGTGGATGCTGTCGGCTATCTCGATTGCCCTGGTGTAGGCATCGTTCATCTTTTCGATGTCGCCGAGACCTTTGTAGTTCAAGGCAATTCGTTGCCACAGGAGGTCTTCGGGCATGAACGGGCGCGAATCCTTCATGCCGAGTATGCGGAACTGCATGTCGAGGCTTTCGCGATAGCGGCCCATTCCGGTGAGGATGACGGAGCTTTGCTCCATGAATCCGACAGATTCAACGGATGCTTCTGGGACTTTCGGCAGGAGGGCTTCGCCACGATGGATGTAGAAGCGGACGGAGTCCGGGTTTTCGAGGCGGTTGTGCATCGCTATGAGGGAGGCGTATGTTTTGAGTATGTAGCGCGGGATGCCTTTCTTCTCTGCCACATCCATTATCGCCCGCTGGGTGGCGAGGCCTTCGGAATGGTTTCCGTTCAGAAAGAGGATGGAACCGAGGGTGGAGGCGGCATAGATTTGTGTTTCGATGTCGTCAGTCTGCATGGCTTTCTCGACGGCTTTGCGGCCGAATGGGATTGCGTCGTCAAGACGTTTTGTGTTGCCGAAGAGTATGGCGATGGATGTGAGGATGCTTGATTCAAGGTCGGGGGAGTCGTGGCCTTCGAGCAGGGCGAGGGCGGTGTTGTAGCAGACGATGGCTGAATCGGGTTGCTGGTTGAGGCGATAGGCCACACCGAGGTCGGAGAGGGAGTTGACTATCGCAATTGTGTCGGCCGTTTCACGGGCTTGGCTGACAGCAGCGGAGAAGTCGGTTATGGCGGTTGAGTAGTTGCCGAGTGTGAAGTATGCGTTGCCGCGGATGGTCAATAGGGCAGTGCGGATTGATTTATCGTCGGCGCGCGGTGTGGCGAGGGCTTCGTTGCAGAGGATGATGGCGCTGTCAGGGTTGGAGTTGACGTAGGAGTCGATGTTTTCGATCCATGCCTCGGTTTCGTCAGTTGAGGCGAAAAGGTTGGTGTTGAGAAGGAGGATGGTTGTGATGGCTATGAGCAGGCGGGGAAATGAGGTCATGAAGGGGGAGTTTTTTGGGGGGAGGGATAAGGCAAATAGGGCTAATAAGCCAAATAGGGCCAATAGGCCAAATAGGGGCAGGGGATGAGGACGGCTGTTTTTAGAAGTCGATGGTCAGGCGGAGGTTGAGTTGGCGGCGGGTGAGGTAGTTGGGGACGGCATATTGGATGTCGTTGACATCGGTGACCCAATAGTAGGAGGCGACGTTGGCAATGTCGAGGAGGTTGAACACGTCGACACCGAGCCATACGCTCTTGAAGTGACGGGCAAAGCCATAGCGGCTCTCACCTTCCTTGAGGGGGGAGAGGAGGGCGTAGGAGAGACCGATGTCCACGCGCTTATAGGGGGGCATACGGAAGTAGCTTTTGTCGCGCGACGAGCGTGGGGCAGTTGAGGGGAGACCGTCCATGAAGATGCCGCGGAGGGCGAATTTGAGTTTCGGGAATTTCGGGAAGTAGTCGGTGAAGAAGAGTCCGAGACTGTAACGGCGGTCGGTGGGACGCGGAACTTTCACTCCGTGGAGTTTCTCGCTGGTTTTCATCAGCGAGAAGCTTATCCATGAATCGCTGCCGGGGACGAATTGCCCGAAAAGCTTCAAATCGATACCGGTTGCGTAGCCGGAGCTTTCGTTGAGACCGGAGTAGACGATTTTAAGGTTGTCGATTTCGTAGGGGACAAGGTCGGAAAGAGCTTTGTAGTATATTTCGCCTGAGAGTTTGAAGGGACGGTTGAGGGCGCGGAAGGTATAGTCGGTTCCGGCGATGATGTGGAAGCTGCGCTGCGACTTGATATCGGTGTTCAGCTCGATGGTCTGATTGCCTTTGTCGTCGCTCACCGGCACACGGTATTCTTTATAGAAGGGGCTTTGATAGTAGAGGCCGGTGGCGAATCGGAATGCCCAAGAGGGTGATTTCTCAGGAATGAATCCGACTGTGACGCGCGGACTGAGGAGGAGTTCCTTGTTGAAGCTCCAATAGCTCAGACGAAGACCGGCGTTGAGGGTGAGGAATCCTGCAGCGGTGTTGATTTTCCAAGCGTCCTGCGCGAAAGCAGAGAAGCGTGTCGAGGATAGGTCGTGGTGCGAGGCGAGATTGTAGACCATGCGCAGGTTTACACCGTCGGAGGGGAGGGAGAAGCCTGCGGAGTCGCGCAGTTCCCATTCGCGGCTGCGGTCCATGATGTTTTCGCCTTGGATGTTGAGCCCGTAGGTCAGAGTATGGCGTGGATTGATTGCAGTCTCACCTTTGAGTGCAAGGGAAAGTACCGAAGCTTTGAGGCGGTTGCGCGCATGTTCATGGTAACGGCCTACACCGAGCTCGCCTCCGATGTTGGAAGTGCCGGCCTGGTCGAGCCAGTATTCACCTGAGATGTCGTAGGCCACGAGTTCGTCGGTCAGATATGCGGAGCCGAGTAGCTGAAGATTGGTGGAACGGCTGAGGCGGTAGTCGAGAGAGATGGCTCCGAAGTAGGTCTCGAAGCGGTCTTTCTCATGACCGTCGAAGTAGACGGTGAATTGCTTGGCGTCGGCGGTTGTGCCGAAGGTTGTCGTGCGGTTCTGGGGTGTGAATTTGTAGTGGTTGACGGATATGTTGCCGAGGAGGGAGAGCTTAAATTTAGGTGTCAGTTGCCAGTTGATGTTGGTCTGGTAGTCAAAAAATGTCGGGTCATACTCGCCCTTGGTATCCATCGAGCTGAGGAGTGAGGAATTGCGCTTGTAGCGAATGCCGTGGAGTTGCGAGAATTTTTTCGAGCCTTGTCCGATGGAGAGCGAGGCACCCATGAGGCTTGCGGAGAGCGAGCCTTCGAAGGATTCGGGCTGACGGTAGGTGATGTCGAGGACCGACGACATCTTGTCGCCATACTCTGCGGGGAAACCTCCCGTCGAGAAGCCTATGGCTCCGACGAGGTCGGGGTTGATGACGCTGAGGCCCTCCTGCTGTCCGGATGTGATGAGAAGAGGACGGTAGACCTCGATGCCGTTGATATAGACGGAATTTTCATCGTAGGAGCCACCGCGCACGGAGTATTGCGACGACATTTCGTTGGAACCGGTCACTCCGGCCATTGTCGTGATGAGCGATTCGACGCTGCCTCCGGATGCGTCGGGGTTCTTGCGGAGTTCGGATGCGTCGATGGTGGCGATGGAGCCTGTCTGTTTCTTAAGTTCGGTCACTTCGACCTGCTGGAGCATCTCGGTGGTGAGCTGCAGACGCATGTTGAGGGTCACATCGCCTGATGCGTCAATCAGACGGCGTGTCTCCTCGCGGTAGCCTATACATGAAAAGTGGACGGTGATTGTGTCTGCGGCAGGACATGAGAGGGAGTAGTCGCCTTCAAGTCCGGATGTGGTGCCGATGGCAGTCCCGCCGATGCGTACAGTTGCAAACTCGACCGGTTCGCCGTTGGCGTCGGTGATTTTGCCGTGGATTTTTACCTGCGCGTATCCGAGGAGCGCAAGCAGTGGTGAAAGAAAGAGCAGGATGAGGATATGACGGTGGCTTAAGCCTTGCATGGTTATTATCTATATAATTCTGTGTGGTCTATATAGTAGTAATAACGCCGTCACGGGGTGAAAAATTGTGCTTAAGGTTCAGAGTGGAAGGAGAATGATTGAATGACGGCCCGAACCGCAGGGAGGAGTGGCAATGGCAAGCTTGTTGAGGAAGTCTGTGAAGCCTCCGGGTGCGGCTGTCGCGTGGGGCATGTCGAGTTCGGGTGGAAGTGTGAATCCTGCAGGGGCGAAGATGATTATTCCGTTGTAGGAGGTGGTTGAGTGGAGTTCGGTTGTGAAAGGTACAATTCGGGGTGGAACCGAGGCGTCGTCAGGTGAATAGCTGACGATGCAGTTGCGGTGTACCTGTCCGTCGAAGATGGCAGCGTGTGTGCGAACAGAGAGCATTCTTTAGATAAGTATAGAGGGTAAAGTATAGAGTATAGAGGGGATAGTATAGAGGTAAAAGTATAGAGATTAGTGGGATATTTTTTTTGGGGGGGTCAGCGGGTTCTGACTGTTTGCTGGCCTTTACGGGCGGCTACGTTGTCGTTGCGTCCACGGGTGCGGACGACTGAGATGGAGTCGAGATAGGAGATTTCGTTTTTGGAGGGGGAGTAGTAGATAGAGCCGTAGACAGAGGTTGCGACCTTTGCGGAGTCGAGTACGAGCGTGAGGGATTTTTTGCCTTCTGAGCCCTCGGTGAGTGTGACGTATTCGGCAGTGCCGTCGTTGTAGGCGACAGCGATGGTCATGAACAGGGCTGAACGCGGATTGATGGGGCGCGCTGAGATGGTGTAGCGGTCGCCACGTTCCCAGTGCCTGTCGGTGTTGAAAGTGAAGGTCAGGAAGTCTGAAGGATTGTTGGCGGTGTTGCGTATGGTTGCAGGACCTTGCCATAGGTTGACAGAGTCGCCGTCGAGGCTGATTGATTGAATGCGTTCGGTGCTCTTTCCTCCGGCTTTCTCGGCTTCGGCAATGCGGCCTTCGAGGATGGAGACAGTCTTGTCGTAGACCTTGATGTATTCCTGCAGATTGTTGCCGTACCAGTAGAGTGATGTGTCGAGCTCCTGTGTGGTCACTCCGTGACGCAAACAGATTGACTGGATGAAGGCCTGTTTTGTGGAGTCGTTGCGGAACGACGAGCTGTTGGCTTCGACCACTGCCTCTCCGGTGTGGATGTCAGCCATAATCTCGGCCATTTTTCCTTCGGAAATGACATAGCCTGGGGTCTTGCTGCAAGCGGCAAGGATGAGAAGAATGGTGAGAATCGGCAACAGACGGCGCATAGGGAGTGGGGTCAGGATGTGGGGGATGGTGAAAACGTGTTGGTGAAGAGCGGCGATGACGCGGAATCAGCGCTCAGGCAGCTCTGCAAGGGCCTTGGGCGTGAGGATGTAGCGATGATAGAAGAGTATCAAGACGATTATGCCACAGGAGATGGCTGCATCGGCAAGATTGAATATCGGCTGGAAAAATAGGAACTGCTGTCCGCCGACAAAGGGCATCCATGATGGCCAGATGAAGCTGAAAAGAGGGAAGTAGAGCATGTCGACCACGCGTCCGAGGAACACGGGGGCATAACCGCCGTCGGGTGGAAAGAGGGTTGCGACCTGCGGCGGGATGGGGTTGTTGAACATCAGTCCGTAGAACACACAGTCGAAGATATTGCCTGCGGCGCCGGCCGTGACGAACGCGAGACAGACGAGATAGCCACGCGGGACGGTGCGGAGGGCGTAGATCTTGGCCATGTACCATATCAGGAAGCCGACGGCAACGATTCGGAAGAGTGTCAGGACGAGTTTGCTTCCAAGTTCCATGCCAAAGGCCATGCCGTTGTTCTCAATGAAGTAGAGATGGAACCAGGAGAAGATTCTGAGGTCCTCGCCAAGATAGAAGTGAGTCTTGATCCAGATTTTGGATGCCTGGTCAAGAATCACAACTATTAGGGCGATAAATAGGATGAGTGTAGCTCTGCTACGCATTTTCAGTCAGTGAGATTGATGTAGGATTTGGAGTGGGGTTGAGGTAGACCCTCGATTGGAGGATGACTACTTCTTGTTCTGGGAATTTTTGGCTTCGACGCTGCGGGTTGCGTGGGGGACGGCGCGCAGGCGCTCTTTCGGAATCAGTTCACCGGTCTCGCAGCAGATACCGTAGGTCTTGTTCTCGATACGGATTAGGGCATTCTGCAGATGCTGGATGAACTTCTTCTGGCGCTGTGCGAGCTGGCCGGCCTCCTCTTTCGAGAGGGTGCTCGCCCCCTCTTCAAGAATCTTGAAGGTGGGCGATGTGTCGGCAGTGTCGTTGCCATCAGTATTGTTGATGAGTGAGCGGAGGGAGTCATACTCCTTCTGCGCCTTGTCGAGTTTCTGGAGGATAAGCTCCTTGAATTCCTGGAGTTCCTCGTCGGAATAACGGGTCTTGTCGCTCATGGCAATTGTAGATGAAATATGTGTTTGAATATAGGTTGTCCGGTTCAGGCAAGGGTAATCTTGACTTTCGCGTTGATGTCGTCCATGCTGAGTTCCTCGACACCCTCCTCGCCGTCGGCAAGGGGCGCGATCTCAAGTGAGGTTGCGAGAACCTGACGGGAGATATAGTCTGCGAAGTCACGGATAGCGTCGTCAGTAGCTTCGCCGGGAGCGAAGGTGAGGGCGATGCGGTCGGTGATGTCGTAGTCGCGCGATTTGCGGATGTTCTGGATGCGGTTGACGATGTCGCGGGCGATACCCTCGCGGCGGAGTTCGGGAGTGACGGTGACGTCAAGGGCGATGGTGAGATTGCCTTCGTTGGCCACGAGCCATCCGGGGATGTCCTCGGAGATGATTTCCACGTCGGTCAATTCGACCTCGGCGGGAGTGCCGTTGAGATCAAAGGTGAGTTTGCCGTCGCGCTCGAGGGTGGCGATTGATTTCGCGTCGAGGTTCTTGATGATTTCGGCGGCTGCCTTCATCTGCTTTCCGAATTTCGGGCCGAGTTTCTTGAAGTCGGGCTTGACGCTCTTGACGAGTATGCCTTCGTCGTTGCCGACAATCTTAAGGTCTTTGACGTTGATTTCGCTCTTCACCAGTTCCTGAATTGCTTCAAGGGCTGCACGGCGGGCATCGTCGGCCACAGGCACCATGATGGTCTGGAGCGGCTGACGCACCTTGAGGTTGACTTTGCGACGGAGTGCGAGGGTCATGGATGTGATGTCCTGCGCGAGTTTCTGACGTTCCTCGAGTTCGGGGTCGATGAGGGCCGGGTCACTCTCGGGGAAGCGGTCGAGGTGGACTGACTCTGTCGAACCGGTGAGGTCGCGGTAGAGACGGTCGGCATAGAAGGGTGCGAAGGGTGCCATGAGACGGCTGACGGTCTCAAGGCAGGTATAGAGTGTCTGGTAAGCGGCAAGTTTGTCGGTTGTCATCTCGCCACCCCAGAAACGTTTGCGGTTGAGGCGTACATACCAGTTCGAGAGGTTGTCGCCGACGAAGTCACCGATTGCACGGGCTGCACGGGTGGGCTCGTAGTCGTCGAGGGCGGCGGTCACCTCTTTGATGAGGGTGTTGAGGAGCGAGAGAATCCAGCGGTCGATCTCGGGACGCTCGCTGACGGGTACCTGCGGAGCTGTCGGGTCGAAGCCGTCGACGTTGGCGTAGAGAGCGAAGAAGCTGTATGTATTATATAAGGTGGAGAAGAGCTTGCGCGAGGTCTCGAGCACGCCTTTCTCATCGTATTTCAGATTGTCCCAGGGTGCGGAGTTGGAAATCATGTACCAACGCACGGGGTCGGCGCCATACTGGCTTATCTGACCGAAGGGATCGACGGCGTTACCGAGACGCTTGGACATTTTGTTGCCATACTTGTCGAGCACGAGGCCGTTGGAGATGACAGTCTTGTAGGAGATGGAGTCGAAGACCATGCCGGCGATTGCGTGGAGGGTGAAGAACCATCCGCGTGTCTGGTCGACACCTTCGGCGATGAAGTCGGCGGGATATACCTCGCGGTTGTCAAAAGCCTCCTTGTTCTCGAAGGGATAGTGAATCTGGGCGTAGGGCATGGAACCGGAGTCGAACCAAACGTCGATGAGGTCTTTCTCGCGGCGCATGGGTTTGCCGGAGGGTGAGACGAGGACGATGTCATCGACGTAGGGACGGTGGAGGTCAATCTTCTCATAGTTGGCCTTGTCGAAGTTGCCCGGTTCGAAACCTGCCTTGCGGTAGGGGTTCTCGGTCATGAATCCTGCTTCGACGGCGCGCTCGATTTCATTGAAGAGCTGCTCGACTGATGAGATGCAGAGTTCTTCCTTGGCATCCTCTGTGCGCCAGATGGGGAGGGGTGTGCCCCAGTAGCGGCTGCGCGAGAGGTTCCAGTCCTGAAGGTTCTCAAGCCATTTGCCGAAACGGCCGCTGCCGGTCGATGCGGGTTTCCACTTGATGCCTTCGTTGAGCTGCATGAGGCGTTCGCGCACGGCTGTGGTCTTGATGAACCATGAGTCGAGCGGGTAGTAGAGGACGGGTTTGTCCGTACGCCAGCAGTGGGGATAGTTGTGGGTATGCTTCTCGATTTTGAACACCTTGTCGGTAGCCTTGAGTTCCATGCAGATCTTCACGTCGAGAGTTTCGGTCTGCTCGGTTGCTTCGGGGTCGTAGGCGTTCTTGACATACTGACCTTCCCAGGGTTTGTAGGCTTCGACGTCGACCATCTCCTCGACGAATTTCGGGTCGAGGTCAGAGAGGAGGTAGAAGCGGCCTGTGAGGTCGACCATCGGACGGATGTTGCCGTCGCGGTCAGTGAGGTGGAGCGGAGGAATGCCGTTCTGACGCGACACACGGAGGTCGTCAGCGCCGAAGGTTCCGGCGATGTGGACGATACCTGTACCGTCCTCGGTTGTGACATAGTCACCGGGGATGACGCGGAATGCACCCTCGCCGGGATTGACCCAGGGGAGAAGCTGCTCGTAGTCGATGCCGACGAGGTCAAGACCCTTGACCTGAGCAACGACTTCGTAGGGGATGAGCTTGTCGCCCTTCGAGTAGCTGTCGAGGGGGAGTTCCTTGGCTTTGGCATTGAAGAGCGAACCCATGAGAGCGTCGGCTGCGACAACTGTGATGGGTTTGCCGGAATATGGATTGTAGGTGCGGACGATGTTGTAGGTGATGTCCGGGCCTACTGCAAGTGCGGTGTTTGAGGGGAGGGTCCACGGAGTAGTAGTCCATGCGAGGAAGTAGGGAGTTCCCCACTTGAAGAGGAGTTCGCGGTAGGGAGCGAGCGAGGGATTCTCGTTGTCGAGGACGCGGAACTGGGCCACGCAGGTAGTGTCCTTAACGTCGCGGTAACATCCGGGCTGGTTGAGCTCATGGGAGCTGAGGCCTGTTCCGGCTGCGGGTGAGTAGGGCTGGATGGTGTAGCCCTTGTAGAGATAGCCTTTCTCGTAGAGCTGGCCGAGGAGCCACCATACGGTCTCGATGTAGCGGTTGTCGTATGTGATATAGGCGTTGGGCATGTCGACCCAGTAGCCCATGCGGCGGGTGAGGTCTTCCCATTCGCCGGTATACTTCATCACCTCGCGGCGGCAGGCGGCGTTGTAGTCATCGACAGAGATTTTCTTGCCGATGTCCTCCTTGGTGATGCCGAGATTCTTTTCAACGCCAAGTTCGACGGGGAGACCGTGGGTGTCCCAACCGGCTTTGCGCTTCACCTGATAGCCCTGCATTGTCTTGTAGCGGCAGAAAATGTCCTTGATGGTGCGGGCAAGGACGTGGTGAATGCCGGGTTTGCCGTTGGCGGAGGGAGGACCTTCGAAAAATACGAACGAGGGGCAACCTTCGCGTTCAGACATTGTGCGGGCAAACACATCTTCATTTCCCCACTTTTCAAGGATGGAATCATTGATTTCCGGCAGCTTAAGGCCGTTGTATTCAGGGAATCTCTTTGACATTTCGAGACGGTATTTTATAAGTTGTAGGTATGTTGGCTAAATTTTTTGCAAAAGTAGTAAATATTTCCCGAAAAACCTAAGGGGTTGTGTCATATTTGCTTAATTGATACAGAAGTGTATATGGTCTTGCGGGACATTCAACATTTGTATCAAAGGGCTTTAACGACACACCCCTTCAGGGCTTTTTCGTATGTGTTATGGTCAGGCTGACGGGTGTGGAAGCCTTACCACTTGTTGATGTGGACGTTGTCGGCCTTATACTTATCCTTCGGTTGCTGCGGGCCGTTGGGATAGCCGAGCATTACGACGCTCATCGGGACGATTGAGTCGGGGATTTCGAAGAGGTTCTTGACGAGGTCGACACGTTCGCTGATGGGGTAGCATCCACACCATACGGCTCCAAGCCCTACGGCATGGGCGGCGAGAAGGATGTTTTCGGTTGCTGCCGAGCAATCCTGTACCCAATAATCCTTGCCTTCACCGGGGAAGGTGTTGGTCGTGTCGCCGCAGACCACGATGGCTGCCTGGGCCTTTGCAGCAGGGCGCCAGTTGCCTTGTGCGAGGCTGTCGAGGAGGTTGCGCTGGTTGATGACAATGAATTTCCACGGTTGCTTGTTGCCGGCGGTCGGTGCGGCCATGCCTGCGCGCAGGAGGGTGTCGATAGTGGCTTCCGATACGGGAGCGTCGGTGTAGTCGCGGACACTTGAGCGGGTCATGATGTTTTCGATTACGGCATCGGTGTTGGATGCGCTTGCGGCAGCGTTGCCGCACTCGGAGTTTGAGCAGGAGGCCGAAAGGAGCATTGTGGCTACGGCGGCTGCGGAGAGAATGAATGATTTTTTCATATTTAGTTTTGGGGTTGAAAATTTGAGTCTGTAAATCTGTAAATTGGGAGGAGGTTACCGTGGTCAGAGCCGGTCGATGCGGACAATCACCGGCCGCGTTCCGTCGGGGCAGGAGATGATTGAGGTGGTCTCGGTGAGGGCTTTCGCGCATGAAGATTGGGATGCGGTGGCGACAATGAGGTCCCACAGGCGCGGACAGAATCCGTCGGGACGTCCGGCATCGGCGTCGAAGGTGAACACGTCGCCTGATTTGAACGCCGTGCATGGTCCGGTGTCGGGATCGTCAAGATAGAGCGACTGGAGGTCGAGGTGACACTCGCGCCTGAGGACACTGACGCGGCAAGGCCGGGATATGCGCCCCGGGGCCGTGGCGGACGGCGAGGATGTCGCTGCACGTTGTGCGCTCAAAGCTGCGGCAGGAAAAGCGTTAAGCCCGATTGCCCCTGCGGCGAGGGATGCTATTTTGCAGAAATGTCTTCGGTTCATTATAGGAGCAAAGGTAGCCATTTCGCGGAAATCGCGGATTAAAGTTGGTGAAAAAAAGTGTGAAATAATTTTCAAGTGACAGAAAAAACATCTAAATTTGCATTCACAAAAGTTATTGGGATTTATGCGGCAGTAGCTCAGTTGGTAGAGCATCAGCTTCCCAAGCTGAGGGTCGCGAGTTCGAGCCTCGTTTGCCGCTCAAAGCCGGCCTCATCATCAAACCCGCGCGGTTGATGGCGAGGCCGGCTTTTTACGCTGATATGTCAAATTTTTAATGTATCTTTGCCTTTGAAATTAAATGCTTATCCCCAAATGGCAAAAATCACCGTCCAAAATACTCCAATTACTGTTTTCGACATCGAGGAGCAGGACTATATCCATCTTATGGACATGGCAACTGCCAAAGATGGAGACAGCAGGGCTGCGGATGTTATCAAGAACTGGATCAGGAATAGATACACCATTGAGTTTCTTGGTACATGGGAACTTATCCACAACCCTAATTTCAAAGTGGTCGAATTTGACCACTTTAGAATGAGTGCCGGTTTGCCATCATTTGTATTAAGTGCCTCAGAATGGATAGAGAGAACCGGTGCAATAGGACTACCACAATCATAGCGACTTATCAAACCCAACCAAATCGCCATCCATCAGATGAGCGTGTTGGAGAGTAGTGATAAAGACCGAAAACTTTGAAATAAATCTCACGATGATAAAATATATAGAGAAAGGTGATATATTCAATATCAGTGGCGTAAGTAGCTATGCCCACGGATGCAACTGTGCCGGAGCTATGGGCAAAGGAATTGCCTTGCAATTTCGTAGCAAATACCCGGAAATGTATTCGGAATATAAAACAATGTGCAAGGATGGGATTTACAAGCCAGGTGATGTTTTCGATTACAATTATGGAGACGGACACATATACAACCTTGGCACACAGGCAACATGGAGAACAAAAGCACGGATAGAATATATAGAGCGGTCGGTTAAAGCAATGCTTGAATTGGCTGAGAGAGAAAATGTGACAAAAATCGCTCTCCCTGCGATTGGCGCCGGATTGGGTGGCTTGAAATGGGATGATGTGAAAGATGTTCTGAATAGAGTGTCTGCCGATTATCCAACCATCGAGTTATATGTTGTGGAAACCTATCAAAGCAACATCCCCATCTCCGAATAATTGGATTCAAAGGACTCTATATTTAAATGGAAAATGAAATATGAAGTCACAAGTTATAGATAGAATATTCGGTTGTCTTTTCGGTCAAGCTATAGGTGATGCTCTTGGGCTTGGAAGTGAGTTTATGGATAAGAAGGAAGTGAAGAAATATTATCCTGATAAACTTAAGAGATATGACCAAATAATACAGGATGGGCATCGTATTAGATGGAACATAGGAGCGTGGACTGATGATACAGATATGATGCTATGTTTAATGGATGCCTTTAATAATGGTGGCTTTCTCTATGAACGTGCGGCGCATAATTTTAAGACTTGGTTTAATGGGATTCCAATGGGTATTGGCCGACATGTTGCTAAAGTCCTTTGTTGCTCGGATTATGAGGACGCCCCGTTTGAAGCATCAAAGATAATGTGGATCTCCACTAAATGTAATTGTGCAGCCAATGGCGCGTTGATGAGAACTTCCATTATGGGTCTTTGGAAGGAATATAATAGGGACTGGGTTGAGCAGGCATGTACACTTACACATTATGACCCTCGTTGTATTTTATCTTGCCATATAGCGTCGTTCATTATAAACCAATTGGTATGGCATAGCCGTTTACTTTCTGTTGATGAGGTGTTGTCTATGACTGCCGATGCGGAACTTGCAAGCTACATTAAATTAGCTTATGATAGTCCAAATATTAGCGATTTGGAATTGGCTAAACAACCGGGAATTGGATATACATATCGTACATTATGTGCGGCATTGTGGTGTTATTGGCATTCAGATTCATTTGAATCAGGCTTGATTGATATTGTTAATGAAGGTGGCGATGCTGATACTAATGCTGCTATTGCCTGTGCAATCCTTGGAGCCAGATTTGGTTATAATTCAATTCCTATATATTATGTTAATAATTTACACAGAAGTGATTATTATATGAATCGGTGCAATGATTTTGTCAAAATTGTGCTGGGTAGTTGAATTTAAGATTTGAATATATCTAAAAATTTTGAGTTGTTTTATAGAGGAGAATATAGCATCTGTTTTCCTCTTTCCGATTCATGATAATATGCGGGGTATTCTAAGCATAAGATTTCTATGATGTGCCGATTTTCTGCTGATAAGCGTTTAATTGTTAAATGGAATGCTTAACTTTGCGCTATATGAAACTGATTGAATTGAATCTGGCACGGATTTTTGAGCTTTGCCGTCTGCATCGGGTGAAGTCGCTGGCTGTCTTTGGGTCTATTCTTACGGATAGATTCAATGAGGATAGCGATGTGGATTTGCTTGTTGACTTTGAGCCCACCAATCCCGATACGTTTGATTATGTAAGCAATTATTTTGATTTGCGCGATGCACTGGAGCTATTGTTTAATAGACAGGTGGATCTGATAGAGTATGGTGACAATCTTAATCCTCTATTCAAGGCATCTGTCGACAGAAAAAAAAAGATGATTTATGGATGAATACATCGCAGTTTACCTATATGATGTCAAAAAGGCAATAATGGAGGTGGAAAGCTTTTTTGAAGGCTATCCAATGCGTTATGATGTCTTTGAAAAGGACTATCTTCGTAGAAGTGCGGTTGAACGCAAAGCAGAGATAATGGGTGAGGCGATAAATAGAATTTTAAAGATTCAACGTGATTTCCCTCTTCCAAATGCTAAAGCTGTGATTGATACGCGTAATCGTATAATACATGGTTATGATTCGGTTAAGCCTGAATTCCTTTGGGGATTGGTGGTGCGCCATATTCCGGAACTGAAGAAAGATGTCGAGAGGCTTTTGGCTCAATATGACATTTCTGTTGACTGAATCCTGTCGGCTTGCTAAGTAACGTCAGAAAAAAATATGAACAATGCTTGACTTTTAGAAGCCCGTGTCAGTTTCGGTCGGTAGATTAATCAGTGGATTTAACAATTCCGTGTTGACTGATGTTATGAAAAGTGATGACAAATGAATGCTGAATGTCTGCCTACGCACGGATCGCAGCATGTCACCGTCACGTTTTCTGTCAGCAAACCATCAAATTCAATCGGTAAAAATTTAAAGGAAAATACATAGCACAACATAACTATGACTGAAAAACGCGCTCAGTTCACCACTCGTCTCGGAGTGATTGCGACGACTGTCGGTTCGGCGGTCGGGCTTGGTAATATCTGGAGATTCCCTTTTGAGGCCGGTGTCCACGGAGGTGGAGCCTTCCTGCTCATCGACCTCTTCTTCATATTTATAATAGGTGTGCCGGTGGTGTGTGCCGAGTTTATCATCGGGCGTCACACCGGACTTAATGTCCGCGGAGCCTTCCGCGCGCTTGCTCCCGGCAAGCCGTGGGGAATCGTGGGCTATCTCGGCCTTTTGGCTTCCATACTGATTCTCAGTTTCTACTCTGTCGTGGCAGGATGGACACTCGAATACATCTACCAGTCGCTCACAGGTTTCGGCGGCGTCAGTTCGGTCGACGGTCTGCACGACCGTTTCGACGGTTTCGCCACCTCCAACTGGAGGCCGCTGATGTGGACACTGATATTTCTTGCCCTGAACTATATCGTGCTTTCGAGAGGGGTGCAGAAGGGAATAGAGAAGATGTCAAACATCATGATGCCCTTGCTTTTCGTAATCCTCGTGGTCTTCTGCATCAACTCATTGCGTATGCCTGCCGCCGGGGAGGGCCTGACCTTCCTTTTCAAACCTGATTTCTCGAAAGTGACACCATCGGTCATGCTCGGTGCCATGGGACAGGCCTTCTTCTCGCTCAGTCTCGGACTCGGTTGCCTCATTACATATTCGAGCTACTTCAAGAAAGATACGCCTCTGCTGAAGACAGCCGGAATAATGGCTTCGCTCGATACTTTAGTGGCCATTCTTGCCGGAGTCATCATCTTTCCGGCAGTATTCACCTTCGGGATGGAACCTGCTGCCGGACCGAAACTTGTGTTTGAGATCTTGCCCTCGATATTCATGCATCTGCCCGGCTCGATGCTGTGGTCGACACTGTTTTTCATCCTTCTCTTCCTTGCCTCGCTGTCATCGACAATATCCATGAGCGAGATTACCATCGCCTACATGACGGATGAGTTCGGCTACTCGCGCAGGAAGGCGACGATTTGCAACACCGCCGTTGCCATGGTGCTCGGTGCGGTGTGTGCCCTCTCGTTTGGAGCGTTGTCGGGATGGACGGTGTGCGGACTGACGGTTTTCAATCTCTTCGACTATCTTTCGTCCAACATCCTTCTGCCCGTAGGCGGCATGATTATCTCCATCTTCGTCGGGTGGGTGCTCGACAAGAGTATCGTTCGCCGTGAACTTATCGGCAAGGACAGCGGAGTACGTCCGTGGATGGTCACGGTCGTGGTTGCCTGTCTGCGCTATGTCGCTCCTGCCTGTATAGGGCTTGTGTTCATCTATGGGCTCGGAATCTTCTGAGCCCCCTGAAAGGTCAGGCAGAACCTTATAGGGCATCGCACAAAATGTACGACCCTCTTAAAGATTAAATAGACATAAAAAATATTTGATTATAGCTGATTATTGGAAAATTATTGTTAAGTTTGTGGAAACAAAGCCCGCTTCCGGCGGGTTGATATATTCGAATTTACAATACTTCTCCGGACTAATCATCGATTCTCCCCATGAAAAAGAAGACTCTCAACATTATCAAGAACGATCCCTGGCTTGAACCTTATACCGACGCGATTGTCGGCCGTCACAACGACGCACTTGCCAAGGAAGCCGAACTCTGCGGCTCTGAAGGCACTCTCGATACCTTTGCAAACGCACACAATTTTTTCGGTCTCCACCGCACTGCCGACGGAGGCTGGGTGTTCCGCGAATGGGCACCAAACGCTACTGCCATCAATCTCATAGGCGACTTCTCGAAGTGGAAGCTTATGAAAAAATATGCCCTCAAACCGAAGAAAAACGGTGTGTGGGAAATCAAACTCAAACCGACCGATCTCCATCACGGCGACCTTTACAAGATGAAGGTCACTTGGGACGGTGGCGAGGGTGAACGCATCCCCGCCTACGCCACCCGCGTCGTGCAGGACGAGAACACGAAAGTATTCTCCGCCCAGGTCTGGGCGCCCGAACCTTACAAGTGGAAGGTGCGCCGTTTCCGCCCCGACACCCGTCCGCTCCTCATCTATGAGTGCCATATTGGCATGGCTCAGGAAAGAGAGGGAATCGGCACATACGCTGAATTCCGCGACCTTATCCTCCCGCGTATTGCGGCCGACGGCTACAATGCCATACAGATTATGGCCATTCAGGAACATCCGTATTATGGTTCGTTCGGCTACCATGTGTCGAGCTTCTACGCTCCATCGAGCCGCTTCGGTACGCCAGAAGAGCTTAAGAGCCTCATTGACCGTGCCCATGAGCTCGGCATCGCCGTCATCATGGACATTGTCCATTCCCACGCCGTGAAGAACGAGGTCGAGGGTCTTGGACGTCTCGACGGCAGCTATGACCAGTATTTCTACGGTGACGGTCGCCGCGAGCACCCGGCATGGGATTCGCTCTGCTTCGACTATGGCAAGAACGACGTCATCAACTTCCTTCTCTCAAACTGCAAATACTGGCTTCAGGAATTCCGTTTCGACGGCTTCCGTTTCGACGGTGTGACCTCGATGCTCTACTACAGCCACGGTCTCGGTCAGGCATTCGGAGGATATGATGATTACTACAACGGTGGTCAGGACACCAATGCCATCACATATCTCACCCTCGCCAACAAACTTATCCATCAGATCAACCCCAACGCGATTACCATCGCCGAGGAGATGAGTGGTATGCCCGGTCTTGCAGTACCTGTCAAGGACGGTGGCATCGGCTTTGACTACCGTATGGCAATGGGTATCCCTGACTACTGGATTAAGGTTCTCAAGGAGAAGAAAGACGAGGATTGGCATCCGACATCTATTTTCTGGGAGCTGACCAACCGTCGCGCCGACGAAAAGACAATCTCCTACGTCGAGAGCCATGACCAGGCACTCGTGGGCGACAAGACAGTCATCTTCCGCCTTATCGACAAGGAAATGTATTGGCACATGATGAAGGACGACGACAATATGGTCGTTGCCCGTGGCATGGCGCTCCACAAGATGATACGTCTGGTGACCGCATCGACCATCAACGGCGGTTATCTCAACTTCATGGGCAACGAGTTCGGCCATCCCGAATGGATTGACTTCCCGCGCGAAGGCAATGGCTGGAGCTATAAGTATGCCCGCCGCCAGTGGGACCTCGTCGACCGCAAGGATTTGAAATATGAATTGCTCAATGCGTTCGACAACGCTATGGTCCACCTCATTTCGGGTGTCTATAATTTCCAGTCACTTCCCGTTGTGAAGCTTTGGGAGAAGGACGACGACCAGGTGCTTGCTTACATGCGCGGCGACCTTGTGTTTGTCTTCAACTTCAATCCCTCCAAGGCGTTCACCGGCTATGGAGTCCTTGCTCCGGCTGGCGAGTATGATGTCGTGCTGTCGACCGACAATCCCGAATTCGGCGGCTATGGCAACATCGACGAGACTGTCAGCCATCTCACTCAGAACGATCCTCTCTTCGCTCCCTCCGGGCGTGAATGGCTCCGCCTCTATCTTCCCCCGCGTTCCGCACAGGTGCTCCGCCTCCGCCGTGCCCAGCCCGAGAAGAAAACAAGAGCGACCAAGACAAAGAAAGCTGAATGAAATGCCAATCCTTAGATTGAATTTTCAAATTTAGTATACAAAAGCACAAAAGCTAAGAAAAGACATAAGTTTCAGAGGTGTAGATGGTTCAACCTTAATGAAACTTATGTCTTTTCTTAGCTTTTGTGCTTCTGTATCTTGGACGTTAGATCATGCAGATTTACTTGATGACTACATCCTTGTTTTCGCCGGTGTAGACGATTTTGTCGGCATCCGGTGAGTTGAATGTGCAGTTGGTGAGTTTGGCATCAATGACATTGTTGATAGTCAGGGCCGGACCCTTGGTCGAAGTGATGCTGACGTTGTCAAACTTGATTCCGGTGGACTCTGAAAGCAGGCCGCCGTTGGTCGCTGTGAAGATTGAATTGGTCAGTTTTACGTTTTCGATGTGCATTTCGGGGAGACCGTTGAACTTGACCGACATTCCGGAGTTGAACGAGGCCACGTTGTTGATGGTGATGTTGCGGAACTGGGGAGTAGTCTCGTCGACCGGCGGGATTGTCTTGGGAGCGTTCTTTACCCAATAGTAGAGGTCGAAGAGGAGACCTTCACCGCTGATGTTGAGCATGTTGATGTTGTCGATATAGATGTTCTCGACCACACCGCCGCGTCCGCGTGTGCTCTTGAAACGGAGACCGACATCAGTGCCGATGAACTGGCAGTCGGTGACCGATACATTGTTGACACCGCCCGACATTTCGCTGCCGACCACGAAACCACCGTGGCCCTGGAACACACGGCAGTCCTTCACGATTACATTCTCGGTCGGGATTCCGCGCTTGCGTCCATCCTCATCCTTGCCGGACTTGATACAGATAGCATCGTCGCCGACATCGAGGGTTGAGCGGTAGATGATTACGTTCTTGCAGGATTCAACGTCAAGACCGTCGCCGTTCTGGGCATATTCGGGGTTTTTGATGTAGACATCGTCGATGATGAGGTTCTCACACATGAGCGGATGGAGGTTCCATGCCGGTGAGTTCTGGAAGAGGACACCCTGGAGATAGACATTCTTACACTTCACGAACTTAAGCATCACGGGACGGATGAAATGTTTGATGGCCGATGCTTCCTCTTTGGTAAGGTTCTTGAGATTGTCGCGCACCTTCTCGCCTTCGATATAGTTTTCGGAGGGATACCAAGTGTTGTCGTTCTTCACGATACCACCCGAAGCCACGAGACGTTTCCATTGTCCGGCGGTCATCTTGTCGCGTTTCACCTGTCGCCATGCGCCGCCGTTGCCGTCGATCACACCGTCGCCTGTGATTGCGATGTTTTCAAGATTCTCTCCGTTGAGGGGAGAGATGGCGCGGTAGGCTTCGTAGCCCTCATAGACGGTGTAGACGACAGGATAGAGGTCTGTTTCGGGCGAGAAGAGGATAAGCGCACCGCCGTCGAGATGGAGATTGATGTTTGATTTGAAGGTGATGGGACCGGTCAGCCAGATGCCTGCTGGTACATTGAGAGTGCCGCCACCTTTCGAAGCGAGGGCATCGATGGCTTTTGCGAAAGCTTCGGTGTTGAGAGTCTTGCCGTCGGCTACCGCACCGAAATCGGTCAGTGATACCTCGCGGTCAGGGAATGTGGGTTTGTCGATTACGGGCATTTCAAAAGGAAGCCCTTCGTAGAGGTGGCTGTAGGAGGATTTTTCACCTGCGGCCAAAGCCACTGTCGAGCTCAGACACAGTCCGAGCATAGCTGTAAGAAATCTCATGGTGTTGTTAGATTCTTGCTTTTATGATTAATAATTGAATAATCAAAAGTGAATATTTTCGGTCAGATTTTCGCTCAAAGGTACTAATAAATTCTCTAAACCGCAAACCACGGACCCAAACCGCTCCAGGCCATAAGGTAATAATAACGTTCTGACAATAAAAATAAATTAACCTGTGGTTAGAGACATAATATTTGGAAAAATCGTTACCTTTGTGGATAGTCCGCTTAATGCGTGGCTTTAAAGTATGATTGACCGGAAAAGAGCTGTCAGAATACGGACGGTTGCTTTCTTTATGAAGTCGACATTTCCAAAAATCGGATATACCTATGTTAAAAAGAGTCATAATTGATAATTATAAATCCATCCGTCATGCCGAGATTGATTTCGGCAGGATTAATATTCTTATTGGAGAAAATGGTGCGGGAAAAAGCAACCTGTGTTCATTTTTTGAATTGGCTCAGGTCGGTTCGCACGGTATGAATCAATACATTCATACCCATTTGGGAATGGGTAGAATCCTTCATGGAGGTTCAAGAAAATCACGGAGACTTTCAGGGCAATTGCTCTTTGCAGGCACTACAAATAGCGATGATAAATTAAATGAACAGGGCAATACTGCCTATTCGATTGAAATCGGGATTGCTATTGATGGCACGACACCAGTTGTACTGGAGGAAGCCCAATATGTCCGCATTCCTGAAGGTTCCGGGATAGAAGCGGGTGAGAAATCACTTTTGGGTGGAGTTGCCGAGGACGAGGAACTGCGGCAGCTTAATGTTGGTATGGTAGCTGAAAGCAACCCCGGCTTTTTGTCTGCTGTTGGTAGAGTTCGTTTTATTAAAGTCCCTATAAATTCAATTTCTATATTCCATTTCTCGGATACAGGAGACGGTGCGGAAATCCGGAGCAAGGTGAGCCTGGATGACAATGCCGAACTGAAGAAAAATGGCGGGAATCTTGCAGCGATACTCTATCTTATCAAGGAGAAGGATCCGCAGGCTTTCCGATTGATAGAGTCTATGATGCGCAGGGTCGCTCCATATTTTAAATGCTTTGACCTTAAGCCCGACAGGTTGAATCCAAACCTTATCACTATAGAATGGAAGGAACTGGATTCGGAAGTATATCTTGATTCCACATCTTTTTCAGACGGCACAATAAGGTTTCTGGCTCTTTCTGTGCTCCTTTTGCAACCCAATCCTCCGAAGACAATAGTCATTGATGAACCTGAACTTGGATTGCATCCTGCTGCTATCTCCATGCTTGCCGGACTTATCCGCAGGGCCTCCCATAAATCTCAGATAATAGTGGCGACGCAATCACCTGATTTGCTTAGTGAATTCTCACTCAATGATGTGATTGTTGTTGACAGGAGGGATGGTCAGTCAACATTCAACCGTTTTGACGAAGAGACATTCAAGGAATGGCTTAGCGAGTATTCGGTCGGAGAACTCTGGAAGAAAAATCTTATAGGAGGACAGCCATGAAAAGATTGGATATAATAGTAGAAGGATACTCCGAACGTGAGTTTATTTCAGAGGTGTTTGCTCCGTATCTTGAAAGTCACGGAATCATAGATGCATATAATGTCTCTCCTATAATGGTGAGGACCAATCCGAATCATAGGGGTGGTGCCACTTCATATACTCAGATTAAGTCCGACATCCGTAGGGCGCTTCATTCTGCCAATCAGCGTCTTGTAGTGTCGATGCTGATTGATTTTTTCGGTCGCCCTTCAAATCTTCCTTCATTAGATAGATCGGTTAAGCCTGTAAGCGACTATGAGATGGCGGATGCAATCGAGGCTGCTATTGCAGACGATATAGGTGATTCACGCTTTATCCCATATCTGCAGATGCACGAATTTGAAGCATTCCTGTTTGTATCTACGAAAGGCTTTGAGTATTGCTATAATGGTAATGCTGTTGGCTATCAGAAATTTAAAAGCATAATTGAAGAGTATGAGAATCCGGAGGATATAAACACCACTCCTGCCGGTGCCCCGTCAAAACGCATATTGTCGATTATTCCTGATTATGATAAGGTTATACATGGGAATACCATCATCATGGAGAACGGCTTGGATATGATTCTTGCAAAATGTCCGCGGTTCAGAGCTTGGGTTGACAAGTTGGTTGAAAAATTGTCATGACGAAAACTTCGATGGATTCGTGAGGCTTCCGATTTGCTTTATTCGGGGCATTTGATTACTTTTGCAGTATATTGTTTCAACTCCCATAAATCACAAGAACCATGTCAACAGAATCTGTAATCACTCCTGCCGAGGCGCGCGAGTGGGTTGAGAGCCGCGAATGGGCCAACGGATGGAATGTCAATGTCGATGCTACTGTCGATGCTGTGGAATTTGCCACCCAATACCGTCGTAACAAACCCCTTTGGGACAAGCTCTTCAAATTCCTTGCCGAGACTGACCCCATGACACTCGAACCCGGCAAGATTGAACTTGAGAAGGGTCGTCTGTGGATCAACGTCCCCGAAGCATATACTCCGAAATCAATCGAGGAGACAAGAACTGAAAACCACCGTAAGTTCATCGACCTCCAGTACACTTTCGTGGGCGATGAGCTTTATGGACTTGCCGATGCCGACAAGGTGACACCCACAATGGAATATGACCCCGTGAAGGACCGCACTTTCTACCGTCTTGATGCTCCCGCATCTTACGTTCCCGCAGGTGCCGACCGCTTCTTCCTCTACTTCCCCAAGGATCTCCACCAGCCTTCGGTGCGCACTTCGGAAAATCCCGGACTCTCGCGCAAGCTCGTCGGTAAGATTGAGTATGCCGAATAAGCTCGATATAATGATAAAATCAAAGCAGACAGGCCCGGCAACCCCGACAGCCTGTCTGTTCTTTTTTCATAACCCCAAATGACTTGACTTCATCATGGAAAAC
This sequence comes from uncultured Muribaculaceae bacterium, assembly GCA_947381945.1. Lineage (GTDB taxonomy): Bacteria > Bacteroidota > Bacteroidia > Bacteroidales > Muribaculaceae > Duncaniella. The sequence continues at coordinate 24,408 of CANCXM010000001.1, forward strand.
ACGGTAATTGAAAGCCGGCTTCAGAAAAAGGGTGTCAAACCGACTGCCAACCGCATAACCGTCTTCCGGACTCTATCGGAGATGCAGGGGCCTGTCAGTCTTTCAGACCTTGAGGACAGATTGCCTACGCTGGACAGATCGAGCATCTTCCGGACACTCACTCTCTTTCTCGAACATCATCTGCTCCATTCAATCGAGGACGGAAGCGGGTCGTTGAAATATGAGATGTGTGGCAACGATGATGACTGTTCAATCGACGATATGCATGTCCATTTCCATTGCGAGGTCTGTGGGAAGACATATTGCTTCGAGGACCTGCATATTCCGTCGGTCGACCTCCCCTCCGGTTTCATTCCGCGTTCGGTCAACTATGTGGTCAAGGGGATATGCGACAGTTGCAAAAACAAACAATGAATAAAGTTTGCAATCCGGTTGCAAATGTTTTCTGTTATCTTTGCAGAGAGAAACAGAAAACGACAATTTATGAAACATAATAACCATTTGAATGAAGCTGCCGATTGCTCGTCGGAAGATATAAGAATAGATAGGGCTGACAGTGCCGGTAAATGTGACTGCGGGCATGACAATGACGGATGTTGTGATTCCGCCGGTAAATGCAGTGAGGCATCCGGAAAGCATGATGACTGTCATGACCATGGCGGTTCATCGTGCTGCTGTGGTGGTCATTGCCACTCGGGTTCAGGAAAATCATCACAATTCGCATTGCCGGCTGTCTCGTTCGTGCTTCTGATTGCCGGAATAGTGTTGAATCACTTGCAGGCGCCCTGGTTCACGCAGCCGGTGGTCAATCTGCTTTGGTTTGTCATTGCCTTCCTCCCTGTAGGATTGCCTGTGATTAAAGAGGGTTGGGAAGCCGCGTTGCGGAAGGATGTATTCAGCGAATTCACTTTGATGATTGTAGCAAGCATCGGTGCGTTCTGCATCGGGGAGTATCCTGAAGCCGTGGCCGTGATGCTCTTCTACACTGTCGGAGAGATGTTGCAACACAAGGCTGTCGACCGTGCCACACGCAATATTGAGAAACTCCTCGACGTGCGTCCCGAACGTGCCTCGGTGTTGCAACCAGATGGTTCTTCGGTTGAAATGTCGCCAAAGGAAGTGGCTATAGGTGAGACAATTGAAGTCAAACCCGGCGAACGCGTCCCGCTTGACGGAGAACTTCTTGATGGTGAAGCAATGTTTGATACCTCTGCATTGACCGGAGAGAGTATGCCACGGACAATAGTCCGAGGTGGGGAAGTCCTTGCAGGCATGATAGCCTCAGGCACTCCCGTAAAGGTTAAAGTCAACCGGCCTTACGGAGAGAGTGCCCTTTCGCGCATTCTTGCTCTTGTCAAGGACGCGTCATCGCGCAAGGCTCCGACTGAAATGTTTATCCGTCGTTTCGCCCGCGTCTACACTCCGATTGTCATGCTGCTTGCGGTTATCATCGTGGCTGTTCCGGCCATTGTCGGTGCGTTCTCGCCATCGTTCCACTATGTGTTCTCCGATTGGCTTTACCGTGGACTTGTGTTTCTTGTCATCTCATGTCCCTGTGCGCTCGTGGTCAGTGTGCCCCTCGGTTATTTCGCCGGAATTGGTGCTGCATCCCGTGCAGGCATCCTCTTCAAGGGTGGCAACTATCTTGATGCACTCACTTCCGTTGATACCGTAGCATTTGACAAAACCGGCACTCTTACCACCGGACGTTTCGATGTCACCGGTATTGAACTCTCCGGTCTGACGGAAAGAGAGCTGCTTGACATTGTGCTTTCAGTTGAGAGCCGAAGCACCCATCCGATTGCAAAAGCAGTTGTTGCGTATGCCCAAGGTCATGGTGCGGAGATGGTCAAAGTGACCTCCATGAAAGAGATTTCCGGCAGAGGTGTCGAGGCGGTCATTGACGGCAAGGACATTCTTGTGGGTAATCTCCGGTTATTGCAGGACAGGGGTATCGGATTCCCTGACAATCTGGCAGCCACTTCCGCCACTCTCGTTGTCTGCGCCGTCAACAATAAATATAGCGGAGCACTTTCCCTTGCCGATACCATAAAATCTGATTCCCCGGATGCCATAGAGCGACTGAAAGGACTCGGAATCAATGAGATTCATCTCTTGTCGGGCGACAAGAAAGAGGTTGTGGCCGACTATGCCGCCAAACTGGGCATCGACAAGGCTTCAGGCGGACTTCTCCCTGAGGATAAGGCCGGACGCATCGAGGCATTGATAAAGAACGAAGGAAGGAAAGTCGCCTTTGTTGGCGACGGCATGAACGATGCTCCCGTCCTCGCACTGAGTGATGTCGGTATTGCCATGGGTGGCCTCGGTTCGGATGCTGCTGTCGAGAGTGCCGATGTTGTCATTCAGACTGACCAGCCTTCGAAGGTGGCCACGGCAATTGTCATCGCACGGACTACACGCGCCGTGGTCCGCGAGAATATCATAGGAGCCATCGGTGTAAAAGTTATAGTTCTGCTTGCCGGTGCGCTTGGCTATGCATCCCTCTGGGGTGCGGTGTTTGCAGATGTGGGTGTGGCCCTGCTTGCAGTGCTCAATTCATTGCGTATTCTTTACAAGAATTTCAAATAGCTACAGTCTGAATTTATGGATAAAAATATAAAGAAGAATTTTCCCGTGACGGGGATGACGTGCGCCTCCTGCGCGGCAAGGGTTGAGAAAGTTCTCAATTCCTGTCCGGGAGTGAACGCCGCCGGGGTGAATTTCGCCACTTCCACTGTTAATGTGGATTATGATGGTGAATCATGCTCACCCGAGGTGCTGCAACAGATTGTCCGCGATGCCGGTTATGACCTTCTGCTTGATGAATCGGTGGATTCGCTTGATGCCGAACAGGCCCGTAAATACCGCGCGCTGAAGTCGAGGACCATCTGGGCTATCATATTGTCGCTGCCCGTAATGGTGATAGGTATGTTTTTCATGAACATGCCCTACGCCAACCTCATAATGTTTCTGTTTTCCACCCCTGTGGTCTTCTGGCTTGGCCGACAGTTTTTCATCGGTGCGTGGAAGCAACTCCGCCATCGCTCGGCGAACATGGATACGCTCGTGGCTCTGAGTACGGGTATCGCATGGTTGTTCAGTGTGGCAAACATGCTTTTTCCCGACTACTGGATGTCGAAAGGCATTCATCCCCATGTCTATTTCGAGGCTTCCGCCGTCATCATTGCCTTTATTCTCCTTGGCCGTACTCTCGAAAGTAAGGCTAAGGGCAACACTTCGTCGGCTATAAAGAAACTGATGGGCTTGCAGCCGAAAACAGTAATGATACTCCTGCCCGATGGTTCGACGACTGTCTATCCGATTGACCGTATCCGAATCGGCGACACTGTGGTGGTGCGTCCGGGCGAAAGGATTGCCGTCGATGGTCTGGTGACAGATGGCAGTTCTTTTGTAGATGAGTCGATGCTAAGCGGTGAGCCTATTCCCGTTGAAAAGCGTCCCGGAGAGAAGGTATATGCAGGAACCATCAACGGTACAGGCTCTTTCCACTATAAGGCTGAGAAGGTTGGGGGCGATACGCTGCTTGCCAAAATCATCCGCATGGTGCAGGATGCCCAGGGCAGCAAGGCTCCCGTCCAGCAACTTGTCGACAAGGTTGCCGCTATCTTTGTCCCGGTCATTATGTCTATTGCTCTTCTTTCGTTTGTCGTCTGGATGATTGCCGACAGCAACGGAGGATTTTCCCATGGACTTTTAGCTGCGGTGACGGTGCTCATCATTGCCTGTCCGTGCGCTCTCGGACTTGCAACCCCGACAGCCATAATGGTCGGGATAGGGAAGGGTGCCGAGCTTGGAATTCTCATAAAGGACGCCGAGGCGCTGGAAACCGCTCCGAAGATTGATGCTGTGGTGCTCGACAAGACAGGAACCGTGACAGCCGGTCGGCCTGTGGTCGAGAATGTGGTCCGTGTAAGGACGCTTCCGGAAGCCGATGCCATACTCTCGGCATTGGAGCAACGGTCGGAACATCCTTTGGCGCAGGCCATAGTCTCACGCTTTAAGGATGTGCAGATTGGCAATGTAGTGCTTTCTGATTTCGAAAGTGTGACCGGCCGTGGTGTCAGGGCTGATGTTGATGGAGTGACTTATTATGCCGGAAACCGTCGCTTCATGGAGGAAAACGGAGTGGAGATTTCCCCCGTGGTCAGTGAGCGGGAGGAGAAACTGACAGCCGATGCCAATTCCGTCGTATGGTTTGCCGATGCGGATGGCGTGATTTCCTTGATTGGTATTTCCGATCCGATAAAACCGACTTCTGCCCGGGCTGTCGCCGAACTGGAGAAGATGGGTATTGAAGTCTATATGCTCACAGGCGACAACCGCTCTACAGCCGGGGCGGTGGCGAGGAAAGCCGGAATCCGTCACTGCATAGCCGAGGTGTTGCCTCAGGATAAGTCCGCTTTTGTCGAGAAACTTCGGAAAGAGGGGCGCAAGGTGGCGATGGTCGGCGACGGTATCAACGACAGTGCAGCCCTTGCAGTGGCTGACCTGAGCATCGCAATGGGCACCGGCAGCGACATTGCCATTGATGTGGCCAAGATGACAATAATCTCCGCTGAATTGACAAAGATACCGCTTGCTATACGGCTTTCGCGGGCCACGGTGAGGACAATCCGTCAGAATCTTTTTTGGGCTTTCATATATAATGTCATCGGTGTGCCGGTTGCAGCGGGTGTGCTCTATCCGTTCTGCGGTTTCCTGCTGAATCCGATGATTGCAGGTGCGGCTATGGCGTTCAGCAGTGTCAGTGTTGTCACCAACAGTCTGTTGCTGAAACGCAAGAGTTTCGCTGACGGAACAGATGCTGTGAATGGACAGTCGGTTCTCACGAAAAATGAATCCGACGTGAATATCTCAGATGAAAAAATATCACCGGTGGACACAAAACCGGTTGAAGAACCAACAACTATAAAAACAAACGCAACTATGAAACAGGAATTTAAAATTGAAGGCATGGCCTGCACACATTGTTCGGGCCGAGTAGATGCAGCCATTCGTGCTCTCCCCGGAGTGACGGCTGTAAATGTCGATCTCGCATCTGGAACGGCAGTGGTTGAGGGCGATGTCGCGCCGGAAACTGTAATCGAAACAGTGACCGCCGCAGGCTATCCCACCCAAAAGAAGTAAATACACCCCTAATATCCTTCAGATACAAAATGCTCTATTGCGCTGGAGGAAGGGTACATAAAGACAGAAGGTCAGAAGAAACAAAAGATTTTTGACCTATATGTCAGATTTTTTCGGAATCGATTTATTAGCTATAAATTTAGAAGTGGTTTATCGCAATCTTTAACAGCGATAAACCACTTCTTTTTCCTTTAACACCTTATTGGCCCATTGACGGAACTGTGTGCCCCTAAAAGACTTCACCCTATATCCGACAGATATTATAACGTCAAGACTATAATATTTAGTCCTGTACCGTTTGCCGTCTGCGGCAGTTGTCAAGTAATACTTGACAACTGTATTGCGCTGTAACTCGCCTTCTTGAATATATTATTGATATGAAGGCTTATATTTTTATTTTGCTTAGTTGATTGAAACAAATCTACCATCTGAGCCTCATTAAGCCATAAACACCTTATTCGCCCACAGACGGAACAATATAGCATTAATACTGTTAACTTGGTAGCCAACAGATAGAATTATATCAGGATTATAAAATTTAGTTTGGTGATTTTTACCGTCTACAGCAGTATGTTCCAAAATGGAACATACTGAATCCACATCTGTCTTTCCTGATTTAAATATGTTGGATAAGTGTTTTGTCAATAGTTCGGTAAAAACGAACTATTGTTATTAAAGAATTACCAATATTTACCAGCAATAATCTTACCGTCATACATTAACACTACATAATAATATTGAGAAGTGTCCAATGTCCGGTGAAAGTCAAGAGACTCTTCTCCTCCACCTTTATAAAAGGTTAAGGTGTGATTATTTGATAAGATCTCAGAATTGTTACTGTTGACAGCTTTAAGAGTTATTGTTATATCTTTCTCCTCATCACAATAATACTTAAACTTGTATCGGCTTGAATTTACTTCACTTTCTGTTACAATGAATGGATATGCGCTACAAATGTTCTCTAATTTATCATTCAGTTCAGACTTTTCTCTTCTAACTTGTTGCAGCGAATTTTCTAAATTTGAGATGGAATCTTTCAAATTGGAGATACGCTCATTTCTATTGTCAATTATCAAATTTTTTTCTTTAATGGTATCATTAGCTGCATCTAATTCATACTGTGTATTATTCAGATTTTCATATAGAAAATATATACCCATTCCACATGCAACAACTGTGAGAAATAGAAAAATAACATTCTTAAATTGTTTCTTTTGGCGTAAAATCTGTTTGTTGGTTTCCTTTAATTTCTCAACCTCCTTTGATAAGGATTCATTTTGTGCATTTAATTGTTTAAGTGTGTTTCTATAACTCGTAGAACGAATGGTGTCGTAGTTTTCTTGCTTAAGGATTACAGTGAATCCATAAGTATAAGATGATTTTACGATTTCACTATTATTATCGTTTTCATTGAAAAGTTTTTGAGATTTAATCGAGACAGTATAATCTGCTTGAGGAATTTTTTTTACTATTTTAATTGATGATATTTCATTATGAAGATAATTAGCATATCCCATCACCTCCTCCTCTTCCTTCATAAGAGAAGATAAAGAAGTCACTATATCACCATTTTTCGAATAATTGATAATGACACCGCGCTCAGCAAGTTGTTCTATTTGCTTTTCAAATAATGGAAATAAAGGACTAACTTGCGTAAAATAATATCCATTTATTGCAACTGCTAATCCAATATATCTTTTTATGTCTATTTTTCGAATATATACATAATACATCATACTCTCATCTCTATGAATTATCATCTGAGATGGGGCATTGCATTTAGAATATATTAATTTAAAAAGATTTGAAGAACTATCTTCGGGATATTGGGAGTAACCTTCCGACAATTCTCCAAAAATATAGGTTGAGCAATTCACTGTTTTATTTCTTATTAAAGTTTATTGTCTTTGCTATATTATCAACTTCAACAGATGCCAGTTCATCAAGAACCGCATTACCAAGTAATATTGGTGCGACCTGATTCAGAGCAACGCTTGCAGTTTTATTCTCAAGAACGATACCATCTTCACCTCCTATTTCTATACGCTTTATGTTGATGGTACCATTCTCTACGATAGAGCCATCGGCAATTGTAGCATACGAGGCATCTAAAATATCGCTCCCATCAAGTTTGCCATTCTTTGCAAGAGTTTGGACTTCATTTAATGAAAGATGAATACCGGAACACCCAGTATCATATATCATATTCATTGTTATTCCGTTCAATTTGACCGGTATGGTTTTTACACCACCTATTTCCTCATAAGGAATAGAAATGGCCTCTGATGTTTGCTCATCAAGGTTATAGGGTGGTTTGTTTGACTTCTTATCACATGACGCGAATAATATAATAGACAAACTTAAAAATATTAAATGATATTTTGCCATTTTATTTAATCACTTTTAGGGTTCGATTCAATACAACTCTCCCATCAACAACATAATCAACTCGAACATTTGTTCCAGTGGCTGTTTCAGTAGGTAATATAAACTTATTATCTTTGTTAATTGGTTGGTCACGGCTATCTATCCATACCAACCATTGTCCTCGCGGAACATTTGCTGCAGTAAAATCCTTCTTTTGCACTTTCAGAGTATAATTCCTACTGTTTACGATTGTGTCACCTCCTCCAACAATATTTATAAGACAGGAATCCCAAGAGTCATGATTATTCGTGTTAGTACCTGATTCTGCATTTGCATCGAGGGGAGTCGAAGCACTATTTGCTTCAGTGGCTTCATTATCAGATTTTGGTGTAACAACTGCATCCGAAGGTTCTGTCAATCTTCCATTGGAATTGATATTAGCAAAATTCGGTTTCAGGGCTACAAAATATAGAATAACAAGACAAAGAGCAATAATAATAGCAAGTAATATACTATTAAGCCTTGAAGTCCGTATTGTCTTTGAATATTTCGCATGAGATTTTTTTGAAGATTCCATATATTCATCAAAATCCTTCTTAGCGTTCTCAGGAAATCGACCCGCCAGAAGGCGGGTAAGCTTCTGAAACGGTTTATCCATGAGATCTATTGAAGACCTTGCATCTTCAATTTTAGTTTTAAGCTCATCTCGTTCCTGATATGTAGCTTTTAAATCAGATTTAAGCTGATTAATTATAGAAGAATATTTCTTTTCCGATGCAGAAGCGGAAGTATGAAGTTGCTTGGTAAGGCTTTGATTTTCTTTTAACAACAATGAATTCTCAGATTGCAATTGAGAATTGGAAGATTCAAGGGACTTCTTTTGTGAGATTACAGAATTGAGCTGCTTGGAAATCGTTTGATTTACTATGGATGCAGGTTCGAGGTTTGGTAATACTACAATTGATTGTTTTTTGAAATAATCAAAAAACAAAGGGCTATCAACTTCAATGAGGCTATACTGCTTTTTTTCCTTGTTGAATGTGTCAGGCACATTTCCTAGAGGTGAAATAAAGGGGGCGATTAATTCTGCGATGTTTTTGACAAAGATTGCATGAATCTTATCGACAGTAGCACTATTCCCTGAACGAGATGACTCAAAATCTGAAACAAGGAATATTTCTTTATTTTGTTTCTGTGCTATAAGACTACCAACACAAACCTTACTATAAACTGTCTCAAAAATTTGATACAGTTTATATACATTAGTACAGAAAGACCTTGGGAAACAGACTGTCATGGCGAAGAATGATCCGGGTCTTCCATTGGAATCATATACCTCTTGTTGGCGAATATATGTGTAATAAGAATCTCCCATGCATATATCTATCTGCATAGCGGCTTTATCCGCAATATTTGAATCATGATTATAAAAAGTATCGATATAATCGTGATTCTTATCGCTACCCCAAATTTGGTGCCCTTTTGGAGTGCCATGTAAGTATAAATCAAATGTACTCATCTTATCCTTTTATACATTTCATGAGTTGATTCCAAAGAAGTTTTGGATACATCTCCTCGCTTTCATTGTATTTAGGCTTTCCTCCCACCTGCTTAGTATAATATCCTGTGCAGAAAGGAACAAACCGATAGTTATATCGACGCCATAGACTTGTTATAGGATTGGGGTTTTTGAATATCGATGAAAGACCTTCGTATTCGTCCTTCATTGCCTTTTCGGCAGAAGATACATGGAGTTTACCATCTTCAAATAGTTCTTCTTTCTGATCTACTTTGTTGTATAAAATTACAACACGGTCAGAGTTACGAAGAAGTTGATGCTTGCAGTTGCGGATACGACCTACATACGAATCCTTGACAGAAGCATGAACATTCCATTCTGCTTCTGTAATATATACCCATATTTTCCTGTTGGGTAGATTACGTATGATTTGAGTCAAGTATGGACGGAAATTTCTCGCGCTTATTTCTTCCGGTTTCTTCGGATTGAAATAATGTTCGCCGGGGGCCTCAAGTATTTGGCAGACAGTTGTTCCGTGATTAATTACCTTAACCATCAAAAACTCATTAAGTGCATTGCCGAGAAGTGCCTCTGTTGTATTGAGGTTTTTGTGAAATTTCGCACATCTTTCTTCATATGTATCATCAGCCTTGAATGTTTTATCTGCCTTTACGGTATAACCCAATTTACGCAGATAACGGGCCAAGCGTACGAGAGTCATAGACTTACCGCTTGTGGGGGGACCAAATAACATAACTATTGGAGCTTTCTTATCTCCAATCTTAATGTCATCCTCGTCAATAACGGATGTTGTGTTGGAGTCCTCATTTACAGCATCATCGGATACTGTATCTATTGTGGGAATTGTTTCTTCTCCGATGTTGATATCATCAACATTTAAATCTATATCTTTCATAATTTCAATCGTTTTTATTCATGAATGCAATGTCAAAGAATATGAATGCAGCAATATCCACAAGTATTGATAAGATAACATAGTACCAAAAGGAACCTGGATATTTACCACTAAGGAAATCAACGAAAAATACATCGATTACAGATGCTATTCGTTTTGTACGCGTCTCTCCATTTTCTTTCGTGTATATCTGCTCATCCTCTGAGTTCTTGTCAAATTGTACAAATGTCTTATTATTTGATACTATATTATATCCATCCTTTAACTCTTTTTCACACTGTCGAATCTCATCTTCATTAAGGCTTGCAGATGCAACATGATCTTGTATAGAGTCGTTAAGTGCGGACAGTCGTTTAATTTGTTTCCTTGCAGCTTGAACTGACTGTTCTGAGATGGTATGAGTTCTTAATGCGTGTGATAAAGCCTTATTTATTTCAACTTGATAACCGTTTAGGATTGTCGGGTCTTGACTATTATAACGAGGATCCTGTTGAATACTTGAATTTAACGTCTTGTTAATTATTTCAAGATGTTCTCCAATTTTTTTACCGTTTCCACGCTTAAAGGGAGCTTCATCGCCATTAAATTGAGCCACAATGTGCCGACGTTGTTCCTCTACGGCATCTTTCATCTTTTTCCCTTCTTCATCTAAAACCATTGTGGAGGAGGTACCCATATCAACAACTTGTTGTAGATACTTATTGGTGGTCTTTATGTCCTCAGATATCGTTGACCCAATCTTATCATTATAGAAGAAAGTATGTGTGTTCGTTGGCATACTCATAATCAGCCAAAAAAACACAACAAGCAGTATGCCACCCCATAATTTTCCCTTTCGGTTATCAATGAAATCATTGGAGAAAAGAGAATCTGCAATCATCTTCGTGCCGATTGATGCGACCACAAAGAAGGCAATAGTAATACCCCACACTAACACTTCTGGCCATCCGGCAGGAAGAAGCAGGTGTAAGGATTTTTCGGTTGCCCAACAACTTATTCCAGCAAGAATAAGAAAGGCGAGGCTACAGCCAATTACACGAAACTTGTTCATCTTTTTAGTTGGTTTATTATTATTGTTTATACAAATTGTTGTACAACTCTTGGCAAGAGATTTGGATGACTGCGTATGTGTATGTATAACAGCTGCTTAATTATAAAACAATAGAATAATCGCTAACCAAAATAAAAAATAATGAATAAAATGATAGAAAAGTTTGTTGCTGATGCCCTATATATCAGATTTTTTCGTACTTTTGCAATTGGTTAAGTAACTCTTGCCAAGAGATTTGGATGACTGCTAAATAAAATAGCCACGATGCGGTTGCACCGTGGCATTTGTGTATTTATAGGGACTTTAGGATGTGGTCGTTTTTGAGATATGCCATGTCGATAAAGCTTATGTTTTGGAGTATAAAGCTGATAATTAGCATGTTGTGTGAGTATTCCAGTGATGGGATGAGAGACAGGTCAAGTGCCTTTATCTTCTTATGCGAGTTCGAGATAAGGAACTCCATAAAAAAGTTGCCGATTCAATTTTTTAGGATTCTCTTATCCTGAACTCGCGTGATTAATATCAGGTGGTCTCCCTTAAAGTCTCCCTCAAATCTTCCGGTATACGGCCTATCATGGTTTTTTATTCAGGGCTTCTATGCGGTCATATTCTTCTTTGGTGATGCGCATGAAGGAGCCATGTTGGGGTGCTTCGACGCCTTGGATGTCGACAGGCGAGTGGAAATTGCGGAGATATTCGTCTGCCTGACATATTCTGTAGTGCTTGGGATTGGATGAGTATTCGATATAGCCAATCCTCCAGCCTTTCTCTCCCGGAATCCTGAATGCCGACACTCCCTCACATTTTTTCTTACCCTCGAAATTCACATAGTCATCATCCACGGGTAGACTCCACGGGCCGTGAAGCGTCGGTGCGGTTGACGTGAAAAGTCCCGGTTTGCCTCCCTCTTTCTTTATCATAAGGTGGTAGAGGCCGTCGCTTTCAAGATAGTTGATGTCAGCATCTATTGTCGCATATCCCCAGTCGAAGAGCAAGCGGGGTTTGGTCAATGTCGAGAAGTTTTCGTCTGCGTAGGAGTAATACATGCGGTCATACTCCTCGCCTGCGTCCGGATTCCAGAGAGAGTAGTATATCATATAGCCGCCTTTCCGTCCGTCGGGCCATTGATAGTCGGGATTCCAGAAAATTTGTGGTGCCCACACGCGGATAATGGAACTGTAGTCGGTGTATGTATCCGGACTTTCAGGGTCGGAAAATATCTCGGCTCCTTTACGGAAATCAAATGTTACGGATTCCCAGTTGATGAGGTCGGGACTTGTCAGCAGATTTATACCGTAATTGTTCCATTTCTTGCTTTTGCGTACACACATGTCGGTTGTGACCATTAGATAGCCTGAACCGTCATGCTTGCGGGTGATGTATGCATCGCGCGTGCCACCTTCGATGAGGGCTTTTTCTGCCGGGCTGAAGATGGAGTCGCCGTTGATGATGTCGTGATAGTTGAGACCGTCGCGGCTCAGTGCGTATGCGGTCCACTCACCGCGTCCGCTCATGTGGCAATACAGGAAGCCATAGTCACCGCGTTCAAGATTTTGTGCGGTCGACACTTCTGCGATTGCTGTCAAGCATAATGCCGTGAGTACTGGGCGAAAAAGTCTTTTCATCTGATTGTTCTGTTTTGCGGTTCGGTTGCCGGATGTTTCTCCTACGGAAACTGATAGGACTGTCCTATCAGTTTCCGTAGGGTTTCTCATTGTCATAGAACGGGGCGAGAGGCCAGACGAATGTTTCAGGATTGTCCGGAGCTGACGGATTGTAGGTTTCGTCCAAAGTGATGTGTTCTGCCAGTTCCGGGGCGACTTTGCGGAGCCCTTCGACAATACATTTGGCAACCTGTGTAGCACCGTAGGGATTGAAGTGTGTATTATCGGCGAGTTCTTCATTCTGTCCGGGGAATGTTCCTGCCGGATAGTGGACAAGAGCTTTCTTCGACTCCTCCACGCCAAGGCTTTCGAAGAGAGTTGTGGTCATGACGGTGAGGTCGATGAGGGGAACATTCTCTCTTTCAGCCACCGCGCGCATCGCTACGGGATATTCACCGTGGGTGTCCTTGAGTTTGCCGTCGGGGTTGAAGAAACGTCGTGCGGTAGGAGTGACGAGAATGGGTTTCAAGCCTTTTGCACGGGCGCGGTCGATGAAGAGTTTGAGATTCGTGCTGTAGTTGTACCATGCGCCTTTACCTGCTCCACGGTCTTTCTCATCGTTATGTCCGAATTCCATGATGACCCAGTCACCCGGTTTGGCCATTGCCATAACCTTGTCAAAACGGCGTTTGGCGAGGAAGGAACTTGTGCGTTCACCGCTTTCGGCATTGTTGGCGATGGCGATTTTGTCGTCGAAATAGGCGGGAATAATCTGTCCCCAGCTTGCCCAGGGTTCCTTGCAGTTATCAACCACAGTACTGTTTCCGCAGAGGTAGACGGTGGTTATACCGTCGGCCTCAGTCACAGGTTCGATGCTGATGGCACTGACTGCAGGAGCATCGCCGGTGAATTCAAGTGTCAGTTTGTCGTCCCATGTCGGGGTACCGACCTCGCGGGGATTGATTTTCACCGAATCGCGCAGATTGATGGCAGGAGTGCGTTTGTGGACAATGAATGTACGCTCACTGAATTCACCTTTGCGGGTGGCCACACGGTCGAGCATCAGTCGGCGGCTCTCGGCACGGACAGTAGTGATGGCCTTACGCTTTTTATCGCCAAGTTTGAGTGTCACCTTATAGTTACCGTCGGGAACGCGCACGGAGAAGAAGAAGGGTTTGGAACCATCCTTTGCGGGAGCGGTGCCGAAGTCGTAGCCATAGCCGTCGAATTCATTGTAGGCACCCATGCCTTGCATCTTGTAGTCGTAAGTCGAAGGTTTGAGGTAGTTTTTTAGTGCGCAGTCAGTGTTCATCAGCCCTTCGGCAATGCCTGCTGCGTTGAGGCGCGCACCGGCTTTTGATGAGTGGGTATGGTCTTTTTTGAAATATGCCGCTGTGTTTCCTTCACCGAGCGACTGGAGCTTTTTGCCGCTGATTGTGTTGAGGTCGACGAAGTATGCCTTGCCTTGTTTTGCTGCCTGACGCGCCCACAGCCCGAAACTGCCCTTGTTGCTTTCGATTTTGCCGTCAGTCCACTTGTTGCGTGGAGTATGGCTGACAATGATGGGTATGGCACCTTTTTCCTTTGCATCCATGATGAATTTGCGCAGATACCATCCGTAGGTGTAGACCACCTGATTCTTGCCGGTAGCCTCCATTTTGAACACCTTGCTTTCCGGTCCGGCTCCGTGAAGTTCACCACGGGCCTTGCCTTTGTTGATGTCGCCTCCGTCGTTATGGCCGAATTGTATCAGCACGAAATCGCCCGGCTGGAGGGCGTTGTAGACCTTGTCCCAGCGGCCTTCGTCGAGGAAGGTGCGCGCGCTGCGGCCTGCCATCGCATGGTTCTCGACCGAGATTCGTGTGGTGTCGAAGAGTTCGCCAATGACGCTTCCCCAACCCCACATTGAATCGTCGTCCTTATCCTCGTTTTTCACTGTGCTGTCGCCGATAGTGAAGAGGACGGGGCATCCCGGTTTGCGCGAAGCTCCTGTGACGGTATCCGTGACGGTTGGTAGTAGCCAGTTCTTCAAGGGTACATTTTCAAGTGTCATCAGGCCTTCGACGGCAGATTCGGCATTGACCCTCGCTCCGAATTCCGAGGTGTGGATGCGGTCGATGTAGAACATTGTCTTGACTTTGTCCTTGCCGAAACGCTCGAATTTGCTTGCGGTGATGTCGTTGAGGTCAACGAACGGGACCTTCTCCTCCTCGGCCACCTGCTTGGCCCAAAGTCCGAAAGTGTTGTTGACGCGGGTCACTTTTGTGCTGTCCTTGTTGTCCCACGCACAGCGCGGTGTGAGTGAGAAAAGGATGGGGTTGCCACCCTTGCGGCGCACGTCGTTGATGTAGCGACGCATGTATTCTCCGTAGGTGTAGACGGTCTCTTTCTCTCCTGTTTCCTTGATGGTCACGTTGAGACTATCCTTGCCGATGCCGGGGATCGATGCACGTGCGCGTCCGCTGTCGTAGGGGCCGTTGTCGTTGTGGCCGAGTTCGATGATGACCCAGTCGCCGGGACGGATGCCGTCGACGACATCTTTCCAGAGTTTATTGTAGAAGGTGCGGCTGCTCATTCCGCCGAGCGCATGGTTCTCGACTGTGATTTTACTCTTGTCGAAATAATCCGGCATGAAGTAGCCCCAGCCCCACTGGCCGTTCTGGCCGTTGCCGAGAGTGCCTGTGCGCATTGTTGAATTGCCGACAAGGAAGAGGACGGGATTGTTGCCGACTCTCGTCGAGCCTGCTATGGGGCGCACTGTGCGTGCTTTGTTAAGGCTGTCAAGGGTATTGTCGACAACCTTGTTGACATCTTCCATCGGGGAGGCAACCTTGCTTTGGCTGCAGACGGCCATCGGGGCGCAGAGGGTGAGCGTGGAGATTAGAAATCCTGCAAGTTTCATATTCGGTATATAGATAGTTTGTCGTGAGGTTGGAAGCGGAATGGTCATCACGGACTGCAAATCAGATTGTGTTCATCCTGTATCTGATTTCCTTGCCGTTTTCAGGGGAGATGGTGAGGATGACGGGTCCGGCTTCATCCGTGGAGCGGAGTATGACGGAGGCACGTCCGTTGTAGAGCGAGCGGGTATTGCCGGTCATCATTTCGTCGCTTGAGAGGTTGCCGTTGATGACTCCGACGATTTCAGCAGGTCCTTCGACTTTGAATGTCAGTTTTGTATCGGTTCCGGGTACAATGCGCGACTTGCTGTCGAGCGCCTCGATTCTGACATGCTGGAGATCCATGCCGTCGGCTTTCCATGACTGATTGTCGCCTTCGGCGCGGAGTTTGGCGACTTTTCCGGCTGTCTCGATGCGGTGGGTGGCTATTTTCTTTCCGTCCCGGTAGGCCACGGCTTCGAGCGCACCTGCTTTATAAGGAATGTTTTCCCAAAGGATGCGGTTGCGGTTTTTGGGATTGTCAATCTCGTTGGATTTCTTTCCGAGGCTCTTGCCGTTGAGCAGAAGCTCGACTTCATCGCCGTTGGTGTAAGTGTAGAGGTCGACGGTGCTTCCGGGTTTGCGGTTCCAGTGTTCCGACATGCGTTTTGTGCCGACCTTGACGTCGTTCCACACTGTGTTGTCGTCGCTGTCGATGATGCCGATATGCACGATGGGTTCTTCCGGTTTGAAGATGCTGCGCAGGAACCACGCGATGGGTTTGGGTTCGAGTGATATGTCAAAAATACCCTCTGTCCAACCCTTGGCAGGCCAGCCGTGTGACTCACCGAGATAGTCAATCATGCCCCAGTAGGCGAGACCGATGACTTTGTCGAGATTCATCTCATAGAAGTTCGGACCCATGCCTGAGGTGTTGGCCTCGCTCTGATAGAACATCATCCAGGGGAAGCGGCGGCTGTCGCCGGGGAAATACATGTAGCGGTAATTGTAGGAGGCGATGTCGGTTTCAAGTACGAGCGGCGCGGGAAGAGAATCGGTCGAGATGTCGCGTCCGCGTGGATGCATGGCCACTGTCACCGGACGGGTGGTATCGTAGCGGTCGAGAAGCACTTTCTGCATTTTATAGGGTGTCACGCCCCAGTCGGCGTAGGGGAGATTCCAGAGAAGCTGCAATTCGTTTCCGAGGCTCCACATCACGACTGAGGGGTGGTTGCGGTCACGTTTCACCCATTCGGGGACATCCTTTGGCCATTGCTCCATCCAGTCCTTGCGGCCACCTGCATATTGGGTAAGCCACTTGTCATACAGCTCGTCAACAACAAGAATGCCGTAGCGGTCACAGAGTTCCATAAACTCTTTGCTGTATGGATTGTGGGATGTCCGGATGTGGTTGAATCCGAAATCCTTGAGCATTTTGATGCGCTTTTCGATTGCAGCCGGGTAGGCGGCGGCACCGAGCGGGCCGAGAGTGTGGTGGTTGGCGATACCTTTGAGGAGAGTTTTCTTGCCGTTGAGTTTCAGACCGAATTCAGGGGAATATTCGATGGTGCGTATACCGAATTGCTCCTTGACATTGTCAAGTTCCTTGCCGTCGGGGGAGAGGAGTGAGAGTTCGACCGTGTAGAGATGCGGGTTATCGCAATCCCAGAGGCGGGGATTGTCAATCGTGAGGCTGTCGAGAGTGTATTCGTTTACTTTTTGTTTACGTCTGAACGGTAGTTCGATTGTGCGGTCATAAACAGTGGCTCCGTCTATGTCTGTTATTTTCGCTTTGACTGTCAAAGTCTTGCCCTTATGACGTAAAGCCGCGATTTCAGCCTGAAGTTTCACACTTGCCTTGTCATCTGTCACGACCGGGGTGGTGACGTAGAGTGGATGACGCGTGAAATACATGTCGGGGTCGGTCACGATGACATTGACATCACGGTATAGACCTCCTCCGGTGTACCAGCGTGAATTTTCCGGTTTGCCTGTGTCGGCTCTGACCGCTATGACATTCGGCTCGTCAAAATTGAGAAGGCGGGTCACGTCAACTTCAAAACCGAGATAGCCATAGTCGGTTCCACCCACAGGTTTTCCGTTGAAATAGACATCACCGTTGAGCATTATGCCACCGAAGTCGAGGAGGACACGTTTGCCTTTCCAAGAAGGGTCTGCGACAAGCTCACGGCGATACCATCCGGTCCCCATCTCTTTGAATCCACGGGAACTGAGACGCGAGCTGACATTGGCCACAGAATTGTTTTTGTCTGCTTTCTCGTCGGCTGCGGGTGCGACCCATGGTTGGGAAATCTGGAAATCATGAGGGAGGTTGACAGTCTGCCATCCGCTGTCGTCGAAGTCCGGATTGCTTGCTTCAACAATCTCTCCGGGGGAGAAGCGCCATCCGAAATTTATATTTTCCACTTCACGGCTGTCAGCCTGACAAGTGAATGAAAAAGCCCATGAAAGGCCAAGTATTGCAAGAAATCTATTCATCATGGTAAATTTACAAAAAGGTGAAACAAAGGTACTAAATTTATAAATTCGCCACAAATGCGCTTGTCAATAAATTTTAACGGACCACAGTATGTCATTAACTTTTTTATCGTGTGAATCACAGCCGGATTTTGTATGTGACCTATAATTAACTAAATTTGCGTGGAATATCAGATGAGTGTGCTTTGAATCATAGCCGCCGTTGCTTGACCGTCGGTATGCTCATCTGTCTGCCATGAAATATTCAACCAAGTGCTTATGACTATCAGAAATAAAATCCTTCGTATGCTGCTGTGTGGAGCCATGCCTTTGCTCATGACCGGGCCTTTGCTTGCGCGCGAAACCTATAATTTCAATCCCGGATGGCTTTTGAAAGTCGGGGATGAAAGCGGGGCTGAAAAGACCTCGTGGGATGACAGAGACTGGAAAAGAATAAGTCTGCCCCGCGCATTCAATGAGGATGAGGCCTACAAAGTTGGAATCGCCCAACTGACCGACACTGTCGCATGGTATCGCAAGCATTTCAAAGTGCCCGCGTCGGCCAAAGGGAAGAAGGTGTTTCTTGAATTTGAAGGTGTGAGGCAGGGGGCCGATTTCTATGTCAACGGTCAGCACATCGGTCTTCACGAGAACGGAGTGATGGCTGTCGGATTCGACATCACTCCATATATCCGTTACGGCAAGGAAAATGTGGTTGCGGTGCGCACGGACAATGACTGGGATTACCGTGAGCGCTCGACCGACAGCCGTTTTCAGTGGAACGACCGCAATTTCAACGCCAACTACGGTGGCATCCCCAAGAACACTTGGCTGCATATCGCCGATCCGGTCTATCAGACACTACCGCTCTACAGCAATCTCGGGACCACGGGCACATATATCTATGCCACCGACATAAAGGTGAAAAGCCGCACTGCCGACATCCATGCAGAGTCGGAGGTGAAGAATGACGGACGCAAAAGTGTGACTGTCGGATATAATGTGAGGATTTTTGACAACGATAACAAGGAGGTAGCTTCATTTTCCGGCACCCCCGAAACGATAGCTCCGGGAGAGACGGTTGTGCTGAAAGCATCGGCCCCACTTTCAGGTATACATTTCTGGAGCTGGGGCTACGGCTATCTCTACAAGGTGAAGACTTCGCTTGTCATTGACGGCAAGGAGACGGATGAGGTCACCACAACTACCGGTTTCCGCAAGACACGCTTCGGTGAAGGAAAGATATGGATAAATGACCGCGTTCTTCAGATGAAAGGCTACGCGCAGCGTTCGAGCAACGAGTGGCCGGGTGTCGGGATGTCCGTGGCTCCTTGGATGAGCGACTACTCCAATGCGCTTGTGGTCGAGGGCAACGGCAATTTCGTGAGATGGATGCACGTCTCTCCGTGGAGGCAGGATGTTGAATCCTGTGACCGCGTCGGGCTGATGCAGATGCTCCCTGCGGGAGATGCGGAGAAGGATGTTGACGACAGGCGGTGGGAACAGCGCAAGGAGCTGATGCGCGATGCGATTATCTATTACCGCAACAATCCGAGTGTGATTTTCTGGGAGAGCGGAAATGAATCCATCAGCCGTGACCACATACTTGAGATGCGCGAAATCCGCGATATGTATGACCCTCACGGCGGACGTGCGATAGGGTCGCGTGAGATGCTCGACATCCGCGAGTCGGAATACGGCGGTGAGATGCTTTATGTCAACAAGAGCGAACACAGTCCGATGGTGCAGACGGAGTATTGCCGTGACGAGGGGCTGCGGAAATATTGGGATAACTGGAGTTACCCTTACCACCGCCACGGCGACGGGCCACTCCACAAGGGGAAGGATGCAACGGCATATAATCAGAATCAGGATATGCTGACGGTTGAATTCGTCCGCCGTTGGTATGATTTCTGGCGTGAGCGTCCCGGAACAGGACGGCGTGTGAACTCCGGAGGTGCGAAAATCATTTTCTCTGACACGCAGACACATGGACGGAGTGCCGAAAACTTCCGTCTGAGCGGTGTCGTAGACCCGATGCGTATTCCGAAAGACGGTTTCTTTGCCCACAAGGTAATGTGGGATGCCTGGGTTGACCATGAAAATTATGCCACCCATATCGTCGGTCATTGGAACTATCCCGAAGGTACGGTGAAACCGGTCTATGTCGTATCGTCGTGCGACTCGGTCGAACTTAAGGTCAATGGCAAAAGCTACGGACCGGGTCGTCAGGACTACCGTTTTCTTTTCACCTTTGATTCCATTCCGTATCAGCCCGGAAGGATAGAGGCCATAGGTTATGACAAGGACGGCAAGCAGCGCACATTCTCGACCATCGAGACTGTCGGAGAGGCCAAGGCGTTGAAACTTACAAAGCTGACAGGTCCTGACGGAGTCCATGCCGATGGTGCGGATATAGTGCTCGTGCAGGTCGAGGTTGTCGATGCGCAAGGTCGACGTTGTCCTCTTGCCAACGACACCATTGATTTCAAGCTCACCGGCCCGATGGAATGGCGCGGAGGCATTGCACAGGGCAAGGATAATTTTGCATTCGCAAAATCGCTTCCGGTTGAGGCCGGAGTAAACCGCGTGATGCTCCGCACGATGCCTGAGGCAGGACATGTCACTCTTACCGCCTCCGCTCCCGGATTTGAAACTCAGGAAATCAGTTTTGACACGAAGCCGGTCAAGGTTACAGACGGATTGACTGAATTCATCCCCGCTGCAGCTCTCAGCTCCAGACTTGACCGTGGAGAGACACCCGAAGGGCCATCATACGCCGATTCGAAAGTTGACGTCAGGGTGGTCAGCGCAAAGGCCGGATGCAATGAGGATAAGGTCACGGCAAGTTATGATGACAATGAACTCAGCGAATGGCGCAACGATGGCCGTCTGTCGACCGGATGGATTACCTATACCCTTGAACGTCGTGCGGTGATAGATGATATATGCGTGAAGCTGACCGGTTGGCGACAGCGGTCCTATCCACTTGAAATCTATGCAGGAGACACCCTCGTCTGGAGCGGTAACACCGACCGCAGTCTCGGCTATGTCCATCTGAATATCGAAAAACCGGTCATGGCCGACACCTATACCGTCAGGCTAAAAGGGAGCGCAACCGAGGGGGATGCTTTCGGCCAGATTGTCGAGGTTGCCGAATCGAAGGCCGGAGAACTCGACGTGGTGAAAGCCAAACGGGATGGCAAAGCCAAAAAGGAACTCCGCATTGTCGAGATAGAATTTCTTGAAACCCTCAATCGGTAACTGATGATGATTAAACTCCACTCTTTCCTGATAACGATACTTTTTATGTCGGCCCTACTGCCAATGCATGGCAAGGGGAAGTCTTTTCAGCTCAAACGAGGTGAAAAACTGAAAATCGAACGGCTTGATGAGGCAGCTCCCGTTGTTAGTTCGGCTATAGAATTGCTTGGACGCGACATGGAAGCCGTGATTGGCATAAGTCCTCGTCGCGATGCGGGGAAAGGGAAGATTGTGGTCGGGACAGCCGATGGGTTGCGTACCAAGATTAAAGGTATTGATGCGCTCTTGGACTCATTGGAGGGGAAGCGTGAGGCTTTTTCGATGAAGGTGCTTCCCGACGGACGCTTGCTCATAGCGGGCAGCGACAGTCACGGTGCAGCCTACGGCGTGATGCAGCTCAGCCGGTTGTTGGGAGTGTCGCCGTGGGAATGGTGGGCCGACGTGACTCCACGGAAAATGGAAGTGTTCACCCTTCCGGCCGGATACAGCGACTGTCAGTCACCGTCGGTTGAATACCGTGGAATATTCATCAACGACGAGGACTGGGGACTGATGCCCTGGAGCGGTAACAACTATGAGCCCGGAGGGCCGAAAGGGCAGATAGGGCCTAAAACCAACAGCAGGATTTTCGAACTTATGCTGCGTCTGCGCGCCAACACCTATTGGCCCGCGATGCATGAATGCTCCCTGCCTTTCTTCCTCACGGAAGGCAACAGGGAGGCAGCGAAAAAGTATGGAATCTACATAGGTGGCTCGCACTGCGAACCGATGGCCTGCAATGCCGCAGGTGAGTGGTCGCGCAGGGGAAAAGGTGAGTATGACTATGTCAATAACAGTGCCGCTGTCCAGCAATTCTGGGAAGACAGAGTCCGTGAGGTGGCAGGACAGGAGATACTCTATACACTCGGTATGCGCGGAGTGCATGACGGTGCGATGAAGGGCGCGAAGACTACCGGAGAGAGAAAGAGGGTACTTGCACGTGTGTTTGACGACCAGCGCAATATGCTCAGTCGCTATGTCAACCCGGATGTGACAGAAATCCCGCAGGTATTCATTCCCTACAAGGAGGTGCTTGACATCTACAATGCAGGTCTTGAAGTCCCGGAGGACGTGACTTTGATGTGGTGTGACGACAACTATGGCTACATCCGTCATTTCCCGACCGCGGAAGAGCGCAGTCGAAAGGGAGGCAACGGTATCTATTATCACATCTCCTACTGGGGCCGTCCCCACGACTATCTGTGGCTTGGGACATTCAGCCCCTATCTCCTCTATCAGCAGATGAGCCTTGCCTACGACCTTGGAATACGGAAGATTTGGATGCTGAATGTCGGTGACATCAAACCGGCGGAATATCAGATTGAGCTATTCATGGATATGGCGTGGGACATTGACCGCGTAAAAGCCGAAGGCCCTGAGAAGCATCTCTCCGCTTTCCTTGCGCGTGAATTCGGTGATGAGGCTGCAGAGGAATTGCTTCCAGCCATGAACGAGCACTACCGTCTGGCCTACGTCTCAAAGCCTGAATTCATGGCCAACACACGCACTGAGGAGGCTCGAAAGGCATATTTCAATACTGTCCGCGATAATTCCTGGGGACTTGATTCAATCCGTGGACGGAAAGAACTCTACTGTCAGCTCTCCGACAAAGTCGAGACCATCTCCAAGATGATACCCGAAGATAGGGAGGATGCCTATTTCCAGCTTGTCAAATATCCTGTCCAGGCAGCCGCGCAGATGAACAGAAAGTTCATCGACGCGCAGATGGCCCGTCACGGAATTTGCGGGTGGGAGAAGAGCGATGAGGCATACGACAGCATCGCCTCTCTTACACAAATCTACAACAACGGTCTCCGCAACACCGGGAAATGGAAGGGCATAATGGATATGGCTCCTCGCAGGTTGCCGACATTCGGGCGAGTGCCGCATTCGACAGATTCACTGCCGATGGCCGAACCGCAGCGACCGGTTGCCGTGTTCAACGGCATTGACGGAAAAGGGCGCTTCACCCCCTGCGAGAATCTCGGTTACGACGGTGGAGCGGCGGCAATCGGCAAGGACGAGGTGGCGGATTTCAATCTGCCCGCAGTTAGCGGCTGTGACTCATTGACGATTGATGTGAGACTTCTTCCTGTTCACCCTGTGACCGGTAAGAGTCTTTCATTTTCCCTGATGCTTGACGGTAAGCCTATTGCCACGGATGTCCGCTATCAGACCAAAGGCCGGAGTGAAGAATGGAAGATGAACGTGCTGAGAAATCAGGCCATCCGAAAATACACTATTCCAAACGATGGTCAAGCCCACACACTTCAGTTTGTCGCCTTGACGGATGGTATCGTTCTCGACCAGATTCATCTCTTCCGGACCGTTCCTGCAGACGCAAATCAATGCAAAGCTGTTGAATAGCAGGCCTTCAGTATTGAATAGCGCTAAACATCACATACGGAAACCAAAAATTCCAGATATGGACTAAAAATGACGAGGCGTGACGTTGCCATCCTGGAAAGTGATGTCGCTTCGCAACTTGTAGTTTGCCCTCCGGCGAGGTGACTATGACAGGATTGTACTTTTCTACTATAATTATAAGCTATAAGATTATCATTAAAGAGTCCTTGGGTTCAGGTTTTTTTGATGCAAAGTTAGAACCTCATTTTTCAAAAATGTTACGATAATGCAAAAGCGCCCCCGTTTTTTTAATGTGCGATGATGCAAAAGCGGCTGCTATTTTTTCAAGAACAGGGAGAAGAGCAGTTCGCGTCCACGGAGATTGCGTTGCGATTCGAATGAGCTTAACTGATTGTAGGTGGTGTAGTTGTAACTGCGCTTGTTGCAGATATTTGTCAGCGAGGCTGAAAATTCTATGCGGCGGTTCAGCTTATAGATGAGTTTGGTGTCGAGCAGGAGGATACTCTTGAAATTGTCGGCTGTCAGTTCATTGCGGTAGTGGTCGCCGATGATGTGCCATTCCCATTTCCTGTGAGGCATGATGTTGATGAGCAGACGGTTGGTCATTGCGGTCAGCCACGATGCGTTGATTTCATTCATGGTCAGGCGGTTTGACGAGAAGCGAAGTGCATAGTCGAAACTCAGCCATTTTGTGGGTGCTCCGCTGATGCTTGCCCCTGTCTGCCATCCGGTGCTGACAGACTCCACGAAAGCGCTGCCGGGAGCCTGTGCCTCGCCGTCGGCCATCGAGATGAGCTGCGATTCCCTGCGGCTGAAAGAGCCGTTGATGCTGATGCTGCCTCGCATGAAGTCAAGAGTCTTCCCGACACTTCCCATCGCCATCAGACTGCGGCTATCGTTCTTGGCCGAGGAGTAGGAATAGACAATGTAGTCACCGAACAATTGCTGGGAGAGGGTGTAGGGGAGATGTGACCACCGTTGCGATACCATTGCGTTGGCGAATAGACCGCTGGCCGTTTTGCGGTAGTTGACCGAGGCCGAGATGCTTTGCGATGATGAGGTGTGGAAATCATCCACGCCTTGTGTGGACGCAGAGACAATCACACATCATGCCCATATTATAGCATACCCAGGCGTAAAGAAACACAAGATTATCCATTTGCTCACAAACGATATGGACTCTGATCCCGATGAAATCATTGCCATATATCGCCAACGTTGGGAGATAGAGTTGTTGTTCAAACAGATAAAACAGAACTTTCCATTGAAATATTTCTATGGCGAGAGCGCAAATACGATAAAGATACAGATTTGGGTCACCTTGATTGCCTGTCTGCTTCTGATAGTGATGCAGCGTGGCCTGATACATTCATGGAGCTTATAGGGGCTGCCGACCATGTTCAGTTGATGTACTACGTTGACTTCTACAGCCCGTTCAACCACCTTGAGAAAGACTGGGAAACCATACTTGAATCGGCATCCGCTGCACCCCCCTTATCCATCGCTTTTTGACTGAGGGGGACTTGTCTTTGGCAAAAACTAGACTCGACCACTTGAATTCAGCGACCGAGCCATACGTTTTTGCGATTATTGGGTTTTATTGGACAGTAATAATTTGATTTGAACATAAAGTTAGGGAAGAGCTCTCTGATTCTTATACTACTCGATATACCATCCAGAAATTTGTAGATAACAGCGCTCCTCTGGCCATGCGCCCTTACCATCAAACCAATTAGCCAAGGAAATTCTTACGATTGAACCAGCCGGAATTCGTGCGATAGCAGGTAATAAACCAACATACTTAATTTTTAAACCACGATAAAGGTAATAGTCCTTTTCAAACGATACTATATGAGTCAGACTATCATCGGGAATCCAAAACTGGGTACTAAAACCAGGAACTCGATCTTTTGTTATGTAGATTCTGGATTGAAGGCAACCCTCAAAAGTACCATTTAAAGAACCTGAGTATAGACGAGATCCCAGATTATGATTTCTTACATATTCAATAATACCCTGAGTACCAACATTACCTAGTTTTCTAATTGGGGATGTTTGCTTATCCTCAACATGGGGTGCTTCTCTAACATTCCATGCAGTTTCAACTGACAGATCCCAACGATCACCTATCTCGTATGGGGCATCTTCTTTTAGGTTGCCTCCACGTTCATTGTGTAGACGGATTAATTCTCCAGTATATTCATTTATACCGCCGACACATACACCATTTGCCATTTTTGTTTTAGAAACAATAAGTACAGTTGTCATAAGATTCTAAAGATTAATTATTTTACAATCAAGTATTTCCGCTAGTTTATTGGCGACTAATGATCGGTGGCAAGCTGTTGCATGCTCCTCTACGCAGAAGAACACGATGTTCTCTGCACCACTATTACTTAGCTCATTTGCCAGTTCCTGTAGGTTATATGGGGCTAAGATTTGTTTAATATATTCAGATTTAAAAACGGAACCAAGCGTAGTTCTCTGTTTTTTAGTTTCGCCATTTGCTTTATCGGCATCTTTTTGTTTTTGACGAATATCATTTGTAGGTGCCAGCTCTTTTATATATCTATATCCAATGCCGAGATCTTGCAACTTAGATTGAAGGTAATTGCTATTTACGTATTTATATTGAGAACCACGCACACCTCGACGTTGACGAATGTCGCAAAAGAGATCTATTTTATTCTCTTGAAGTTTACCAAAGTAAGACTCTTCAGTGGAGTTATAGACTCCAATAGTGTAAATTTTAATCATATGGGTTATAAGTTTCTTCGGATGTATCAGTAAGATTTTTATATGACTTGCGAGATTTAAAAAATGGCGGTTCACATGGGCCAAATAAATTTCCATCAGGTTCCCATAAGCCTTTGGTTAAAGTTTTCATAATTTCTTCTTGACTTATGGTTTTGTTAATGGCAATAATATGGTTCATAGAAATATTATGGAGGAAGTAGAGTTCTCTGCCAATAAGTTTGCTCCGATGGCATTCTGAAGGGTCGGATTCACTACACATAATTGCCACTCTGCACTTTTTATTATTAGCATCCACCAGCCTATTAAGCCCAATCTTGAAAGTAGGTTCTTCTGCCATCATACGATAATCAAAATAACCTTCTTCATCGTAGCAAATATCATTTAGAGGTCGCCCTCCGATATAATCTCCCATATAAACATATCTAACACTTTCTTGTTTTAGCCATCTTTCAATTATCCCCTGATTGAAATGATTAACCCATTTAGAGTATGGACTACTCCTAACATCAACAAGAAAATGTATGTCAAAAGACCTGAGTTCGGAAATGAACTCCTCTTGAGTTTTCTGACCGTGACCGATTGAGTATAGAGATGAATTACTTCGTACCATAATTAGTTTACAAAATTAATACATATTACTCTAAACGCAAAAAACGGCTTCATGTTATAAAGCATATTTTAATTGTGATTAGACTATTTAAAGACCATCAAATTACCTCTATTTTTCAGATGACATCGCAAGATGTGTTTTTGTCTGACATTCGCAATATTTCATGCCACCTAAAAACACTATTGCAAGGGGATACCCATAGCCCCGATTTATGATGGCGACAACGCACTTTATTTGGTGCTGCTCGTTACAGTTATATATAACTACGACATTGATTATGACTGACATTTCTAAATTCATACTCGACCTTAGCTCCATCTGCACTTTATATACAAGTGTTCTTTCCGCGAGGAGTATTATCTGTGAAGAAACACTTTCTCCGGTTGTTTTCTTTAATTTTTTCACTTCAGTTCAAATATAGAAGTTGGAATTCTGGATCTTATTCTTAAAGCCCTATCAGATCGAATGGATATGATTCTAAAAAGCTACTGACAAAGGTCTACGTCTCTGTCTTTCTTATTAACAATTCAGAGAGTAAATATTAACTTTGAATCTCTTATGCAAAGGTAAAAGCTATGAACGCATCGCTGCTGCTATATAACTACCCGTTTGTTATTTTTATTTAAGCTGATGATGGAATCATCATTTGGACTTCGCAGCTTACTGGTTGCCCTCCGGGAAAGCGATGTCGCTTCGCAACATGTCGTTTGTATCCGGGAAGGTTATGTCGCAATGCTGCGATATAACTACCTATCACTATTTGTTATTTAAGTTGATGATAGAATCTCCATTTGGACTACGTAGCTTGTCGTTTGTATTCGGCGAGGTGACTATAGCTGGGTTGTTGTTTTTCTATTATAATAAGATTATAATTAAAGAGGCTTTGGGTTCAGGTTTTTTTGACGCAAAGTTAGAGCCTCATTTTTCAAAAATAGTGCGATGATGCAAAAGCACCTATTATATAACAATTTGTTGTATTGCTTCAATCTAATGCGGAACGCGTTATAGGAACTTCTGTTTTTCAAAAAAGGTGCCATGAAGCAAAAGCGCGCTATTTTTTCAAGAACAGGGAGAAGAGCAGTTCGCGCCCACGGAGATTGCGTTGCGATTCGAATGAGCTTAACTGATTGTAGGTGATGTAGTTGTAACTTTGCTTGTTGCAGATATTTGTCAGCGAGGCTGAAAATTCTATGCGGCGGTTCAGTTTATAGATGAGTTTGGTGTCGAGCAGGAGGATGCTCTTGAAATTGTCGGCTGTCAGTTCATTGCGGTAGTGGTCGCCGATGATGTGCCATTCCCATTTCCTGTGAGGCATGATGTTGATGAGCAGACGGTTGGTCATTGCGGTCAGCCACGATGCGTTGATTTCATTCATGGTCAGGCGGTTTGACGAGAAGCGAAGTGCATAGTCGAAACTCAGCCATTTTG
Source organism: uncultured Muribaculaceae bacterium (assembly GCA_947381945.1). Lineage (GTDB taxonomy): Bacteria > Bacteroidota > Bacteroidia > Bacteroidales > Muribaculaceae > Duncaniella. The sequence goes on from CANCXM010000001.1 coordinate 52,835, forward strand.
TGGGTGCTCCGCTGATGCTTGCCCCTGTCTGCCATCCGGTGCTGACAGACTCCACGAAAGCGCTGCCGGGAGCCTGTGCCTCGCCGTCGGCCATCGAGATGAGCTGCGATTCCCTGCGGCTGAAAGAGCCGTTGATGCTGATGCTGCCTCGCATGAAGTCAAGAGTCTTCCCGACACTTCCCATCGCCATCAGACTGCGGCTATCGTTCTTGGCCGAGGAGTAGGAATAGACAATGTAGTCACCGAACAATTGCTGGGAGAGGGTGTAGGGGAGATGTGACCACCGTTGCGATACCATTGCGTTGGCGAATAGACCGCTGGCCGTTTTGCGGTAGTTGACCGAGGCCGATATGCTTTGCGATGATGAGGTGTGGAAATCATCCACGCCTTGTGTGAAGGAGCGGTAGGAGGTCATGATGTAACCCGGATGTATGAGGCTCAGATCCATCGGGGAGCGTCCGGCCGATCCGTGCAGACTTATTGACAGACGCGAGTTCGGTTTCCACGTCATGCTGAGCGAGGGGGAGAAATATGCCTCGGAACGGTCGGCGATAGCCTTGTTGAATTTGTAACGGGCGAAACTTACAGGCGCGTTGAGAGAGAAATTAACCCTGTCCATCCAATATTCGAAACGCGGTGTGGCATAGACGGTCAGATAGTTGGTGTTGACAGCGTTCACGCTCTCCCAGGGAATCATGTCGTTGTCGGGTAGTTCCGGCAAATCTGATGTGAGCGAACGGAAATAGCCTTTTATACCACCTTCGAGACTGACCGTCACCCCTTTCAACACAAAAGCGTAGGCGGCACTTTCATGGGTGAAAAAGGCGTGGTTGCCGATATGTTGCTCCGGCCTTCCTGCCGCAAGATTCACGTTGAGAGTCTGCGGAAGGGATTCCCATTCGTTGATGCTTTGGAATGTGACAAGATGCTTCTGCCGGAAGCGTTTTATCATCTTGAAATTATTGTTGACATAGTAGTCCGGAAGAGAGGCCGACTGGGTGTTGGGGATTGATCCCGTCATCCCGAGGGTGACATCGTCCCAGTCGATGTTGGTTTTCAGTGTGTTGTTGATGAAAGTCGTGCGCTTGTTCACCTCATAGATGAATTTTCCCGACAGCGAGTGGGTGCGCTCCGTGCCGTCGCGGTTTTCGGTGATGACACGGTTGCCGTTTTCCAGAAAATATGTCGTGACATTGGCTGCCGAAGCTGTGACACGGTTGAATCCATAGTCGAGCTGCGCCTTGAATTCTCCGTTTTTCAGCTTCTGCAGAGTGTTGGTCGATGCGAGGACCGAGCGGTTGAAAAGTGTGCGTTGAGCGTTGAGCGACGGCACCGTCGGCAGAGCGATGTCCACATAGCGGCTCAGTTCGGTGTTGCGTCTCTTCGAGAAGAAATCGGTCGATTGTGTAGAAAGGTCAGTCCCAGTGTTGTTGGACTTTAGAGTGGTGATGTTCTGGAACGATGGCATGACGGCCATTGCGAAAATAGAGCCGTCCCACACACCGCCTTCCGGCTGGCTTGAATATCCGCCTCCTGCATCGCCGTGGACAGCCCATGTCGCCTTGGATTTATTTTTCAATTTGAGGTTTATGGCTGCTTTGTCGGAGAAGTTTATGCCTGCAAGCACCTGCATGGGCTGATGGTTCTCCATCACTTCGACTGCCCCGACATCGTCATGGCTTATACCGTTTGTGGCTATGCCGTATTTGCCTCCGAGCAGGTCGGAGCCTTCTATGTAGAATTTGTTGATGTCCTCGCCCTGATATTGGATTTTGCCTGATTTCTCGACGTTGATGCCCGGCATACGTTTGAGCACATCGCCGATGGTGCGGTCCTGCGCCTGCGCGAACGATCCGACAGAGTAGGTGATGGTATCGCCCTGTTCGCGTATGCGCTGCCCCTTGACAGCCACTTCCTTAAGCTCAAAGGATGAGGATTCAAGACTTACTGTGAGGGGAAATTTCACGCCGTCAAGACCGACCGATTTCTTAGCGAAACTTATCATGGAGACTTCCAGGGTGCATCCGGCGGTCGAGGGGACGGAAAGAGTGAAGTTTCCATCCACATCAGATGTTGCGAACTTCTTGATTTTCCCTTCTGCATTACGGAAAATGACCGATGCACCGGTGATTGGTTCGCCGGAGGGCGCCTCGACCACACGGCCCGACACACTGACCTGTGCCATCGTCGGAAGCGCGGCAAAAATAATCAGACATGCAAGAATCAGTTGTTTCATCAATGATAGTCAGTTTCGAGAAAATCAAAGTTTTGGGTATTTTCTTTAGGCTTTATTTCCGGAATATCGATTTTGCTTTCGTCCGGACCGTTTGCAAGTATCTGTCTGGTAATCGCTCCACTGTTGTTGCGGTATTCGCGATAGGCTTTCAGCATCTTCTTCCGGTCCATCTTGTCATATTTTTTCTTGCTGTAGATGGGAAACATTTCCATGTCGGTCTTTTCAATCCCGTCGGCAGTGAAGGAGTGCTGACCGCTCTCCTCTGAGGCTTCAAGGATGAGTCCGGGAAGGCCGCAGAGTTTCCACGGACCTTCGCTGAGAGGAATGTCGGTAGTGAACCATGCTGTCCAGTGCCGTCCATGATAATCGGCGGTCGCCGAGATGCATTCGTAGCCCAACACGGTCTTTGTCGAATCGCCTATTTGCCAGTCGATTTCCGCGAAAGGTTCTGTGTAGTAGCCGCGCTCCATAAGTCCGTATGCATCATAGACAGTGGTTGTGTTTTGCGGTCTTGACTTGAAGATATACATGTAGCCCTTGCTGCGCGGAATGCCTGAGTCATCACCGGTTTTCAGACATTGATCCACACCGGCCGACATCAGTTTGTAGGAAAGGGCGCGTCCGGATGGGGTGGATTTGAGGGAATCAAGATATTCGTTTGAGATGCAATAAAACTTCGACTCTTCGGGATTAGAGAGAAGAATGTAAGGCCAATCGTGGGTGAGCACCTCACCGTCGTCTCTCAGGGAAAGGTTATGGTAGTTGTAGCTAACCTTCAGGTCAGCGCGCGGATTGTTCTTTTTGGCCTGGAGTGCGGCCGACGTAAGCAATAGTGCTATAAGCAGCGAAAGTCTGTGAAGCATAAATGAGGGAGGTTGTGATGAATGAAAGGATGGTATGCCTGCAAAATTACAAAAATAGTTCTAAAAAAAACATTTTAATCATGAAAAATACATGATTAGTTCAAAAATAATATCATTGGCAGTCGTGACTGTATAATGAAAGTCGACAGTCTGCGATAATTTCAGATTCAGAAGCGGGTTGACAAATGAACTACAGACACTTTGTATTAACTTCCGCGAAAAAAACTCTACAAATTATGGCATCAGTAAAAATCAAATTCCAGCCCGACAGACCGAATGGGGGTAAGGGTGCAAACGTCTGCGGGGATGAGGAGGGACACATTGTCCTGACAGTTACTCACAATTCACTTTCAAGATCAGTGGCCACCGACTATCGGGTCTATTCCTCCGAATGGGACAGGCGGGTTTCGCGTTTCATAGTTCCGGCGGACAGCTCACGGCTTAAACTCATCGGCAATTACCGCGAGGAGCTGAGGCGCGACGTAGGACGGCTGCGGAGAATTATAATCTCAATGGAAAACAGAGACATGGACTTTTCGGCCGACGACGTTGTTGAGGCTTTCAGGATGTTTGTGGTCGACTATTCACTGCGGGCATTCATGACCCATCAGATTGAATTTATGAAAGAGCGCGGACGCTTGCGGACAGCCGAGACATATTCATCCGCGCTCAGGAGTTTCATGAGGTTCCGCCGGGGGAAGGACCTTCTCATGGACTGTCTGACTCAGGAGATGATGATGCGCTATGAGTCCTACCTGCGGTCGAATGGACTGACACCGAACTCGACATCATTCTACATGCGCATCCTCAGGGCCGTCTACAATCGTGCGGTCGAACAGGGAGGTGTGATGCAGGAAATGCCGTTCAGAAAAGTCTATACGGGGGTGGCGAATACGCGCAAGCGCGCACTGACGCTGTCCGACATCCGGCGCATCCTGCGTCTTGATTTCAGGACCTCTCCCTCGCTCGACTATGCACGCGACATGTTCATGCTCAGTTTCTACATGCGCGGAATGAGCCTGATTGATATGGCCCATCTCAAGAAGGCGGATCTGGAGGATGGCCACATCACCTACCGCCGCAGGAAGACCGGGCAATGTCTGTGTGTGGCATGGACACAGGAGATGCAGTATATATCGGACAAGTACAATCTCGCCACGAGTCCATATCTCTTGCCGCTAATCTCGCCCGGAAGCAAGAACACCCGCGTAGCCTACCGCAACGTGGCCTACCGGATAAACCGCAGTCTGAAGGTTATCGGAGCCATGATTGGTTACAGCTCTCCACTCACTCTCTATTGCGCCCGCCATTCATGGGCTTCGATAGCCCAGGCAAAGAATATTCCTGTCTCGGTCATCAGCGCAGGAATGGGCCACAACTCGGAAAAGACAACGCGGATATACCTTGCATCGCTCGACACTTCGACCGTCGACCGTGCCAACAGTATAATCCTTAAGGCTCTCCGCTGAAAAATTTTCAGGTTCAATTTGGATAATCGCCCCAAGGCTGTTAACTTTGCATAAAATATATAATATAGAAACCATGTTAATCATAGGCATAGCAGGCGGCACCGGCTCAGGCAAGACAACCGTCGTCAACAAGATAATAAACAGCCTTCCGGCAGGTGAGGTGGCTGTCCTTCCGCAGGACTCATACTACAAGGATTCAAGCCATGTCCCGGTCGAGGAGCGCAGCAAAATAAATTTTGACGAACCGGCAGCCATCGAGTGGTCGCTGCTTGTCGACCATATCAAGCAGCTCAAGGAGGGCAAGAGCATCGAGATGCCGACCTACTCCTACCTGACCTGTACGCGTCAGGCAGAGACTGTCACCGTCGCCCCCCGCGAGGTGGTGATTGTCGAGGGTATCCTCGTGCTGACCGACCCCGTGTTGCGCGACATGATGGACGTGAAAGTCTTTGTCGATGCTGATGCCGATGACCGTCTGATCCGCGTGATTGCCCGTGACTGCGTCGAGCGTGGACGCACCCCGATGATGGTGCTTAACCGTTATCAGGATGTGTTGAAGCCGATGCATGAGATGTATATAGAGCCGTCCAAGCGTTACGCCGACCTCATTGTTCCGCAGGGTGGAAGCAACGTTGTGGCCATTCAGCTCCTCACGGACTATATCGAATCGCGCCTTCGCCGGTCAAGCATGTAACTGAAACGCCTTTTATGGAAGAAATGCATAACGAACAGCAGCCGACCCGGCCGGTGGACCAACCGGCCGAGCCGGCGCGCGATTATCCTGTCGGAACCCCCGACAAGATGGTGCTCCGCACCGACAATCTTGTCAAGAAGTATGGCAAGCGTACGGTGGCCAACCATGTGTCAATCAATGTGACGCAGGGTGAGATCGTCGGTCTGCTCGGCCCTAACGGTGCCGGAAAGACCACGACTTTCTATATGACCGTAGGACTTATCACCCCCAACGAGGGTCAGATATTCCTCAATGACCTCAACATCACGAAATATCCCGTCTACAAGCGTGCGCAGAACGGCATCGGCTATCTTGCACAGGAGCCGAGTGTGTTCCGCAAACTTTCTGTCGAGAACAATATCAAGGCCGTCCTTCAGATGACCAACACATCGGCCGAATATCAGCGCGACAAGCTCGAAAGCCTCATTGCCGAGTTCAGCCTCGAGAAGGTGCGCCACAATCTCGGCGACCAGCTTTCGGGTGGCGAACGACGCCGAACCGAGATTGCCCGCTGTCTGGCCATCGACCCGAAGTTCATCATGCTCGACGAGCCTTTCGCGGGTGTGGACCCCATTGCGGTGGAGGACATCCAGTCGGTTGTCTACCATCTCAAGGAAAAAAACATCGGTATCCTCATCACCGACCACAACGCTCAGGAGACACTGCGCATCACCGACCGTGCATATCTTCTTTTCGAAGGAAAGATTCTCTTCCAGGGCACATCCGAGGAGTTGGCCGAGAATCCCACGGTGAGAGAGAAGTATCTTGGACGGGATTTTATGTTCTATCGTAAAAAATTCGATTACCCTGAAAACAAATAACCTATTTTAAAGGTTATTAAGACACATAGTTATAAAAATGTGAAAAACTAAACATGTCTACTAAAAAATGAAAAGAATCCAAATTTTGACCGCTTTATTGTTGGCCACGGTTGCGACATCCAGTGCGCAGATTGCCAACTGGGTCGTATCGCCGGAGTATGAGGCAATCCGTCTTCGTGACAATGGAATGCTCGAAGTAAGCAAAAACAATAAGACCGGACTGATGGACGGGGGAGGCAAGGAGTTTCTGAAAATCGCCTATGACAGCATCGGTGATTTCAACTCCGGACATGCCCTGCTTTTCAATGACTCAAAGATGGTCGGCTTTGTCAACACCGAAGGCAATGTCGTCGAGACCGACAGCGAGTTTGAGCCGGTCGAGGGCATGGAGTTTTTCTCGGAAGGCTTCCTTCCAGTGAAGAAAGGCCACTATTTCTATTATCTCAACACCATCGGCGAGCAGGTGGCCGGTCCTTTTGCGGAAGTGCGCCCCTATTTCAACGGTTTTGCAGCCGTGCGTGTCTATGAGGATATCCAGAAGAACACAAAGGATACCTATCTGTCATATATCAACAGCGAACAGCACCTTTCACGTGCCGACGGTCTGGACAAGAACGATGATATTTCATTCATCTCATCGTTCCGCGACGGTAAGGCGGTGTGTGTCTACAAGCGTAAGGCTTATTTCGTCAGCAATGACATGACTTCGGCTCCGATCATCACCGACAGCCTTTCACCGAAAAAGTCGATTATCAATTTCGACAAGGACTATATTCTTGCACCGGTTGAAGGTGGCTACCTCATGAAGGCCAAGACTGCCTACCTCTATTTCAACGACGCCATGCAGCTCGACAAGATCGAGACAGTCGGGACCGTGCTTTATGCCTACAAGGAACCGGCCAAGGAGGTCAAGGAAAGAGTCTGCGACATCGTCGCATTCGGCGAAAAAGGTTCGATGGGTATCAAGTATAAGGATGAGGTCGTGTTGCCGCAGCAGTTCGGCGAGGTAGTTCCCCTTGATGGCGAATATGCCGCTGTCGAGAAGGATGACAAGTGGGGCATTATCCGCCTTGATACCAAGAACAGTCCCGTGTTCAAGCTCAATAACAACGAGCATATTGGCTTCAACCACCGCTATTTCACTGCCAAGCTCTCAGCTTCGCTCCCCTCATATCTTAAGGCAAATGATGCCACAATCATCTCTAAGTCCGATAACTGCGAGATTCAGGTGGAAAGCCGCCACGAGAACAACAATGTGGAGCGCAACACCCTGACCTACGATTGCCGTCTCGCCATCCCCGAGCAGCTTTCCGACACCCTTTCGATGCATGACTATATCTATGCACTGAAATACAACGGTTTCACCTCTGTCGACTACAAGGTGACCATCCCGCAGTGGTATGTGAAATATTATGAGGTGCAGCTCCCCAACACCCAGTTCACCCTCACTCCCAAGGATACTATCTCGGTTGAATTTGACCTCGTGAAGACAGATGCCGCCCGCAACGACGACACCAACTATTTCAAGACTGTCGAACTCGTCACTCCCGAAGCTGAGGGAATCCAGTTGAGCAAGATTACTGAAAACCACTATTCATTCCGCGTCGGCGGTGTCAACCGCGACAAGCTCTCGTTCATTGTCCGCATCACTGAGGTCGGATGTCCTCCCATCGAATATCCCTTCGAGATGGCATTCTCCAATCCTGCTCCTGAATCAGGCAAACAGGCCACAAGTGTGGTCGTAAGCCCGATTCTCAAGGCCACCAAGGCCCTTATTCCGGGTGAGATTGCAAGTGCGGAAGGCGAGGAAGCCACCGTCGAACCGGTGACAGCTCCGGATGCTACCAAGCCTCTTGAAGTACAGCCTCAGGAGCTTCCGGTCAATATTGCGGATTGATTTTCTAAGACATTCTTTCAGCCACAGGCTTTACGAAATCATGCGTCCGAAAGGCTCCGACGGCCATTTCGGACGCATAAATTTTGTGGCCTCGGAGGGTTTTTGTAATTTTGCAAATTGTGATACACTTACCCGTCATAATGTTTCGCGGACTGCTGATAGGCATTCTTGTGTCGGCCCCTATGGGACCGATCGGTATGCTCTGCATCCAGCGCACACTCAACCGTGGGCGTTGGCCGGCATTCTTTACGGGTGTGGGAGCGGCGTTGAGCGATCTCGTCTACTGCCTGCTCACCGGTCTCGGCCTATCGTTTGTCACGGACTTCATCGAATCCAACCAGAGCATCCTTCAGGTCATAGGTTCAGTGGTTCTGATGATTTATGCGGCCTACCTCTTTGTGGCCAATCCTTCAAAGGCCCTGCAGCCGGCGGCTATGCACCCCAACAGCTATTGGAAGGATTTCGGGACAGGCTTTCTCTTCACCTTCTCCAATCCTCTGATTCTTTTCTTTATTATAGGTCTCTTTGCGCGTTTCAGTTTCCTCGCGCCGGAGTTCAAGGCCTATCACTACGTTGGGGGCTACCTTTCCATCTTCCTCGGAGCCATCCTGTGGTGGTTCGGGGTGACATATTTTGTCAATAAGGTGCGCCGCCATTTCAACATCCGTTCCATGTGGCTGCTCAACCGTATCCTTGCAGGTGTCATCCTTGTCATGGGGCTCTTCGGTTTCGTCACCGGCCTTAGCGAACTGTTTTTCTAATATTCACTCATTCACTCTACTTATCTTTCCAACTTATGTCCCAGACCTTGCAGGTCCCCTTCATTGCGGATCTTGATTTTCTTAACACCGATGCCATCTTCAACCGTCTGGAATCATCCGGTGTGCGCCACAATATAGGTGAGCTTAACTGGAAGGATGAATACCCCTATCATCCTCTCACCACCTTCACCATCGCACACTCGGCAAAGTACATATATGTCAACTTCTTTGTGCGCTGCAATTATCTCCGTGCGGTAAATTTTGAAAACAATTCCCCTGTCCATGAGGATTCATGCGTGATGTTCTATCTGCGCAATCCCCAGTCGGACACCTACGAATGTTTCGAGTTCAATTGCATAGGAGCCGTCAACGCCTCTCGCCGCAGGCTCACCGGTGCCGTAAACGAGAATGGCGGCAAAGCTGTTGAATCCACTCCGATGACTGATGAGGAAATCGCCTCCATCGCAGTTCTTCCTTCCTGCGGCCGTCGACCCTTCCGTGAGATAGAAGGGCTCTTCACATGGGACATCCTTGCCGCCATTCCTGTAAGCCTTATGGGGGTTGAATACAAAGAAGGTCCCCTCACGCTTAACGGCAACTTTTTCAAATGTGCTTCCGGCACTTCCCAGCCCCACTTCCTCAGTTGGTCACCAGTTGTCTCCCCAAAGCCCGACTTCAACCGTCCCGACTCCTTCGGCGATATAATCCTGCAATAATCCATATTGAACAGTTATAATCTTATCAAAAGAGCCATGATATTCCGGTCATGGCTCTTTCTGTACTTACCATATACCTTATATATAATATGTGGTGAATTTTGCCTGTCCGGGTATGCTGCTTTTTCATATTGCTGTATTTGAGGACGTTTTTATTTGAAAATGTAAGGGTAAAGTTGCGTTGGATAAACGTTTTTATCGAAAAATGCGTAGAAATATAGCAAAAATTTTGTAATTACGGCTAAAAGCTTTAACTTTGTAGCGAAAAGTAAGATTTTACTTTCAATATGTTTGTAAAACTAATTACAGAGAAAAAGAATTACAGAGTAAAAAATACATAATTTACAATTTCCAAAGGTATGAATGCAGTAGCAGTAGTCGACGAACTGAAGCGTCGTTTCCCGAACGAACCTGAGTATATCCAGGCTGTGGAAGAGGTATTAACCTCGATTGAAGATGTCTATAATGAAAATCCAGAATTCGAACGCTATAACCTTATCGAGCGTCTTTGCATACCCGACCGTATTTTTGCATTCCGTGTGTCGTGGGTCGACGACAAGGGTAAGGTCCACAACAACATGGGCTACCGCGTTCAGCACAACAATGCCATCGGCCCGTACAAAGGTGGCATCCGTTTCCACTCTTCAGTAAACCTCTCAATCCTCAAGTTCCTCGCTTTCGAGCAGACATTCAAGAATTCCCTCACCACTCTCGCGATGGGCGGTGCCAAAGGCGGCAGCGACTTCTCGCCCCGTGGCAAGAGCGACATGGAAGTGATGCGCTTCTGCCAGGCATTCATTCAGGAACTCTGGCGTCAGATCGGTCCCGATACCGACGTGCCTGCAGGTGATATAGGCGTAGGTGGCCGCGAAGTTGGCTACATGTTCGGTGAATACAAGAAGATGGCCCGTGAGTTCACAGGAACATTCACCGGTAAGGGCATCGAGTTCGGCGGCTCTCTTATCCGTCCCGAGGCAACCGGTTATGGCAACGTCTACTTCCTTCTTGAAATGCTCAAGACACGCGGTCTTGACATCGAGGGCAAGCGTGTAGCCATCTCAGGTTCAGGCAATGTGGCAACTTATACTGCCGAAAAGCTCCTCAGCCTTGGCGCAAAGGTCGTTTCGATGAGCGACAGCGACGGTTCAATCTATGTTCCCGACGGACTCACACGCGAACAGCTCGACTATATCTTCAAGCTCAAGAATATCTATCGTGGCCGTATCCGCGAATTTGCCGAGGAATACGAATGTCAGTACTTCGAAGGCGAACGCCCCTGGCATCATGTCGCATGTGATATTGCCATGCCTTCCGCCACACAGAATGAAATTGACGGTGACGACGCCCGCGCCCTCATTGCCAACGGCTGTATCGCTGTCAGCGAAGGTGCCAACATGCCCTCTACCCCTGAAGCTATCCGCGAATTCCAGAAAGCCCGCATCCTCTACGCTCCCGGCAAGGCTGCAAATGCAGGTGGTGTTTCAGTCTCAGGTCTTGAAATGGCTCAGAACTCCCAGAAACTCTCATGGAGCGCTGAGGAAGTCGACAATAAGCTCAAAGGCATCATGGCCGAAATCCACAAGCAGTGTGTCAAGTATGGCACCGAGGCCGACGGCTATATCAACTATGTCCGTGGCGCCAACGTTGCAGGCTTCATGAAAGTTGCCCGCGCCATGATGGCACAAGGTATCCTCTAAGATTACTCTTTTCAGCTATACATTACCATATTAAATTTAACGTTTAACGCTTTGATACACACAATTAATCCCCTGCCTGGCTGTGAAGCCTTGGCAGGGGATTCCTTTGTTGTAGCTGTGGATTTTTCAATTGCTATTAATCTTAATAGACGCATACATCATCGCCGCCAACGAGAAGAACAGCAATAAACTTCCGAGAAGAAGTGCGTAGGTTGACATGTTTAACATTATATAGCAGCAGACATACATCAATGAGAGCAAGCATCCTATTGACAATCCAAGTTTTCGTGAATGCAGCATTTTCCACATATATACGGTAATAAGGCTTACAGTCATGGTTGTTGCCAACAGATAGGCGTAGCCGAACGGAATAAGTTCAACGAATGACAGAAGTAGGGAATAGAATATAATTAAGGCTACACCAATCAGAAAGTAGTTAAGTAACGGTATGGTCTGTCTTTTCATAATTTCTACGAACAATACACTTATAAACGTAAGAATTATGATGATGAAGGAATATTTCATTGAACGTTCCACTTTCTGGTATCTATCTACTCCAACAAGAAAATTGGTTCCGACAAATCCTGAATCATCAGTGTAAGTTATGCCATCGGGTACTGAATTTTCCCAACTTGCAGAAAATCTTCCGTCTCTTGTCGTACGCTCAATCGGAAGACTGCTTCCTGTGAATGATGGATTTGAAGCATTTCCGTTTATGCTTATCGAGGAAATATCGCCAATCTCTTTTATAAAGATACTCCCGGAGCCGCGTACTTCTAATTCGGTTGAAAATTCAATATTATCACCGGGTCCATTGGGATTAATTTTTGCAAATAGGTTCTCAGTTGATGTCTGCCATTGTGTTTCTTCCCCACAGATATTTAATGTCCCGAGTTTTACGATCTGGTCGGAAGGTAATTTGAGTTCCAACACTACCGTATCACCTAATTCCAACAACCTGTTTCGATTAAAACACCCTGTCATCTTTATATTGGCAGTGAAGACTTGGGCTTCATAGATATTTCTATGCAACAGTTTTGTTTCAACAACTGCATTGCAGTCGAACACCATTGGATGAATCCTGTTTGCACTGTCAATGTGTTCTTTTGCTATTGGCCCTTGCAGATGGATGCTGTGTCCCCATTGGTTGGCTATGCTCTCTGCTACTTGCCTGTTATTTGATTCTCTGGAGTATGATACAATCCATACGGCCAAAACACCAAACATCAGGACACCGCTGATTACCCCCATGAGAATAATTTTAGTTCCGTAGGACATTCTTGTGCGATAGCCGTTTGCAGGTTGGTTGATCTGTTTTTCCTGTGTCATTTCAGAATGATTTCTTTGTTTTCAAATTTCAGCTTCAATGTGAAATACATAGCAATCGCTATCAGAACGAATAGTAAAAGGCTACCGATTAGCAATGCCAGTGATCCGAGATGGACAAGAAGGAGAATCAGAGCATATTCAGTGGTCAGGATTAATGTTGAAAGCGCTGTAGCTTTCTTGTGATGGGTAATCCCCATCACGAAGCAATTGATAAGGCCGATTGTCATGACTGACACCACTATATATGCTGTCAAGAAAGGCATTTTTTCTGACATTGCAAGCAATAATAGATTGAACAGACACAAGGCGCAACCAATTAATCCATACTGAATATAGTTAATGCCTTTCTTGAAAGCTACCTCTATCAACACCAAAGATGTCAGTGTGATGGCAATCACGGCGAAAGAGTATATGATGGTTTGAGATAAATATTCATACCGGTTCTCCGGGAGAAATCCACTTTCCTGTCTGTTAGTCGCAAATTCATCCAAGCCTCCTGATATGATAGCAAGGACAAACGAAATTCCAAATACAAAAAGTATTTGCATACCAAGCCAGTGCATGGTGTATTTAGGTTCATTGCTAAGCTTTTCCATGTCTTGATTATGAGTTAGAGGTGAGGGTTATCATAGCTCCCGGACGTAGATTTGGGCGTTCTCGTATTTGATGACGCGGACGCGGGAGGCGGCGTGGATGAAGCCTTGGGCGGCTACGGCGTCGAGAATCTCGCCATTGATTTCCACCTTTCCGGCAGGGCGCATGTCGGTGACGGCTGAGCCTTCGAGGCCGATGTAGCGTGCGGGCGACATGTCGACTCCGACGTAGCCGTCCTTCACCTGCTGTGTGAGCAGCAGTTCGGTGTGGCGGCGCACCCATTTCGGTCCGTAGGATGAGGTGAGATACCATATCGCTCCTATCGCGAGAACTACTCCGGCAATGAAGATGACCATTGAGCTCCAGACTGCATCAGCGTTGAGATGGGTGAGCGAGAAGGTGTAATGCTCGATTAGACCTAAGATGACTGCGGCGCATACGCATGATATGCCTGCGATACCTGTTATCCCGAATCCGGGTACCACGAAGATTTCAAGGACAATCAACATGACGCCGAGCACGAAAAGCAGGATTATCCACGAGCTGGCAATGCCTGAGATATAGAGCGGGAGGAAGTAGAGCACCGCTGCTATTATCGCGGCTGCCGAGGGGAAGCCCATGCCGGGTGAATGGAGCTCCATGTATATACCACCGACTATAATCATGATGAGGATGGCCTGCACGGCGGGATTGGTAAAGAATCCGATGAGGTGGTCGAGCCAGTCCGGTCTGTATTCCTGAATGGAATATCCGTTTTCATCATATCCGAGGTGGGCCATGACATCCTTGACAGATTCAGCCTTTGCATCGGCATAATGCCATTTGATTGCTTCATCGGTCGTGAATGTGAGGACGCGCGTCGAGTCAATGAGTCCGGGGACCTCAACACGGCTGTCGACCATCGCTTCGGCAATGAGCGGGTCACGTCGCCAGTGTTCGACACCTGTCGAATCGATGTATTTGCCGTGGCTTTCGGCGGTGGCACGCATCATGGCGCGCATGTATGACTGGTATTTATCCGGCATGGCTTGTCCGTCAGCACCGTTGACAACCGTCACAGCGCCCATCGATGCTCCTCCGCGCATATAGACCGAGTCACATGCGAGGGCAATCAGCGCTCCGGCAGAGGCAGCGTTGTTGTCAACGAAGCCGACGACCGGGCCGGGATAGTTGAGCAGGGCTGTGCGGATGGAATCGGCGTGGACCACTGAGCCTCCGTAGGTGTTGAGGTGTACGAGCAGCAGTGGTGAATTCAATCGTTTGGCCTCGTCGATGGCCTGTTGGGTGTAGCGCCATGTGCTCGACCCGATTTCATCGTCGAGACGCAGCATGTAGACACTTGAGACTTCATTGGCGTGCATGGAGGTCTGCCCGATGAATATCGTGGCAAGTAACGCGATTATTAGCCTGTGGATTGACATTGCGGGAATCTGATATTGAAAGGTTAAAGATTTTTTATGTGTGGGTATGGGGTTGGACGGTGAGGTCATTTGCTCTTATCAGCCGGAGACGAGGTCGCGGCAGCATCTGCGTCGCGTTTCCGCTTGATGCCTTGCTGGATCCATCCGGGCATTATACATGCACCGATAAGGAGGTAGACGTAGTAGCTGATGATGCGCCAGAAAAGGGCGATGACGAGAGCCATGCCTGTCGAGTGGATGAGGTCGCCGTAGTAGGTCGTGAACAGCCATTCGCTGATACCGGCACTGCCGGGGGTGGGGCTGACCATGAGGCATACCCATACGATGAACTGACGGGCGAAGACTATGAGCTGGTTGGCCATCGGTGCGAAACCGAGGAAAAGGGCGTTGACCACGAGATAGCGCGACGACCATGAGAGGGCTGTGCCTCCGAAGGTCTCAAGCCACCAGTGGAAGGGGCGTTTGCGGAGGTCACGGCCGGTAGTCTCCATATTGGAGCCGAGGGTATCCACCTGTGGCGCCCATTTTTTGAGCAGTTTGAAGTGGAAGAGCCAGTTGAGGAAGCGGTGGATGGCGTGAGGACGGACAATGATGCCGAGGAAAAGGATGGTTGTCCACACGAAAATCACGGCATACACTCCCCAGAACACAGATTGCAGTCCGACGGTGAAGCCTCCGTGGCCGAAATCGAAAAGTTCTTTATAGGGGACAATGAGCATGATGATTGGCAGCGAGACCACAA
The DNA here is from genome assembly GCA_947381945.1 of uncultured Muribaculaceae bacterium. Taxonomy (GTDB): domain Bacteria; phylum Bacteroidota; class Bacteroidia; order Bacteroidales; family Muribaculaceae; genus Duncaniella. The sequence goes on from CANCXM010000001.1 coordinate 68,114, forward strand.
AAAACAGTTCGTCAAGAAAGAGAGTGGTCATCATCAGTGTTGTCGCGCGTCCGAGTTCTATACCCTCGCGGTTGAGGTAGATCATGCCCAAGGCACTTCCGCCGACAGCCGACGGGGTGACGCATGATGTGAATTCGCAGAGCATGTCGACTTTCCATGCCTTTGCCCATGTGAGCTGTCGGTCAGTTAGGGCGCGGAATCGCCATGTCAACCCGAAATCACGACCGACCATGAAAAGCCATGCAAGCGCGATACATCCGATGACTTTGGCGTCGAAATGTATGGATTCCCAGACGGCAAGGTTGAATTCGCGTTTGAACAGCCACACGACCACGGCGAGGCCTATGGCTATCGGCAGAAATATCTTCCACGCGAGATTCAGGGTCTGGCGGCGGGCTGATTCAGGTTTTTTAGTGTTTTGTGTGCTCATGTCGGGCTATGATTTCGTCGTAGCGTTGAATAACTTCGTCCATGACATCGTGCCATGAACGTGCGAGGGTCCGGCTTGCTCCGAGACCCGCTGTGCGTTTCATATCTGGGTCTGATGCGACCTTTCGGATGACTTCTGCATATTGTTCGGGTGTACGGTCGGTTAGGAATCCGTTTTCGCGGTCGTGGACAAGCTCTGCGGCCGTCGAGCCTTCGAGAAGGACGGCCGGGGTCTGCATCGCAGCCGCTTCGCGGACCACGAGTGGGGCATTGTCGTAGAACGACGGAAAGAGAAACAGGTCTGAACCGGCATAGAACCGGCGAAGTCGTTCGCGGTCGTTGATGACACCGTGGAATGTTACCCGGTCGGTAAGTCCGAGTTCCCTGACAAGCGCTTTCATGTCGTCGAGGGCATAGCCGGTTCCGATGAAGTTCATCTTGAACTTGACGTCGTCGAGGAGCGGGAGGGTGCGGATGATGATTTCAATACCCTTTTCGAGAATGTGCTGTCCGACAAAGAGAAGACCGATTTCATCATCGTCAAGACCGACGATGCGGCGTGATTCAATCTTGTAAGCCTCGACATCGTCGATACCTTCGCAAAAATCGTTGCCGTTCTCGACTACCACTACCTTGCCTTTGTAGCCGTATTCACGGATGGTTTCCTCGACGGCTGCCTGTGGAATCCACACCTCGGTGGCTGAGTTGTAGAATTCACGCAGACGGTTCATCTGATAGGTGACCATCGGACCGGGGAGTGAACGCTCAAGGTCGGTGCGGTATTTTGAATGGAAAGTGGCGATGAGTGGAATGTCCTGTCGACGTGCGGCGTAGGCTGCAAGCCGACCGGAGGAGAAGGGACAGTGGGCGTGGACGAGACGGAAAGGTGTGTTCCGCATTTTCCGCCAGATGAATGGGTCGAAACGCGGATAGCCGTAGCGGTAGGGGTGACGGTTGTAGATCGGGAGAGAGAAGTAGCGGTAGAGCTTGATGTCTTCTATGCCGGTGAAGCGAGGTGCCCACGGAGTGACGACACAGACATCACGACCCTCCGCGGTCAGCCATTTGCAGTAGTTCTCGACGGTGAGGGTCACACCGTCAAGGACAGGAGGGAAGCTGTCGTTGAACAATCCGTAATACATCTTGGTGTCAGGGTCCGATCTCATAAATGATGAATTGAAGTGAGGGAAGCCTATTGGCCGGGGTACGAATACAAATATAACACTTTAAAGGGGATTGGAGGTTGAATTCAGTCCGAAATTTTTCTCCTTATGATTTTTTGTGACCGGGTAAGCTCGATTTGCGGGACGGTTATGATTGCTTTCGGAGCGCGTTTTGGTCCGGTCAGTTCCCTCACTTTGTCGAGCAGGTCGGCCGGAAGCCGGGTAGAGTCTGTAACGATGATGGCTTCCTCACCCCAGCGCTCAGACGGCCGGGAAGTGACGTAGAAGCGTATGGAGTTGTCAACCAATGGCGTGATGAGCTTTTCGATTTCCTCCGGGAAGATTTTTATTCCTCCGGAGTTGATGACGTTGTCGTAGCGTCCGAGCCATCGGAATTTTGTCGGCGAATGAAGCTCGACAATGTCATTGGTGATAAGGCGGTGAAATGAAAGCGTCTCGCTTTTGATAGACAGACAACCGCGTTCGTCAAGTGAAAAAGTGAATCCCGGAAGAGCGTCAAAGCAGTCATTGCCGAGTCGGCGGAGTGCCACATGGCTGCATGTTTCCGTCATCCCGTATGTAGCGTAAGCCGGAATTCCGGCTTTGAGAACTTCCCGTTCAGCTTCGGGCGCAAGCGGTGCGCCGCCGATTATCATTGCTTTGATTGTGGAGCGGAATGGCGATGCGAGGACCGCATCGACCTGCGAGGGGACTATTGGCAGGAGCGATATTTCACTGATGGTCGGAGGAAGGGTGAGGGCAGGCCGGTTTGACGGCGATTCAACGATGAGGTTGCATCCGGCTTCGAGTGCGCGCACAATCTGCATTTTTCCTGCGATGTAGTCAGGTGAAAGCGGGAGATAGAGGGTCGAATTCTCGCGTATACCGAAAAATTGCAGCGTGGCTTTCGCGGAAGCGCGCATGTCTGATTTCAGCAGCCTGATTTCCTTGGGGGTGCCTGTTGAACCTGAAGTATGGGCCACGACGTATGGACGTGAATCGCGCCATTCGTCAATGAACTCCTTTGCATCCGGTGTGAGAATCATTTCCATTCCAATTCGGGGATTGTCCATCTGCCGTCCGGTGAATAGCTCAGTTTTTCACCGTGGAGGGTGAGCGGTGATGGGATATTGTTATGGTAAAGCTGTCCTGTGCCGAGTCCTTGTGGGAGTAACGGGTTCAGTGTGGCTACCCATTGGGCAATCGCGTTGAGGCCGATGTTTGATTCGAGTGCTGAGGTGGCCCACCATCCGCAATTCCTCTCTCCGGCCAAGGCAATCCATTCCTCCGATGCTTCGAAACCGCCTGTCAGTGTCGGTTTGAGTATGATGTAGGCCGGACGGATTGCATCGAGCATCCGGATTTTTCCTTCACGGTCGTTTATCCCTATCAGCTCTTCATCGAGGGCAATCGGAATCGGTGATTCATGGCACAGCGTGTGCATTGCCTCCCACTGACCGGCGCGTATGGGTTGCTCGATCGAGTGGATGTCGAAGCGGGCGAGTTGGTTGAGTTTGCCGATTGCTTCATCAGGGTGGAAAGCACCGTTGGCATCAAGGCGTAGCTGGATGTCGGGAGCTTCCTGTCGGATGAACTTCAGCAATTCAAGTTCCTCGTCGAAATTTATGCCTCCGATTTTGATTTTCACACAGGAGAAACCATCGGCAAGTTTGAGGGCTATGCGTTCGCGCATAAGTTCGCGGTCACCCATCCAGACAAGGCCGTTGATGGTCAGGGCACTTTCGCCTGCTGCCCATTTTGAAGGAAAGATGATGCGTCGTCCGCCGTTTTCAAGGTCGCGCATGGCTGTTTCAAGCCCGAAGCGTATCGAGGGATAGTCCGCGAGAAGAGCCGTATTTGCCGCATAGCGGTTAATGTCGCGACACACCTCAGACAGTTTTTCCTCATAGTCGGGACGGTCATCGCAGCTGAGTCCGCGGAAAAGCCCTGCTTCCCCGAGGCCGAAGGTGTCTTCGGCCCCGGAGTTGCAGAGTTTGATGAAGTATGTGTCTTTCTGCCGCATCCGTTCGCGCGATGTTATGGCCGTGAAGCGGAAGTCGAGCAGATATTTACACCATGTTGCTTTCAATGTTGTAGTATGGATTTGTTAGCCGGGGAATTTGGGGAACTGGTCGAAGTCGGGAGTGCGTTTTTCAAGGAACGCGTTTTTGCCTTCTTGCGCTTCAGCCATGAGATAGTACATGAGGGTGGCGTCGCCGGCAAATTCCATCAGACCGCGCTGTCCGTCGAGTTCGGCATTGAGCGCGCGCTTTATCATGCGGATGGCCATCGGTGAACGGCTGAGGATTGTCTCGCACCATTCGACGGTTTCGTCTTCGAGACGGTCAAAGGGGACAACCTTGTTAATCATGCCCATGCGTTCAGCCTCCTCGGCGGTGTACTGACGGCAGAGGAACCATATCTCACGCGCTTTCTTCTGACCTACGCAACGGGCAAGGTAGCTTGAACCGAATCCGGCGTCGAAACTGCCGACCTTAGGACCGGTCTGACCGAAGCGGGCATTGTCGGAGGCAATCGAGAGGTCGCAGACAACGTTGAGGACATTGCCGCCGCCGATTGCATAGCCGTTGACCATTGCGATGACGGGTTTGGGGATGGAACGGATTGCTTTGTGGAGGTCGAGGACGTTGAGACGGGGTACACCTTGCTCGTCGATGTAGCCTCCGATGCCTTTCACATTCTGGTCGCCACCCGAACAGAAAGCTTTGTCACCTGCACCGGTGAGGATGATGACACCGATGTCGGACGCGTCGCGGCAGTAGGCCATCGCGTCGAGCATTTCCTTGTTGGTCTGCGGACGGAAAGCGTTGTAGACGCGCGGACGGTTTATAGTGATTTTGGCTATACGGCCATATTGCTCGAAGAGTATGTCCTCATACTTCTTGATAGGTTTCCATTCTCGTTTCATTGTGAATCGTGATTTAGATTGATTGTTGGATGATTAGAATTCCGGGAAAATTGTACAGTTGTGAAACTATCCGTTTCAGCAAAGAGAAAGTGATACACCTCCGAATGAGAAAGAGGCGGGAACACCCATGGCTTTGAATGCTCTTACGATAGTTCCGACCGTAAGATTATGGCCATTTTCAATTCTCGATACCTGAGCTCTCTGCACACCCATAAGTTCACCGAGCTGTTCTTGCGTAAGGTTTTTCTCTTTTCTCGCTTGCTTGATGGCTTCGCCTATGAGATAGGTTTGCAATTCAGCTTCCAAAGCATCGCGACGTGGAGTGCCCTTTTCACCGACAACACGGTTAAGCATTTCCTCGTGGGTATAAAGTTTCATTTTAGCCATATTCCTAATTGCTTTTATTCCTATAATATTCTTTCCTTAGATATTCCGCACGGTCAATTTCTTTTTCCGGCGTTTTCTGGGTTTTCTTGATGAATCCGTGTGTGGCTATCACAAGATTACCCGTTTCATTGTCCCAAAAAGCTAAAAGCCGGTAAGTGGTTCCCTGATATCTGGTCCTGAACTCCCAAATTTCATCATTAAGTTTTTTGAAGAGTTCATTGTCCATGAAATAGCGGCTTTTGGAAATGTTGTAGGCAATCTTATCCTGAACCTTTTCTGGTAAAGATTCAAGAAATTCAATTGCCTGTTCCATATAGGTAACTTCAAACCTTGCTTTTAGCTCCATTTTGGGGATATTTTACATGCAAAGATAGTAAGAATGTTACATATATAGAAACAATATGGAGTATATTTTGGTTTGTGGATTGCCGTTTCTTCAGAAATCCATATCTTTGCATAGATAATAATGCTTATACAATTCTCAAACAACGTTGGTCACACCCTCTAAACATTCTTATTGCCTTATGGAAAAAGCCCAGCTCGAACTCATACTCATCAATATCTCTGGTCATGATCATCCCGGTGTCACCTCGGCATTGTCCGAAATACTTGCGAAGTATCATGCCGGTATCCTCGACATCGGTCAGGCAGACATTCACCATACACTTTCGCTCGGCATACTCATCCGCACCGATTCTTCCGTTTCGGGCAACATCATGAAGGAACTGCTTTTCAAAGCGACGGAGCTGAATGTCAACATCCGTTTCTCGCCCGTAAGTATTGAGGAATATGAGAAGTGGGTAGGGATGCAGGGTAAGGACCGATGGATAATCACAATACTTGGCCGTCGGTTGACCGCGCGTCAGATTGCGAACGTCACGGCAGAAATCTCCGCGCAGGGGATGAACATTGATTCCATCCAGCGTTTGACCGGCCGAATGCCGCTCGGCGAGGAGGAGCAACCTCTGTCGAAATCATGTGTGGAGTTCTCGGTCCGCGGAGTTCCGAGGGATGTGTCTGCAATGCAGGAGCGCTTCATGCAGCTTTCGCAGGAGGAGGAATTTGACATTTCCGTTCAGGAGGACACTCTTTTCCGCCGTTGCCGCCGACTGATATGCTTCGACATGGACTCGACTTTGATTGAAACAGAGGTGATTGATGAACTTGCCATGCGGGCAGGTGTCGGTGATCAGGTCAAAGCCATCACCGAGCGCGCCATGAGGGGCGAGATTGATTTCTGCGAGAGTTTCAAGGAGCGTGTGGCCTTGCTGAAAGGTCTTGACGAAAGTGTCATGAAAGAGATTGCCGAGAATCTTCCAATCACTGAAGGTCTCGACAGAATGATGCAGGTGCTCAAGCGTGTGGGCTACAAGACTGCTATCCTTTCAGGCGGTTTCACATATTTCGGTAACTATCTGAAACAGAAATACGGGTTTGACTATGTCTATGCCAACGAACTTGAAATCGTCGACGGGAAACTCACCGGACGTTATCTCGGTGAGATTGTTGACGGTCGCCGCAAGGCGGAACTGTTGCGCCTAATCGCACAGGTGGAGAATGTGAACATCGCTCAGACCATTGCGGTCGGTGATGGAGCTAACGACCTTCCGATGCTATCCACCGCAGGCCTCGGAATCGCTTTCCACGCCAAACCGAAGGTCAAGGCCACGGCTGAACAGTCAATCTCTACAATCGGTCTCGACGGAGTGCTCTACTTCCTCGGTTTCAAGGACTCGTTCATCTCTGAGAAGTAGAAAGAATCGTCAGAGCGTATAGGGCCGTAATCCCATACAGCAAACCCCTTCCGGTCTCAGCCTTTTACATAGCTGATTCTGGAAGGGGTTTGCTGTATGTCTGCGCCCGGTTTATTTGCCTACGGTCAGTTGCAGGCCGGAAGTGTGGGCGGTGAATTGGGGGGCGTATTGACTCTGGGCTGTCGCTATGCCGGAGGCAAAAGTGCCGGAGTTGTTGACCCACATATCGTAGGTGAGTAAATACGTTCCCTTGGGGAGATGGTCAATGAAGAGGCGGGTGGATGCATCGCGGTTTTCGCGATAGAAATAGATTCCCTCTGCAAATATAGGGGTTGGAAGCTGTTCCACCGGCTCGTAGCAGGCAGGGCGCTCGTCGACGATTGTGACATAGTCCATATCGCGGTCAACACGGAGAGTGAGGGTCACTGTCACCTTGTCGCCGACTTTCATCTCGTCGGTGTAGCTGCCGTTGATTGCAAACTGCTTTTCAATTGACAGTTCCGGGCAGGCATGTGCCTTGACTGAGGTCATGGAGTCGGTGTAGAGATAGAAGAGTGCGCCCCACGAGGGAGAGTTGCTTTCGCGGGTGACTTTCATAGAGCCCTTCGACTTGCTGTCGAGAGCGAGAGGTGTGCGGAAGTATCCGGTCATTCTCTCCACGTTGTCTGGTTCAACTTTCTTACCGGCAACCGTGATTTTAGCTGTGCGCGCAGGTTCAACCCACTTTGACGAGGTTGAAAGTATCGCTGCAATAGCTGATGAAGTGGTCACAGACGTACCCCAGTCCTTGGCTTCCTTCTGAAGAATGAGCCATTGACGGATTCTGTCGATGTCCTGACAGCCGGGGTCGACGGCGGCAAATGTCTCAAGAAGCATTGCTGTCGTTCCGACTTTGCCCATTGACCAAAGGGTCATGTTGTCGAGTGACGGCCACCACATACCTTTTTCCGGAGTGTATTCCGAATATTGGCGCAGCGATTCAAGAATGGTTCCGGCCACAGCCGCATTGGAGTTGTCGGCGAGAATCCGGGCATAGATACCCTTGTCGAATACCGATGCTGATTTCCAATCGGCAATGATGCGCTGGGTGGTGGCGGTTATGATGGCGCTGTTGGTTTTCGGGGCGCCTTTCATGTCCTTGAAGCGGTCACGGAGGTAGACATAGAGTGTGAAATCGGTCTTCGGATACTTGCGGAAGGTGGTTGCAGCTTCCGAGTCAAGCCATCCGAGGGCAGAGCAGATCATTTTTGTCAGGTCGGCAGACTCGGGAAGGTAGCCGAGCGAACGGAGTTGACCAAAGAGGAGAAGCACATTCTCTGTAGCCCACTTCGAAGCCTTCGTCCCATACGAATTCCACGCCCATCCGCCATTTCCGCGCACGAGTTTCTTAAGGGTCGCGATGTTGGCCTTGACGGTCGAGTTGACGGTCTTCTCGTCGAAGAGGAGCGAGAGACGGCTCATGCGTTCACTGTCGTTTTTCGCATCGAGCATCCAAGGAGTGGATGCAAGAAGCACTTGCTTGAGATCCTCGTTGCGTTCGAGCATTGATGTGAGGGTCCGGTCACTCTTATCGCTTGCAGCCCATTCTTTGAACGCTTCGGCGATGACGGGATTATCGCGCAGGAGACCAGAAGCAATGGCAGCCGAGAAGATTGAGGCTGCGGCTTCATTGGCAGTGGAGGCTTCGATGTCGAGAAGGCCGGGGAGGGCGGTCACGACATACCAGACCGGATTCTCGCAGAACTGGAGTGTCACGCGGGCATTGGCCGGCACTTTCGGAAGGGCCATACTGAAATCTTTCTCATCAGGAGCGATGTAGAACGGATATGTGTCGATGACCGGACTGACAGCCGGGAGGACAGGCAACAAGGTCTGCTCTCCATCGGCAAAATGGTCGGTCGACGACTTGATGCGGTAGCCGATGAACGGAGCATCGGTAGGAGCGGTCAGGGCTGTGGTCACGACCGCAGAGGAGCCTGCTGCGATTACGTTGTTCTCAGTATATTCACCGATGGTCTTGCCGTCGGCAGCATTGAAAATCTCAACGCGGGTCTCGATCGTCTGCTCGCTGTCGCTTCCGTTCATGACCGAGGCGTTGACGGTCACGACATCACCTGCGCGCACGAAGCGTGGGAGATTCGGCTGAACCATCACCGGCTTGTTAGCCATGACATCGGCTGAGAAAGTGGTCGACATCAGCGAATCAGTATAGGCAAGTGCCTTGAAACCCCAGGTGGTATTGGCATTGGGAACGGTAAAGGTGAACGAGAGACGACCTTCACTGTCAGTCGTGAGCATCGGTTTGAAAAATGCCAACGGCACCTCACGGTCGCGGAAGGTGAATGGAATCTCATTTCCGGTCTCATTTCCGACGCTTCCACTCTCGGATGCAGCATCCTCTTCGGCTTCGGCCTTGGCGGCAGCTCCGGCTCCTGCATCGTAGCCTGCATTGTCGGAATCAGCCATTACGGACATTGACATGTTGGCTGCGGCGGCTTCATATACCATCACCTCCTCTTTGTGCTCTCTGACCACATTCAAATCATCAGTGCCTGCCGACATCGTAGCCGCCGATTTGGCAAGCATACGGGAGCCGCGAATGCGGATAGTGGACGGCGAGAGTGAGAGTCCGTAGGTATTGAAATCCGGTTGCATCAGTTCGACAACCGAGAGATATTTTCCGGGAAGATAGGTGGTGGAGACGCGTCCGCGTGATGTCATGTCGGACTGGTTCCATGAGTAGTAATACTTGGCCCCCTGCGAGACAGGATTGAATGTCCATGATTGAGAGGCCAGAGCATCGAGAGCCGTATTATACATGTCGAGGACCACGGCTGCCTTGCGGCCATTCTCCGATTCGTCGACTATGCGGAATGTCCATGTCTCCTCGCTGCCGGGGATGAGCCGGTTGCGGAATGATTCGGTGATGAAGCGGATGTCTTTACGGGTGACATCGCGGGTGAGAGTGACGTTGGCAGTCGCGTTACGGTAGTTTCCGGTCACTGCAATCTCCATCACGGCCTCGTCTGTTCCTTCGGGAAGATTGACGGGCAGATGCGACATCCCCGCAGGAGCGTCAACCCATTCGCGGGAGATGATTTTTGAATCAGTATGGACTGTCACCAGAAGATTTGTCGGGCAGTCAACGGCGTAGAGCCATTCACCCTTGCCGTCAGCTCCGACAGTGACTTTATCAGTCGGATACCAAAGAAGTGTACCCGGCACGGGACTTGTCTTGTCGGTAGGACGGTATAGAATGGCGTTCTGACTGACAGAATCCGCCAGACCTTTATCGGTAAGAGTGAAGCGGAATTCATATTTACCTGAGGAAAGACCGGAGAGGTCAAGTCGGGCGTTTTCTGACGAAATCACACCATCGAGAACATTCACGGAATCGCGGAGGACGGCGACGTTGACAGGAAGATTGACTGTAGAATCCTGATAGTTGACCACCTGCGCCTTCACGGCTGAGGTCGGAGCAGAAATGTCGATGTTGGCCGGAACGGATGCGCGGATGATGTAGCGCGTACCCATCGAGAACACCGTTGATGCAGTCTGTGTCTCTCCTGCGGGAGAGAGTGCCGACATTGTTGCCGAGAATATGCCGTCGGGGATGGGAGTGATTGCAAGCACATCTTTGGGAATGGTCATTTCAATCCGTCCCTCCGCATCGGTGGTCCCTTCAAGTGTGTGGAATTCCACACTCGCTCCACGGTTCCACCACCAGCGTGCGCGGGGTGATACTGACAGATTGAGCGAGAGACGTGCATCGCCGACCGGGAATCCGGCGTAGGTTTCCACTCGTCCGCGCAAGGTCACATCGCCGGTCGCCGGATAGTCCTTCTCGACAGGATCGAGAATCACCCGGAAGGTCGGGAGTTTGTAGTCCGACACCATGAAGCTGACGGGGTCATACCGGTTGTCGATTGAGATGCAGAAGCGCCCCGACAGACAATCCTTGGGGATATTGAAAGTTGCGGCTACACGGCCAAACTCGTCGGTGGTGAGTCGGAGCGTGTCGATGGCTCTGTAGGAAGCGTCGCGCAGGATTGCAGAAACCTCCTTGGAGATTACCGGTCGATGCTCCTTACCTTTGTATTCATATATTATAGCCATCCAGTCCACACTGTCGCCGGGATGGTAGAGCGGTAGGGAGGCATAGCCCGAAGCGGCTTGATACCATTCCTCATCTTTCTCATTTGTTTGCGATGAATAGACCCACACAGATGGGGCGAAGCGATCGCCATCTTTTTTCATATACACGTTGCCACGGGCTGATATGTCGAGCGAGCCGTCAGCACCGGTGGTCCCGAGCGCTGTCAACGTGTTTGAATTGCGGTTTGCATCATTGATGCTGATTTGAGCACCGCTGACCGGAGCACCGGTCATGGCATCAAGTGCCCACACCATGTTTTTCTCGAATCTTGATGCTCCGAGAGCATAGCGTGTCACGCTGATTTTGTCGTACCACTTGCGGCCTTTGGGTGTCACGCCGTCGATTGTGGCTATAGCGATATAGTTGCCCGGAGCCGGGAAGGTATAGTTGACGGTCACATCCTCCGAAAATGGAACGGCACTTCCGGACTTGGCCGTCACCGGAATCACGGCCACAGCTTTCATTGAGGGTAGGCCGGTGCAGTTGTAGGACCGGTCGGTGAGAGGGGAGGAGGACACATTATATATATGTATCTTTCCGCTCTTGACGTTGGTGAGCGAGACATGCATTTTGACTGCAACTCCGGGTGCGGCTACATCCGGATAGTCAACAACCATATCTCGCTCTTCAAGACGGAGCTTGACATTCGAGAGACCGTTTTTGCGCAGATATGCGGGATAGGTTCTGAGATTATGGTTCACGGCTTCGTAGAGCCATTGACGGTTGTCAGCGTCGGTCGGCATTGCGAGGAGGATGTCGCCGGAATATTCCGAGGTCTTGTTTTCCTCGTAGAGCGAACGCAGAAGTTCGAACTTCCTTTCAGGAAGCGAACGCATGTCATCGTCAGTGGAGGTATAGACGTGTGATGTGATGAAATCCAGTCTTTCGATGTCGGCGTTTATGAATGGGGCCGAGCCTGATGGATGGAATTTCAGTAACGAGGCATAGATTTCAAGAATCTTTGCCACTGTCGGGTCGTATTTCGAAAATGGAAGTGTGACGTAAAGGTCATGACGGGTCAGCAGACCCCACGAGAGCAGCGACCGGACGCGTCCGTTGGACGTGAGCAGTTCAAGTGCCTGCGAGGCCACGAAATCATAGAGTGTGGGGTAATATATTGCTCCGAGGCGGTTGATGCCCAAAGCTCCTTGATTTTTCCTGCGCTCCGCACCGAAGTCAATGACTGATGCGTAGGTCTTGACAGGGGCTGCCTTCAGTGCGTCTTCATAGAGCAGCGCGCTGTTGACGAGCGATGCGATGCGGCTGCGGAACTGCTCGCCGCTCCACTCGTTGTAGTCAGCCGGGAGTGGTGAGAGTGGGAGGTTGCGGGAGTCATATTTCCAGCGAGAGGATGAATACACGGCTGAATATATGTCGGCCTGCAGGGTCAGGAGCATGGCTTTCAGCAGAGGGTCGGATGATGCGGTGCAGATGCTGTCGATTTTCTCTATGACTTCAACACCGTTTGACGCATCAATCTTCGTCTGAGCGAGATAATAGTCGAGCAATGCGCGCGTGATTGCCGGCCCGTCGGAAGCGGCGAGGGCTTTTGTGAGGGCCTTGGATGCATCGGCGCTGACAGTCTTTGGATACGCGAAATCAGGGCGTTTGGGTGTGTTTGCGTTCATCTCTTGACCGAGAAGTATGGATATGAACGTAAACAGTAGGATGAAAATTCTACCGGTACGCATGGTTTATGTGGAATTTGGAAGATTTGAGAAGCGAAGACGTGAGCTGTAATGAAAACGTCCTTAAAGGGTGTGAGGTTTGCGGGGGGTACTGATATTTGTCAGGATTATTTCGCTTTCCGTTTTGAACGGTGCTGTTTCATAAGCTGGCGGGTGAAGTCGCGTTCGGCAACTTTCAGTTGGAAAAGTTGATTCGGCGAAAGAATCTGCTTGTAATCCTTGAAATACTTCATCTCGATTGTGTTTTCCCTGCCTTTGAGTTCATAGACAGCCTCGGCGGCTTTTTCATACTCAAGGTCAGTGGCCTTTTCTCCTTTTTTCAGTGTCTGACGGTAGAGCTGCTCAGCTTCATTCTGGGCTTTGCGTATCTCTTCGTCCATGGAGTTGTAGAGCGGGAGGAACTTGGCCTTCTGCTCTTCGGTCAGGTTGAGTTTCTTCGCTATGAAGTCGTTTTTGAATTGCTGCATTTCCTTCATCCACACCTCACGCTCACGTCCTGACGGACGCTGAGCCTGCGCGCTGATTGGAAGGATAATGGCGGAGAGAACGAGGATGATGGAAAGTGCGATATGTCTCATTGATTGTTCCGTAATTTGTCAGTGGACGTAAAAGATACGATTGTAGTCTGTGTGGGTGTTGGAGTGGGAAATCAGATTTCTGTAAGGGGAAATTCCGGTGAGTCGGGAATGGATGCCGCCGTATCGGAACTGTCCTCGTTCAGCATCTCGTCATATTCGGTCGGGTCGAAACCGGTCTGATAGAGGTCTTCCATGAGCTGGAAGTCATTGACATCGCCTTCATTGATGAAATAGTCGTTGATGAAGTGGTCGTTTTCGATTGCTGCTGTCAGGACGGGGTTGTTTTCGATTGAAAGACCGTAAGAGTCGGTGCGCATCAAATCGAACATCTTCATCATGCACCATACACCCATGAACATGGCCGCAAGATAGACGTAGGGACGCATCCGCTGCCAGATGGAGCGCGGAAGCACCTTCGGCTCCGGTTTCTCCCATTCCTGCTGCGGAAGTGAGGCGGCCATCCGTTTGGCGAAATCTTCGAAATAACCGTCCGGGACAGTCATTCCGTCGTTTCTGTTGACCTTGGTGAGTATATCTTTCATTTGGGGTTGATTTTAATTTGATAAATTTTCAATCCTGCCGGACGGTTGCGCCGGAGAGGGTTGCTGTTTTATCCATTAGACTTGCGCGCGTGACGGAAGTTTAATCGCTGTTCTCGAAAAATTGCTCTATTTTTTTCACAGCGAGATGATAGGACGCTTTCAGAGCGCCCACCGATGTGCCCATGATTTCCGACATCTGTTCATACTTCATGTCGTCATAATACCTCATGTTGAAGACAAGCCGTTGTTTTTCAGGTAGAGTGGCGATGGCTTCGCGAAGCTTGAGTGCCAGTTTGTCGCCATCAATATTGGTGTCGGCATGAATGAGGGCGATTGCATTTGATTCCTCGTCGTCAAGCGAGATGCCACGGCGTTTCTTCTCTTTTTCAAGGAAGGTCAGGCTTTCGTTTATGGCAATCTTGTAGAGCCATGTCGACAGTTTTGCGTCGCCACGGAAATTCTCTATGTTCTGCCATGCCTTGAGGAAGGTGTTTTGCAGGATGTCATCGGTATCCTCATGAGACTGCACTGTCCGTCGGATCTGGCGGTAAAGAGGCTCCGAATAGAGCTTTATCAGCTCGCCGAAAGCCTCACGGCACGTCGAGGGGGCCCTCAGGCGTTCCACAAGTTTCTCGTCGTCAAGATTGGCCTCTTTGCTCATAGGAAATGTGGTGGTTTAAGTGTTAACGGTTTTCGCTGTCGTTTCGACACCGGTTTCACAAAATTATTGAAAATTTGTTGCTGTGCCTAATAAAAACGCCTAATAGTTGTTAAATGGCTGACTGCTCTGATAAAATCGACTGATTATCAGAATACATAGCTGAATCCCGCGTTGAGATAGATGGGATACATGTGGAATGTCACTGTCTTGAACGATTTGTTGAAGATGTCGTTCAGTCCCCATGTGAGGTTAGCGTTGACCGAGAGGCGGTTGAACACACGCCATGTCCCGCCGGCCTGAACACCCCACTGGAATTTTCTCAGTTCGTCGCCGAAATCGTAGGTGGCGCGGGCATCGCCTTCAAACGAGACCTTGTTGCCTGTGGGGTCTCCCTCGCGCAGATAGCCATCATAGACATGTCCGTCAAATTCATTGCTGAAAGCGTAGGCGAGATAGGGACCGAAATTCACTTTCCACCGGTTGTTGATGCGGTAGACGGCGGTGATGGGGATGGTGAGCTGCTGCGTGTGGTATTTGGTGCGCACACGGCCTGTCCATTTTCCGCTCATTTCCTTTCCATCCTGGATGATGGTCATGCCGTAGTTCTTCACCGTGGCATCAGTCTCCATGCCTTTGGTCTCGAAACGGAATCCGCTTGCGACTCCCCAATTCCCCCCATTTTCGTCAAACCATTTGGTGACGGTGGTTCCTATGGAGAGGTTGAGGTGCGGGCTGTAGGAGTTGATTTCGCGGATTTCAGCCGGAAGCGGGAGGGGTGAGGCTCCGCCAATGTTGATTCCTGCGTTGATTTCATATTCAAGTCCGAGGATGATGGACTTTGCGATGTCGCCCGGACGGTCGCTCTGTGCTGCGGCCAACAGGCTGCTGAGTGTGAGAATGGCTGCTGATATGAGGTTCCTGATATTCATTGGTGGTGATGGCTTTGTGGTGTGAGTGGCTTAGAGGCAGATGATTTCAAGTTCGTCAACGAAAAGTATGCTGCCGATGGCGCCGGAGAAGTAGTCGCCGTCGATGCTTGAAGTCATGACGACAGCGATGCTGTAGCGTCCGTCCTCAAATTTGTCGGCATCGATGGTCGCACCTTCGCGGAACACGAATGGGACATGGAAATATGTCCAGTCGCTCGCCCCCTTGCGCATCTCTTCCGAAATGCGTGCGACGGCTATGATGTTGGGATTGTCGTCAGACAGCACGTTGGCGCCGTTGAGATATTCCATGTCGGCGGTCGACTCGAAGTAGACGGCATAGATGTTGCATTCATCTTTCTTTCCGGGGATGGCCTCAAGTTTGCCGGGGGCGTCGGGGTTGAACTGCTGGTAGATTTCTCCGGGAGTGTATTTGAAATAGCCGCTGAAGTAGCGCGGGACGTTGAAGAAGGGAGTGCCGAACTTGGTGGCTTCAAGAGGCTTGGCAATAGCGTTGTTAAGGTCGAACTTACCGATGAAAAGGTTGCCTGCGGCAATAGGCTTGTTGACCATCGCACCCCACACGCCGGTGGTGCGGGTGATAAGGCAGGCACATTTGCCGATATGTCCTCCGTCAGTCTGGAAAGTCGGGTAGGTGTCGGGCGCACCCTTGCCGTTGGTCATGGCAAAACCGGAGTTGCCGCTTGCCCAGAACATGGTATCGCGCTGATGGGTGGTCTCATTGATGTTCACGTCGAAAAACACGTCGTAGCCGCCACCTTGAGCACTCTTGGTCACCTTGACATCCTCGAATCCGTATTTGAGGTTGATGGCATTGTTGCGCTGGACGGATATGGTGTAAGCCTTGGTCCATTCTCCGTCCTCGGAGGTGACAACGTAGGTCTGCGGTTCGGTGAAATCGCGCTTTGTTCCGCTCGGCGGGGCTATGGTAGCGCCGGGCGTAAGCTCGAATTCCGGGGCGAGGTCTGTGATGTTGACATGGTTTTTGACTATGAGGGTCACTCTATCGTTTTCGATAATTGGAGTGCGGTTAAGAAGGTCACCGGGGAGGGCAACGGCTACTATGTCACATTCGGCATTCAGCGGCTCTTTCTTGATACAGGAAGTCACCGCGAGAACCATTGCGAATGTCATTAACCAGTTGATTGCTTTCATAAAAAGACTTGATTTCTGTTCTGTGAATTGATTGGCATTGCGTCAAATAAAAATTGTTGAGCGCAAATCAGGGGACAAAATTACGAAAAAATGCGCTTTATTATGACTTTTATGCTATCTTTTGACTATAAATTGGGCTTTTTAGCTACAAAATTATTAAAATTCTGCTAATTTTAGGTGAGATTCCAAATAATCACTTAACTTTGCATCGAAAAATCTGTCTATATAGACAGATACTCACGTTAAGAACAATGTCTGATGTCTACGCGGGTTAAGGTCCGGAACAATCCAATGCCCAGGAACATAAGCTCTGCAACAACACCATAGTAATTTTTCTATCAACCAATCATTATAATCATTTATTTATGAAATCTCTTTACACAACATTAATTGGCTCAATGCTGATTAGTCCTCTGTGTTTCAATGCATTCGCACAGCAACAGCTCCCTAACGCCGATTTTGAGGGCGAGTGGGTTGATTGTATGCCCTGGACTTTCTATCAGGATGCGGATTCTCTTGGAAAAGTAAGCAAATTTATTATCGGTAAAAATCCTGCCGGATGGAATGTTTCAAATGTTGGCGGTATGGTGTCATTTTTTAATGGTGTCCCCAACGGAATGGGTGCGACTCAGGTCGGTGATTCTGTCGGCGGATTCAATTCCAATGCTGCTATACAGCTGGTGAATACACCTAATCCTTTTTTGCCGGTTCAGATTGTGCCCGGCTATATTTCATTAGGTACTACTTGGTCTACTGCTAATCCTACTTTTGGTGGCCCCACTGGTATTACGGTGACAAAGAGTGACGGTGGTTCCTGGGGTGGTATGAATTTTACAGAGCGTCCTGCCGGTCTGGAATTCATGTACAAACGTAGCCGTGGTGAAGACAAACCGAATGAAAAGTCTACTGTAGTCGCTTATCTCTGGAAGGGACATTGGACTCAGAAGGATGTCCCTGCTATCGTCTATATGGTAGGTTCTCCTGTTTCGGTTGACATGGTTGACCGCGACCGTTGTGTGCTCGGTATGGAGATGACCGGCTGTCAGGGTGGCGAAGTGTCCAAGACTGATGATGCCGAACTTATCGCAGTCCTCAAAGCTGAGATTACTGAGAATACTGATGAATGGACCAAGTTCTCCGGTAAATTCGAATATTATTCTGATGCCACTCCCGAGATGATTAACGTTATCATCGCTGCCGGTGACTATTTCGGAGGTGCAGATGTCGTGGGAAAGGACAATTCACTTGTGGTTGATGACGTGAAGCTCATCTATGCAGGCGATTCACAGTCTCAGAACTATCCCGGTTATCTCAATGTTGAGATGATGGGTACCCAGATTGCTGACAACCAGCCTTCGACAATCGTTATCACTCCGACCGGTGATGGCAAGTGCACCTTCCTTCTTCCTGACCTCACTTTGAACCTTGGCGGTTCAGAAATGGCTCTCGGCGACATAAAGGTTGAGGATGTGACAATGACAGAAGCCGGCGGCATCACTACTTATGCCGGTGAAGTGAAGGGCTTGACTCTTGCCGGTGGCATTATCGCGGATGTGAACCTTAACGGTACCATTACCGCTGCAGGTGAAGTTAATATGAAGATTGATGTGATGTGGAATACTGTTCCTATCAATGTCACCTTCACTTCCTTTACCTCAGCAATCGGATCAATCGAAGCTGACGGCAACGGAGCTGCTGAATATTTCAACCTTCAGGGCATCCGTGTCAACGGCGACAGCATGACTCCCGGCGTTTATGTGAAGCGTCAGGGCGGTAAGGTAAGCAAGATTATCGTTCGATAACTATACGAAACATAGATACAAAGAAAGGGTCAGAAGCACCGGTGCTTCTGACCCTTTCTTTGTATCTATGGAATTCTTATCCATGTCCACAGGGGTTGGCCTCATTTATTGGTTGGCGTAGGCGAGGACTGTCGGGCTTTCGACATCAACGCCATATTCCTGTGCGCGTTGGAGGATCGCTTTGGCCAGTTTAGGCTTCAGGTCTTCGGGACAATAGCGGAAATATGCTTCCGCAGCGCGGACATGTGCGGCATCCGGCATCGGATATTCGCGGCGTTCGGGGAGTCCGTAGACGCTGTCGGGAAGTTCCTTGCGCTCCTCGTATGAAATTCTGTCGCTCATAGTAATTTATGTGTGTTCGTATAGGTTTTGTAGGGACGCGCTGTAGCGCGTATGCCAAAATGAATAGTTAATTCGTTGGTGATATTGCAGCCAAAATTCGTGCAGGATATTATGGGATTTTCCAGATAGGATTTTATGGATGTTTCCCGGTAGGATTTTGCAATCACATTCGGCATACGCGCTACAGCGCGTCCCTACAATATCCTGCAGTGTCAACAATATCCTGCAATGTCAGCAATATCTGCAATGTCAGGCTATATGCTGACAGTCAGCTCCGAATCAGAGGTTGAAGCGGGCGCCGACCTGGAGGAGACCCTGAGCGCCGAAACCGAGCTCACCGAAGATGCTTGTCACGCGTGTGATGCTGACCTCAGCTCCGAGGGGTGAAGCCTGGAATGCGAAGTATGCCTTATTCTTCGACCAGTCGCCTGCTGCCATGTGGGTGATGTCGACACCGATACCGAGATGACCGTAGAGGGTGACAACGCGGTTGCGGTAATAGTCATAGCGTCCGTTGAGCATGATGACATGGTAATATGCGTTGGCATCGTCGGAGTGCTTGTAGCTTGCGCTTGAGAAGGTGTAGCTTGCGCCGAAGTAGAAGCTTGGAGCCACCTTGAAGTTCACGCCTGCGGTGAGTGCGCCCCATGCGTTGTTGACAGGACCATAGTCATGCATGTCGGTTGCATCCATCTGCGTGTAGCCACCGTAACCGATCTGAAGTTGTGCCTTCTGAGCCTGTGCACCAAAAGCCATCCCGAGGACAGCAAACATAATAAGAATAAATTTTTTCATCACTAATTGTAGTTAAATTAAGTAATAGTTGAATTGTCTGAAAAAAAGTTTGTGGCCTCGCAGATGGAGGTGCTGAAAAAAAACAGTGTGGCGGTAGGGATGTACCGTCACACTATTTAACAATTATGATGTAAAAAAAGTTTAATACCACTTGACTCCGTTGGAGAAGGAAGAGCGTTTGTCGTACTTGAGGTCCGAAAGCAGCGACGATTTCACGGAGATGTGGAAATTGTAGCTCTTATATGGCCCGACGGGGACAAAACTTGCGCGCATCGTGAAGCAGTGCATCTCGCGGGAGATATTGCAGTTCATGTAGGCGAGTTTCTTGGTGTCGAAATTGTAGCTCGCCGAGAAGCCTAAATTCCAGTTGGCTGTCGGTCGGATATTGCCTGAGAACGAGAGGTTCTGGGTGATTTTTCCTTTGTACTCAAGTTTCTTGTAGTCGAACTCGCCGTAGCCGTAGTTGATGGAGTAGTTGAACGTCAGGTTCCACGGGACGGACCATGCCATATAGCCGTCGTCGTCAAACTCCATGCTTGAATTCTTCTTATTGCTCTTTTTGTTTGGACTCTGGTAGTCCGACGTCGAATCGGCGAAGTCCTGGTCCATGGATGTGTTGTTGGAGTCTTTGCCTTTCTTGTCACCTTTCTTGTCGTCCTTGTCCTTGTCTTTTCCGAAAAGTTTTTTGAACGTGTCGTTGTTGAAGGTGTAGCTGAACGATGTTCCTGTGCTCGAAAGCTTACCCCAGCCCTTGCCTTCGGTCAGACGGAGCTTGTTGACGCGGACCGGATTGCCTGCAGCGTTGAGGGCGTAGGTGTAGACGTCCCATGTCGCCGAAAGGTTGAGGTTGAAGTTCTTGACCAGACGCAGCATGATTGAGGTGTTGAGGTTCGACCATCGCATGGAGTCGGCGGCGAAGTTGTAGCTCTGCGAGAGGGTGAGATTCTCGATGAGCGACACCTTCTTTTCTCCGATGGAATCGTTGTCCGACTTGACCTTCATCTCAAGGTTGTTGGCAAGCGAGATGCTCAGCGCTCCCGTTTTTCCCTGTCCGGGGACACCGAACAGCGAGTTGGGGAAGTAGGAATATGTGCGTGTCTGCATCTCCCCGTTGGCGTCGGGATACTGATAGTTGCCGTAGTAGCCGAAGAATGACGAGCCGAAGTCAGGCGCGCCCGAGAAAGAGATTGTCGGGGTGAGGACGTGGCGTATCATCTTGACCTTGTCGCCAAGGAAGGGGAGGGGCTGGAAGAAACCGTAGATTTTGGTGTCGAGCGCGACGGATGCGTTGAAGTCCCAGACGTTGTAGAAGCTGTAGGTCGTGTCGAGGACTTCGGCCGATGCGTTGGGATCCCACTGGCGGCGTACTTTGCTCGTGTACATTCGGTCCGTTATGCTGACCGACGGTGTGAGGTTGAGATATTTGAAAATGTTGAAGGTGGCACTGATGGGGATGCTGTGGCGCATACCGTTTCGCCAGTCTTTGATGAGGCTTTTCTTGAAGAATTCATCCTGCTTGGCCGTCAGCGAGTTGTTGAACTGACCGGAATAGGAGAGTTTGATTTTCTCATACCATTTCTCTTCACCGACTGCGCGTTTGCGCTTGAAGGGGTAGACCTGCGACATGGTCAGGGTGAAGTTGGGGAACGACACGGCAAGGGTTGAGTCCTGCGAACGCTGCGAGACGTTGGCTGTCGTTGACAGTGACCACTTGGAGTTGGGGAAGCGGTAGGTCATGTTGACCGTACTACTCTTGGTGTTCTGTGTGAAATCACTGCCGTAGTATGAGTTGAGGTCGTTTCGGGTGTAGCCGCTGGTCGTGAAGTTGACGCTTGCCGACAGGCTCATGTTGGGATTTGCTTTCGCATCCTGACTGTGGCTCCAGACAATCTGGAAGTTGGTCGACTTGGCATAGTCGGGCATTCCTTTGTCGCCGGTCACGGTCTGGAGATACGAGAGGTTGAAGTTGCCGGAATACTTATAGCGTTTGACGTAGCCCGACTGTGCGCGCAGACCCCACGAACCGAGTGTGTAGATTTCGCCCGTGAGGGCAAGGTCGATATTCGGGCTGATGGCGAAATAGTAGCCACCGTTGCTGAGATAGTATCCACGGTTGTAGTCATCGCCGAAACTCGGGAAGATGATACCGGATGAGTATTTTTCGGAGAAGGGGAAGTAGCCGAAGGGGACGGCGAGGGGGAGGGGCAGACCTGCAAGCACCATGTAGGCCGGACCGCTGATCACATCTTTTCCGGGTCGTATTTTACCTTTTGTGACCTGCATGTAGAAGTGGGGGTCGTCATGGTTGTCGCAGGTGGTGTAACGGCCATTCTGGATATAGAAGGTCTCGTCGTCGATTTTCTTAGTCTGTCCACCTGTGAGGTAGCCTTCACCCTGCTGGGTTACAACATCGGTGATGAAGCCCTGCTCGGTCTTGAAGTTGTAGCGCATGGTCTTGGCTTCGTAGGTCGAGCCGTTGTCCTCGAACACGGGTGTGCCGAAAGCGTCGCCGACCGAGTCCACACCGCCCACGGCATAGACATCGGAGTTGGTGAGGTCCATCTGAATCTCCTGTGCGTCGAGCTTGAGAGTGCCGTATTCGATTTTGGAGCTGCCATACATGTATGCATTGCTGCGGCCGACAACCACCATTGAATCCTGGGCAGAGAAATCGACCGGATTGTCAAGGTCGACTTTCGCGCGGACAATCTTTGATTTTTTTTCAGGAGCCGTGATGCGGTTGCGGCTAAGTCTGTTCCGACGCATGGTGTCGGCGACATAGCTGTGACGGCTGATTGGCGAAACGATGCTGTCGGGAGCTGCGGCGTTCATGTCGGTTGTGTCGGCTATTGCTGTTTCCGGCATTTCCTCGACAGAGGCAGCTTCCAATGGCATACTGACAAGCGAATCCGGACTTAAAGCAAGCGGAGTGGCCGGACGGAGAGAGTCGGGCAATCTGCGCTGCAAGCGCGCGTCAAGTTTCGCCGAGTCGTGTGCCGGAGGAGTCGGGTCGACCGGGGCAGCTATGGAATCGGGATTTGCCTGGCGTGGGAAAGCACCCATCGAGAGGGCGCAGAGCAGCACTGTAATAATTATGTATAAGTGAGAATATCTCAAACTTGCACCTTTAATAATGTTGGTTAGGGTTATGAAAAATCTTTGCAAAGATACATCATTCTTGCAATATAGGCAAAGAGACCGTGGGGTTTGTGACATTTAATTAATGTGAAATGTCGGTGAGGCAGTCAGATAGACGGTCGGCGGGTTTAAAAAGTGTAATTTAATGCGAATATTTGGCCACAGATTGTGATTTTTTACGTACTTTTGCACTATAAAAGTAACATTTGGATAATTCAACGATCACATTTCTATCAATCCCTCAACAGTAAAGATGTCACGACAAAACTTCGATACACTTGATTTCAAGATTCTTGAGATGCTCTCAAACAATGCGCGCAAACCGTTTCTTGAGATAGCGCGTGAAACCAACGTTTCGGGTGCAGCAATCCATCAGCGCATCCAGAAACTGACGGCCTCGGGTGTCATCCGTGGGTTTGAGACCATCATCGATCCTCCTTCGGTGGGCTATGAGACCTGTGCCTACATCGGTTTCATACTCAATGACCCCACTAAGTTTGACGAGGTGGTCGAACGTCTGAAGGCTATTCCCGAAGTTGTGGACTGCCATTTCACCACCGGTAGCTACGATGTCTTTGCAAAGATTTTCGCACACAACAATGCCCATCTTCTTGAGGTGATACACAAGAAGCTCCGTCTTGGATTCGGACGCACCGAGACCCTCATCTCTTTCAAGGAGGTGTTCAAGCGCCCGATTCCCATTCTCCCCGAGAATCTTGAATGATAACGGCGCGGGCAAAATATATTAAATCTGCTCAAAGAGTGATAGATAAGAATACATTCGGCAGCCGGACAGCATTGTTTCATACGTTCGGCTGCAAACTCAATTTTGCCGAGACCTCCACGGTGGCGCGTATCTTCGCATCGCGCGGCATTCAGCGTGTCCATGAAGGGGATACGCCGGACTACATTGTCATAAACAGTTGCAGCGTCACTGAAGTGGCCGACAAGAAATGCCGTCAGGCTGTCCGCTCGTTTGCCCGGCGCTATCCCGACGCGCGTATCATTGTCACCGGCTGCTATGCGCAGCTCAAGCCCGACGAGGTGAAGACCCTTCCGGGGGTGGTTGTCGTGGCCGGTACGGATCGCAAGCTTGAACTGGCCGACTATCTTGACCGCGTCCTCGCCGAGGGTGAGGAGGACGGAGCATCCACCTTTGTCACTCCGACCAAGGAGATACGCAAGTTCTCCCCGTCGTGTTCGCGTGGCGACCGCACCCGCTATTTCCTGAAGGTTCAAGACGGCTGCGATTATTTCTGTTCATACTGCACCATTCCCTTTGCCCGTGGCCGCAGCCGTTCGGGGTCGATTGCCGAAATCGTGGCCCAGGCGCGCGGTGTGGCAGCCGAGGGGGGCAAGGAAATTGTCATAACCGGTGTCAACACCGGAGATTTTGGAAAAGGGACTGACGAGACTTTCCTTGACCTTTGCCGCGAACTCGACAAGGTCGATGGTATCGAACGCTACCGCATATCTTCCATAGAACCCAACCTGCTGACCGATGAGCTGATTGATTTCGTGGCTTCTTCGCGCAGATTCATGCCTCATTTCCATATTCCTCTCCAGAGCGGCAGCGACGATGTGCTGAAACTGATGCGTCGCCGCTACGACACGGCTCTATTCCGTGAGAAAATCGAATATGTGCGCCGTGTGATGCCGGATGCTTTCATCGGTGTCGATCTGATTGTCGGCGCGAGGGGTGAGACCATCGAGCGTTTTGAGGAGTCGAGGGCCTTTGTGGATTCACTGCCGATTTCGCGTCTTCATGTTTTCACCTACAGCGAACGCCCCGGCACCCGTGCGCTTGAAATCGAGCATGAGGTGGGCCAGGAGGAGAAGCACCGCCGCACGCGCATCATGCTTGCCATTTCCGAGAGGAAACTTCGCGAGTTCACGGAGCGGTTTGTCGGTACTGTGCGCCCGATGCTTGCCGAGCATCCCCGCCACGATGGCTCGATGGCCGGGTTCACCGACAATTATCTGCGCATAAACATTGCCCCGCAGCCGGAGCTGTCCAACACTATATGCCCCGTGCGCATCACCTCCATGCATCCCGAGGGTGAAGAGTCGGAAGGGGAGGTGGTCGGATGAGCGCCTCTGCCAAGGATGGCCGCGACCGCGTGGCCGTCGTCATACTCAATTGGAACGGTGTGCGCTTTCTTCGCGAGTATCTGCCTTCCGTGGTCGAGCATACTCCTCGGGAGATTGCGGATGTGATTGTGGCCGACAATGGTTCGACGGATGAATCGCTCGAAGTTCTGCGCGAGGAGTTCCCGGATGTCAGAAGGCTGGAGTTTGATGTCAATCACGGTTTTGCCGAGGGTTACAATATTGCCATCAGGGAGCTTGCCGATTCCTACAAATATGCCGTGCTGCTCAATTCGGATGTCAAGGTCGATGACGACTGGCTGACTGAACTTTACCGGTTCATGAAGACACACCCTGAAGTCGGAGCGCTCCAACCCAAATTGCTTTCACTTGCCAATCCCTCGGAGTTTGAATATGCCGGGGCGATGGGCGGTTTCCTCGACAGGAACGGCTATCCCTATTGCCGAGGCCGTATATTCGACACCGTTGAATCTGACAACGGACAGTATGACACACCGATGGAAGTCGAGTGGGCTTCAGGTGCGGCATTGATGGTCGACACACGGCTATATGTGGAATTGGGTGGGCTTGACAAGAAATTTTTTGCCCACATGGAGGAGATTGACCTCTGCTGGCGCATCCGTCTGGCCGGAAGACAGGTGTGGGCTATCCCGACGGCGCATGTCTATCATCTTGGCGGAGGAAGTCTTCCTGCCTCCAATCCTAAGAAGACCTATCTGAATTTCCGCAACAATCTGCTGATGCTCTACAAGAACCTTCCGCGCAAGGGTAGGGGGGCGAAGCTTTTCTACAGGCGTTTGCTCGACACGCTGGCGTGGATTAAATTTGTAGTGACCGCTGATTTCAAAAATGCTTCCGCAATCGTCGGTGCGCACCGCGATTTCGCGAAGATGCGCAGCCTTTATGGAAATCCCGATGCGCGCGAGAATCTGATTGCCGGAAATCCCAATATACTGATTGAGTATTTCGCTAAATCCCACAAGCGTTTTTCAGAAATCGGAAATCACGCAAGAAAATGATTTGTTTTAGTTAAAAATGAATATGTTGTTTTAGTTAAAAAGAATATGGGTTAAAGGTTGCATTCAGGCACCTTTAACCCATATTTAATACGTTTTATAGATTCGTCATTTATCTGAAATCAGATTGCTGATGGCGGTGATTTGATCGGCAGCGGTCTGGTCGGGACGTATCGGGACTATTGTGGCATATTGCTGAGCGAGCCAGTATTCGTCGGTTGAAGGGTCGTCGGGTTGCTCATTGTAGAGCTTGCCGGTCAGCCAGTAGAATGATTTTCCGTGAGGTGTGGCGTATGTAGCGTATTCTTCCGTCCAATGGCTCTTTGCCGCGCGGACTACCTTTATACCTTTCGGGGTGCAGCGGGCGGGGAAGTTAACGTTGAGGCATATTCCTTCGGGGAGGCCTTGGCTGATGACCCGAGATGTGATTTCGGTCACGAACGGGGTCACCGGGTCAAAATCCGCTGCCGGTGAGTGGCTGAGCAATGAATAGCCTATCGAGGGGATGCCGAGAGTGCATCCTTCCATTGTGGCTCCCATTGTGCCGGAGTAGATATTGTTGACCGCGGCATTTGACCCGTGGTTGATTCCTGAAAGAAGCAGGTCGGGCTTGCGGTCAAGCACTCCGAAAAGAGCAAGCTTCACGCAGTCCACCGGGGTTCCGCTCGTGGTGAACACCTTTGCTCCATCGATGGGTTCATGTTCGTTTATATATAAAGGTGTATTGACAGAGATTGCCGATGATTTTCCTGATTGCGGTGCATCCGGAGCCACGACCACAACCTCTCCTAAATTTACAGCTATGCGGACAAGGTGTTCAAGTCCTCTTGCGCCAAGTCCGTCATCGTTAGTTATCAGTATCAGGGGGCGTTTCTGTTCCATAGATATATCGTTGGGGATTATGATGGTTATTTTCTCACAAATTTACTACAAATTGCCAACTAATTGTGTGGACAATTGTTAAATTTTTAGTACTTTTGGCAAAAATAAACCGTTTCAGGTGCTTAAAAAAGTGATTAATCAATTCTAAAATTTAATAAGTTATGCAAATCCAACGCATCCAGACTGTCTACATTTTCCTCGCCATGGTGGCGATGGCAATTTTTATGATTGTGCCTTACGGTGAGGTCATCAATGTCGGTTCCGAGCCTGTAGTGGGTGAGAAACTCTACACAATGTATGAATACGGCTTGCTGATTCCGGCCGCAGCCACAGTGATTCTCCTCATAGTCGACATTTTTCTCTACCGCAACATGTCGCTTCAGAAAAGCGTGCTGACGATTTCGCTGCTCTTGACCCTTTGCTGCATCGCCGTAGTCTGTTTCACGCTCTTCAAACAGGCAGGCGCGGAGGGAGTCGATGCCACTTTCTCGGTATGGGATATTCTTCTGCCGATTGCCGTGATTCTTGAAATCCTCGGCCTCGCGGCAATCAAGCGCGATATAAAGCTGCTCAATTCGTATAACCGTCTCCGCTGATTTATCTGCATCGGGAAAAAATATACAGACTGTCCCCAATGAGGCTACAGTCGTTGAATTTTTCGTCCTTGCCGTTGGCAGGGACGTTTTTTAATGCTAAATTTGTATAGTAATTTGCCTCGAACCTCACATTCTTCTCTGTTCTCACTTCTTTTTTTCACAATTAGTAACCCACACAATCCGGGACATATCCTAATTGCTTTCGATTGATTTTTTAGGAAATTGACCGGCTTAATAGTAACATCTCTACATTCCGATGAAAAATTTTATCTTCGGTTTATTTGCCTTATTATTCCTATATTATCCCCCTGTTGTCCATTCGGCAGCAGCTCCGTCGACTAATGACGATTATCTGGAGCAGCTTGATAAGGAATTAACACATAGGAGGGAGTATATAGCTGTGCGTCAGCATAAGGTCGATTCGGTAAAAAAGGTTTTAGATGCCGATTCGGTTATTTCATTCAAGGACTATTTGACGCTTGGAGATTTGATTGGCCCGCTTAATGCCGATTCGGCTATTGTTGCCTTCTCGCTCGGATATGATGCAGCGATCGCTGCCAATGACAGTGTAGGTGCGCAGCGCTGTATGATTTCACGCATCACTGAACTGCGCAAACTCAATTCCACTCCCGAAGCCGTGCGCGATATGATGGCGATTTCGCGTTTGGGCATCTATGATGAAAATAAAGAGATGTATTACAGGGCTTCGCGTGACATGTACTATACCATTGCCGAGATTTTCGAGGGTACGGCTATACATGACAACTATATTCGTCCCGGTCTGGAATTTGCGCGCAAGTATCAGGCATGTCTGGATCCGGAGTCGTATGCCGCCAAGCTTAATGTCGCCATGGTCTACTATGCACAGGGCAACGATGTGATGTTTCTTGCTTCCCTGATGGAAATGGCCAACGAGATTCCGGAGGAACATCCTCTATATTCGATGATAATGACAGCTCTCGGCGGCCGATATGTGATACTTGGTAAACCGGAAGAAGGGGTGCCATATCTTGCAAAAGCTGCCATCAAGGAGGTGCGCACAGGCGACCGTCAGGGCACAGCTCTCATCCGTCTCGGCACGGCGCTCTATGAACTGAATGATCTCGTCAGGGCTCACAACTACCTTGCGATAGCCCTCGAACAGGCAGTTGCAGGTGGCGCGAAGACCAACAGTATGATGATTTCAAGCGCATTCATGCCTGTTTCTAATGAATTGCGCGGGCAGGAGCAGACCCGCCTGCTGCTCCTGATTGGACTTGTGATAAGCCTTGGAATCGGCATAGTGCTGCTGTGGCGTCTCTACAGCGGGAAAAACCGCCGTGCGCTCGAACTTGAGAGGGTCAAACAGCAGTTGGCCGTGGCAAATATGTCGAAGGAAGCCTATATAGCTGATTTTATGAATCTTTCGTCGAGCTTCATGGAGGGACTTGAAGAGTTCAACCGTATATGTAAGCGGAAAATAACTGCCGGACAGATTGACGATCTGCTCAACATGATAAAAAGCGGAAAGTTCATCGAGGAACAGCGCGGTAAGTTCGATGATATTTTTGACGACTCTTTCCTTGCGCTTTATCCTACTTTCATCGAGGATGTCAACAAACTGCTCCTTCCTGACAAACGGATTGTCACTCCCGCGAAGAATGTTTTGTCGACGGAGCTCCGTGTGCTTGCGTTCACTCGGCTTGGCGTCGATGATACGGCCCGCGTGGCCCGTTTCCTCGGGGTGACATTGAACACCATCTACACATATCGCAACAAACTCCGCAACAAGGCCATTTCACGCGAAACCTTTGATGCGGATGTGATGAAAATCGGCTTGATTGACTGATGGCCGAATGGTCATTTTTTGCTGCCGACAGATGCGTAGGTGTGAACAATCGATTGGATTGAACTTATATTACATGTATGATATATTGTGTGCAATATTATGAAAATCAGATTGTTGCATGAATAAGCCTTTTTTAGCGCCTTATATTGGAAAAATACCCTATTGCATTGACATGAAAAAGCCTATATCTTTGCGTTATAATAATAAACGACCAAAGTATTTTCTGATAATAGAGATTATAGAATATAGGTAAGATTTAGATGTAATAGGTATAAAAGATTTGTTTTTCGTTAGATTTAGAAGAACTATTAAAACTACGTTAGATTCTGTTGAGAGCAGTCCTCGTGAGGAAGACCGCTCTTTTTTTGTGCGTATATTTGCTCTTTGCCATTCAGAAGGCCGGTTTTGGCCCTGGCTGTCACCTGTTGGTTCCGCTTATTATATGGAACCTGTTGGCACGGTCTGGGGCATGTCGCTTTGTGTCGGTCGTTAGGCGTTGTGAAATCCTTTTGTCTGACTCCCCGGATGAAGCCATTGTTGAGCTGAGAATGTGATTTATGGGTATAAAATGTTATATAAATGTAGGATTTACACCATTTGCAGCATTATATTGCTGTTTAGATCAATTGTTTCGGTCGTTAAAAATAAGTGCGTGATAATAAGACTGATACTAATTTAAAAATTGAGATTTTATTTAGAATATACGATAAAGTGCCCTCGGCAGGCTTGCGAATGAACTACCTTTGCGATGTGTAAAATTTTAATCAGTTTTTGGATTGTGATAATCACGCATTTTAAGTGAAGATTATTCGTTAATTATGCTAAGTGTTTAAACAACGTTTTTTAATCAAGGCCACCTCGTGAGAAGTGGCCTTGATTGTTTTGTTTCGGATGTCTGCATGACGTGTCTGCCTCGGCAGCTATGTCATTTGTTCTCTTCTTTTACGGGGGCGGCCTTGCTTATGGTCACAAGGTAGACGCCGGAGAAGATGAGCGCGACAGCCATGACCTTTACAGGGGTGAAGCGGTCAAGTCCGAGATAGACTCCGATGAGTGAAGCCACGATAGGTTGCACATAGTTATACATGCCCACGAGCGTAGGGCGGAGATTTTTCTGGCCTATCATAGTAAGAATGTATGCAAGGAAGGTTGCTATCACGACAACATAACCGACACCGGCGATTTCCGTCCTGGAGATTGCACTCCAGTCGGTCGACAGCCATTCATTTATAGATATTGGAAGTGCCACCATTGCTGCGAAGGTGAACATCCACTTCATCAGTGTGAACACTGAGTATTTCTTTATGAAGTTCTTGTAGAAGGTCAGATATAGGGCGTAGCTAAGCTGGGCGGTCAATACCAGGAGGTCGCCGAGCATGGGGTTGTCACCTTTCATGGCTGACTTTGCTCCGCCAAACACGAGCAGCAAGGCGCCTGCCGCACCGAGGGCGATGCCTCCGGCTTTCTTCCATGTGATGGGTTCTTTCAGAATCACGGCGGCAAGAAGCATCACCCATATCGGCATTGTGGTTGTGATGATGGATGCCTCGCCCGGCGAAGTGAAACCTATGCCTGAGATGTAGCTTCCCTGATTGAATACGATTCCGAGCATACCTGCTCCGGCCATCTTCATCAGATCGCGGGCAGGGACATGCTCGCGTTTAGTGAATATCGACGCGATCCAGAAGAGTATGGCTGCGCCGAGGATGCGGAAGTTGGTGAGGAGTATGGGTGAGATAACCCCTGCTGTAAGCACAATTTTTGCTATCGGAGCCATCATCCCCCAGGTTGTATTTGCTCCGAGCATTGCAAGGTGGCCCTTAAGTTTGAAATCTTTCATCTTTTTTGAGCGGTTTATCCGTGAATTGGAGTTATATTTGCGTGAGTTTTGAAAAATTAGGCGCAAAAGTATAACAAAAGCTACATATAGCAAAATCCAGACAGCAAAAACTGTATCTATGGTATCCCCGCAAAGCAATTGCAATTTTCCTGAATGGCTTGAAGTGATAGCCGACGAGCCTTCATATATCGTCGCATGTACGACAAGAGGAATCCTCGATGGCGCTCCATCGCCCTACAGCACCTTTAATATATGTCATTACACCGGCGACGATATGGCCGATGTCCGGAAGTGCAGAAGCCTCTTTGCTGACTGGCTTGGCGTATCCCCGGATCGTTTGATTGTCCCGAGGCAGACGCATTCGGTCGATGTGGCCGTGGTCGATGAACTTCCGGTAAAGCCGGAGGTTGTCGAGGGTGTGGATGGCGTGGCCACTATATTAAAAGATGTGGTGGTCGGGGTCTCGACTGCCGATTGCGTCCCGGTGATACTCGTGGATCCGCAAGCCGGTGTCGCGGCGGCCATACATGCCGGATGGCGCGGAGCTGTCGGAGGCGTGGTGCAAAATGGAATCCGGCGCATCAAGGAGCTTGGCGCGGACATGGCGCGGACACTTGCCTTCATCGGGCCGTCGATATGCGTCGACTGTTTTGAAGTAGGGGAGGAGGTTGCTGCCCGCTTTCCCGAAGAATGTGTGGTGCGCTATGCTGATGGCCGTCGGCCGCATGTGGATTTGCCGGGCTATGTCAGGACTGTGCTCTGCGGGGCAGGCTTGCGCGAGGCAAACGTGCGTCCGTTTGATAAAGCTTGCTGCACCCGCTGCCATCCCGACCGCTATTTCTCCGCGCGGAGCATAGGGGTGGACTCCGGGAGGAATTTCACATTTGTCATGCTGAAATCGCAGGTCGTGACGGAGCGACCCGGTTGAATGCTTATTTAGAATGATTATAAATAGTAGTGCTGTGCCCTGATGGTGGACAGATTGATTCATGATGCCGATTTTCAAGGGGATTAGCACTTGGATATGGCATCGAAACTAATTAATGAAATACTTGCGAAATTCAATTAAACAAGCCTATAACAAAGAGATTGGGAATTTAAGTTAAAGCGTTACTTTAAGTATTGTAATATTCTTTTTGTAATAGTCTGAAACTCAAAGGCGTGTGAATTGTTTATAACTTCCAAATAAAAAAGAGTTTGGTTTTGAAAAATGTTTTTTGGAAATTTGCAGTACCGAAACACAGTGTAGAAATACAATTACAGGCGGCATTTCAAGAACCCTTTTCGTGAAAATAGGTACGCGGACCGTCTAACTCTTGCTTAATTGAAGATTAGCTCCAACTGACCGATGCAGAACGAATATTCTCAAAAATGGGATAAATGTCTGGAGATCATCCGTGACATTGTCCCTTCCGAACAATTTGAATCGTGGTTTAGCCCGTTGACATTCCGACGGGTCGAAAACGACGTATTGACTATTGATTGCCCTACTGAATTTTTTGCCGAGCAACTTGAGGAACGTTATATCAATGTGCTTGGCAAGACCTTGAAGCGCGTGTTCGGTGCGAATATCCGTCTTGTCTACAAGTTCCCGCTCGTAGCCAACGATCCCGGAACCCAGGTGGCTGTCGGCAGTGCTCATCCGAGTCAGGCTGTCAAGCCCCTCCCCGGCGCCACATCCAATCCATTCAAGGAGCAGATTGTCGAGGACATCGACTCTCAGCTCAATCCGGCCTACACGTTTGAGAACTTCTGCATCAGCCACAGCAACAAGGTTGCGCAGTCGATCGGTGAGGCCATCGCCAATGATCCCAAGCTCAAGACCTTCAACCCTCTCTTCGTGTTCGGTCCGTGTGGAGTGGGCAAGACCCATCTTATCCAGGCAATCGGCATCCGCATCAAGGAGCGCAATCCCCGTGCGCGCGTACTTTATCTTACCGCGCGTCTCTTCGAGAGCCAGTACACCGCTGCGGTCCAGAGAGCCAAGGTCAATGAGTTCATCAACTTCTATCAGAGTATCGACACTCTGATTATGGACGATATTCAGGATCTCATCGGCAAGGAAAAGACCCAGAAGACATTCTATCATATCTTCAACCACCTCAAGCAGAACAACCGTCAGCTCATCATGTCGAGCGACTGTTGCCCTTCGCAGATGGAAGGTATGCAGGACCGCCTCCTCTCACGTTTCAAATCCGGCATGACCGCCCAGCTCGAACGTCCGGACATTGAGCTTCGCCGTGATGTCCTTTCGCAAAAGTCGCTACGCGACGGCATCCAGCTTCCCAAGGATGTCATGGACTTCATTGTCTCCAACGTCACCCAAAGCATCCGAGAGATCGAGGGTGTTGTCGTTTCGCTCATGGCCCACGCCACTTGCCTCGGCGAGGAGATTACGGTTGACCTCGCACGTCGTGTGCTCTCGAACTCCGTGAAGCTCAACAAACGTGTGGTCAATTTCGAATCAATTGCCCGCACCGTGAGCGAGTTCTATAACATCGACGTTGACCAGATTTTCACCAAGTCGCGTAAGCGCGAGGTGTCGGATGCACGCCAGATGGTGATGTATCTTGCGAAGAAGCACACTAAGATGCCCCTCAAAGCAATCGGCACACGCCTCGGCCGCACCCACGCCACTGTGCTTTACGCCTGCCGCCTGATTGACGAGCGCATCCCTCTCGAAAAGAAGCTCTACGACGACATTTCCAAGCTCGAAACAGAGCTGATGGCCGTTTGATAGGTTCAACAGACAGTAATTAGGGTAATTACAATACAACAAAGGAAGCCTCATTGTCACTATCTTGCGATAGTCGGATGAGGCTTCCTTTGTTAGTTTCTTTTTAAAGCTCGTCATATCGGGGGATTTCCCTAAGGAACGTGTAGCGCCGGTTGGCGGCGTCGAGACGGCAACAATAATGGTGTAGACCGTTGCTCATGGTGAGATACCTGACATTGAGCGCGAGGCTGTAGCGGGCAATCTGATCGAACACCTCCTGAGTCAGTGTGATGGACGGCGCTTTATACTCGACGATCATCAGCGGCCTGCCCGCACGGTCGTAGACCACGGTGTCGCAGCGCTTCAGTGTCCCGTTTAGCTTTATGCCTATCTCGTTGCCCATCAGTGAGGACGGGTAGGAGAGGTGGGTCTGCAGAAACGATGTGAAATGCTGACGCACCCATTCTTCCGGTGTCAGAAGCAGCCATTTGCGACGCAACGGGTCGTAGACTTCATCGCCGCGCTGCGAATGGCGCAAACGGAGTTGTCCGGGCGGGAGATTCAGAGGGCAGATGGCATTGGTGCTGTCAGTTGTAGATGGCATGGCTTTTGAATTTCCGACAAAGTTAGCAAAATCCGGCAAAATTGCGTAAATTTACGCTCTGAAACACCTATAATAATCCATCATGTAATAATCCATCATGGCTTCGTCAACACCGACATATTCCGAACTCAAGCGGCAACTTGCCGCACGGACCTCACTTGCTCCAGTCTATCTGCTCCACGGCGAGGAGGGCTACTATATCGACGAACTTGTCAAGGATTTTGAGGCTCTCGTCCCCGAAGAGGAGAGGGATTTCAATCTCTACACCCTCTATGCTCCTGAATCGGGAGTGGAGACGGTGATGGATGTCTGCCACCGCTATCCCATGATGGCCGAGCGTCAGGTGGTCATCGTGAAAGAGGCGCAGGCCATACGCGCTGACCAACTCAACAAGCTCCACAGCTACGTCGAGCGTCCGAACCCGACGACGGTGTTGGTGATTTCCTGTCGCGGAGCACAAGCCAAAGGGAAGGAGCTGCTTGCCGCGCTGAAGAAAAACGGTGCAATCTTTGAGTCGAAACGCCTTAACGAGCGCAATATCGTCCCTGTCATCAATGACCTTATCAAAGAGAAAGGGCTGAATGTCGACCCCAAGGCTCTCGCCATGCTCCGCGACTATATCGGTGCCGACCTGTCGAGGCTCTATAATGAGATTGGCAAGCTTGCTCTTATACTCGGCAAGGGAGCGATGGTCACCCCCGAAGCCATTGAGCGCAACATCGGTATCTCAAAGGACTACAACAATTTCGAGCTTGTCGATGCTATTGTCGGCCGTAATGCAGCCAAGGCGTTCGCCATTGTCGAATATTTCCGCAATAACCCGAAGAACAACCCGACGGTGATGACAGTATCCTCGCTCTTCAACCAGTTCTCCAACCTGCTTATCTATCACTACACGCGCGACAAGACGCAGGCAGGCTACATGGATGCTCTCGGTCTGAGGAATGCGTGGGGTTTGCGCGTCTATGAAGCCGCCTCCCGTGCCTATAATGTGCGCCAGACAATAGAAATCATCTCCGCTATCCGCGAATTTGACACCCGCAGCAAGGGTATCGGCTCGCGTCAGAATGAATACGACCTTCTCAAAGACCTGATATTCCATATCCTCACAGCCCGAGGCATCATCGGCTGATGTAAATGCCCTCGCGGGGGCCGTTCCCGTATTTGACGGTATGGAGGTATATTTTTTAATAAAAAGTTTGCTATTAAAAATAATAACATTATCTTTGCGGAGGTAAATCAGACAAGAGAACGATGAAATATTCAGAAATTCACCGCAAACTGAAAAAGGCCGGCTGTTACCCGCTTGGTAGGGATATAGCCGGGGATCCTGCCTGGTACAGCCCCATAACCAATACGGTTTTCCCGACGAGCCATCACGAAAGCGAAGAGGCTAAACGGGGAACCAAGCATTCAATTGAAAAGCAGTCTGGAGTAAAACTTTGAAAAGCAGGGTGACAAAGTCTCTTGCTTGTAACAAAATCAGTCGGCAATTGTTATTAGAATAAATAGCATATTAAGATGAAAAATATAAAAGTATATCTCTATCATGAGAAAGATGGCAGCTATAGCTGCTATATGGACAATGATGCTGAATTAGGCTACGGTCTTATCGGTGAGGGAAACACTGTACAGGAAGCTATTGATGACTGGAATGCGCACTATGAAGGTATGCGCGAGTTCTTTAAAGATGAAGGGCGTACCTTCGTGGAAGCTAATTTTACTTTTGCCTACGATTTGGTATCGCTTCTGCATTTCTACGCCGGACGTTTCACATTTTCCGGACTTGCTAAGATAACCGGTGTTTCTGCTGCGCAGCTCTCGCAGTATGCGAATGGCTACCGCAATCCGTCGCCCAAGACCACTGCTAAGATTGAGACAGCTTTACATGCATTCGGAAAAGAATTGTGTCAAGTAACTCTCGTTTGATTTGCATTCCTGAATAGACTTTCTCGACTTTTGCCTCCGTTTTTATTAAGCGGGGGCTTTTATATTGGTGTGAAAGTTTGAGAGTGTGATTGCAGTGCTTTTGAGCGGGATTTCATCAATCCATTAGATTTCATTACCATGTTTGCAATGGTCCCTGCCAAATTTACTTTGAGGAAAATTTGGATATTATGCCGTTGAGTTGTAATTTTGTCAATTGATGAATGATGAAAAGCGAAAAAGCGACGCGGAAGGCCGTCTGCTCCACTATCTCACTCAGCATCATCTGCGTCGGACACCCGAGCGCCTGACGATTCTTGACAGTGTGGTGGAGTTGCGCGGGAGTTTCACTCCTGCCGATTTGCTTCAGTCGCTCACCGGGAGCGGTTTCCGGCTGAGTCAGGCCACGGTCTACAATACCCTCAAGCTTTTCGAAGCTGCCGGGATTGTGCGACGTCGCAGAACAGAGGACGGTGTCGAGATTTACGAGTGTGCCTCTCGTGCCGACGAGCATCTGACTCTTGTTTGTTCGCGTTGCGGACGTTCAACCGAATTCCGTGATACCGAGCTTGCAAAACTTTTGAAACTGCGCCGCTATAGCTCATTCGTCATGACCGGTTTTGACCTCTATATCCACGGGCTTTGTTCACGTTGCCGTGGTGGTGGACGAGTCAGAAAATAGACACAGTGAAACAAAGAAACATTACACAATAATAAACTATAGAATCTCACGAAACATGAAAGTTGATGTGCTTCTCGGCCTCCAGTGGGGAGACGAAGGAAAAGGTAAGGTAGTTGACGTCCTGACACCGCGCTACGATGCAGTAGCCCGTTTTCAGGGTGGCCCAAATGCCGGTCACACTCTTGAGTTCGAGGGCAAGAAATATGTGCTCCGCTCCATCCCCTCAGGCATTTTCCAGCATGGTCAGATCAATATCATCGGCAACGGTGTCGTGCTTGACCCGGTGCTCTTCAAGCAGGAAGCCGAAGAGCTTGAGAAGAGCGGTGTCGATCTCCGTTCAATCCTGAAGATTTCAAAGAAAGTCCATCTCATCACCCCGACCCACCGTCTGCTCGATGCCGCCAATGAAAAGGCTAAGGGCGGAAAGAAAATCGGTACTACCGGCAAGGGTATCGGTCCCACATACACCGACAAGATTTCCCGCAACGGTCTGCGTCTGGGCGATGTGTTCCATAATTTCAAGGAAAAATATTCAGCGCTCCGTCAGCGCCACCTCGATCAGCTCAACGCTCTCGGTGCAACTCCCGAGAATCTTGACGAACTTGAGGAGAAATGGATGGATGCAATCGTCTATCTCAAAGGCTTCGGTATCGTTGATTCCGAATTCCTCATCAACAGCCTTCTCGCCGAAGGCAAGAGTGTGCTTTGCGAAGGTGCGCAGGGCACTCTGCTCGACATCGACTTCGGTTCATATCCCTTCGTGACCTCGTCCAACACCATCAGCGCCGGTGCATGTTCCGGCCTCGGCGTGGCCCCCAACAAGATTGGTGAGGTGTTCGGCATCTTCAAGGCATACTGCACCCGTGTCGGCAGCGGTCCCTTCCCGACCGAGCTTTTCGATGCTACCGGCAAGCGCATCCGTGACCTCGGTCATGAATACGGTGCTGTGACAGGCCGTGAGCGTCGTTGCGGTTGGATTGACCTCGTGGCTCTCCGCTATGCAATCATGCTCAACGGTGTCACTCAGCTCATCATGATGAAGAGCGACGTCCTCGATGACTTTGACGAAATCAAGGCTTGTGTGGCTTACAAGATAAAGGGAGTCGAGACCACCCAGTTCCCCTTCTCGATTGAGGAGGACATCGAGCCTGTCTATGTCACTATGCCCGGCTGGAAGACCGACATGACCAAGATGCAGAGCGAGGATGAGTTCCCGGAGAATTTCAAGAACTATATCGCATTCCTTGAAAAAGAGCTCGCCACACCAATCACCATCGTCTCTATCGGTCCTGACCGTAAGCAGACCATCATCCGCGAGAAGAAGGCTTAAGCGTAACAGCGTATATTCATAAAAACGGCGAAGCCGTCGCGGACGAACCCCTATCGCCTGCGATGTGCCTTCGCCTTTTCTTATCCATAACACAATACCTTAAACTATTTTTTTCATTCAAACACGTTAACCTCTGAAACCATGGCTAAAGTAAAACCGTTCAAGGGCATCCGCCCCCCGCGCGAGATGGTCACCGAAGTGGCTTCCCGCCCCTACGATGTGCTTAATTCCGAAGAGGCCCGCAAAGAGGCCGAGGGAAATCCCCGTTCGCTTTACCACATCATCAAACCTGAGATTGATTTCGCTCCCGGCACCGACGAACACGCACCCGAAGTCTACGACAAGGCTGTCGAGAATTTCAGCGCATTCTGCAACAACGGTTGGCTTGTCCAGGATGACAAGGAGCATTACTATATCTATGCCCAGACCATGAACGGCCGCACGCAGTATGGCATAGTTGTCGCAGCCAACGTGGCTGACTACATGGAGGGTCGCATCAAGAAGCATGAGCTTACCCGTCGCGACAAGGAAGAGGACCGCATGAAGCATGTCCGCATCAACAATGCCAACATCGAGCCGGTGTTCTTCGCTTTCCCTGACAATGCTCCTCTTCAGAAGGTGATTGACACCGTGACTGCCGGTGAGCCTGAATATGACTTCACTGCTCCAGACGGCTTCGGCCATCATTTCTGGGTCGTTGAGGATCCTGCGATGATTCAGACAATCACCGAAGAATTTGCCAAGATTCCTTATCTTTACATTGCCGACGGCCATCACCGTTCTGCCGCTGCCGCACTTGTCGGTCATGAAAAGGCTCAGAACAATCCGGCCCACACCGGCGATGAGGAGTATAATTACTTCCTTGCCGTTGCTTTCCCCGCATCGCATCTCAACATCATTGACTACAACCGTGTGGTCAAGGATCTCAATGGCCTCACTCCCGAGGAATTCCTCGCACGCATCGCTGAGAATTTCGACATCGAGGAGAAGGGTGCCGACGAGTATCGCCCCGCAGCGCTACACAATTTTGCGCTCTATCTCGATGGAAAGTGGTATTCGCTCACGGCTAAGTCCGGCACATACAATGACAATGATCCCATCGGCGTGCTCGACGTGACCATCTCCAGTAACCTCATCCTCCGTGACATACTCGGCATCACAGACCTCCGCAGCGACAAGCGCATCGACTTCGTCGGTGGCATCCGCGGTCTCGGCGAGCTCAAGAACCGTGTGGATTCCGGCGAGATGGCAATGGCCCTCGCGCTTTTCCCCGTGTCGATGAAGCAGCTCATGGATATTGCTGATTCAGGCAATATCATGCCCCCGAAGACGACCTGGTTTGAACCCAAGCTTCGTTCGGGCCTGATCATCCATCGTCTTGACTAAGGTGGTATAGTCGCCATGTCCGGATGTATCTCTGATACCGGATATTTGAATTATTCCCTTCATCATGTCTCTCTCCCATCCCTTGCAGCTCGGTTTGCTTAAATCATTTAGAAGCAAGTTGCTGTCTGTAATCATCACATTCGCGTTTGTTTCCTCCATCCTTCCGATGGAGGGACAGACGCGTTGTTTTGTTGTGGCTGATTCGCTTTCGCGCGCCGGTTTGCCTAATGCGTCTGTGTTCGACAGTCGGGGCAGGTTGGTCGGTACCTGTGATGCGAATGGTCGGATACCATACGTTGCAGAGGCGGATTTTCCTGTCACTGTCAGGCATCTTGGTTTTAAGGAGAGAACAGTCCGTGCAGCAGTTCAGGACACAGTGTTCCTTCAGGAAAGTTTTATGGAGCTGCCGGAAGTCGTTTTTGAATCGCGTCAACACAGGGTGTTGCATCTGTTGGCATACGTTCGCGAGTATTCGACATTGACAACCTACGCCGACACCGTGACACTCTTCCGCGAGAAGATGGTTGACTACATGCTTCCTCAGGATGGGAGCCGATTTAAGGGATGGTCAATGCCGAGGGTCTTGAAGACGAGGTCATACTACAGGTTCACTGATTCCAATGGATTGGATAGTGTCAGTGACAGGAGCGGCCATCACTTCTCTTGGTCGGATTGGGTAGGGGTCGTCCCGAAGATTCATCTCCCTTTGGGCTTGAAAGGGAAGGAGTGTGGCAATGACACAGTCCGTGGTAAATATGGCCCGGCTGAAATCTGGACGAAAAACAACGACCGTCTGGCTGTCGATATTGATGTCTTGGCTGATACGCTGAGCCGGAAATGGGTGCCTGGGCTTGCGGGTTTCTTCCGGGAGAACCTTGATTTCGAAAATTTCAAACTCCGCTTCAGATATGGCGACGTCGTTTCCGCTTCGCTTTCGCCTCAGGATCTGACGGGCTATTCGTTTAATGTTGAATCGAAAGGGCGAGGACGAGAGATGATAAGGTTTCATCGTGCTGATGAGGCGTTTTTCGTGAGCACATACGCGGAGGTGTATGTCATTGACAAGGAATACATCACTGTGAAAGAGGCTCGTAAATGGGCGAACTGGAAGTTCGATTCGGATGAGATTGATTTATACATATCACCGGAGGCTCCTGAACTCGACCCATCGGTGAAAAGTCTGATTGCCCGTGTTGAAAATGTAGAGGCTGATGAGGTGCGTCTTGCGCTTGTTCCTGACCATCGGCTTGGAAACGGCGGCCCTGTGAATCGCCATTTCGGTTATCGTGCCCTGCAACTTCTGAAAACTGTGACCGGAATCGGTCAGGTCATGGCCAAAAGGAAGTGGAACCGGCAATGGAAAGAATTCAAGCGGCAGCAGATTCGTGGGACGGCAAGCCGGGATGAAAACGAAGAGAAAAAATAAACTCACGATACCGTCGCGGTGTCGTGAGTTTTTCTTTCTATCTATGTCTGATGTCTGAAAATTTTTCTGTCTTTTGTAGCTGTATGGGATGTTTCTTATGATATTGTATTCTTGTATTGTCAAGCTTTGGGGTCGGCGGGGATGATTCGCTTCGCGCCGATGTAGCGTTTGGAATAGTAGCCTCCATCGGGGAATTTCTGATAGACAACACCTTGCGATGTTGATGCGTGGATGAAGGTACATGAGCCGTCGGGGTTGACATCGACAACCATTGCGACGTGACCTACTCGGCTGCGGTTGCCCGAACGTCCGGAGAAGAACATGAGATCGCCGGGACGGAGGTCGTTTTTCTCAACTTTCTCACCCTCCTTATATTGTGAGGCGGAAGAGCGGCTGAGGTTGAACCCGAAATTCTTGAACACGAATCCTACAAAGCCTGAGCAATCGAATCCTTTCGGGCTGGCGCTTCCGCGACGGTAGCGGGTGCCGAGATATTTAGATGCGAATTCAGTGAGCTGGTTGATGAGCTCGCCGTTTGAGTCGGTGGCGTCCTCGATGGAGCTTTCGGCAAACGGAGTGAAAGCACGTACAGTCTCGAAGCTGTTTTCCATCATTGATGCGCTTGCTTCAACGGCTGCGTTGTGGGCCGATGGGAGCTTATATGGAGTTGGGTTGTCGGCCTTTGCGCTTACCGATGCAAAGATTCCGGCAATGAATATCGAGATGACCGATATGATGAGTTTATTCATTTCGTTGTTGATGATTCTTAATTTCTTTTTATGATTGGAATGACGATTGGTTTCATTTCCACACTGCAAAATTACTCAAAAGATGGCGCTTTTCAAAATGGCAATGGGCTGAGAAGGGGGTAGTTGTGCGTTTTAAAAGATTTTGAAAGGGAATGTAACAGAAATTAGCACATAAATGCCGAATGTTAAATTTTTCGTCGGTTTTGGTGCTGTTGAATACAAATTTTAATATATGTTAACCATATTGTATTCACATCCTTGGACAATGTGTGCAATTATAAAGGCAATTCATTGGCGAAAATAATTTAAATGTTAAAATTGGGTGCTCTTTGCGATGAATTAATAGTCTGTTATATAATTAATTGCGCATGAATGATAATAATGTGTAATTTACAATATTTTGCATATTTTAACCCGATATGCACCTATATGCCATATTGACAAATTTTGGCGTTCCTTATCTCTTGATTTTTTGCGAAATAATTGCGAACTTTGCGAATGTTATGGCATTAGATATGTCATTGTGATAAATGTCTCCTCATATTATATAGAATTTGATAATAATCCTAATAACTTACAGATGAAAAAAAGTGCTTTGCAGCAAGCCCGCGCGGCTTACAAGCCCCAACTTCCAATCGTGCTTACCGGTGGAGTTAAAGTAGTAGAAGGCCAGCCCACTCAGTCGGCCGACAATCAGGAAGACATTCAGAAGCTTTTCCCCAACACTTACGGTCTCCCCGAGCTCCGTTTCGAAAAGGTTCCTGCCGGCGAGTCAGCCGAGCCTATCAATGTAGGTGTCATCCTCTCCGGTGGTCAGGCCCCCGGTGGACACAATGTCATCAGCGGTCTTTTCGACGGTATCAAGAACATCAACCGCAAGAGCCGTCTCTATGGCTTCCTCATGGGCCCCGGCGGTCTTGTCGACCACAAATATAAGGAGCTTACAGCCGACATTATTGACGAATACCGCAACACAGGCGGTTTCGACATCATCGGTTCCGGCCGTACAAAACTCGAAACCAAGGAGCAGTTCGACAAGGGTCTTGAAATCCTCCGCGAGCTCAACATCAAGGCACTCGTGATTATCGGTGGCGACGACTCCAACACCAACGCCGCTATCCTCGCCGAATACTATAAGGCTATCGACGCCGGCGTTCAGGTTATCGGTGTTCCCAAGACAATCGACGGTGACCTCAAGAACAATGTCATCGAGACTTCATTCGGTTTCGACACTGCAACTAAGGTTTACTCTGAGGTTATCGGCAACATCCAGCGCGACTGCAACTCTGCAAAGAAATACTGGCACTTCATCAAGCTCATGGGTCGTTCCGCATCCCACATCGCTCTTGAATGCGCCCTCCAGTGCCAGCCCAATGTCTGCATCATCTCTGAAGAGGTCGAGGCCAAGAACCTCACTCTCGACCAGGTTGTCGACGACATCGCTGAGGCTGTGGTAGCCCGTGCCAAGGACGGCAACAACTATGGTGTGGTCCTCATCCCCGAAGGTCTCATCGAATTCATCCCCGCAGTTAAGGCTCTCATCGCCGAGCTCAATGACCTTCTCGCTGCCAAGGCTGAGGAATTTGCTGCCGTTGATCCCGAGAAGCAGCGCGAATGGGTAATCGGTCAGCTCAGCGAGGCTAACGCCAAGACCTATCAGTCGCTCCCCGCAGGCGTTGCCCGTCAGCTCACACTCGACCGCGACCCCCACGGCAACGTACAGGTATCGCTTATCGAGACCGAGAAACTTCTCTCTGAAATGGTCGGCAAGCGTCTTGAGCAGCTTGCTGCCGAAGGAAAGTACAACGGCAAGTATGCAACAATGCACCACTTCTTCGGCTACGAAGGCCGTTGCGCTGACCCCTCGAACTTCGATGCCAACTATTGCTACGCTCTCGGTTACACCGCAGCATGTCTTATCGCTGCAGGCAAGACCGGTTACATGTCGAGCCTCCGCAACCTCACTTTCGCTCCCGTCAACTGGATTGCCGGTGGTATCCCCATCACCATGATGATGAACATGGAGCGTCGTCACGGCGAGATGAAGCCCGTGATCCGCAAGGCTCTCGTGGAGCTCGATGGTGCCCCCTTCCTTAAGTTTGCCAAGGAGCGCGACGAGTGGAAACGCAACACATGCTACGTTTACCCCGGTCCCATCCAGTACTTTGGCCCGGTTGAGGTTTGCGATCAGCCCTCACTCACCCTCGTTTACGAGCAGAAGCGCCGCAAATACTAATCCGATAGAAGAGGCATACCTCTATACATAGAGGGGAGGAATAGCTTTATGACAAAGAATAGGCATTCCTTTTTGCCTCTTCGCTTCAATATCAAAAAAAAACTCCGTGCCGGAAATATGGCTGAATACACAAAGCCATATTTCCGGCACGGATTGCTTTAAGCTATAAAGTTGCTTAGACAGCAGTTGGTGCCGTATGGCGGCCGGGTACCTCCCGTAGGGTGCTTCGGCTGTAGAGGCGACGAAAAGAAGCGGGCGCAGTCCGGATATGGACTGCGTCCGCTTTATGAGAAACCACGCCGGAGGAAGATGATGAAACTCCGAATGACAGGATTTGAGTGCTCGCCGACCTTTGTAATCCTCCGGGCAATTACGCCTCCCCCGAAGGGGCTGAGGCCCGCCATTGGGCGACTAAGCTTGT
This sequence comes from uncultured Muribaculaceae bacterium, assembly GCA_947381945.1. GTDB lineage: Bacteria > Bacteroidota > Bacteroidia > Bacteroidales > Muribaculaceae > Duncaniella. The sequence goes on from CANCXM010000001.1 coordinate 112,327, forward strand.
CTCGGTATTTCAAAAATAATTGATGAGTTTCCCAATCGTGCTCCGGCGCGGGAAATTTTTTGTCTCTTCAATTTTACAACACAAAATTAGTGTATTTCGTTTGATTTTCCAAATAGGAATATCAAAAATTTTTATCGGATGGATGGGGCAGTGGGATGTAAAAGAAAAAGCGACTTCAATGAGATTGAAGTCGCTTTCTTTTGTAGCCCATAGCAGAATCGAACTGCTATTTCAAGTGTGAGAAACTTGCGTCCTAACCGTTAGACGAATGGGCCATTTGGCGATGATGTCGTTGTTTCATTTCGACGGTGCAAAGGTAGGCACTTTTGTGTTATCCTCCAAATTTTCCGGCTATGTTTAACATATTTTTGCATTAATAGGGCCTTTCAAGGCCATTTTCTGCTATCTCTGTCCACGCTTTGTCGGCAAACCAAACGGCTGAACCGATTGTTAAGAAAGTGAGTTATGACACGATTTAACTCAAATGGATATGCTTACTGATGGTAATTCAAGGAAAATGATTACCTTTGTGTCAGATTTATCACATATTTTATATTTATATTCATCAAGAGTATCAACTCCTACCGTAAGAATAATTCATGACAGAAAAAACAACAGACATACTGCCTTACATCATTGAAGGCATCCGCGATCGAAAAGGGCGCAAGATAACCACAGTCGACATGAGCGACATCGACACTGCTGCAGCCCGCCGTTTTGTAATCTGTGAAGGAACCTCAACCCAACACGTTGCAGCTGTGGCCGACAGTATCCGTGAATATCTCCTTGAAAATATAAAAGTCAAACCATACAACTATGACGGTTACGGCAATTCGCAATGGATTGTGATTGACTATGGCGACACTCTCGTCCATGTCTTTCTTCCGGAAACACGCCATCTCTACGATCTTGAAGAACTCTGGAGCGATGCAAAAATCACCGACTATCCTGATGAGGACTGATCGCTTTCCGGAAATTTACACACATTACAATTGCAAGCATTGATAAAATGAGTTCATCCACTCCTCCAAAGAATCCCCAGCCCAAGAAGATGGGGGGCATAAAGTTCAGCATGTACTGGGCCTACGCCATCATAATCGTATTTTTGCTCGGTATGCTTTATATCGACGACAATTCCATCACGAAGGAGGTCAGCTTTACGAAGTTCGAGCAATATGTGGCCGACGGCGGTGTAGGAGACATGACTGTCTTCACCAACACCAACCGTGCGGAAGCTGTGCTGTCCGATTCCCTTGCAAGCGAGATTTTCCCCAAGACCCAGTATGAGGCCGGAAAGGGTACGATTGCAAAGATTGTCACCGACATCCCTTCGGCCGACAGATTCCAGGACAAGATTGACCTCTGGAAACAGGAAGGTGTCTATGCCGGAAACGTCAAGTATGAAAAGGCTTCAGACTATTCAGCACTTATCTGGACATTCGGTCCGATTGTGCTCCTCGTCGCATTCTGGTTCATAATGATGCGCCGCATGTCGGGCGGAGCCAGTGGCGGAGGTCCCGGCGGTGTCTTCAATGTCGGAAAGTCCAAGCCCAAAGTGTTCGACAAGGGTGAGGGAACCAACGTCACTTTTAAGGATGTTGCCGGTCTGACTGAGGCAAAGACTGAAATCCGCGAAATTGTGGAGTTTCTCCGCAATCCGCAGCGCTATACCGACCTCGGAGCTAAAATCCCCAAGGGTGCGCTCCTCGTAGGCCCTCCCGGAACCGGTAAGACCCTTCTTGCCAAGGCTGTTGCGGGTGAGGCAAACGTCCCCTTCTTCTCTATGTCAGGTTCTGACTTCGTCGAGATGTTTGTCGGCGTGGGTGCGTCGCGAGTGCGCGACCTTTTCCGTCAGGCAAAGGAAAAGGCACCTTGCATAGTGTTCATCGACGAAATTGACGCCGTCGGCCGTGCCCGTGGCAAGAATCCAAACATGGGTGCCAACGACGAACGCGAAAATACTCTCAACCAGCTTCTTACCGAGATGGACGGTTTCGGGACAAACAGCGGTGTGATTATCCTTGCCGCAACCAACCGTGCCGACATCCTCGACAAGGCGCTTCTGCGTGCCGGACGTTTCGACCGTCAGATAAACGTCGACCTCCCCGAGCTTAAGGACCGCATCGAGGTGTTCAAAGTGCATCTGCGCAACATCAAGACCGATGATTCTGTAGATGTCGACCTCATGGCGCGCCAGACAGCCGGTTTCTGTGGCGCTGACATCGCCAATGTCTGCAACGAGGCAGCCCTTATCGCAGCCCGAAGCAACAAGAAAGCCGTGGACCGCGACAGTTTCATGGCAGCTATCGACCGCATTATCGGAGGTCTGGAACACAGCTCGAAAATCATCTCCGCAGAGGAGAAGAAGGCTATCGCCATCCATGAGGCAGGTCATGCAACCGTATCGTGGTTCCTTGAATACTCAAACGAGATGGTCAAGGTGTCAATCGTTCCGCGCGGAATGGCTCTCGGTGCCGCATGGTATATGCCAGAGGAGCGTCAGATCACTCCTCTCCAGGCACTTCTCGACCAGATGTGTATGACTCTCGCAGGCCGTGCTGCCGAGGAGCTTACTCTCGGTGAGGTTTCTACGGGTGCGCTCAACGACCTTGAGAAAGTTACGAAAATGGCCTACGCTATAGTGGTTTACTATGGCATGAGCGATAAGATACCCAATGTCTGCTACTACGATTCGACCGGTCAGGCCTACGGTTTCTCCAAGCCTTACGGCGGCGAACGTGCCAAGCAGATTGACGATGAGGTGTCGCGCATCATCCGGGAGCAGTACGAACGTGCAAAACAGATTCTCCGCGACCATAAGGAGGGACACGCAAAACTCGCCGAGACACTGCTGACAAAGGAGGTGATGTATGCCGAGGACCTCGTGAATATCTTCGGAAAGCGTCAATGGAAGTCGCGCACCGAGGAAATCATGAAGCTTCAGGCCGAACGCGATGCCAAGCGCGCGCTTGAGGAGGGTTCGAAGAAGGACGAAACAGCTTCTGCCGACGATTCTAACTCGGCTGATAATGAGGGAACTGATTCCTCTGCTGTTGATGTTGTGGATGTCAAGGCCGAGGTTGTCGAAGGGACTGCCACAGAGCTTCCTGTATCTGAAAATGAGTCGGCGAAGAGCGGGACGGGCAACAATGAGCCTACGCCTCCTCCCTTTAAAAAAGATTGAAAAAATTCCACTGAATTTGCATTATCGCACCTTTTAAGGGTTTGCATTGACTACCTTTGCAGTAGCAATGCAAACCTTTTTTTGTATAGCTACCGACATTTGAAAAGTATCTTTTATTGGATTCTCCCCCTTCCCCCTCCGCTCCCTTTCCCCGATATTGATTCCCGAAAAATGTCCCCTCCCCACAGTTGTTATCAATCTTATTTCTAACCGTTTAATTATCTCATACCATTTACGAAACAGATATTTCAGACCTTAATTATGATTTGAATTATGCAACCATGCCATAATCACATTACAGGATAAGCTGCGAGGCAATGATGTGAAATCACCTTGCCGGATGTCAGCCTGTAAGCCTATTTTTCCGGATGGCAAGCGGAAAGTCGCAAGATACTGCCGCTTTATGACTTATCGGTTGCCATCGGGTAATGTAACTTTAGAGCGAAATTCTTTTGTAGCTTATGCTCCTTTGTCGCTATCATACAACAAATTTGTTATATTGCTTCAAGCTAATATTGTACGCATTATAGGGTCTTCTGTATCACTTGTATCTTTGTCAATATCCAATGAAAAGAGGGAGAAGAGTTACGGCAACACTTCTCCCTCGGCTTCAAAATCAACGTCAAAACTATTGTTATATAGCGCCGTAGGTTTTGCTGTCAATCCGGAGCTTGACCGGTGAAATTCCGGTCATGAAAATAATCTTTTTGGCCTCATGCCTCACTTGGCGGCCAGATGGCGCTTGCATGGAATTGACAGTTCAAGCATCGTAAACACTATTTAATACAATTCCATACTATTTATATAATGCCATTGGTACCGAATTGTTCAGTGTGGGGCTTTCATTTGTCTCCCGCAAGGCGTCGGAGGGCTTCAAGATTGCGGTTGCAGTCCTGTTGCAGTTCGGGGCCGAGGATTCCCGCCTCTTTCGGATCTGTCATCTTAAGGTCGGCATACCGGTCCTCATTGACAGTATATTCGGCAACGGTCTTTACCGGCTCCGTGTTCGGATAGCGTGGCGATGCTGTCAGGGGCGAAGAGCCGTTAGTCCCGCTGTTGTCAGCCCCGGGGACTGGAGAGTCGATTGTCAACGCAGTCTCCCCCTTGGCGTATGCCTCGGGATTGAAGCGGTAGAGAGGCCAGTAGCCGGATTCGACCGCGCGCCGCTGCTCAACGATCGAGTGTCCGAGTCCCGGTCGGATTCCGTGGTTCAGGCAGGGACAGTAGGCAATCACGATGGCAGGGCCGGGATAGCGTTCGGCCTCCGAGAGCGCGTCGATGGTCTGCTGGTAATTTGCTCCGAGCGAAACGGAGGCGACATAGACCGAACCGTAGGTCATCATCATGCGTCCGAGTTCCTTTTTGGCCACACGTTTTCCATCGGGTGAATATTTCGCCACAGCGCTTCGTGGTGTTGCCTTGGAGGTCTGTCCTCCGGTGTTGGAGTAACATTCGGTGTCCATCACCAGTATCTTTATCGGTTCGCCCGATGCAAGCACATGGTCAAGCCCGGCAAACCCGATGTCGTAGGCCCAACCGTCGCCACCGATGGCCCAAACGCTCTTCTTGCCGAACATGTCGGAGGCTTCGAGCAGTTCCGAATAGGCAGGATTCACGTCCTTTACCGGTTCGAGCATGGCCTTGAGCTGTTCGCCGGTCGACTGTGAAAGTTCCGGGTCATCCTTTCCCGAATACCATGCTTCGAGTGCCGATTTCAGATAGGGGAGGGTGTCGGGTGAGTCAATCAACGCCTTCACCTTCTGAGCCACTCTTTGGCGGCGCTGTTCGAAAGCGACAAGCATTCCGTAGCCATACTCACCGTTATCCTCGAAAAGCGAATTGCCCCACGCCGGACCCTTCCCGCGTGGATTTGTGCAATATGCGTTGGAGGGGAAATTGGCTCCCCAGATGGAACTGCAACCGGTGGCGTTGGCAATCACGAGGCGTTCGCCGAAAAGCTGGGTGAGGAGTTTGACGTAGGGCGTCTCTCCGCATCCCGCACATGCTCCCGAGAATTCCAGACAAGGCTGCTGGAGCTGCGAACCGTTGATGCTCTCGCGTGGCAGGAGATTGTCTTTCAGGCTCACGTTTTCCTGCGCCCATTCGAGCAACGGCACTTCGCGCCCAATCACCTCCTCGAGCGGTGTCATCGTCAGGGCATGTCCCGGACAGATGATGGAGCATGACGAGCAACCGAGGCAGTCTTCGGGATAATTCTGGATATGGAATTTGTAGCCTTCGATCTGTGGCGCTCCTGTCGCCTCCTTCATGGCAAAGCCTTCGGGAGCTTTTGCAGCTTCTTCAGGCGAGAGAATAAAAGGACGGATGGCTGCGTGGGGACAGACGAGCGAACATTCCGTACACTCGACGCATTTGTCGGCATCCCATACGGGGACCCGTGTGGCTATGCGGCGATGTTCGTAGGCTGTGGTTCCTGGAGGAAGTATGCCTGCAGGATCCAGTGCAGATACCGGGATGAGGTCGCCATGGCCTTTTATGCATGGTGTGTGGATATTCTTGATGAACGATTCAAGAGTCTTGGTCGCAAAGCGGGGTTCGCGCCGTTTGAGCGTTTCGGGAGTGCTTGTCCACCCTTCAGTATTGTCATAGTCAATGGCGACGAGCGCGTCGACGGCCATTGAAATGGCTTTAAGGTTTCTCTCGACCACTTCTCCGCCTTCGTGGATATATGTCTTCCGGATTTGCTCTTTAAGCGCACCGAAGCTCTCGTCAAACGGGATAAGTTTGCTGAGATAGAGGAACACTGTCTCCATCGGCATGTTTATCCTCTCTCCGAGACCGCAGCTCGCGGCGATTCTGTCGGCATCGATATTGTAGAAGCGGAGTTTCTTTTCGGCTATGGTTCTGCGCATCTCAAGAGGAAGTTTTTCGCACATCTGTCCGGCTGTCCAAGGTGAGTTCAGCACGAAGATTCCACCGGGCTTGATTTTGTCGAGCATGGTGAAACGGTTGACGTAGGAAGTCTTGTGACACCCGATGTAGTCCGCACCGTCGATTCCGTAGGCCGATGTGACCGGTGCTTTTCCGATTCGCAGTTGCGAGATGGTGTAGCCGCCCGACTTTTTGGCCGAGTAGCTGAAATAGGCCTGGGCATAAAATCCTGGAGTGTTGCCGATGATGTCGGCCACTTGCTTTGTGCCTCCGACAGTGCCGTCGTTTCCGATTGCGTAGAGGATAATCTGGTAGGTATCGGCGGCTACGTTTGTCTCGACCTTTTCAGTCACGTCAATCGAGAGGTGGGTCACATCGTCGTTGATGCCCACGGTGAACGGATTCTTTGGCGCAGTCTTTGCCATCTCGTCGAAAATGGCCTTGACCATCGAAGGATCGAATTCCTTGCTCGAAAGACCGTAGCGTCCGCCTATGATGCGGATATTCTCTTTCCCTGCGGCTCCTGACAGAGCTGTGATTACATCCTGACAGAGCGGTTCATGTTGCGCCCCCGGTTCCTTCGTGCGGTCGAGGACAGCGATTGTCCTGACACTTTCCGGAAGAGCGGCGCGCAAGGCTTCGACAGGGAAGGGACGGTAAAGGCGGACTTTGACAACGCCTGTCTTGTAGCCCTTTTCGCGGTTGAGGTAATCGACCGTCTCGCCGACCACATCGGCTGCTGAGCCGATGACAACTATCACGCGGTCTGCATCGGGCGCACCGCTGTAGTCCACGAGATGGTATTGCCTTCCGGTCTGTTCCCCGACCTTGTCCATCGCATTCTGCACGATTGTCGGGAAGGCATCGTAGAAACGGTTGGAAGCCTCGCGGTTCTGGAAATAGACGTCGGGATTCTGGGCGGAGCCGCGTTGGTCGGGGTGCTCGGGATTCATCGACTTGCGGCGGAATTCATTCACCTTGTCCCAATCGACAAGCGGACGCATGTCCTCATAGTCAATCACGTCGATTGTGTCCATTTCCGACGATGTGCGCCATCCGTCGAAGAAATGCAACACAGGGAGCGACCCCTCAATTGCGGCAAGGTGGGCCACGAGGCCGAGATCCATCGTCTCTTGTACGGATGAGGAAGCAAGCATGGTGAAACCCGTGGCACGGCAGGCCATCACGTCCTGGTGGTCACCGAAGATGGACAGCGCATGGGTTGCAAGCGAGCGGCAACCGACGTGGAACACCACCGGTAGCAATTCGCCGGAAATCTTATACATGTTCGGAATCATGAGCATCAGACCCTGGGATGCGGTGAAGGTTGTGGCGAGTGCTCCTGCTGCGGCTGCGCCGTGGACAGCTCCTGCCGCACCAAGCTCGCTCTCCATCTCGCGGATTTCAAGCGCCTGTCCCATGAGGTTGCGCCGTCCTTCAAGTCCCCACTTCTGGGCGGTGTCCCCCATTGATGCTATAGGTGTTATCGGGTAGATAGTGGCCACATCGCTCAGTGCGAAGGCGACATGAGCGGCTGCCGTACATCCGTCAAGAATCAGTTTTTTCATTTCCGTCAGGTTTGAAAAGGGATGGTGTTACGGGTAGTATAAATAGTGGACATAAGGGAGAGTCAGTCCCTTATGCCCCTGAGATTGTTACGGTTCAGATGGAGTCAATCCCATTTGACCATTGTTTCATATTGTGCCTTAGAGAGCTGCGGAGTGGACACAGAGGTCGGTAATCCACAACCAGAGAGGACAGAAACCGATGAATAGTATCACTGAAAGTGTGAGTGACGAGGTTCCTTCAGCAACATAAGTGTCGTATTCGTCCGCGATGATGATACCGGAGAATGCAGGAGGAAGGGCACCGGCCACAACAAGCATCTTGAGGTTGAGCGGATCCATGTGGAAGATGAGGCCGAGGATAAGAAGCACGGCAGGCATCATGACCATCTTCAGGATTGCACCGAGAATGACCTGCCAGTCAATGGAAATCTTGATGGCCGAGAGGGTGATACCGGCTGAGAATACGGCCATTGATGCGTTGGCACCTTTGATAAGGTCGAACGACGGGCTTGCCCATTCAGGCCAGGGTATACCGACGACTACCCAGATGACAGCGAGGATAGGGGCCCATGCGACAGGCTGTTCGAGAGCGTGAATCACAGGAGCCCATGCACTTTTGTTTTTTGATGAACCGGGATTCTGTTTTTCCAGTGATGCGTTGAGCAGGGAAAGGCCGACCGGGATACCGACGGCATTCACGACAATGCCCACGATGGCAACCACGAGAGCTACGGATGGAGTTGTGCCGAAGATAGGTTCAAGCACCGCGAAACCGAGGAATCCGATTGTCGGCGAACCGCTGATAAGAGCTGAGATCGCAGCATCGGCTCCGGTGTTTTTCTTAAACATCAGGAAGACAAAGTAGACTATCATGAAGCAGGCCATGATGCCGACAAGCGATATAAGTGACAGTTTTATATCTCTTGCAAGCATTTCGCGGCTCGCTTGGACGATGGACACGAAAAGGGCAGCCGGCAAGGCGTAGTCAAGCACGACCTTATTGAACTTCTTGGCGTCTTCGCCAGAGAAGATACCCTTTTTTCCCGAAATATAACCGGCCAGCATCACGACGATGATCGGGACGATGGCGAAAAGGATAATATGTTCCATAAATTAGTTGATTGAGATTTGACTTGGAAGTTGAAAGATGGGCGCGGAAGTGTGGTGACGCTTCTCGCGCCCGTGTGAGTTTCGGATTTCGGGAAATTGCCTTATACGGTGATGTCCTGAAGCGGTGCGGGGTTGAGGTAGCCGATGTGGCCTGATTCCTTGCCCGAGTCGGCTGCAAGCTGGACATCAATCAGACATGGTTTCTTGCTTGCGATGCTCTCGGTGAGGGCTTTGGCGAGTTCGTCGGGTGTCTGGACGTAGTAGGTCTGTGCGCCGAATGCGTCGCCGAGTTTGTCGTAGCGCGCGTGGATGTCGAGAGTGGTAGGAGCTGGATCGGTAGTCTTGTCGAGAGGCACACCGACACCGTTGTAGATACCGCCGTTGTTGAAGATGACCACGGTCACAGGGAGGTTGAAACGGCAGATAGTCGAGAAATCCATTCCTGAGAAGCCGAAGGCAGAGTCACCCTCGATTGCAACGACCTGCTTGCCTGTGGCGACGGCTGCACCGATTGTCGAACCCATGCCCATGCCCATGATGGCCCATGTCGCACAGTCGACACGATGACGCGGGAGCGACATGTTGACGGCATCACGGGTGTCGTCGAGCGTATTGGCTCCTTCGTTGATGAGGATGATGTCGGGGTTTGATTCGATGATGGGTTTGATGACACCGAGTGCGGTCCAGTGGTGCATCGGCATCAGGCTCTTGGTCTCTTCAAGACGGGCTGCGAATTTCGCATTCTTTGTCTTTGCTTCGGCCTGCAGACCGGAAACCCATGCCGGGTCCGCGCTCATCTTCTTGCCTTCCATCTTTGCGAGGATGGCATCGAGCGAGAGGCCCATGTCGCCAACCACAGGAGCTGCGATCGGGACATTTACGTCCATTTCATCAGGAGCAACGTCGAGCTGGATGAATTTCATGTCTGGATTCCATTTTCCGCGTCCGAAGCTGAGCATCCAGTTGAGACGGGCACCGATGACCATGACGACATCGGCCTTCTCCATGATGGTCGAGCGGCATGAGAGCGCGCTGAGAGGGCCGGCATCGGGCATCAGACCCTTGGCCATTGACATGGGGAGATAGGGGATGTTGTATTTTTCAATGAGAGTCTTAATCTTGTCATCAACCTGGGCGTAGGCCGCACCCTTTCCGAGAAGGATTGCCGGACGCTTGGCCGAGGTGAGGATTTCGACGGCGCGGTCGACGGAAGCCTCGTTAGGAGCGACGGGTGAGTAGACGTCAACGGGCTGATAGAGGAGCTTTTCGGCCTCCTCGCGGTCCATGATTTCACCGAGTGCAGGGGTTGTCATGTCGATATAGACACCGCCCGGGCGGCCTGAGACTGCCACACGGTAGGCGCGTGCGACTGCCGCAGGAATGTCCTTGGCATGGCTGCAGCGGAAAGCGGCTTTGACGAGAGGTTTGGCTGTGTTGAACTGGTCAAGCTGCTCGTAGGTGCCGACGTTCATGTCGACCATCGTCGGGTCGCTTGCGCCGGAAATCTGAATCATAGGATAGCAGTTGACGGTGGCGTTGGCGGTCGCTGTCAGTCCGTTCATGAATCCGAGCGAGGAAACGGTCATCAGCACACCGGGTTTCTTCGTGAGGAAGCCTTCGGTTGCTGCTGCCATGCCTGCCTGCTGTTCGTGGCGGAAGCCGACGAAACGTATGCCCTGACCCTGTATAAGATAGCCGGCTTCGGTGATAGGAATACCGACAAGGCCATAGACATTTTCAATACCCATGTTTTTAAGCGCTCTGGCGAGGATATACATACCCGTCACCTGCTCCGGAAAATGGGGCGCCTGTTTCTGAGGACATGCACTCTGGGGAGCTGTATTGTTTGTTGTTGCCATAACTGATTTCGAATTGATGATTTCTGTAATAGAAAAGAGGGGACAATCAGCAGCTTTGCCTAACAAGACAATTCCCGATTGTCCCCTCTGTAAAATTTATCTGATGAAAAGATACATTTCAGATGATGAAAAGATGCATTTCAGAGATTGAATCCGTGAGATTTGTATAGTCTATAAGTTCGTTATACAAACTTATTTACCCGGCTCTGCGAGAGGTGCAGTTGTGCCGTTCTTGGCGAACGATGCAATCTGGTCGTCGGTGTAACCGAGATCTTTGAGGACTGAGCTTGTGTCGCCGCCGAGTGAAGGACAAGGACCGTAGGTCGGCTGATAGTTGCTCATTGTGAACGGGCAACCTACAGTGACGAACTCACCGATTTCTCCGCCCTGGTTGATTTTGACGAGGGTATTGCCATCGTAGAGTGACTCGTCTGACATCATTTCCTTGGTTGAAAGTACCGGACCTACGGGCACGCCGTACTTGGAAAGAATTTCAACGACCTCAAATTTGGTCTTGTCGGCAGTCCATTCCCCGATACGCTTGATGATTTCATCCTTATGCTTGTCGCGGGCATCAGCCGTAGCGAAATCAGGATTGGTAATCCAGTCTTCGAAACCGAGACCCTGACATGCGAGCTTGAACTCCTTCTCTCCGCGCTGGAGGATAATGTAGACATAGTTGTTGGCATCGACCTCTGAATCCATTCCACCTGCAGGCTTACATTTATATGTCCATCCAAGGACACCACTGCCTTCGGTGTTGCCTGAACGGGGCACACAATCGCCGAACTTGCCGTTGGGGTACTGCGGGAACTGGGTCAGATAACCGATTCTGTCGAGTGTGAGCTGGTCACGGGTCTTGATTCGGCAGAGGTTAAGACATGCGTTGTGCATCGACTGGTAGACGAAACATCCTTCGCCGGTGCGCTCACGCTGCTGAAGTGCTGCGAGAAGACCGATGAGGAGGTGCATACCGGTGTTAGAGTCACCGAGGGCTGCACCGCTCTGGGTAGGAATGTTGTATTCGCCGTCATACCATCCGGTTGTTGATGCGGCGGCGGCTGTTACCTGTGCGATAGGTTCGTATGCCTTGAGATCCTTATATTTAGAAGAAACAGGGAAACCCTTGATGGTACCATAGATACAGCGAGGGTTGAGTGCATGTACTGCTTCCCAGCCGAATCCGAGCTTGTCCATTGCTCCGGGGTGAAGGTTCTCGACGAAAATATCGGCTTCTTTGATAAGTTTGGTGAGAATCTCTTTTCCGTCTGGGGTCTTTGCATCGAGTGCGAGAGACTTCTTGTCGGAGTTGAGCTGGAGGAAATAATAACTTGGAAGATTGGGGTTGAACTGAAGTTCTTTACGGGTTGCATCGCCAACGCCGGGACGTTCGATCTTGATGACATCGGCGCCAAGCCATGCAAGCATTTGGGTACATGAAGGACCCGACTGGACTTCTGTAAAGTCAACTACCTTGATTCCTTGTAAGGGTGCTGTATTCATAATATTTATAAGTTTGTTTTGATGATTATGTCAGTTTGTCTGTTTGAATGAGTTTTTTTACGGTGTGTCGTTTTTCATAAGACGTGGTGATTTCGGGATGAAGCCCGTAAAATACCTTTGCGTTTCATCATTAAAACAAGCGGGATGCTGAAAAGTTGAATTTATACAATTGTTAAGTTAGAATTTTGTAATTTTGCAGAATGAAATTAAAGTTCCCGACAGTGGAAATGAGTTTCTGAAAAATAGTAGAATACATAATCAATATGAATAGAATCTGTTTGCAATTGTTTCTGTCATTTTTCAAGATAGGAGCCTTTACATTCGGCGGAGGTTGGGCAATGCTTTCCATCATAGAGAAAGAGATTGTCGATAAGTTTCATTGGATAGAGCGTGATGAATTCCTTGATTTGCTTGCCGTGGCGCAATCGCTTCCGGGAATCCTTGCTGTAAATGTCGCTGTGGCTGTCGGCGATAAGCTCCGCGGGCTTCGCGGTTCCATAGCTGCTGCCATCGGGTGTATCCTGCCGTCGTTTCTGATTATCCTCTGCATAGCGATTTTCCTGACCCCTGACCTGATAAAGAACAATCCGACCTTGTCGGCAATTTTCATGGGAGTGCGTCCGGCCGTCGTCGCCCTGATTGTCGCTCCGGTCATATCATCGGCGAAATCGGCGAAAATCGGCTGGAAGACAATGGCTATTCCCATAGGTGTCGCCCTGCTGATATATTCGCGATGGCCGATTGTGTCAAATCCTATATTGTATATAGTCTGTGGCGGTTTCTTCGGATGGTTGTGGTTCTCACACCATGTAAGATCGCTGCAGAAGGTTGAAGAGGAAGTGAGAAAGGAGGATGAGAAGCTATGATTTATCTCAGATTGATATGGGCCTATCTTAAAATCGGCCTTTTCGGTTTCGGCGGCGGCTATGCGATGCTTGCCCTCATCGAGCGCGAGATTGTCGGGCCGGGATGGATTACCGAACAGATGTTTACCGACATTGTAGCGATTTCGCAGATGACACCCGGACCTATCGGTATCAATTCCGCCACATATATAGGCTATGTCGCTCCTGCGGAGTATTCCGCAGCTTTCGCTTCGCCGATATACGGGATACTCGGTTCGTTGCTCTGCACGTTCGTGGTGTCGTTCCCGTCTTTCATACTTGTCACCTATACCAGTCATCTCATACGCCGGCACAGGGATAGTGTTGTGGTGAAAGGTATTTTTGCCGGTCTGCGGCCGGTTGTGGTCGGTCTCATCGCGTCAGCTGCACTTCTGCTCATGAATGCTGCGAATTTCGGGGAGACTTCATCGCAGGTGCTCACGAGCATTGCCATCTGTGTCGGTGCTTTCATCCTTGTCTATTGGGTGAAGTGGCATCCGATTCTGATTATCTGCCTCGCAGGGCTTGCAGGATGGATAATTTATTAAGTATAAAGGATTAAGTATTAAGTACATATTTAAGTGTTAAGGATTAAGTATGTATTTAAGTACAAAGTATATAAGATAAGAAAGGTGTAAGGAGGTTTTTGCTATGACTTATCAGGCAGCTATTGAGTTTCTGTTTAATTCTCTTCCGGTGTTTCAGCGGGAGGGGGCTTCGGCTTATAAGCCCGGATTGGGTACGTCGATTGCACTTGACGATATTTTCGGTAATCCGCACCGCAGATATGTTACCATCCACATTGCCGGAACTAATGGCAAAGGCTCGACGGCCCATACACTTGCAGCCGTACTTGCAAGGGCAGGCTACAGAACCGGTCTTTACACTTCACCCCATATCTTTGATTTCAGGGAGCGTATAAGGGTCAACGGTGAGAAGATTTCGGAGGAAGCGGTAGTTGATTTCGTGACCCGTTGGAAGGGGATGGATTCGGAACTGACTCCAAGCTTCTTTGAGTTGACCTCGACGATGGCGTTTGAATATTTTGCTGACCAAAAAGTGGATGTCGCGGTCATCGAGACCGGTCTCGGCGGACGCCTTGACAGCACGAATATCATCAGTCCTGTCCTTAGCATCATCACAAATATATCCCATGACCATACGAATCTTCTCGGTGATACGCTTGAAAAAATCGCTTTTGAGAAAGCCGGTATCATTAAGTCAGGTGTTCCGGTGGTGATAGGGGAGGTCCTGCCGGAAACTGAGCCGGTGTTCAGAGCAAAAGCAGAGGAGGTTAATGCTCCTATCCATATCGCTGCTCCGGTCGATGCGGAGTTCAAGAATGACGGGTCGATTCATTATCCGTCAACTCCGTTTGGTGCAGTCAAGGGTGAATTGTCCGGCTCTTGTCAGGTAAAGAACACTGCGACCATACTTTGTGGGCTTCTGCGTCTGAGGGAGCTTGGATTCAATATCCCGGATGAGGCTGTCGGCGCAGGTTTCGCCAATGTCTGTGAGGATACAGGGCTGATGGGACGATGGACGGTATTGAGCCACAAACCGCTTACCGTTTGTGATACCGGCCATAATATCGGTGGATGGGAATATATCGCGTCGCAACTTTCCTCAAGGAAAGAGGGGCGTGTCCATCTGATTGTCGGTTTCGTCAATGATAAGGATATTTCGGCCATTCTTGCTAAAATCGCCTCTATCGAAGTGGACAAGCGGCTCTATTTTTCCTCCCCTTCAGTTCCGCGCGGGCTTAAAGCTGAGGCTCTTTCATGCAAGGCTGCTGAATTCGGCATGGAGGGAGAGGTGATTGACGATGTGAACCTCGCGCTTGCAAAAGCTACCTCCGAGGCATCGGACAATGACCTTATCCTCATCGCCGGAAGCAATTTCCTCATCGCAGATTTGAAATTGGAGGCATGATAACGGTCTCAGAAGAGATGGTTTAGAGAAAATTTTAAGAGATACATTTTTAAGAGATACAGAAGTTTAAGAGATACAGAAGTACAAAAGGTTCAGAAGAAACAAAAGGTTCAGGAGTAACAAAAGTTCGGCAAGAATAAAATTTCAGCAGGAACAAAAGTTCAGAAGTGACGAATGTTATTTAGCAACCATTGATTTTCAGTGTGTTGGTGAGGCTTAGGCCTATTTTATACTATACTGAATGGCAGCCAACAAGACCGGATGGCAGCTAACAAGTTGCGCAGTTGCATTGCCACAATTCTTTGCTGCAAAGCTGCTATATAATTACCCATCACTTTTGTTATTTTTATTAAAGCTGGTGATGTAATCTCCATTTGGACTTCACAGCTTACAGATTGCCCTCTGGAAATAGTCAACAGGCAACCTATGACCCCATATTTAAGGCAATCGATATAAATTATGGTATTAATAACACTTATACAAATATACAAAGATAGAAAAAAGGAGCGACGCTGAAAAATCGTGCTCCTTTTTTC
Organism: uncultured Muribaculaceae bacterium; assembly: GCA_947381945.1. GTDB lineage: Bacteria > Bacteroidota > Bacteroidia > Bacteroidales > Muribaculaceae > Duncaniella. The sequence goes on from CANCXM010000001.1 coordinate 127,795, forward strand.
TACAATCTCCGCTTATAAAACGGACCGTAAATCCATGTATTATATACAAATTTTAGCATGACAAGACGATTGCTAAAATGTATAATCTTATAATCTAATGTTATGTTCTAAATACCCTTATTGTCTATTATAATTTTCAGAATGGAAATTAATTGGTTTGCTTTTTGCGCATCTTTAGTTCTATATTCGATATTCGGATTGGACATGTTATTTATGGTAATGTTAATTACATATTCATGAGATACTTGATCCACATTCTTAGCAGCTGTAGTTGCTCCCGCTAATGCGCCTATTCCACCAAATGCTAAACCACCAACAAGACCTCGACCAACCATATTTCCATTAGATGTTTTTACCCTATAAGAATTTTTTCCATCAATATTAAACGCTAAAATACTCGAGAAACTACATTCAGTATTACTTACTATAATAATCCCTGCATCTTCAAAAACAAAAACAGTTTCACCATCATAATAAGAAAGTAATGTATCTCCAATAATCAGTGTCGCTTGTCCATATTTTTGGATGATTGTATTTTTTTGTTCTTGATACCATTTTTCACCTCTATCAACTGCACGTTGTCCAAAAAATATAAAAAGTGCAATACATACTATAAGAATTAGAATAATAACTACTGTCATAATTATTTAATTTATTGGTTAATTTGCAATATTGCCTGTGTTATTGCCCGACCAATAAAAATAGTGGTGGGCTTTTGCATCCTGTACGATTCAGAGGCACTGCCATGCCCACACAACATACAAAGACACTAAGCCCACCAAACAAGCCATACCCCTGTACAGAGGTACGACAAGATTGTGGGCGTTTAGTGCATTGTCCCCGTTGTGTTGAAAATTGGCAGTTTTCTGAATCGAGTACAATAGCATTAAACGCTATTCGTTTCCGAAGATGTAATGAAACCCGCTCTTGGATTTCACAACGCAAAGATATGTAATATTTTTAAATTGCACAAAAATAAAATATATAATTATCTGCATTTGTGTAGATTACGCGCTTTATGGCTAATTAACAGTTGCTTATGCCATTTTTATTTATTATATTTGCAAAAAACCGATAAAAATGTACACTGCCACTCAAATAGCCGATTGGATTTTATCTCGAATTAATACTGATTCGGGTGATACAATTTCCCCTTTAAAGCTACAAAAGCTGTTATATTATTGTCAAGCATGGCATTATACAATATTTAAGGAACCACTCTTTGAAGAGGATATTCAAGCATGGGCCCATGGACCTGTGGTCTATTCGCAATATAAAAGATTTGCTGATATACCCCGTTATACAAATATTGATATTTCCAAAACCGAGTTAGCTCCACCTTCGTTATCTCGCATAGGAGAGGAATTATTAGAAGAGGTGATGGATATATACGGGGAACATACTGCGTATTATTTAGAGCAACTGACTCATAAAGAGCGTCCATGGTTAGAGACTCGTGGTGATTTGCCCGAACACGCTGCGACGGATAGAGTTATTTCACTTGATTTAATGTATGAGTATTATCATTCGGTAAATGACCAAAAGAATTAACAGCCAACAGAAGAAGGCTGGTAAATTTATAAATAAGAATACCGATGTAAATGTTGATGTTTTTGATAAAAACGGAAATAGTGCATTGGTATTTATATCTATAAAGCATATACAGCCGAATTATCAATGTTTCTCTGAGTGGACTAAGGTTGAATTATCTAAATTTTGGAGGTTTAACAATCGCTTGCATAATATGACTTGGCAACAAGTCTATGCAACTGCGAGTAAAGACGATAAGCGTGGGTTGGCATATACTGTAATACCAAGAGAGAAATACGGCTCCAATGAGTTTGTTTCATCTCTTGATAAAGAAATTAAGATGTTTGAACTAAGGGTAGATGATGAAATAAGAGTTCATGGATTTAGAATGAATGCGACATTTTATTTGTGTTTTTTAGATAGGGAACATAAAATTTGCATTTAGGCTACTTTTTATGTCTACCATTATAACAATCCATCCCCATCATCTCTTTTACCAACTTATCAAACGCGTCCTTAGGTATCTTGATGAAAAGTTTGAACTTCATGTTTTGAAGCTCATCTATTGTAGTAGAGGTCATATCTTCTCTATTTTTAAGCGACTTGAGTGTTTTCTTATTTTCAAGATTTATTCATGTACTGTGAAAATAGTTCAGTTTCCAGTGATTTTACCGGCTTGATCCAAACGCAAGCGTCGAACATCAGTTGGCAATTTACGGAACATCGTTTTATGCCGTACCGAATGTGAGCCTGTATTCCATGTCCCAATCAAATCTCTATCCCGGATGACAATAGATTAAGTTGGTGGATGGGAGTGAGGGTTATAGGTGTTTTAATGTTTCGATTGGGTGGTAGAGGAGCATCCGGGGGCCGGAGTAGCGCATGACTATGCGGATGCGTTCGCGCATCAGAGGGGAATAGCAATGCACAGGGCAACGACGGCAGGATGTTTTGTTTTCACCAAACGGACAACGGGAAAGTCTGAGATGGGCGTAGTCGAGCAGGGCCTGACACTCGGGACATAAGTTGTCATGGCCCTCCTTGCGTCGGCAGTATAGGCGTATCATCATTTCGACGATATGTTTTTCCTTATCTATAGTCGAATGGTGTTTCATTTATTCGACGGGGATGCCGGGTGTTTTTGAAAGGACGGAGTTGTAGTAGCGGGGGTCGCCGGAGACTTCTTTGCCGATGAAACCTGGCAGGGGCGGGTTGCAGTCGGCTGAGGGCATTTCGATTTCAGCGACAATCAACCCCTCGTGTTTCCCGTGGAAGAGGTCGATTTCCCATTTCCAGCCTTCGTGGTCAACGATATATCTGGTCTTGTCGATGGCAAATCCTCCGGCAAGGTGCATGGCCATCTCCTCCGCGTCGCTGACGGGGATGGAATATTCCCATTCGTCGCGGATGATGCCGCTGTTGCGTCCCTTGACAGTCAGGTAGGCAGAACCGTCGGTGATGCGCAGGCGGACTGTCGCGTCGGGGTTGGCAGAGAGGTATGCCTGACGGATATGTTTTGAAGAAATTGCCTTAGATATGAATGACGTATTGGTAACCAGGAATTTGCGCTCGATTTCTTTAGCCATATCAGTGGTGAGGAGCAGGTCTGAGTGTTAAAAGAGTAAAAATGGACAGGAGCTATGGTGGTAGTCCGGTCTATTATGAGTAATTTTGCAAAGTTAAAGAAGATTGTAACTATTTGCAACATTTCCACATGGTCAATTTGCGCCCGCTTATGCGCATCGCTATATTTTCCGTTTTTCTTTTATGGATGCTTCCCGCCGCAGGCCTCAATGTCACGGTGAAGGGAGTCGTGACCGATTCTCAATCGAAGGAACCTGTGCCGTTTGCCACCGTGATGCTGAAAGGTACTGACAGAGGAGTGCTGACGGACGATGCCGGAGCATACTCCATCTCGACTGCATTGCCTTTCGACAGTGTGCTTGTCTCGGCTATCGGTTACAGTACCATCACTTTGCCGGTCAAGGTGAAGGGGGCGTCGCTCAAACTTGACATCAAGCTTGACCCTACTGGCGTGTTGCTCGGAGAGGTTGTGGCAAAGCCGAAGAAGGTCCATTACACGAAGAAAAACAATCCTGCCGTGCAGTTTATGGAGCGTATACGCCACACGCAGGATCTCAACGACCCACGCCGCCATGACAATTACAATTATGACAAATACGAGCGCATCACCCTCGCAATCAACAATTATAATGTCAGTGATTCAGGCAAGGGGAGCGGTATTGGTAAGAATTTCGCCTTTCTGAAGGAGTATGTCGACACGTCGGAAATCTCCGGAAAGCCTATCCTCAATGTGGCTCTCCGCGAAAAGCTTGCATCCGTCCACTACCGTAAGGAGCCGGAAGCGGAGAAGGAGTATGTCAAGGGTCTGCGCTCATCGGGCCTCGACGAAATTCTCGACAAGCAGAGTGTCCAGACTTTCTATGAGGATGTCCTGCGCGAAGTGGATGTCTATGACAATGACATAACCATTCTCCAGACCCGTTTCGTGTCGCCGCTCTCACGCATCGCTCCGGATTTCTATAAGTTTTATCTTACGGATACGGTCATTGTCGACACTACAAAGTGCGTAGAGCTGACATTCGTCCCCCGCAATCCGAGTTCGCTTGGCTTCACGGGGCGTTTCTATGTTCCGTTAGGCGACACGACAATGTTTATCAAACGCATCATTCTCCGTGCGCCTCACGACATCAATCTTAATTTCATCGACGGCCTTGTCATCTCGCAGGACTATGTCAAAGCCCCCGACGGGTCGCGTCTGAAGGTGAAGGACGACATGATGCTTGAAGCGAGCGTCATTCCCGGTACTCCCGGACTGTATGGCCACCGCTACACCGTCTATGATTCGCATAATTTTGAACCGGCTCCTGACCAGTCGCTGTTCAAGCGCGGTGCCAATCAGATTTTCGCGACCGGTGCGCAGGGAAAGGACATGGAGTTCTGGAATGAGAACCGCAAGGCTGAGATAGGCCGTGGTGCTAATTCGATCGAGCAAATGATGAAACGGCTGCGCTCTGTCCCGCTGTTCTATTGGGCGGAGAAGACAGTGCGCCTCGTGACATCCGGCTATGTCCCGACGTGGAATCCGTCATATTTCGACATGGGCCCCATGACAACGATGGTCTCCTACAATTCAATCGAGGGACTGCGTCTGCGTCTTGGCGGCATGACCACCGCCAATCTGTCGCGTAGATGGTTCGCGCGAGGCTATGTGGCGCGAGGTTTCAAGGACCATAAGTGGAAATACAGCGGCGAGGTCGAATATTCATTCCGCGATAAGGAATATCATTCGCGGGAGTTTCCGGTACATTCGATAAGGGCCACGCAGCTCTATGATATTGATCGCCTCGGTCAGCTTTCGGTGATGCACAACGTGGACAATATCTTCCTCTCGCTGAGGCGTATGCCCGACCGTCAGGAGACTTATCACCGCGTGAGCAAGCTTGAATACATACTTGAGACCGAAAATCATTTCTCGCTTGAGGCGAGAGTGCAGCAGGAGCGCCAGTATTCGACGGAGTACATGACATTCATCAACGGTCACGGGCAGGATTTCCGGCACTATACCATGAACTCTTTCCGGTTGCTCCTGCGCTATGCTCCGGGCGAGAAGTTCTATCAGATGAAGACCGGGCGTATGCCAATCAATATGGATGCCCCGATTTTCACCCTTTCCCACACATTCGCTCCAAAGGGATTCATGGGCAATCCGTTCGCGCTCAATGTCACTGAGGCTTCATTCTCCAAGCGATTCTGGCTTTCGGCTTTCGGATGTGTGGATTTCAGTGTGAAAGGTGGCCATGTGTGGTCACGTTCGCCGTATCCCAATCTGCTTATTCCCGGTGCGAACCTCTCGTATATCATACAGTCAGACCTTTTCTCCTGCCTGAACCCGATGGAGTTCATCAATGACTCATACGCACAGTGGGATCTGACATATTGGGCCAACGGGGCCTTGCTCAACAATATTCCGCTGCTTAAAAAGCTGAAATTGCGCGAGGCTGTCACATTCAAGGGTATATGGGGCCATCTGAGCGACCGCAACAAGCCGTGGCTGAATCCGGAACTGTTTGGCTTCCCGGAGATTGCCCACACGCAGGAGATGACCAACCAGCCTTATATGGAGGTTGGTGTCGGTCTGGACAATATCCTCCGTATTCTCCGTGTTGATTACACATGGCGACTGACTTACCGCGACAATCCGAATGCCTGCAAGAGCGGTGTCAGATTCACGTTCCATTTCACGTTCTAAAGTTAAGATACAAAAGCAAGGATACAAAAGCACAAAAGGGCATAAGGAACAAAAGAATATATAGTTTTCTGTAAGGTAGAGTGTTATCTTCAGATATTATATTCTTTTGATTCTTATGCTCTTTTGCGCTTTTGTATCACCGAATTATATGATGCGGCATCCAATAAACATATCCTTCCGTAGTTTTGTTTTGATTATTATTACATGATGCTTACGGAATTGTTCCGTGGGGGCAGTATGATATGAAAATCAAAACGTTATGAAAGATATAGAAAATCTCTTTGACCTCAGTGGCAAAGTGGCTGTCGTCACCGGAGGCGGCGACGGTATCGGTAAAGGCTGTTGCAGGATTCTGGCGGCAGCCGGAGCATCGGTCATGGTCAGTGACCTTTCGCTTGAAAAGGCTCAGGCAACAGCAGATGAGATAAAAGCTGAAGGCGGTGAGGCAAGTGCCGTCGGTTGCAATGTCCTCGATGATAATGACCTTACTGCTTTGGTCGACAATGTCGTCAAGACCTACGGCACAGTCAATATTCTTGTCAATAATGTCGGGCTCGGTGGCGGTGGCAGGGAAAATCCGTTCAAGATTGATAAAGCATATATAGAGCGTATCTATGCCATAAATGTTTTCGCTCCGTGGCAGCTATGCAAGCTTGTCGCTCCTTACATGGAGCAGTCGGGCTACGGCAGCATCATAAACATTACCTCAATGAGCAGTCTGAATAATGAAGCTAACATGGCAATCTATGGGTCGTCGAAAGCCGCGCTGAATCATCTTGCTTCAAATCTTGCCTACGATTACGGCCCTATGGGTATAAGGATAAACAGTGTCGGGCCGGGAGCCACGCATACCAACGCCCTTGCTTCGGTGCTGACTCCGGAGATGGAGGAGAGGATGTTGGTGCATACGCCTATCAAGCGTCTCGGTGAAGTTGCCGACATTGCGAGGGCCGTCCTTTTCTTCGCTTCTCCGGCCTCGTCGTGGATAAGCGGTCAGGTGCTGATGGTCAACGGAGGCGGAGTCCAGACTCTCGATTAGGGGGCATACTGATTATGCCGGATAAAATATAGGGAACTGCAAGAGATACAAAAGCACAAAAGAGCATAAGAGACAAAAGAATTTTATAATAAAGGATGTGAGGGTAATTCTCAATCTTACAGAAATATATATCTTTTGTTTCTTATGCACTTTTTTACTTCTGTATCTAAAAATGGAAATATTGAATTATGATAAGCTCTCTATAAAAAAACAGCCTGCAAGGTGGTCGGACAAGCTTTTGTTGTCGGTCTCCCTTGCAGGCTGTTCAGTTTCTTTTATGTATCAGAGTTACTTCGGTTGGTAGAGGTAACGTTTGATGGAGCGTTTGGGGGTCTTTTCGAATTCTTCGGTCATGAGCTCGAAGCGCTGTACCTGTGAATAAGCGGGAAGGTCGGAGTTGAGCGACTTGATGTTCTCACCCATGATGTCGGTCACGGCCTGGTTGCTCAAACCCTGCGAACTGATGCTTTCGTAGTCGGGATAGATGAGGGCGACGAGACGGCCACCACCTCCGTCGATGACAAGCGATTCGGAAACGTATGAAAGGTTGTTGAGCTTGTCCTCTATTTCCTCCGGGTAGATGTTCTGGCCGGAGGGACCGAGAATCATGTTCTTATCGCGACCGCGGATATAGAGGTATCCGTCAGCATCGAAGTTGCAGATGTCGCCTGTCGAGAGCCAACCGTCGGCGCTCATCGCTGCTTCGGTAGCCTCAGGGTTCTTGTAGTAGCCGAGCATGACGTTCTCGCCCTTGACATAGAGTATGCCGGGTTTGGTTGTGGGGTCGGGGGAGTCGATGATGGCTTCCACACGGTCGACGATGCGTCCGCATGAGGCCATGCGGTTTTCCGTGGCGTTGGCGTAGGAGATGAGCGGGCCACATTCGGTCATGCCATAACCGACAGTGTAGGGGAAGCCGATTCGGCGGAGGAACTTCTCGACATCGCGGTTGAGGCCGGCACCGCCGATGATGATTTCCTGGACGTTGCCGCCGAAGGTTTCGGTCAGACGGTCCTTGATTTTGCTGAGGAGGCGCTCGTCGACATAGGGAACCATGAGCATGAGTTTCATCAGTGGCTTCTCAAGCATCGGGAAGACGCGTGTGCGGATGATTTTCTCGATGATGAGGGGGACGGTGACGATGTAGCGCGGTTTCACCTTGGCGAATGCATCCATGATAATGCGTGGCGAAGGTGTTTTGGTCAGGATGCGGATGTGGTTGCCGCTGATGAAGGGACGGAGCATGTCGATGGTCAGTCCATACATGTGGGCGAGCGGAAGCATACACACCACTCCGTCGCCGGGGTTTGTCGGGAGGAAGTCCATGCAGAACTGCACGTTTGACCAGAGGCTGCGGAAGGGGAGCATCACGCCTTTGGAGAAGCCGGTTGAACCGGAGGTGTAGCTGATGAGGCAGAGTTCCTCCTTGGTGTCGACGTGGTATTTGACATCTTCCGGAGTGAAACGGTCGGGGTAGCGCTGGCCGAAGAGTTCGTTAAGGTGGGCGCGTGTGTGGGTGAGGGTTTCGTCGTTGCTGTGGATGAGGGAGAAATCCTTTACAGACAGTGTCCCGAGGAGGGTGGTCATGGCCTCGGGATTGAGATTTTCCCAGATATTTTCGTCAATTATGGCGAGTTTGGCATCGCTGTGGTTGATGAGGTGCTGCACATTGTCGGGCTTGAAGTCAGCAAGGATGGGGACGATGACTGCACCGTAGGTAAGTGTTCCGATGAAGGATACACACCACATGGAACTGTTTTTCGCACAGAGTGCCACTTTGTCGCCGGGCTTTATGCCTGATTTCTCATAAAGAAGATGGAGTTTGGCAATCTTGCGTGCCACGTCCTTGTAGGACATTGTCGCACCACCGAAATCGGTCAGTGCCGGAAGCTCCCAATAGTTGCGGATTGCATCTTGGAAGTATAAATTCAGGCTGTCGCGGGATGTCATTTTGTAGTCTTAGAAATTGATTTTGTAAAAATGTATTCTGAATCACCTTCCTTCCGGCGGCTCACACCAGGGGATAGGAGGAAGCATCAATCAGAAAAAATTTCTCATTCAGAAGAATTCCGTGCAAAAATAAGAAAAATAGAGCAGTCGGGCGGATTTTATTTAATTAATAAATCTTAACGCTTGTGGCAAAAGCGGTTTCATCGGGTCTAACAGCTTGACATCCGGGTCTTTCGAGAGCCAGAGCAATTGTTTCTTCGCATAGACACGTGTGTTTTTGGCTATGCGGGCAATTGCCGTCTCGCGGTCCATGATTCCGTCCATCATGGCGAAAAGTTCCTTGTAGCCGACGGTGTTGAGCGAGTTTAGGTGGCGCAGCGGGTAGACCTTACGTGCCTCTTCCTCAAGGCCTTCGGCAATCATGAGGTCGACACGGCGGTTGATGCGGTCGAAAAGGGTCTGACGGTCGTGGTTGATGGCGAGTTTGACGGTGCGGAAGGGGCGGGATTTGGCCTGTCCGGTGCGGAGTGAGGAGTAGGGGACGCCTGCCTGCAGACAGATTTCGATTGCATGGACGAGGCGGCGGTGGTTCGAGAGGTCGGCCGTGGCGAGGTAGACGGGGTCGAGCTGACGCAGCTTTTCGTGGAGTGCCTGAAGCCCACCTTTTTCGTAGAGTTCAAGGCAGTAGTCGCGGATTTCCTGCGAGATTGTCGGGAGTTGGTCGATGCCTTTGGTAATGGCGTCGATATACATCATGGAGCCTCCACACATAACGGCATAGTCGCTCTTTTGCCAGATGCGGTCGAGAATCGCGAGGGCGTCTTCTTCGAAACGGGCTGCGGAATAGTAGTCGTGGAGGTCGAGGACACCGACAAGATGATGGCGCACGCGGGCAAGTTCTTCGGGCGTGGGTGCCGCGGTCCCGATAGGCAAACCACGGAAAAGCTGGCGCGAGTCAGCCGACACGATTTCCGTGTCGAGTGCCTCGGCCAGCTCTATGGCAAGTGAAGTCTTTCCGCTCGCAGTCGGTCCGGTGACAATTACGAGTGTTTTCAAGAATTCAGAAGTTCAGCAATGGACGATTATTTTTCGGCTACGAGACGTGCAATCTCGACGATGACCTGTGTGGCCTTCTCCATCGAGGGGATGGGCACGAATTCGTAGCGGCCGTGGAAGTTGAGGCCGCCTGCGAAGATGTTGGGGCAGGGAAGACCTTTGAACGAGAGCTGTGCGCCGTCCGTGCCGCCACGGATGGGCTGCACCTTGGGTGTAACTCCTGTATTTTCCATGGCCTTTACGGCAACGTCGATGATGTGCATGACAGGCTCGATTTTCTCGCGCATGTTGTAGTACTGGTCCTTGATTTCAATCGAGGCACAGTCGGGGAATTCGTTGTTGATTTTGCGGGTGAGGTGTTCGAGTTCCTTCTTGCGGCGTTCGAAACGGTCGCGGTCATGGTCGCGGATGATGTAGGTGAGGACAGTCTGTTCGACAGTTCCTTCGAAGGAAACGAGATGGTAGAATCCTTCGTAGCCTTCAGTGTGTTCGGGAGTTTCCCAACGCGGGAGCATGATGACAAACTGGTTGGCCACGCGCATGGAGTTGAGCATCTTGTGTTTGGCATATCCGGGATGGACGTTGCGGCCTTTGAAGGTTACCTTTGCTACGGCTGCATTGAAGTTCTCATATTCGATTTCGCCGATTTCGCCGCCGTCCATCGTGTAGCCCCAGTCGGCACCGAAGAGGTCAACGTCAAATTTGTGGGCGCCCTGACCGATTTCCTCGTCGGGGTTGAAGGCTATGCGGATGTCGCCGTGCTTGATGTCGGGGTGCTTGATGAGGTGGTCAATGGCGGTGATGATTTCAGCTACACCGGCCTTGTCGTCGGCACCGAGGAGGGTGTTGCCGTCGGTCACGATGAGATCCTGGCCCACATAGTTGAGGAGCTCGGGGAACTGCGAGGGTGAGAGAGTCACGCCGTTGGCTGCGTTGAGGATGATGTCGCCACCGTCGTATTCCTCGACGATTCGGGGGCTGACATGACGGCCGCTCATGTCGGGCGACGTGTCAAGATGGGCGATGAAACCGACTGTCGGTATCTCCTTGTCAACATTGCCCTTGAGGGTGGCCATAAGATAACCGTTTTCATCGAGGGTGATGTCGCTGAGACCCATTACGCGAAGCTCCTTTTCGAGATGCTGCGCGAAAATCATCTGCCCCGGGGTCGAGGGGGTGAGATTGGTAAGCTCGTCACTCTGAGTGTCGAACTTCACATATTCTAAAAATCTATCGACTACTGTCATGGCGTAGGATTTACGGATTGTCAGTATTTTTTGTAAGTTTATTAATTCACAGCCACAAATTTAGTGACTTTTTCCCGTTTGGGCAACAAAAAAATGTTTTATTGCCCCTCGCAGGGTTTAGCATCCCCAGGCTCTGGTCTATGATTGTAAACGCGGAAGAGGATTGCAGTGGATTCACTTATCACTATTACAAAAAATGGAGCGTTACCAATCGGATTACGCTCCATTGAAATTTCTATTTATTTTGCTGTGTCCGTTCCTGAAACAATTTGTGTCATACCGGTTTGTTGTAGGTCTTAAATGTGTAGGAATTTAATGTTCCAGCAATCTTTACCTGTTACTTGGTGTAAGGAGCCGGAAGGGTGTTTGATTATAATGGTAAGCGTATGGAGTGAATAATTGAGGGTTGTTTCATCTACAGGATATATTTCAAGAGGTTGGTGGTATTTGTGTTTTAGGGTCATCGCCGCAAACGAGATGTTTTGTCGAAGAAGTTCACGCACCATCTCATGGTCAACGCAGAAAGAATCATCGTCGATACTTACGGACGCTGCGAAATCTCGCAGACGGAATGTTAACGACTGTTCATAAGAAAATATACGCCTTTTCTTGAAAGATGAGCAGTCCAGAGCCATGTCCAATTTAATATCTCCGGAACTTGAAAGATAGAGGATATTGCTGAATTCAAGATTATTGTTGAGATACTCTTCCTGCGGGAGTGAGGAAAAACGACAATATTCCTTGAAATTTATGACTCTGTAGCTTGAAATGGTCAGTTTGTTTTGTGAAAATGGCTTGAATTCGACATGTTGTTGCCGAGTGGTGCTTGTACCTGGTTTATGCAGATCCGCCTTTTTTGCATTGAGGTTATCAACGATTATCAAACCGTCTGTCTTTACATCACGCCATACATATTTGGGTTGAGAGGAACTTAAATCCTCAGGATACCAATGTTCAGCTGCAGGTAATAAAGGCGCAAATAAGCTTGCAAGCTGATTGAGTGTACTGAGATTGAAGCATCCTATTTTCTGGTCGGATAAGGCCAAAGGCATGATGAAGAAGAATGCACGGTCAATGCATTGCATCAGAGCAGTACAAAAAGGAAGTCCTGAGCCCTTATCCGGTTTGCGGATGAATAATGTTAAGGTTGGTTGTTCGATTGGATTCGTGCATTCAGCGACCAATACCGGTGGTAGTAATTTTGGTATCATTTTCCCTCTAATCCAATCTATTGTGTCATGAAACTCATTTAGGTATTTTTCATCAATAAGGTTTATGACGAATTTGGCCAATGATCGGTAAAGAGAACTGTCAGTGACTGTTTCCTTGCAGTTCAGCCTCTTACTCCCTCTGGCTTTCTCGATAGGTGTGATTTCATCGACGAAGCAATTCCCGTTTTTGTCAATACAGAAGTTTTCGCCGATATAGATATTTTTACTTCTGGTCTTTATAGGATGGAAAGCTCTGTTTATTGCAAAGTAATTGCCGAAATCGGTTTCAATCCCACGACCGAAAATTCCGTTGCAATCGTTGCATTCCTCATTGCAAAACAGAAGGTTATTGCCCACCGATTTGGGAATGGCGTGTGCGTCACTACTGAATTTGATTCCATCGGCTTCCTTGCCTGAACAAAATCTACAGACACGATTCTGTTGTTTGCCAATTGTATGTCGGGAACTGCCAAACAAATGAATTTCAAAAGTGTCAAAAATTGGAGATAGGTTCTTTCGGTATTCTTTGTCGCCAAACTCAATAGATTTTCCTTTATTGAGCATTGAAACCCGAAGTGAGAGTAGCATTTTACGTTCAAGAGGTATCCCGATTTCAGGTGAAATAAACCGTGTGAAAGCGAGGTAATTACCTATGGCGATATTGCTGACTGCTTCAAGGAGATTCTCGCACATGCTTTTGGCCTCACGCTCATCTGGATTGCGCTTGATTTCTGCGACAACCGAACTTAAATCATCAATAAACTTTTGCGTGATACGGAAAAATTTATCTTGTCCAATCCTATGGTATTCATCTGTTTTACCCCATACATCAGGCTGCAGTCCTCCCCAAAAGTTGAGGAGCTTCATGTGTGATTCAAAACTTTTGAACCGGAAGGGAAAAAACTTACTATAAGTATCTGATGTAAGATAAAAGAATAATTCATTATCTGCAAATGCTTTCATAATAGAATGTTGGTTGGAATTCATTTTTTGTGTTGAGAAAAGCGGTCGATGGTTTGCTCCAGAATTCTGAGCCTTTCGGGGTCTTCCCATATTATGGGGTTGGTGGTGATGTTGAAGGAATTGACTCGGATGTTGTCCTTGATTCCCAAGTCACCGAAGTCACCGGATGTGAATGCGTCCAGCTCAGATTTTGTTACGATATAACTCCTGCGGGTCCTTGTCCTGCCCATCCGACCGGATGAAGGCATCATTATCGGATAGATTCTTCGGAGGACATAGTTTGGAGGACATGGGATTCCGGCTGTGGTCTGTGGGGCGATTGTGTCTGTTATGTTGTAATGATTGTGGATTTCCTCCCCTAAAAAGGCATAACTTACAACGACTCTGTACAATGTGTCTTCCGTATGATTCTCTATGTATGAGCCTGTTGGCATGAAGTTTTTGAAGAGCGGGATTGCGTTTCGTGTCGTGACCTCATATTTGCCTTGTTCCGTTCGTATGGAAGTGACGTCAGGGAAAAACCATTGGCAGAAGAAAATCACGCCGACGTTAAGGGGGGAGCATAATGCAAGAATCACAAAAATATGATTCAGCCTCATCGTTTTTGACCACTCCTTGCAACCCGGAGTCTTTTTTAATGTCAGCAGGGCCAGGATTAAAGTCAGGAGTACCGAGATGACTGCGTAGATGACAGTGCATATATCATGCCTGCAAAGGAAATAGTATAATCCAAAAGTGATTAGAGTAAAGACGATGCAGGATGTTATCATCACCATTTGTGATGGCGGTTTGTCAACCGGGTTTTTACGCAGGTAGCTGATCTGACACTTAGTCATAAGCCGGATTAATAACGCTGCCATAATGACAAACAATAGCATGGTGTATACTTCCATAATTTCTACTTTCTTGGCAAGGAGTGATTGATTATGTGCAAATATAATCCAATCAACCGTAATAAACAAGAAAAATCGGGTGGATATGACGAAATAAAAACAGCCTAACCGATTGGCAACGCTGTTTTTATCGGTCATCTAATGTTGATTGCTTCACTATCTCGAATATCCGGCTCATTAAAAATGCCTGATGGAACCGAGTGGCAGAGGATTAGTTATTTTTGTAAAGGCTTGCGCAATCCGCATTAAATTTATAACTTTGCATAATTCAAAGTTGAACTTTAGATTTCTGAAAAATGGATTATGTTCCCAGAGCCATAACACCCCGGATTGAAGATGCACACAAACATTATCCAGTAATTACAATTACTGGTCCAAGGCAAGCCGGTAAAAGTACATTGTGCAGGCATCTCTTTCCTGACTATAAATATGTGAATCTTGAGAGAATTGCGACACGATCGTTGGCAGCAAATGATCCGCAGGGATTTCTCGAGAGTCTCGGTAGCTATGTTATAATAGATGAGGTGCAACATGTCCCGGAACTTATGTCTGAGATTCAGGTGATGGTGGATGAGAATCGTGACAGAAGGTATATATTGACCGGAAGCAGCAATTTTTCATTGTTGAATGTTGTGACCCAATCGTTGGCCGGACGCTCTGCGTTGTTCACGTTACTTCCATTTTCCTTTGACGAGATAAGGCCTGAAATTGTAAATAAATCAATAGAGGAAAATGCGTTTCAAGGCTTTTATCCGGGTGTACTTGTCAACGGAATCCCTCCCAAGGATTTCTATGACAATTACTACAATACTTATGTGGAACGTGATCTCAGAGACTTGCTACGGGTATCAAATCTTCTGAAGTTTGACATGTTTGTGCGGATGTTGGCTCTGAGAGTGGGATCAGAATTTAATGCATCGGCTCTGTCACGCGAAGTGGGTGTGTCAGCTGTTACCATCTCTGAGTGGCTATCGATTTTGGTTACGTCCTATATCGTATTCGAGTTGCCTCCTTACTTTGTAAACCCCAATAAGAGCCTGACCAAGAATAAGAAAATTTATTTTCATGACACCGGACTGCTTTGCAGTTTATTAGGTATTGAATCTCCGTCGGATATTAATAACACAATATTGTGGGGGGCGATTTTTGAAAATATGGCTGTATCATCTCTCATAAAAAAAAATCTGAATGCCGGCAAGCGCTCCAATCTATATTTTTATAGAGAAAATAGAGGTATAGAAGTAGATGTGATTGAGCAAAATAATCGTGATAGTATTCATCTATATGAGATTAAGGCTGGCAAAACACTTCAAATTGACTATTCGGTCAATATGAAGAAGTTAGCGACGCAATTGGATGGATCAGTTGAATCTTCCGTTATTTATAATGGAGAATCCATGCCTCCATTAGCGATAAACGTTCGCGACATCTGAGGATGAATAGCTGAAGATATTCGGTGATCGGTTCTATGCTTTTGACCTTTCTTTTGACATGTCTGGATTCATTTCTTTCAATGCCAAAGGTAATAATAAAGTGCGAGAATAAAAAAATGGGTTGCGACTGTGTAAGTCGCAACCCATAATGTAGTTCGCCCGACATGGGCATAATCTAAGGGGTGCAAGTCCCTAACGCGGCCTAATAGCGGCAAGCGTACAGCCAAAGACAAGCTGCCAATGGCGACATTGGGTGTGAAGGAAGTCGGCGGCAAATCACTGGCCTGACGTACAGAAATTTGATACCAAGGCGTTTGCTCGTGGGTAAGACTGCTTAAGAAGTTAAAGCCCGATAGCTATTCGGAACGAGTGGCGTAAATCAAGCAGGTATAAGTGTGAAAGATTATGCTCTTAATCGGGGAGGTCTCACGGACGCAGTGGCGACCGAATTACTCAAAACTGCGGAGTAAAGCTTGCCGTGAGAAGTCAGCCGAAGTCATAGTACCTTGCGAGGATAGCGCGAGGGAAGGACTGAACCCGACCGAAGTGAATATTGTCAAACATCATCAAATGAAAGGAAGAAAGCAGAAAATATCGGCACAGAACGATAGCCGCCCTCAAAAGAATAGGCCGGAAGCCAAAGGCTATGAGGGGGTGCAGACTTTCATGTGCGTGGAGGACGGATATTTCACAACGGAACAACCTAAACGGGAATACCCTTTGCTGGAGCAAATTCTGTCACCGGGCAACCTCAATGCTGCTTATAAACAAGTAAAGAGCAACGGAGGAGCGCCGGGGATAGATAAAATGGATTGCGACCGATTGCTCGGCTATCTCAGAGAGCACGGAGAGCAACTGACAGAGAGTATTCGCCGACGGACATATCGTCCGAACCCCGTCCGCAGGGTTGAGATACCCAAGGACAACGGCAAAACGCGCCAGCTTGGAATACCGACGGTCGTAGACCGAGTAATCCAACAGGCGATTGCCCAAGTACTGACCTCAATCTATGAACGTCAGTTCAGCGAGGGAAGCTACGGCTTCCGACCACGCAGAGGAGGGAAGAAAGCGTTGGTAAAGGCAACGGAGGTAATCAGTCAAGGCTACCACTATGCAGTGGACATAGACCTTGAACGCTTCTTCGACACCGTCAACCACGCCAAGATGATAGAGATACTGCAACGGACGATAAAGGATGGTGCGGTTATCTCCCTCATACACAAATACCTCAATAGCGGAGTAATGGTAAATGGCAGATATGAGGAAACAAGGGAGGGAACGCCACAAGGCGGACCGCTCAGCCCTCTGCTTGCCAATATACTGCTCAATGAACTTGACAAAGAACTCGAAAGGCGCGGACATCCGTTTGTACGCTACGCAGATGATGG
This sequence comes from uncultured Muribaculaceae bacterium, assembly GCA_947381945.1. Classification (GTDB taxonomy): domain Bacteria; phylum Bacteroidota; class Bacteroidia; order Bacteroidales; family Muribaculaceae; genus Duncaniella. The sequence goes on from CANCXM010000001.1 coordinate 144,778, forward strand.
ACTCATCTTCTGCAAGAGCCGCCGAGCGGCTGAACGAGTAAAGGAGAGTATCACAAAGTTCATAGAGTCAATGCTCAAACTTCGCGTCAACCGCGAAAAGACCGAATGTGCCTATGTGGGTAAATTGAAATTCCTCGGTTACGGCTTCTATATCCGCAACGGCAAATGCCGACTGCGGCTACACCAAAAGACAGAAGCCAAAATGCGTCGCCGTCTGAAAGCCATAACTTCAAGGAGTAATGGAATAGGATATGCCAAGCGCAAGCAAGCTCTCGCAGAATATCTGCGGGGGTGGACGGAATACTACAATTTGGCAGACATGGGAAGTAAGGTCAAAGAGATAGACAAATGGATACGCCGCCGTATCCGCATGTGTATCTGGAAAGCATGGAAACGTCCGAGGACGCGAATGCAGAACCTAATCAAATGCGGAATAGAAAAATGGCGGGCGTATCAATGGGGCAATACAAGTCAAGGTTATTGGCGCATAGCAGACAGTTGGATAGCACATAGGGCAATGCCCGATGAAGCACTACACCGACAAGGCTATGTATGGATAGGTTGCTACTACAAGGCGTCAGCCTTGCCGAAAGGTTGAGGAACCGCCGTATGCAGAACCGCTTGTACAGTGGTGTGAGAGGACAAGTGAACACGAAAGAGGCGAACACCTCAATTAGTGTTCACCTCCTACTCGATTGTTGGTTGTTCTTTTGGAAATTATTTCACTTCCTCGAATATCGAGAGAATTGGTTAATAGAGTATTATGTCTACGTGTTCCAAATATAGCAACTTTAAAATCTATTGTTTTCAAGCTAAATCAATCAATAATACATGCTTGCATAGATATGTATTTGGCAACTGTATGGCTTTTCCCATTCATCAGTATGCTTCTCAAATTTATATCGTAGAGAATAGCCTTGTAGTTTCTTCCCGAATTCCTCCATTCGTTTGCCTCGAGTGGTCTCCTGATAGTATGGGCTTACACAGACAATGATGTTATTATTCGATTTATCTTGGCTTAGGATATCAGCGATTCTGTCTCCTTCAAATTCTTCGAGATCTATAACATTGGAGAATATATGTATTATTGTATTGGAGGTTGTGTTGATGTGCTCTTTTGTTATTTGCTTGTCGTTGATGCAGTAAGGTCTAATTTTACCTTCAAGGTAGAAAGTTTGTACATATTCAACTGCTTGCCGTAGGTTTTCGCGCGATGGTTCAATCAACGTGAAGTCCTTTACAAAATCATTGTCAATCCACTTTGAAGCAATATAATCAGAGAGAACCATCTCGGCAATACCTTGACCGCAGCCGTAGTCTATGATGGATATACCTTCTTCCGACCAAATTTCTTTTGGAATATTTTCAAAAGCTTGAAGGAGTTTTGCCTGATGAATATTTCCATAGAAATGGAGATAAGCCTTTAACTGAGACTTTGAGTCAAGGAGTGCAGCTCCATGGTCAAGATTTTCTTTCAGGGATTTCCTTTTGCTTTCAGATAATGATGCGAACCACTTTTCGGCATTCTTGAGAATATCCTCAAAGGTGTATGCCGATTTGCGGATTTGCGGTGTGTAATGCATGGGCTTAAAGAATTGAGTCGTTGTTTGGATTGTGGCGGTGATAGTTGGCAAGTGCTGATTGTGTGGTAGTGTTGGCATAACAATATGCGCAGCCGTGTGGACAGGTGTTATATGCGCCTATGTCCTTAGATAGTATGCAGCCGCAATGCTTGCGCTGGCCGCCGTCAGTGCGAGCGTTGAAAAGAAAGTTTTGAAGAACTGCGTCATTAGGTGCCAAACGGGCTACCAGTTCCGGATCTATGCACCTGTTATGCTCAATATTGAATTGTTCTAAGGCGATTGACTCGGAGCATGTGGCGAGTCGAAGCCCCCATGATGCGTTTAACTTAGACAGTTTTTTAGCAAAGCTCAACATCGATTCATTGTCCCATTCTTTACATTTGATTCCGGCCTTAATCAGATTCTTTCCCACTTTCTTATATGAAGCGATGTCGGCAAAACTGAAAACGAGTTTTTCTGTGTGGCCGCATAAGCACTTCGCAATATTATCAATCTTTTCAAGCAATGATTCTTCAGAAACGGTATCGGTCAAAACAAGAGGGTCAAAACGCCAGACAACCGAGCCTTCTCCCAAAGTGTCAACAAGACACTTGAAAGTGTCAATCCGATGCTGCAAAGCAGGCACATTGACTTCAAGACCATCATTCTCATAATCGTTGAGCGTATACTGCATATAGCAACCAATTCCTCTCTCTCTAAGTATATGAAGATTGGGAATGAGAGGTGCTGGGTTTTTAGACCAAAACACGACAAAGCGAGTATTGGCAAATGACACATAACTGTCTTTGCCATTAAACGGGTTGCGCCACCTTACATACCCTTTCTCTAATCGGCCGAAGAACCAATCGGCATAAAAAGCCGGAATATCCGTGGCTCTGCTTGCTGAGATAACTACGGGAGCTTGCGCTATCACTTCCTGTTTGTGGTCTGTGATGATTTTTATGGTTTGATGCTTCATTATCTTGTCTTTCATATGGCAAAGTTAATCCCATCTGTGTGCGAGTTTAGAATCCACGCGTGTTAATATTTGTGAATTGGGGCAATGCAAAACAACGGGCACATTATCGCTGATTACGAAACGCTCCAAATATGTGCCAAATATAAACAGAAAGGTGATATGCATCAATCTAAATAACGTGAGTTCGATATAAGGATTCACAGTTATAATAATAAAACAATCAGCCATTTAGCATCAAACTAAGTGGCTGATCTTCTTGGTAATCTCAAATAAAATTCGTAAATTAGTAGTGCCTAATTACAAGATTTACAAGAATTTATATTATGATTACCGAAGACAAAATTACGGAAATTTTCTGTATCGCAGACGACTTTTGCAAGTATTTTTCATCAGAGCTGAAGAAACATCAGATAGCTGACGGTAAAAAGCATCGGAACAAGTCTTGTAGACTCTCTGAAGCCGAGGTGATTACAATCCTCATACTATTCCACAGCAAGGGATTCAGATGCCTCAAACACTTTTATACACAGTATGTGTGCAAGCATATGCAACACCTGTTTCCGCAGACCGTATCATATAACCGTTTCGTGGAATTACAGAAATCAGTGGCTCTACATCTGACTATGTTCATCAAGGAAGTTCTGTTAGGCACGTGTACCGGTGTTGCCTATGTTGATTCCACACCGCTCAGAGTTTGTAAGCATCAGCGAATTCTGATACATAAGACATTCAAGGGGTTGGCGGAACGTGGCAAATGTTCAATGGGATGGTTCTTCGGTTTCAAGCTACACCTGATAATAAATGATCGCGGCGAGATTCTGAACTTCATGTTCACACCCGGCAATGTCGATGACCGCGAGCCATTGTACTCGGAGTCTTTCATTGAGAATGTCAAAGGTAAACTCTGTGGTGACAAGGGATATATAGGCAAACAACTCTTTGAGTTCCTGTTCATGAACGGAATACAGCTTGTGACAAAAGTCAAGAGCAATATGAGAAATTCGCTTATGTCTGTCGCTGACAAGATTGTGCTGCGGAAACGCGCTCTTGTAGAGTCTGTCAATGACGAGCTGAAGAATATCGCTCAAATAGAACACTCAAGGCATCGGTCGTTCACAAACTTCATTACCAACGCCTTGAGTGCTATTGCGGCTTACTGTTTCTTTCCTAAGAAACCATCTATTTCTTTGGATTTCGTTTTCGACAATCAGCTAACTTTGTTCTGATTGCTTATATCGAACTCACGTTAAATAAAGAATAATACAACTAAAAAGGGTTGCAATCGCAAGGACTGCAACCCTTTTTTAGATGGATTTATATGTATTCAGTTACATCATTTCACTTCCTCGAATTCGACGTCGTCGACGTGGCCTTCGCCGGGGTTGTTGGACTGGGAAGCGCCGGGGTTAGGACCTGCCTGTGCACCGCCTGCTGCCTGCTGGGCATTGAGGATTTCCTGCTGGATTGCTCCGAAGGTGTTCTGGATTTCGCTGATAGCCGAGTCGATGGCAGCGATATCCTGAGCCTTGTGGGCTTCCTTGAGCTTGTTGAGGGCATTGTCAATCTGAGCCTTCTTGTCGGCAGGAATCTTGTCGCCGAGTTCCTGAAGCTGCTTCTCGGTCTGGAAGATTACGGTATCGGCATGGTTGAGCTTGTCGATTTTCTCCTTTTCCTTGGCGTCGGCAGCGGCGTTGGCTTCGGCTTCTTTCTTCATACGTTCGATTTCTGCGTCGGTAAGACCGCTTGAAGCTTCGATACGGATGCTCTGTTCCTTGCCTGTTGCCTTATCCTTGGCCGATACGTTGAGGATACCATTGGCGTCGACCTCGAAGGTAACTTCAATCTGAGGTATTCCACGGGGTGCGGGAGCGATTCCGTCGAGGTGGAATTTGCCGAGGGTCTTGTCGTCCTTGGCCATGGGGCGTTCGCCCTGGAGGACGTGGATTTCAACTGAAGGCTGGTTGTCGGCTGCGGTTGAGAATGTCTCGCTCTTGCGGGTCGGGATAGTTGTGTTGGCCTCAATCATCTTGGTCATCACGCCACCGAGGGTCTCGATACCGATTGACAGAGGCACAACGTCGAGAAGAAGCACGTCCTTCACGTCGCCTGAGAGGACACCGCCCTGGATTGCAGCACCTACGGCTACGACTTCGTCGGGGTTAACGCCCTTCGAGGGTGCTTTGCCGAAGAATTTCTCTACAACCTGCTGGATGGCGGGGATACGGGTCGAACCGCCGACGAGGATGACTTCGTCAATGTCTTTCGGGGTCATGCCTGCATCCTTGAGGGCCTGCTCACAAGGTTTGATGGTTGCCTGGATGAGCTTGTCGGCGAGCTGTTCGAACTGTGCACGGGTGAGGGTCTTCACGAGGTGCTTAGGTCCGGTAGCGGTGGCGGTGATGTAGGGGAGGTTGATTTCGGTCGATGTGGTCGACGAAAGTTCAATCTTAGCCTTTTCAGCTGCTTCTTTCAGACGCTGGAGGGCCATTGCGTCCTTGCGGAGGTCAATGCCTTCCTCTTTTTCGAATTCGTCAGCGAGCCAGTCGATGATTACATGGTCGAAGTCGTCGCCACCGAGGTGGGTGTCACCGTTGGTTGACTTCACTTCAAATACGCCGTCGCCGAGTTCGAGGATGGAGATATCGAATGTACCGCCACCGAGGTCGAAGACTGCAATCTTCTGGTCTTTGTCTGATTTGTCAAGACCGTAGGCGAGGGCTGCTGCTGTAGGCTCGTTCACGATACGCTTGACGGTGAGGCCTGCGATTTCGCCGGCTTCCTTGGTGGCCTGACGCTGTGAGTCGTTGAAGTATGCGGGGACTGTGATGACAGCTTCGGTCACTGACTGTCCGAGGTAGTCCTCAGCGGTCTTCTTCATTTTCTGAAGAATCATAGCCGAGATTTCCTGCGGAGTGTATTCGCGTCCGTCGATGTCGACGCGGGGTGTATTGTTGTCGCTGCGGACCACTTTGTAAGGTACGCGGTCGATTTCTTTCTCAACCTGATCGTATGTCTCGCCCATGAAGCGCTTGATCGAGTTGATTGTACGTTTAGGGTTGGTGATGGCTTGACGCTTTGCGGGGTCGCCGACTTTACGCTCGCCGCCGTCAACGAATGCTACGATTGAAGGAGTTGTGTTGCGGCCTTCGCTGTTAGGAATAACGACGGGGTCGTTGCCTTCGAGGACTGAAACGCATGAATTTGTGGTTCCAAGGTCAATACCGATAATTTTTCCCATAATGAGTTAGAATTTTTATGTTGTTTATTAATTTATTACTTTTTGGTGCGGATTGGAGTTGACAGCGTGTTTCGCGGGCTTTCCTTTCCGACAGTCATAAATGTAACAAATTTTATGCCAAAATTGTTGATGAAAACTTAACTCGCTTTTTATCAAAAAATTGTGAAATATCTGACATGACAAAATTGCCGACATGTCATGTCAGTAATTGCAATCGTGGTGACTTAGGCATTATCGAGGCAAGTGTTGCATGGGATTGGCATTGATGCTTTATTTTGTATGGATGCTTTTCATGTATGCTTTGTGGAACGCTTTGTATACGCTTTATTGGGACGCTTTGGGTACGCTTTGTTGACGCTTTATTGGGGATGCTTTGGGTACGCTTTGTAGGGACGCTTTTCAAAGCGTCCGCAGATGAAATACATCGTCAAAATGTAATCGTTAAAATATCATCATCGTGGAATTATACAGTATTTACCAAAATAGGTGTGACGCACAATATGCGTCACACCTTAGTAGTTGGGTTGTATTGGGTAAAATTAAGTATTGTATTTTTATCGTGAAGGGAGAGATATATGACAAATGTGTATGCCGGATGTATTTTATATGTATGCCGGATGTATTTTATTGGCGGACGCTTTGAAAAGCGTCCCTACCGGGGACTCATTCCACGCGTCTACTCGGGATCAGAGTAGTTCGATGCCTGCTTCGGCACATTGCTTTATCTGTTCCTCGGGCCAGATGGATGCCTGGACTTCGCCGATGTGGGCTTTGTGGAGGAGGAACATGCAGAGGCGGCTCTGGCCGATGCCTCCGCCGATGGAGTAGGGCAGACGGCCTTCAAGAAGCATCTTATGGAAGGGGAGTTCCCGACGTTCGGTGCAGCCACGGATTTCGAGTTGCTCGACGAGTGATTCGGGGCTTACGCGTATACCCATCGAGGAAATTTCGAAGGGGATTTCGAGCACCGGGTTCCAGAGGATGATGTCGCCGTTGAGGCCGTGGTAGCCTTCCTCGTTGAGCGAGATCCAGTCGTCGTAGTCGGGAGAGCGGCCGTCGTGGGGTTCGCCGTTTGCAAGAGGTGCGCCTATACCTATTATAAATACGGCTCCGTTTTCCTTTGCTGCTATCGCCTCGCGTTCGCGCGGAGTCTTGTCGGGGTAGCGTTCGGCGAGTTCTTCGGCGTGGATGAAGGTGATTTCGGGGGGAAGTACCGGAGTGATGTGAGGGAAACGCTCGAATACCATCTGCTCGACTTCGAGGAGCGTGCGGTAGATTGTCCTGACGGTGTCCTTGAGATAGGCGAGTGTGCGGTCCTCTTTGCGTATGCTCTTCTCCCAGTCCCATTGGTCGACGTAGAGCGAGTGGATATTGTCGAGGTCCTCGAAGGTACGGATTGCGTTCATATCGGTGTATAGGCCATAGCCGGGAGCGATGTCGTAGGCACCGAGTTTGTAGCGTTTCCATTTTGCGAGGGAGTGGACAACTTCGGCTGTCTTTCCGCCCATCGCGTCGATGGAGAAGCTGACGGCCTGTTCGGTTCCGTTGAGGTTGTCGTTGAGTCCGGTGCCGGTGAGGAGGAAGAGTGGGGCAGTGACGCGGCGCAACTTCAATTCGCGTGCAAGGGTGGTTTGGAAGGCATCCTTGACCATCTTGATTGCTACTTCGGTGGTTTCGGGGAGGAGTTTGCGGTGATATTTATTGGGAAGAATGAGAGGCATGTCAGTTGATTTTTTGAGATGAATTGTGGTGTTTCTGTGGCAAAGGTATAGCTTATATATGATATGTGCAAGCAAAATGCAATTAAAATTGCTAAAATTGTTTCAAAATGGTGTGAAAATTACAAAATATCTGACTTTTGGCTATTTCTGTTCCGTTTTGGAATAAAATATGGCCTTACGGTGAAAATTAGAAATAAAAAACATAAATTTGCAGTAGGAAAATTAGACCTTTAATCCTCCTATGACACTTGTGCAAGACATCAACGAGGCTGTCGCCGTCCTGAAAAGGGGCGGTGTGATACTTTACCCGACCGACACTGTGTGGGGCATCGGCTGTGACGCTACCGATTCCCGCGCCGTAAGGCGGGTGTTTGAAATCAAGCGCCGTGCCGATTCCAAAGCGCTCATCACCCTTGTGGCCGACATTGCCGATATCGGACGTTTCACTTCGGTTGACCCTCAGATGGCCCTGAGGCTGACGGAGGAGACCGACCGTCCCACGACTGTCGTGTATCCCGGTGCCCGTGGGCTTGCTCCCGAACTTCTTGCCGAAGATGGAAGCGTCGGGGTGCGTCTGACCCGCGAGAAGGTGTCTGCTACGCTCTGCCGCGAATTTGGCCGTCCGTTGGTCTCGACCTCGGCCAACATCAGCGGTGAGCCTCCGGCCGCGGTGTTTTCCGAAATCTCTCCGGAGATACTTGAGGCCGTTGACTATGTGATGGAGGCTCGTCGCGACGATTGTTCGCGCTCACTCCCATCGCGTATTGTGAAGGTCAATCCGGATGGGGAAATTACGGTCATAAGGCCATAGGTATATCCGGTTTAATTTCCATTCCAATTCCGTTTTTTATTTGCGGACGCTTTGAAAAGCGTCCCTACAGAGTCAACGAACCCCAGCAGTCAACCAATCCCAGGAGTCAACGAACCCCAGGAGTTAATCCCAAGAGTCAACGAATCCCACAATGCAATGAAGCGCATCATCTACATAGCTGCCGACTATCTCTCCACGATTGCGGGAGTGCTGGCCTTCACATCGGTGCGTTTCCTCTTCGTGGCCGACATCCGTGAGCGCTATGCCGGGATGACCGCTTTCTTTGCGTCGCCGGGTCTGAGGTTGACACTCGCCCTCTTTCCGCTCTTCATGCTCGGGCTCTACTATCTGTCGGGCTACTACGTCAAGGTCACTTCCAAGTCGAGGGTGACGGAATTTCTCTCCACCCTCGTCAGCGTTGGGCTTGGCGCGTTTGCATTTTTCATGGTGGTGCTTCTCAACGACGTATTGCCACAGCGAATGTTGAACTATGAGATACTGCTGCTGTTTTTCGTCTGTCTCTTCGTTCCTGTCTATCTGACGCGTCTTATTGTGACAAGTGTCTTCAAGGCCCGCGACAGGAAGCCCGGAGGAGAGAGTGTGGTCGTCATAGCAGGGACCGATGGAAAGGCGGGCGACGTGGCTGAAGTGATGCGCCGCAGCGACAAGAGTGTCAGTTCCATCCTCCGCCTTGACTCCTCGGGGCGCAGTGAGGACGGACGGACAGTCGGGAGCGACATCCTGCGCGATGAGCTTCGCCGTGCCGGAGCCGATGCCTTCGTGGTGGCCCTTCCACCCGACAATCCGGGTCTTTCGCTCCACGTCCTCGGCTGTCTATATCCCCTCGACCGGCCCATATATGTCAGTCCCGATGACTACACGCTGCTTGTCTCGAAGGTGACATACGATAATCTCCTCTCCGAACCGCTGATGGACATTTCCCGCTCCTCGCTTCCGGATTCGGTTGTCGCGATGAAGCGTGCGGCCGATGTGGCCGGTTCGCTTGCCGGACTTGTCATCACCGCTCCGGTCATCGCCGTGCTTGCCCTGATGGTGAAGATGAGCTCCAACGGCCCAGCCTTCTATTCGCAGGAACGCATCGGCTATCACCGCAAGCCGTTCAGAATCTACAAGCTGCGCACAATGACCGTAGATGCCGAGACCGACGGCCCTGCTCTCTCTGTTGATGATGACCCCCGCGTCACTCCGCTTGGCCGTGTGATGCGCAAATACCGCCTCGATGAGCTCCCGAATCTTTGGAACGTCCTGCGGGGCGACATGTCGCTCGTCGGGCCTCGTCCCGAACGCGAGTTCTATCTCTCCCGTCTGCGTCTCCTCGCCCCTCATTGCGCCCTGCTCCATCAGGTGCGCCCCGGACTGACCTCGCTCGGCATGGTGAAGTTTGGCTATGCCTCCTCGCTCGACGACATGGTGGCCCGTCTGAAATATGATTTGCTTTACATTCAGAATATATCCGTCTCGCTCGACCTCAAAGTAATTTTCTACACCGTCCGCACCATCTTCCGTGGCGAAGGCAAGTAGGGGAGCGCTCTCCGGTCCGAGTCCGACAACCACATATATATTATAGATACAACCCGAAGGAAATAATCATGACAAAAGTTATCAACAATATAGGCCGCAGTTTCAGCGACGCATTCATGGCCCTGCTCGTATGGCGCGAACGCCACATCAAGGAGAAGACCTTCGTCATCATCCTCGCGCTCATTGTCGGGATAGTGGCCGGAGTGGCCGCCCTCGTCCTGAAGACGCTTATCCATCTCATCAGCACCACCCTCACATCGAGCATCAATATCGACGGCGGTAGCTACCTCTATCTCATCTATCCGCTGATAGGCATCCTCCTGACGATGCTCTATGTCAAATACATTGTCCGCGACAACATCTCCCACGGTGTCACCCGCGTGCTCTATGCCATCTCGCAGAACAAATCGAGGCTCAAACGCCACAACATGTACACCTCCGTCCTCGCCTCGTCCATCACCATCGGTTTCGGCGGTTCGGTCGGAGCCGAGGGACCGATTGTCTACACCGGTGCTGCCATCGGGTCGAACCTCGGGCGCGTTTTCCGCATGTCGCCACGCATCCTGATGATTCTTGTGGGTTGCGGAGCCGCCGCAGGCATCGCTGGCATCTTCAAGGCCCCGATTGCAGGTATGCTTTTCACCCTTGAAGTGCTGATGCTCGACCTCACCACTGTCTCGGTCATGCCATTGCTCATCGCTTCAATCACTGCAGCTACGGTAGCCTACGTCTTCACGGGCTATGACGTCGAGTTCTTTTTCGTGCAGAGCGAGCCTTTCGTCACCGCCCGTATCCCCTTTGTCATACTTCTCGGACTCTTCCTCGGCTTCGTGTCGCTCTATTTCACACGCTCAATGAACATGATGGAAGGCGTGTTCCGCCGCCTTGGCAAACCGTGGAAGAAGGTGATTGTCGGCGGTTCCATCGTTGCGCTCCTCGTCTTCCTCTTTCCCCCGCTCTACGGCGAAGGCTACACCTCCATCACCGAACTGCTCAACGGCCAGACTGAGTCGATTGTCAACAGTTCCATCTTCTATAAGGACCGTGACTCCGTCTGGTGGATTCTCGGCTTCATCGCCGCTCTGGTGCTTCTGAAATCATTTGCCACGGCTTCGACCAACGGCGGTGGTGGCTGCGGCGGCACTTTCGCCCCCTCGCTCTACGTCGGCTGCATGGCGGGCTTCTTCTTCGCCTACTTCCTCAACACCGTCTTCGGTCTTGACCTCTCGACCAAGAACTTTGCCCTCATGGGCATGGCCGGGGTGATGTCGGGGGTCATGCACGCACCACTCATGGGCATTTTCCTTACGGCCGAGCTGACCGGAGGCTACGACCTCTTCCTCCCGCTGCTCATCGTCTCGGCCATCTCCTATGGTACCATCAAGTTCTTCGAGCCATACAGCATCTACACCATGCGTCTCGCCCATGAAGGCAAGCTCATCACCCACCACAAGGACAAGGCTGTTCTGACACTCTTGAAAATCGACAATGTCATCGAGACCGACTTCGTGTCCGTTCGTCCCGACATGAACCTCAAGGAGATGGTGGGTGCCATTTCCCGCTCCTCGCGCAATCTTTTCCCTGTTGTCGACGCGCAGGGTGCGCTAATCGGAGTGGTGCTCCTCGACGAGATACGCAACATCATGTTCCGCCCCGACCTCTACAAGCGCATGTTCGTCAACCAGTTCATGACCCTTCCCCCGGCAGTGGTCGACGTTGGGCAGAGCATGGAGAGTGTGATGAATGCCTTTGACGACACCGGCGCATGGAACCTCCCCGTGGTCGATGGCGGACGCTATGTCGGCTTCGTCTCCAAATCCAAAATCTTCAATTCCTACCGCCGCGTCCTCCGCCACTATTCCGAGGATTGATATAATGCCCTGTAATAATGCCCTGTAGGGACGCCCTGTGATAACTCCCTGTAATAATGCCTTGTAGGGACGGTTTGTAGGGACGCTTTTCAAAGCGTCCGCCACCAAAATCCAACAGGCGGGGGATTATCTTCCCCTGCACCTCATTCCACCCCAATTTAACGGGTGTTATCCATCCAACGGGTATCAGGTATTATCCATCTGCGGACGCTTTGAAAAGCGTCCCTACAAACCGTCCCGTGTATACAATCCCGTGTATACAATCCCGTGTATACCGATCCCGTGTATACCGATTCCCGTCCCCTACCGGTCTTGCAAGCGCTTCCTGATGTATTCGAAAATCGCTGAATTCCCCGGACGTGGGGGATTGGAGTCGGCGATACTTCCGTCAGGGGAAATGAGGCGGTAGGAAGGAAACCCCGTCATGGTCATGGTGGTCATGATTAATTCGCAGGCGTCATCGTCCGTGACGATATAGTGGTGACAGTTCGCGGGGCTGTCAGCGGTCATCCGTGTCCATGCCTTGAGGTCCGATTTGAGAGCGATGCTGACGAAAATGACATTGTCATCGGCAAAGAATTTGGCTACTTCCGGCATACTTTCATGAGCCGCACGGCATGGACCGCACCATGTGGCCCACAGGTCAAGGTAGACGAGTTTGCCCGGATAGCGGTTTTTGATGAGCGACGCGATGTCAGTGTGGTCGGTTGGTGAGGGTTTGCCGTCACGGAGTTCATGGATATTTCCCGGGAGGGTCACAGCGCTCAGAAGGGGCGTGTCAATAACGCTCTCGCCATAGATGGCAGTGTGGCGGGCAGGGTCGGCAAAGAGTTCTCTACCGATTTCCGGCATGGCGAGCTCAACGATTCCGTCGGTGTCATTTCCGGAAGTCTCATTTGAGCTGTTTTGTGATGAGGCTGCGAGATTGTTTTCCCGGATACGATCAGCTACAAACGTCAGAAGCAGGTCGCGCATTGGGCTTTTCGGATGATGCCGGAGTATGGCTTCAACAGTCTTGTCGGGGGTAAGCTCATGCCGACTCAACTTTGACAGATAGTTGCTCAGATGTGTGAAAAACAACATTTCGCGGCAATTGGCCGGATTGGACATGTCGAAGACCGAGTCACGAAAAATAGAGAGAGCATCTTCGCTTGGAATTTTTGAGGTATAGGAGAGGATTCCGTTGGCAATCTGGAAGAGCGCTGTCCTTTCGAGCATGTCTTTAACGTCAGCCTCTATCCCGGCCGAGTCAGCGTAGGCAGAAATCGTGCTGTTGGCAGTCTTGACCATCGAGTGTAGTTCGTCGCGGAACTTTTCGAGGGGGACATCAGTCGAACTGAAGGTGGGGTTCAGGCTTCGGCTGAGAGCCCGGTAGGCGGGACCAAACTGATTGTTGAAATCAGCCTTGTCGCCGCTGTGGACGGGTGCGGCTTTGAGATTGCGGGCATCTATGGTGAGATAGAGCGAGTCGCCCGGAGCAGCGTAAGTGCAGTAGAACTTCCCCGCGTAATATATGGTGAAGTTATGGGCAAAAGGGAGTTGAAGCTCTGCACGGAAGTTGCCGAGTGAGTCGATGCGTGTGGCATGGCGTTTAAGGCTCCTCCCCGGATTGCAGTCAATGGGAGTGATGATGCCGGGGGAATCTGCGGTAAGATTCTCGACATGACCGCATATCACCACGCTCTTTGTCTGCGGGGCGTTGGCTAACATAGCCAATGGATTGCACACAGCAAGCGCAACAATGGCAGCCAATCCTATAGATTTTATTATATGTTTCATGTCGATTTTAGCATTTTGTCCACGATTAATAGGTGCCGGGACGCTTTGTTGTGCTTTGTAACGCTCTGTTGCGCTCAGTAGGGACGCTTTTCAAAGCGTCCGCCGATAAAATTCAACAGCCTATGAAATTCAACAGCCTATGAAATTCAACAGCCTATGAAATTCAACAGCCAATGAAACTCACCAGCCAATGAAATCCAACAGCCTATGTCCACGCCTGGAATCATTCCGTCCCATCCAGGTGTTATCCATTCTCGTTCCGGACGCTTTAAAAAGCGTCCCTACAAAGCCGCTCCTCAAAACCAAAGCCGCTCCTCAAAACTCACAACTCTCAAATAACTATCTTCCCGGAGTTGCGCTCCTTGATGATTCCGTGGCGGAAGGCATAGAGAAGCTCAGTCAGTTCATCAATCTGGCTCTGGAGGATTTTACCCTTGTCGGTATCGCGGACGCGGATACGCTGCGAGGTTTGCTCGACCATCTTGGTGGAGCGCACGATGTCCGTACCGCTGCGGATGGCCTCCTCCTCGGAGATGAAAGGCTCATGTTCGACAAGCTCGAAGTTGCTGCTGTGGTAGATGAGCGTATAGCCTGCGATGCCGGTGGTCTTGTGGTAAGCTTTGGCGAATCCGCCGTCAATGACCATCAGCTTGCCGTTGGCGCGGATGGGACTCTCGCCTTTCTGAGTGCGGACGGGGACATGGCCATTGATGATGTGGCGTTGCGAACCTTCAACCCCGAATTCGTCGAGAATCATGTCGCACACCTCCTCTTTCTGGCGCAGTGAATAGTAGTGGCCCTTCTCCTCCCGGTGAGCTTCGGAATCCTTGATGAAGTATCGTTCGAAGGTGGTCATGCGGCTCTTGTCGAAGAGCGGAGAGTCGGGCCCGCACCACAGATACCAATAATAATCGCGCGCGTAGTCCTTCTCGTCGGTAGGAGTGTCGTCATTGAAAGCCGAGCGGATGAGCATCCCGATACGGTGGAACAGCTCGCGGCCACGGTAGTGCTGTCCGTTGACAGTCACGTCCTTCAGCGTACCGTCGGCGTTGAGGGGCATGGAAGCGTGGAAGAGGAGGTTGGAATTGTAGATTCCATACATGCAGCCATGGCTGAACAGGAGCGATATGTGGCGCTTGAGTCCGGTGCTGACAGTGAATGAGTGGTGGAGTTTCTTGATGAGCTCCTCCTCCTCCGTGGTGAGGCGGTAGGGGTCCTTGGGATCGATGGTGGGGAAATTCATGTCGGCCATCTCGTAGGTCTTTCCGTCGACCACGACAGTCCCCTTGGCGAAGTCGATTTTGTCGAGGAGGTTGCGGTCGGTCATTTCCCATTCGGGGTGTTTGAGGGTCATTGCCCCTTCGAGCTTGAACTGGATGACGGCTATGGCCTTGTGCATCTGAGCCATCAGGCGGAGTGTCTTTTCGGGATGCTCGGTCTGCTCCGCGTCCACTCTCGGTGCGAACTCTGTGCAGGGGTCGTCGGCGTAGGTCTCCATCGCCATTGTCGCGAGTGGCAGGAGGTTGATTCCGTAGCCGTCCTCGAGGGTGGTGAGGTTGGCATAGCGGAGCGATACGCGGACCACGTTGGCGATGCAGCACTCATTGCCTGCGGCGGCTCCCATCCAGAGCATGTCGTGGTTGCCCCACTGGATGTCCCAGTTGCCGTAGTTTGCGAGGGTGTCCATGATGAGATGTGCGCCCGGTCCTCGGTCATAGACGTCGCCGAGGATATGGAGTTGGTCGATGCTGAGTTTCTGGATTACCTTACACATGGCCACGATGAAGGCATCGGCCTGGCCGGTAGTTATTATGGTCTCGATGATGCGGTTGAAATAGGCCTGCTTGTCATACTCCCCGCGCTCCTCGTGGAGAAGCTCCTCAATGATGTAGGCAAACTCCTTGGGAAGCGCCTTGCGGACCTTCGAGCGGGTGTATTTCGACGACACGCTCTGGCAGACCTTGATGAGCTGATGGAGAGTGATGTTGTAGAAGTCCTCCATGTCCTCCTCGGTCGAGCGGACAATCTGCATCTTCTCTTCGGGGTAGTAGATGAGCGAGCAGAGCTGACGGATTTCGTTCTCGCGCATGGATGTGCCGTAGATGTCGGTGACCTTGCGCTTGATGTTGCCCGATGCGTTTTTCAGAATGTGGCGGAAAGCCTCGTGTTCGCCGTGGAGGTCGGCCACGAAGTGTTCGGTGCCTTTCGGGAGATTGAGTATGGCTTCGAGATTGATGATTTCAGTGCTTGCCGAGCTGACGTCGGGAAACGTCTGGGCAAGAAGTTCGAGAATCCGTCGGTCGTTTTCGGCCTGCTGTGCGGTGACCTTTGTGTCGATGGGTGACATGGTGCTTAGATTTGATTTATTTCGGGCAAAATTAAAAATAAATTTGTAATCCCCGCAGAAATGAGTCGATAAAATTTGACTTATTGTAGTTTTCTCGGGCCGGAAATTAATTTTTACAAGTTTTAAGTGGCTAAATTTTGAAGGCTCTGTTAAAATTATTAATTTTACCACCGAATTTGCAAACATTTAGCGCAATCACCTTAAATGCCTGAAACTTATTAATCTATGCATATATGGTAAATTTCTCACTTGAAGGCAAGGTCGCCCTCGTCACCGGCGCTGCCTACGGAATCGGACTTGCAATCGCCCAGGCCTACGCCGAGGCAGGTGCAAAAATCGTGTTCAACTGCTCACGTCAGGAAACTGTCGACCGCGGCCTTAAAGCTTACAAGGAACTCGGCATCGACGCCAAGGGCTATCTCTGCGACGTCACTGATGAAGAGGCCGTGAAGGCAATGGTAGCCGACATCGAGGCTACTGTCGGTACAATTGACATTCTCGTCAACAATGCAGGTATCATCAAGCGCATCCCCATGGAGGAAATGGCTGTCGAGGACTTCCGCCGCGTGGTCGACGTTGACCTCATCGCCCCCTACATCTGCGCCAAGGCCGTAATCCCCGGCATGATAAAGAAGGGCCACGGCAAAATCATCAACATCTGCTCAATGATGAGCGAGCTCGGCCGCGAGACCGTCAGCGCATACGCTGCTGCAAAGGGTGGCCTCAAGATGCTCACCCGCAACATCTGCTCGGAATACGGCGAACACAACATCCAGTGCAACGGTATCGGCCCGGGCTACATCGCAACTGACCAGACCGCTCCTCTCCGTGAAATCCAGCCCGACGGCAGCCGTCATCCCTTCGACCAGTTCATCATCTCCAAGACTCCCGCCGCACGCTGGGGTACTCCCGAGGACCTCATGGGACCCGCTGTCTTCCTCGCTTCGGACGCATCTGACTTTGTGAACGGCCACGTCCTCTATGTCGACGGTGGCATTCTCGCCTACATCGGCAAACAGCCCAAGTAATGGAGGCAGTATTCGCTTACGTCATCTCGCTCGGCGCAGCGGTGATGATGCCTATAATCTTCCTAATCCTCGGTCTTTGCATCGGCCTCGGCTTCAACAAGTCGCTGATGAGCGGTCTGAAAGTCGGTGTCGGCTTCATAGGCCTTGGTATCGTCACAGCCCTGCTGACCGACTCGATGTCGGACCCCCTGAAGACAATCACAAACCTCTATGACCTGCAGCTCAAAGTGTTCGACATGGGATGGCCCGCAGCCGCATCCGTAGCCTACAACACTGCTGTCGGTGCCTTCATCATCCCCGTCTGTCTCGGCATCAACATCCTGCTGCTTCTCATCAAGGGTACGCGCACTGTGAATATCGACCTCTGGAACTACTGGCACTTCGCCTTCATCGGCGGTGTGGTCTATTTCGCGACAGAGTCGATTGCATGGGGCTTCTTCGCAGCCATCATCTGCTACATCATCACCCTCGTTGTAGCCGACGTGACTGCTCCCAAATTTCAGAGCTTCTACCGTGACGTAGACGGCATCAGCATCCCGCAGCCCTTCTGCGCAGGCTTCGTGCCTTTCGCCTGGGGTATCAATGCTGTCCTCGACCGCATCCCCGGCATGAGCCGTCTCGAAATCGACGCCGAGGGTCTCAAGAAGAAGTTCGGCATTGCCGGTGAGCCCCTCTTCCTCGGAATCGTGGTCGGCATAGTCATCGGTTGCCTCCAGTTCGATTCTTGGAATGCCATCGTCGACAACATTCCCAAGATTCTCATGCTTGGCGTGAAGATGGGTGCCGTCATGGAACTTATTCCTCGTGTGACAGTCCTCTTCATCGAGGGTCTGAAGCCTATCTCCGAGGCTACCCGCTCGATGATTGCCCGCAAGTTCAAGGGTGCCGAAGGTCTCTCTATCGGTATGAGCCCCGCTCTTGTCATCGGTCATCCGACCACTCTCGTTGCCTCGATCATCCTCATCCCCGTGACCCTTATCATCGCGGTCATCCTTCCGGGCAACGCCTTCCTTCCGCTGGCCTCGCTTGCAGGTATGTTCTACATCTTCCCGCTCGTGCTCCCCTACACCAAGGGCAGTGTGCTGAAGACACTCGTGGTTGGTATCGTTGTGCTTGTGCTCGCGCTCTACCTCGTCACATGGATGGCCCCCGACTTCACCAAGGCCGCCCATGAAGTGGCCGCAGCCCATCCTGACGACAAGGCCGTGCAGGTTCCCGAAGGCTTCCTCGCAGGTTCGCTTGACTTCGCCGGCAGTCCGCTCGGAGCAGCCATCTATTGGTGTATCGAAGGCTTCAAGTCAATCAGCATCTATGTCGGAGCCTCCATCCTGACTGTCTTCACCGCAGGGCTCGTCTGGTGGAACCGCCGCCGCATGATGCGTCTCGAAGCCGAGCGCCCCGCATCGAGCCACATCACGGACTGATCCAAACTCCACACTCAGATAATCACCGATTCAAATAAAAATTGAAACATCACTCATGAAAAAAATATTAACAGCTATCGCACTTATGGGAATGTCGCTCTCAGGCATGGCACAGACCGAATACTCAATCCTCCGTGCCTGCCATCCCGATGACGTAAAACACTACGACACCGAGCAGCTCCGCTCACACTTCATGATGCCCAAAGTCATGGAGGAGAACAAAATCAATCTCACCTACTCGATGTATGACCGTCTCATCTACGGTGGCGTTGTCCCCGTCGGCAAGGAAGTTGTCCTCGAAACCATCGACCCCCTGAAGGCAAAATACTTCCTCGAGCGCCGCGAACTCGGTGTGGTCAACATCGGCGGTGACGGTATCGTGACTGTCGACGGCAAGGAGTATGAACTCCACTTCAAGGATGCGCTCTATGTCGGCCGTGGCAAGCAGAACGTCAGCTTCCGCAGCAAGGACAACTCGAACCCCGCCAAATTCTACATCAACTCGACTCCCGCCCACAAGGAGTACAAGACCCAGCTCATCACCATCGATGGCCGCAAAGGCTCCATCAAGGCCAACTGCATCAAAGCCGGTTCGCTCGAAGAGTCCAATGACCGCGTGATTAATCAGCTCATCGTCTCCAACGTTCTCGAAGAGGGTCCCTGCCAGCTTCAGATGGGTCTCACCGAGCTTAAGCCCGGAAGCGTGTGGAACACAATGCCTGCCCACACCCACGACCGCCGCGTCGAGGCTTACTTCTACTTCAATGTCCCCGAGGGCAACGCAATCTGCCATATCATGGGTGAACCTCAGGAAAACCGCCTCATCTGGCTCCATAACGAGCAGGCTGTCATGTCGCCCGAATGGTCGGTACACGCTGCTGCTGGAACCTCGAACTACATGTTCATCTGGGGCATGGGTGGCGAGAACCTCGACTATGGCGACATGGACAAGGTGACCTATCTTAACATGAAGTAATCCTCTCCGCACCTTCATAATCAATCAGACAACAAATCTTTAATCATCCTATAATCATAAGAAATTATCATGAAAGTCGTAACTTTAGGCGAAATCATGCTTCGCCTTTCTCCCGAAGGAAACCATCGCTTCGTGCAAGTTGATAACTTTGACGTAATCTGGGGTGGCGGTGAGGCCAACGTGGCTGTCAGCTGTGCCAACTACGGTCTTGACGCATACTTCGTGTCAAAACTCCCCAAACATGAAATCGGTCAGGCTGCTGTCAACGCTCTCCGTCGCTATGGCGTGCACACCGACCACATCGCCCGTGGTGGTGACCGCGTAGGTATCTACTACTGCGAGACCGGTGCTTCAATGCGTCCTTCAAAGGTCATCTACGACCGCGCCAACTCAGCTATCGCCGAGGCTGATCCCGAGGATTTCGACTTCGACGCTATCATGGAAGGTGCCGATTGGTTCCACTGGAGCGGTATCACTCCCGCTATCAGCGACAAGGCTGCCGAGCTTACCCGTCTTGCCTGCGAGGCTGCAAAGCGTCACGGCGTGACTGTATCTGTCGACCTCAACTTCCGCAAGAAACTCTGGACAAAGGAGAAGGCACAGTCAATCATGCGTCCCCTCATGCAGTATGTCGACGTATGTATCGGCAACGAGGAAGATGCTGAACTCTGCCTCGGCTTCAAGCCCGATGCTGACGTTGAAGGCGGCGAGACCAACGCTGAAGGCTACAAGGGCATTTTCAAGGCTATGGCCAAGGAGTTTGACTTCAAGTATGTCATCTCTACCCTCCGCGAATCATTCTCAGCTACCCACAACGGCTGGAAGGCTATGATCTACAACGGCGAGGAATTCTACGAGTCGAAGCGCTACGACATCAACCCCATCATCGACCGTGTAGGTGGTGGTGACTCATTCTCAGGTGGTGTCATCTACGGCCTTCTCACTATGCCCAACCAGGGTGAGGCCCTTGAATTTGCTGTTGCAGCTTCTGCCCTCAAGCACACTATCCCCGGTGACTTCAACCTCGTCACTGTAGACGAAGTGAAGGCTCTCGCTGGAGGTAACGCCAATGGCCGCGTACAGCGCTAAGGAACTTTTGAAAATCAGTTCTCTGTTTTAATTAATCCAATCACCCGTGTCATCCACAAAAGGATTACATGGGTGATTTTTTATTGCTTCGCGTATGGAATGAGGGAATTGTAATGGCCTCTGATTTAGAAAATATAATGGCTTATGGAGAATAAAAAACTCTATTCCATTCAAAAGAAGATGATTGGAACAGAGTTTGGAAATGAGATGGGATTTCGTATATTTGCAAAATAAAAAACCCGGATTCATCACCTGTATCTGATAGCAGGGAGAGGAATTACCGGGACTGCAATGCAAAAATACTAATTAGATGCCATATAATAAAATTTTTTTGAATCAGGGAAAAAGAATCCTTTTGCCTTGTAACTTTTTGGGCTAAGATTGCGTCTAATGATTAAAAGAAACGGGTGTATTTCCACTCCTTATAAATACACCATATAAATAAACCATCGTATCATAATCCCATTCAGCTTATGAAACATTCTGTGAAAATTGGCAACTGGTCTATAGGCCTTTCGGTCGGGAGTTTGTTCATCATGGCCATCGCATTGATTGCCTGTGCCAATCGTGACGAGACGGTGCTCTTGTGGACGTTGGCTGCAATAATGATTGTCTGGTGTTTCGTCGCTCTTTTCTATGCTCCGATGGCTGTCTCGGTCGACGACAGCACACTGAGCATCCATCGTTCGCTCAGAATAAAGGAATTGCCTCTTGCCGAAATAGAATCAGTGAAGATCTGTCAGCCCACGATGGCTGAAAAACGCATCTGCGGCAGCGGAGGATTCATGGGCTATTGGGGATGGTTCAGTGAACGTGACCTCGGCAAATATTTCGCCTACTATGGCAAAGCATCCGACTGCTTTCTCGTCACAATGAAAGATGGTCGCAAATACATGCTCGGCTGTCAGAACCCAGCTGAAATGGTGGACGCTATCAACGCAAGGCTTCGACAGTTGTCATAAAATTGTATTGGAATTTGCAGGTATAAAATTTTATACCTATATTTGTTGTGGACCAAAACATAAAACTCTACTGACTATGCCAACGATTTTTGATATATTGGGCCTGAGAGGATTCTTCTTTTCAGGAGATCATTCTCCGATACACATACATGTGGTAAAAGGACAGGACTCTGCTAAAATCGCAGTGTTTCCTGAGGTTAAAGTCATCCGTAATGACGGGTTGAAACCGAAGGATTTAAAGAGAGCCATAGTTTTGGTCGAAATGTATAAGGATGAAATTATCGAAACTTGGAATCAATATCATTGATTCTGATGCAATTTTGAGATGACTAAAAATATGTAATTATGGAAAAGATTGAAAATGTGTGGTTTGAACATGGGCGTATATACATACGGACTGCTTCAGGCGAGGTCCGCAGCCGTCCATTGGAGGCTTTTCCTGCTTTGAAGGACGCGACTGATAGTGAACGCAAGGCATATACCATAGAAATGCGTGGGGTGGCATTGCGTTGGGCTGCAATAGATGAGGATATTCATATCTCGAGCTTTTATGAGGATTCAGAGCCGCAACCGGTAAACGAGGTTGCCGAAATGTTCTCGCGCTTTCCGTGGCTGAACGTTTCTGAGGTTGCGCGCGAGATGGGCATTCATAAAAGCCTCCTTGCAAGATATATCTACGGCATAAAGAAACCGGCTCCTGAAAGGGTGGAACAGATTCGCCAGACGCTTCATTTGATGGGCGAGGCGCTTATGGCTGTTTAAATCATGATGAAATGAGCTTATATGTCACGCATGAATACATTGTTTGACATATAAACCCTCCAATCTTTCCCATATTTCGGCGCCTTGTTTTTCTCGGTTTGGATAATCGAGAAAAATTGAGTAATTTTGCAGTTCTAAAATCAAGTAAAATATGGGATTCTTCAATTTCTTCTCACGCGAAAAGAAAGAGACTCTTGACAAGGGTCTTGAAAAAACACAACGTGGTCTTTTTGACCGTCTTTCCCACGCGATTGCCGGAAAATCGACCATCGACGACGAGGTTCTCGACAATCTGGAGGAGGTCTTCGTGACTTCCGATGTCGGGGTCGACACCACGCTGCGCATCATTGACCGCATACAGGCGCGTGTGGCAAGAGACAAATATGTCGGCTCGTCGGAGCTTAACCGCCTGCTCTGCGAGGAGATTGCCGACATGCTTGCCGAGAAGAGCGAGGAATCTTCAATGGACGATTTCACCGTTCCGGCCTCCCACAAGCCCCATGTCATCATGGTGGTCGGCGTCAACGGAGTAGGCAAGACAACCACCATCGGCAAGATGGCCGCGCAGTTCAAAAAAGCCGGCAACAAGGTGGTGCTTGGAGCTGCCGACACCTTCCGTGCGGCTGCCATCGAGCAGCTTGAGGAGTGGGGCAGAAGGGCAGATGTCCCCGTCATCAAGCAGAAGCTTGGTGCCGACCCTGCCTCGGTGGCTTTCGATACGCTCCAGAGCGCTATCGCCAACAATGCCGATGTGGTCATCATCGACACTGCAGGCCGTCTCCACAACAAGAAGGGCCTTATGGATGAGTTGACTAAGGTCAAGAACGTCATGCAGAAGCTCGTCCCGGAAGCACCCCATGAAGTGCTTCTCGTCCTTGACGGCTCAACCGGACAGAACGCATTCGAACAGGCCAAGCAGTTTGTGGCCGCGACTCAGGTCAACGAACTTGCCATCACGAAACTTGACGGTACGGCCAAGGGCGGTGTGGTCATCGGCATTAGCGACCAGTTCAAGATTCCCGTGAAATATATCGGCCTCGGTGAAGGCATCGAGGACCTTCAGGTGTTCCACAGAAAGGAATTCGTCCAGTCGCTTTTCGGAGAGAAATAAACTTCCTGAGAGAAGTAAGAATGGGGATGCTTTCGTTTCCGGCTTCAAGGAACATCGAAATCAGCCTCTGAACAGTACAGCTTTCAATCATCGGCCCCGGGAGGGCTGTCAAGACTATAATGGTAAAAAAGATTGCAGTCATAACGCTTGGTTGCTCGAAAAATCTTGTGGATTCGGAACGTCTGATGAAGATGCTTGCCGACGTGGGCTATGATGTCACCGATGCGGCTTCCGAAGAGTTCATGGAGAGCGAAGGTGAGAAAATCGTGGTTGTCAACACCTGCGGTTTCATCGGCGATGCCAAGGAGGAATCCGTCAACGAAATTCTCGCATGGTGCGAGGCCAAGACCGAGGGCGAGATTGATGCCCTCTATGTGATGGGTTGCCTGTCGCAGCGCTATGCCAATGAACTTCCTGCGGAGATTCCCGAAGTTGACAAGTGGTATGGCAAGACCGACTGGGCAGGCCTTGTCGGCGAGCTCGCGCACCGTGCGCCCGGAAGCGCCCCCTACGACCGCGTGATAACCACCCCGCGCCATCACGCCTATCTGAAGATTGCCGAGGGGTGTAACCGCTTCTGCTCGTTCTGCGCCATCCCGCTCATCACCGGTCGCTACAAGTCGCGTCCCGTAGAGGAGATTATCGACGAGGTCCGTATGCTCGTTGGCCGAGGCGTCAGGGAGTTCAATGTCATTGCGCAGGACCTTACCAACTACGGCAAGGACCTCTACGGCAAGGTTGAGATAGCCCGTCTGGTCGACGAGATAGCCAAGGTCGAGGGTGTCGAGTGGATACGCCTCCATTACGCCTATCCCAAGGACTTCCCTCTTGAACTGCTCGATGTTATGGCCCGTCATGACAACGTCTGCAAGTATCTCGACATAGCCCTGCAGCATGTCTCCGACAAGGTGCTTGCCAATATGCGCCGCCACATCACCGGTAAGGAGACCCGTGAGCTTCTCACTGAAATCCGTCGCAGAGTTCCCGGCATCCACATCCGCACCACCCTCATGGTCGGTTTCCCCGGCGAGGGGGATGAGGAATTCGGGGAGCTGGTCGACTTTGTCAAGGAGCAGCGCTTCGAGCGCATGGGTGCCTTTGCCTACTGCGAGGAGGAGGACACCTTCGGAGCGAAGAATTTCACCGACGACATCCCTGCCGAGGTCAAGCAGTCGAGACTCGAACGCCTCATGGCCGTTCAGGAGGAAATCTCGCTTGCCATTCAGGAAGCCAAGGTCGGCGAGGTGATGCGTGTGGTCGTTGACCGCGAGGAGGAGGAATTCTATGTCGGCCGCACCCAGTTCGACTCCCCCGAAGTCGACCCCGAAGTTCTAATCAAGAAGACCCTTCCGCTGAAGCGCGGAGAGTTCTATAATGTCAGAATCACGTCGGCACTGCCATTCGAACTGATGGCCGAGCCTGTTAGCGATAAACTTTCATGAAAATGACCGGACTTACAAGGGATGCCGTCAACGCCTGTCTGTTGAACCGAATCCCTTTTGTTCTGTATGCACTTCCCGGAGAGGATGATTTCAAGTTCTATGCTTCTCCGGTCGGGAAGTCAGGGCGCTCGGAGGCTTTTGCCGACCCTGCCGCCGATTGTTTTTTCATAAATTTCTTTGACAATGACGAGCCCTACACTCCGGGTCTGTCGTTCACGATGGATGCAGCCTCGCTTCTGAGCTATTGTGAGGGAGAGCCTGCACCCCAACCGCTTGCCGAGATACGTCCGCGCATCCCGTCGACCTTCCGTGCGAGCTACCACGACGCTTTCTCGCGTATCATTCCACGTCTGAAAGCCGAGGGGGGCAAGGTAGTGTTGTCGCGCCACCGTACCATCCTCACGACGGTAATGCCCGTGAATGTGGCTGAGGATTTCTTCGGTCTCACCGACACGACCTTCCGCTATATGGCCTACACTCCCGAAACAGGACTGTGGATAGGCTCGACCCCTGAGCTTCTGCTCGAAAGCGACTCGCGCAGCCGTGAGGTGAGGACTATGGCTCTCGCAGGAACCCGTCCGAGCGACGACGACACTCCCTGGGACGACAAGAACATCTATGAGCAGTCTCTCGTCACCGATTTCATCGCCGAGACCTTGAAAAAGGAGGGGCTTGACGTGACTGTCGACGACCTTTCCGAGCGCCGTTTCATCAACATAAAGCATCTCTGCACTGAAATCACTGCCCGCGGTGCCGACGATATTCCTGCGCTCATGTCTGAACTGAGCCCGACTCCGGCCGTGGCAGGCTATCCGCGCGACGAGGCCATCGAGGAAATCAGCCGCTATGAGACCCACCGCCGCAACTGCTACGGAGGCTACGTCGGGGTGAGGACCGGAGGCGACTACCATGCCTACGTCAATCTCCGCTGCTGCTTCATGGCTCCCGTTATCCTGATGGACAGTCAGTTCGGTTGGCTCTGCAACCTCTATGCCGGAGGTGGCATAGTGGCCGCTTCAAAAGAGGAGGAGGAATGGAACGAGACCGGAGCCAAGACTGCGGCACTCGCCTCGATACTCCTTGGACGCGACAGCTCCACCGGTCATGAAGGCCCGGAACTGAATTCGCAGACCGTCCGCTTCATCGACAGTCCGATGGAATTCTGAAGTCTCCGAAGCTGAAACCGCACCATTTTCCCTGTCACCTTCCTCTCCACTCCAAACACACTTTACAATCTACTTCCGCTACTTCAACACTGCAATGAAAAAAGGTTCACCGATAATAATAATCATAATAGCGATAGCCATTGTGGCTATTGTATCCCTGCTTCCACTCTCGAAATGGAGCGGAGGACGCATAAAGGATTTCAGCCTTGTCAGCGACATTCTCAAAGAGGTCGGCATCATGGAGGGAGAACCTTCCTACGCGACTGCCGAGCAGATCGACCCGGCGCTTCTCGAAGCCGAGGAAGAGACCAAGCCTGAGCTTCCCGCACCCGGTGAACCTATCGACACCATCATCTCGCCTGTCAAGCCCTCACGCGTCGGCGAACTCGTGCAGGTCGAGGACTACACCACCATCGGTGTCGGATTCGCCAATCTCAAGGGTGCGATTGCCAACGGCGGTCTTGCCAGAATTGCAGTTGTTGGCGACAGCTACATCGAGGGCGACATCTTCACGCAGGACCTCCGCGAACTCTTCCAGGAGGCCTACGGCGGCGAAGGTGTCGGCTTCGTCAACATGCACACCGACTTCCCCGGTTTCCGCCGTTCGGTCAAGCAGAGCGGTTCGGGATGGAAGACATTCACCGGCAACAAGAAGGCCGACCGCCGCTATCTCGACATAGCCGAGCAGTATTCGGTTCCGATAGGGACGGCGACTGCCGAATATGAGGGAACAAAGGCCACTGAGCACACAAAATCATGGTCCTGCTCACGCTTCCTCTTCATTTCGCCCGATGATGTCACAATCAGTGTTAAAACTGACGATTCCGAGTGGGAGGAGCGCAATATTGCAGGTTCACCCTCCGTTCAATCACTGGAGGTTACCGGTCAGGTATCCAAATTCGGCATAAAGACTGCGGCAACGTCGCTCATCGGCCTCGGTGTATGGCTCGACGGCACATCGGGTGTGAGTGTCGACTGCATGTCGTCAAGAGGATTCTCGGGAGTCACGCTCACGAAGGTCAGCCCCGACCTCTCCCACGAGATGGCGGAGTTCATCGACTATGACCTTATCATTCTCGAATTCGGCATCAACGCCATGAGCGCATCGCAGAAGGACTACAGTGTCTACTGTTCCCGCATGGTCGACGTCATCAACCATGTCCGTCTCTGCTATCCCGATGCCGACATCCTGCTGATGGGTGTCGGTGACCGTGGCGAGAAGGTCGGTTCGCAGGTGAAGTCGATGGCGACCGCTCAGGCGATGATTACCGCCCAGCGCGATGCTGCCCGCCGTGCCCACTGTCTTTTCTGGGACACCCGCGAGGCGATGGGCGGAGAGAATGCCGTTGTCGAATGGAGTTCCACCGGCCTCATCAACAAGGACTATATTCACCTTACCCACAAGGGTGGGGCGCGTCTGGCCCGCGAACTGTTCAACGCTATCCAAAAAGACTTGCAATGACGCTGTATCATAAATTTCTCTTCTCATTGGCCGCACTGGCTTTCGCGCCGGTGGTGTGGGGACAGACCCCTGTTTCCGATCCCTCGCAGACCGAGGAAATCGTGGATGAAACCGAGGACCTTGACCGTACTGTCAGGGAAGATATTGTCGACATTCCGGAGGAGGCCGACGATATTGACATTCCCATACCGGCCTTCATAAAACGTACTTCCAACCATATCATCTTCAACGGTGCCGACTGGAGCTGTCTGCGGAAGGCTTTCGAGCAGAGCAAGGTCTCGCCTGTGTCCATCGTGCATATCGGCGACAGCCATGTGCAGGCCGACATCAACACCGGCACCACCCGCGAGCTTTTGCAGTATGATTTCGGCAATGCAGGCCGAGGACTGATTGCCCCGCTGAAAATATGCGGCACCAACCAGCCGACCGACTATTTCTTCCAGAGCCGGAATTCATGGAATGCCGTAAAGCTGATGAACAACTCATGGATTCAGACCGTAGGCTTCACGGGGACATCCATCCGCCCTGCAAGCTCGACGAGCGAGCTGACAATAGGCACCCGCGATACTGACGACTACAATCCCTTCACTTCAACGACTCTTTTCCACAACGGCAAACTGACGGTTAAGGAAGTTACCGACAGCGAGGGTAATCCGCTTCACTTCCGTGCGATTCCCTCGCGTGACTACACTCAGATTGTCCTCGCCGATATGGCTACCCGTATCAATGTGAGATTTGCCTCGGCTGGCGATCTCACCCTCTACGGCGCAAGTCTTTCGGGCGACCGTCCGGGAGTGTTCTACCACGCTATCGGCAACAACGGAGCCACCTACGATTCCTACAACCGCATCGGCACTGTCGGGGTCGGCATAAACCCTTTGCAGCCTAATCTTGTTATAATCTCGTTAGGGACAAACGAGGCTTTCGGCCGTCAGGACATCTCGCGTTTCAAGAACTCCATTCATCGTCTTGTGAGCAATGTCCGCAGTGCAAATCCGGATGCCCTCATCCTTCTGACCACTCCGATGGAATGTCACCGCAGCGTCACCACCAAGACCAAGAAACGCGTCAAGCGCAAAGGGCGTTACCGCACTGTCACATCGACAGGAAGGAGCTACGCCGTCAACCCCAACATCGCCCCTCTCCGCAAGGCCATCCTTGACTACGGAAAGGAGAATGGCGTGGCGGTCTACGACTGGTATGACGTGGCTGGTGGTGCAGGAGCAAGCTCATCGTGGATAAGCGCCAACCTCTTTGCCAAGGACCGCGTCCACCACAGCCACAAGGGCTACAACCTCAATGGCCGTCTGCTCTACGATGCCATCATGGATGCCCTCAGAAGTCAGAACTAACCATCTTTTACAGACACACTCTCTTTATCCGAACTTCTCATTAGTAATTCAAGTTGGAAGCATTAGCTGAATTCTTCACCGGACTCCTGTCAAGGGTCGCCACCACGCTCGAACGCGTCAATGTCGATGTCGAAAAAATCGTCGACGTGCTCAGCTATGACCCTGCGCAGCCTCTCATGTTCAACACGGGGCTATTCATGCTCCTTTTCACCGCCTTCATGCTCATCTTCTGGATGGTCAAAGGTGTAAGGGTGTTGAAAATGACTCTCGTCATACTATTCTCCCTCTATTTCTACTACAAATCCTCGGGGATGTGCTGTCTCATCCTCCTCGGGGTCTGTCTCAGCGACTTCATCCTCGGACTTCTGATGGAACAGGCTTCCCGCCGCTCACTCGTGTGGGCCAAACGGCTGATTGTCGGGCTCAACGTGGCCGTCAATGTCGGGATGCTTGCCTATTTCAAGTATTTCAATCTTATCCTCGACACTCTCTCGAATTTCTTCACGATGGAGATAAGCGTGGAGACCCTCCTGCTCCCTGCGGGTATCTCCTTCTTTACCTTCCGCTCCATCAGCTACATTGTCGACCTCTACCGCGGACAGACCTCTGCTTGCCACAACCTTTTCGACTACATTTTCTTCCTCACCTTCTTCCCGCCGCTTCTTGCTGGTCCGGTTGTCAGGGCAAAGGACTTCCTGCCTCAGGTGAAGGGTAATCCTGCCGTGACCCCCGCAATGACCTCGGAGGGTATTTTCCTCATCATCACAGGTCTCATCAAGAAGGTGGTTATCGCTGACTTCATCAGCGGCAACTTCGTGGAACGCGTGTTCGATAATCCCGCTCTCTACAGCGGCTTCGAGAACCTCATGGCCACATTCGGCTTTACCGTCCAGCTCTATTGCGACTTCTCCGGCTACAGCGACATGGCCATAGGTATCGCCCTCCTCATGGGATACCGCTTCCTTGAAAACTTCAACGCTCCCTTCAAGGCACAGAACCCCACGGAATTCTGGCATCGCTGGCACATCTCACTCTCCACATGGCTGCGCGACTACGTTTATATACCCCTCGGTGGCAACCGCTGCTCGCGTCCGCGCATGTATTTCAATCAGTTCGCGACAATGGTCATCGGCGGTCTGTGGCACGGTGCATCGTGGATGTATGTCATCTGGGGTGCGATCCACGGCGGTCTCCTCGTCCTCCACAAGATACTGCGCCGTCTCTTCCCCCTTCAGGTGGCGCGTACCGTCGTCACCGAGAGCGGCGAGGTGATGGTTGTCGGTTCCGGCATTCCCCCGACATCATGGATGGCACCCTTTATCAAGGGTTTCAACATGCTGCTCACCTTCTTCCTCGTGGCTGTGACCTTCATGTTTTTCCGTGCTCCATCGCTTGAGGATGTCGGGATGATGTGGCATCAGATTCTCTTTGATTTCCATCTTTCGGTGGCTCCGCAGTTCGTCGAGAGCTACCTGAGCATTGTCCTGCTGATTGTGGGTGCCTACGTCGTCCACATTTCCCCGTCGCGCCTCACGGGTCGTGTCCGCACGCTCTTTGAAAGCGCCCCTGCAATTGTCCAGGCCGTTATCTTCGCCCTTGTAATCCTCATCGTAATCCAAGTCCGCCAAAGCGACATCGTCCCCTTCATCTATCTGCAATACTGATTGCAATGTATGCCGCTTGGGTGTGCTTCCCTCTTCCGGACCTATTTTCGGAGATTGACCGTTGTTTGTATCCTGAATTTTCTTTTCAATGCATTTCTCCTCGTTTTTGCGAGCTTCTTCTGCCTTTTGTGCTTCCTTGAGCGCACGGCGTTCGGCGGCGCGGGCTTTGGCTTTGGCAGAACGTTCAATGGCGAGGTCAAGGTCGAAGCTTAGGCAGGTGAATACTATCAGCATACATTCGTAGGCGTAGTGATTTCCGAGGCGCTCCCCTTTGAGAAGATAGCGGTCGATGTGTGGCATGAGATACTTCATCCACTCCGCACCATAGCCTAATTCATCCATGATTTTTTCACCACGGATACGCACTTTTTCGTAGTATGCTTTGGATATGGGGAAGTTCCATGTTTTCTTTGTCGCGACGGCTCCGGATTTGGATTTCTTGGCTTGATTTTGTGTTGGGTGTATTGTCATGGCAGGAGAGGGGATTTTGGGTGGTTGATATAGGTTTTGGATTTAGGTATGACTTTGGGCGTTTTTCTGTCGGAGTTGAAAAAAATGAGGCCGGGATTTTATGGCTGTTGGCTTAGGATTGGATTTATTAAAACAGTTTCGTAAATTTTTTTTGCAAATATACTGCCCGTTTCCCGGTGAAAAGGTGCGATAATGCAAATATGGTGTGGACAATAAGAGTTAAATTTGATGTGTCAAGCATTTGCCATTTGTCATTGCAAAGAATAATAACTACTTTTGCAATAGTGGTTTCCTCTATTCCTTTCCAGAAAATTTGTAGACAGAAGTGTGTGATAGAAGTTTTCAGTGGGATGGCGTGGACCTTTCTATACCCGTTTTTGAGGTTAATGGCAATGCGAAATTTAATTTTGATTCTTTTAGCTGCAGTTTCCGTGGGCATCGTTTCTTGTTCACGCTCGCAGTCACACGATGAGGTGTTGACCGTCGCGGAGGGGCTGCTGCATACTGATACGGACAGCGCTCTCTCGATGCTTGACCGGATTGATCCATACGATTTGAAGAATGATTCTCTCAAGGCGAAATACCACTATTTGAAGGGTTGGGGTCATCTGAGGCAGAATCGTTCCATGATAGGTGATTCGCTCATCTCGTTCGCGCATGAGTATTATCGCGGTAAGGATATGGTGAGGGATATAAGAAGTGCCACGGCATCGGCGTGGTATAAATTCTGGGTCGGCGATACCCCTGGTGCCATCAGAATGTTTGATTCTATTGTCACTCTGAATGGTGTGGCTGATTCGCTTTTGGTGCAGACTCTGCGTATCCGCGTATTGCTCGGAGCGGCTGAGTATCAGGGCCGGGAGCTTATTCCTTTGGCCAGAAGACTTTTGGAGATTGAGACTGATTCCATGAGGAAAATAGAAGCCACATGTATGCTCATCAGTGCCTACGAAAATGCCTATCTCCCTGATTCCGCTCTCCTGCTCACAGACGGACTCATCGATTATGCCCGCGCTAAGAGGTGGGGTGATAAGCAATTTCTCTTTGAATTCCAGCGTGCTCAGATATTGGCTGAAATGGGCCGGAGTATTGAGAGCAACGATGCCGTGGCCGGGATTTTCAGCAAGTCGTCACCCGACAATGGTGCTGCCGACTATCTGCATCTGCAACGTGCAATGAATTTTTTGAATCTTGGCGACAGGAACTTGGCAAGCCGTGAACTCGCTTTGGCTGACAGTTTCGCTTCACGGCTCAGGAGTGATGACGACACCTATTACAGAAGCTACAGCAATCTTCTGCATGTCATGATTGATTTCAAGGAGACAGGGAGGATGAAACTTGAGCATGTCAATAGTCTCAACAATCGTCAGAGGGAGCGTTTCAACCGCATGAAAGCTTCGCAATGGGAGTCAGAGCGTGGTGCGTTGCAGCAGCAGAGCCGTGCGCTTTCACTCAAAGCGGAAAATGAGCATAAGACGGTGGTCATTCTTGTCGTTACCTTCATGGCTTTCCTTATTGCTGTCGGAGCTATGTGGGTGATAAGGTTGCGCCGTCATCGCGAACGAGAGAATGAAGAGAGGATAGAAGCATTGCAGAAAATGGTTGATGAATTCAATGCAAATTCTGCCACACTTTCATCCGTAACTGTTGACAATCTCGCATCATTGCGCCGGGCAATGCTTCAGCAGCTCGGCATTATCAAGATGGTGGCAGAGACTCCAACTGAACAGAACCGCGAGATGCTCCGGCGAATATCTTCGATTGATGGTGATACCGATGGTGGACTCGTTGATTGGGAAAATATCTTTGAGATAATCAACAATCTTTATTCGGGATTCTATGATAAGCTTCACAGTCAATATGGCGCTGTGCTCAACAATAAGGAGGAGCAGATAATCGTATTGATGATGGCGGGTTTCTCGACAAAGGAGATCAGTGTTATAACAGGCCAGACAACCTCGACAATATATGTCCGTAAATCATCAATAAGAAAGAAACTCTCCACCCCTGAAAAAGAGGACATAGTAGCATTTCTCAGGGATTTATTGTAGGGTTATCGTTGTAGTATAGAGATTTTTTAGAGTATAGAGATTATTTTTTATAGTATAGAGATTAAAGTATAGAGTATAGATAATAGTAGATGAGGTTGCGCTTGGGGCGTTTCTCTTTCCCGGTTGAAGTATTGGTTTATGTGGGATATATACTGCGAAGTCCAAATACATGATGCTCTCCGTGTATTCTATCGATTAAACCGTAGCGAATGATGCTCAGGCGTTTTCGGTCATTCTTTTTACTACAGGAATAGAAGGCGCATGGAAAACACTGGTTTTTTACCATGCGCCCTTTTTTACCATGCGCCGAATAGGAATTTGTGACTACGCTTTAAATTAAATACCTTATATATTAGTTGTGTGAGAGACTAAAAAAGAAAGAGTTAAAATCTTAAGATTTAACTCTTTCTTTTGTTGCCTTGGAAGGATTCGAACCCTCACAGGCGGAACCAGAATCCGACGTGCTACCATTACACCACAAGGCAATTTTTATTTCGTTTTGTCATTAGGAGTGGTGTTGTTTCCTTTTGACAGTGCAAAGGTAGGGGTAAATTCTGAATCCACCAAATTTTTTCGAAACTTTTTTCAAAAAAAATAGCACGAAACCCTTTTTGGAGGCATCAGAATGGGGTTTTTGATGCGTTTTGAGGGCTGGTTTTACTATTCTGGAATCGGCTTTTGAATTGGTTTTCAGTGTGTTTTGGCTATTACGTATTGGTCATAATCGGTGAATGTGGCGATGAAGAAAAATTTCGACAAATTTTTCTAAAATTTCGTATGGACCGTGAAAAATATGTGATGGGGTGGAGAAATTTTTTTGATTTTGTGTTGTGATGAAGTGAAAAATTTCTTCATCATGCCATGTGTGTCCTGTTCATCATGTCATGTGTCTTGTTTTGCATGATGATTTTTTGTCGCGACAGCGGCCAATCGAAAAAATATGGCGTTGATATTTACAAAATGCATAGCTGTAATGACCGTGAGCAAGCTCTGGCCATTGGCTTCAGCTTTCAACTCTGCAAATCTATCCTATAAAGAAATGCCGCTCCGAAATGGAGCGGCATATTGGCCATAAGTGAGAATATGTTTTCTATATATAATAAGGTGTACTATAAATGAAGCAAAGCTCTCCTATATATAATAAGGTGTAAATCCTCCACATCAGAATGAGACTTGTCCAGTTAGGAACGCCAAAGTTCAAATATTTCGGCACATCGCGAATTGCGACAATCCCTTTTCCACGCCGAGTGATAAAAGGAAGGCCGGGAGGGTTTTCTCGTTCGTGTCGATGTTGAGGATCTTGATGGATGGAGACTCTGCTGCTTTCAGGCTGTTGGCGAGTAGGGCAGTGGCTATACCTTGTCTGCGATGTTGACGGTCGACGGCTATTTGAGTGACATCTCCGGAGACGGGATCAAGCACGCAGTAGCCCACCGGATTTCCGTCAAGGAAGGCTCCGCTTATCAAAAGTCCGTGTTTCCCTCTTGAAATCGAATTGAGGTCATTTTGCCATGACGGCTTGAAGTCACAGAAGTGTTCCATTCCGCTGAGCGCTTCGGGTTGGAGCGGGTGAAACTCGATCCGGTCGGGATAGGGTCTGTCAAGCCGGAGTCTATCGATGGACTGATTGTAGCAATCGTATTCCGATGTGATTTCAAAACCGTTGGCCCGATAGACATTTATGGCGGCAGTGTTGTCTTGGAGCACCTCAAGGACGTATTGCTTTATTCCTGCTTCTTTCAGGTAAGGTATGGAATATCTGAACAGTTGTCCGGCTATCCCTTGGCCTCTGAATGCCGGCAGTGTGCCTGTTCCGCAATCGTAACAACTCGTGATGCCGTTGTATGGTCCGGCGCCGTTCAGGGTGAATGCCACGATTTCGTCGTTTTCAAAAGCAGCGAATGAAAGATGCGGACAGAAACCGCGCCTCACAAGCATATCGGCGATCTGTTTGCGGTTGAATTCAACGGCATAATCGCAAAATGCTTTCTGAAACGCTTCGAGGACCGATTCAAAGGGTATGTTGGAAAGACTGTTGATTGTCATGCGAAAAGTGATTGGCTGGGGGAAGGTTGGATGTAAAGGAATGACTGCTGTTGTCGGATGAAGGTCAGTTGACGGAGTTGCCGAAGGGGAACAGGGCGAGTTTCATCAGTTTGAAATGCTGGAGGCCGAAAGGAATCCCGACTACAGTCACACAGAAGATGAGACCCCAGCAAAGGTGGGTCAAAGCAATCGGCACTCCACCGACAAACCACCAGATGACGTTCATGATGCCGGCGAGGCAGCCCGACGGCCAGGAGGTGTCGACGATTTGTGTGCCGAAAGGCCACAGAGCAAGCGCTGCAAGTTTCAGCGTCTGCAATCCGAAAGGGATACCGATTATGGTGACCATCATCAGCAGGCTGGAAATAGCATATTCAATGGCGATCATCAGTCCTCCGAAGACCACCCATATAATGTTGAGCAGTAGGTTCATTGTGCTTGGGTTTAATAAAGACCTTCTTAATCAATCGGGGCGGACGGCAATTTTAATCACGTTGCCGTCACCTCCTTTCAAACGTCCGGTTGGCCTCGATGGTTCTTGGAGTGTGAGGATTACGAGTGGCGGCGGAGGAGTTCTTTTTCGAGTTCCGGAAGGCTGATTCCCATCTGTTCGACGAGGACGAGGAGGTGGTAGATGAGGTCGCAGGCTTCGTAGGTGAATCGGTCCTTGTTGCCGTCGACGGCTTCCACGACTGATTCGACGGCTTCCTCGCCGACTTTCTGTGCGATTTTTTTCACGCCCTTTATGAAAAGTTTGGTCGTGTAGCTGTCCTCGGGCATCTCGGCGTGGCGCTGCCGTACGAGAGCCGACAGCGAACGGATGAAGCCATCCTCCGCCGGGGTGTCAAAACAGGAGACGGTGCCACGGTGGCAGGTCGGGCCGTGGGGGATGGCCTTTATTAATAAGGTGTCGCCGTCACAGTCGGCATACATGTCAACCACGTCAAGGAAGTGGCCGCTCGTTTCGCCTTTGGTCCAGAGGCAGGAGCGTGTGCGGCTGTAGAATGTCACATGGCCGGATGATAGCGTGAGGTCGAATGCCTCGCGGTTCATGTAGCCGAGCATGAGCACACGGAGTGTGACGGAGTCCTGAATGATTACGGGTAGGAGGCCGTCGGCACATTTATCGAGTTTGAAATCGTCGAAAGTCATAGTCTAACGGGTATATTTCGGGTGTTGAGTTCTTTTTTAAGGTCTGAGATTGAGATTTCTCCGTAGTGGAATATTGATGCGGCGAGGGCTGCGTCGGCTTTTCCGAGGGTCAGTACTTCGGCAATATCATCCACCGAACCGGCTCCTCCGGATGCTATGATGGGGATATTGACTTCTGCGGCGAGACGGGCAAATACATCGCAGGGGTAGCCTGAGCGGGTGCCGTCGTGGTTCATGGATGTAAACATAATTTCTCCCGCGCCGTTCTGTTCGGCCTCGCGCGCCCAACTGAAGAGCTCGCGGTCGCTCAGGCGGTTTCCTCCGTGGGTGGTGACATGCCAGATGCCGTCGTCGGTCAGACGAGCATCTATCGCTACGACCACAAACTGGCTTCCGTAGCGGGTGGCGATTTCCGAAATCAACTGAGGATTGCGGACGGCGGCGGAATTGACAGTTATCTTGTCGGCACCTGCATCGAGGAGGCGAGAGGCATCGTCAAGCGTGGCAATGCCACCGCCGACTGTGAAGGGGATGTTGAGGCGGTCGGCAATACGGCTCACGAGCTGAGCGAATGTGTTCCGGCCCTCAAGTGTTGCGCTGATGTCGAGAAACACAAGTTCGTCAGCTTCTTCCCGGGCATAGCGCGCACCGAGTTCAACCGGGTCGCCGACATCGGTCAGCCCGACAAAATTCACACCCTTTACGGTGCGTCCGTCCTTGACGTCAAGACATGGGATTATGCGTTTGGCAAGCATTATTAATATTGTTTATTTAAAATATGTGTATAAATTCCTGTTTGGAAGCTACAAATATAGTGTTTTTCCATGAAAATGCGAAAAGCTTGCTGTCGTGACTACAGTGTGTTAAAATGGCTATATCGGTGACTAAATGTTAAAATAAGGTTTAATAAATGACAAATTTTTATACTTTTTTGCTAAAAATTAGGGGCCAAAAGAAAAAACTCTAAAAAAAAGTTTGGTAAGTAAATAAAATGTCTTACCTTTGCGGTGTTTTTGAAGCTTAAAATTGTTTTATAATTTAATCAAAAAGAAAAAATGAAAAAGTTAGTTTTATTACTCGCTGTCGTTTTCAGCGCATCACTTTTCTCTTGCGGTTCTTCTGACAAGGCTGCCGCTGCTGCTGACTCTGCTGCTGTAGTAGAAGAAGTTGCTGTTGAAGAAGTAGTTGTTGCTGATTCAGTTCCCGCTGACAGCGTAGCTGCTCCCGCTGACTCTGTAGCTGCTGCTGAATAATTTCGGCCGACATAGTCGCACTTTTACAGACAAAAGAAAAAATCAAGCTGATTGCTCAGACAGAGCGACCAGCTTCTTTTTTTTGTGCGGTTTTCTATTGAAATTTGCATTTTTGACCATTTTGATGGCATTTGACGATTATTAACGGCTAAAATAAAGAAAAAATAGCTAATTTTGTCCTTGAAGTCAGTCCGGGCGGTTTGAACCGGTCGCGACAGGCTTCGATGGAAAGGATTTTTTCAGTTCACTCATGAAGATAGCAAATATAGATTTAGGGGAGCGTCCGGTGATGCTCGCTCCTATGGAAGATGTGACCGACCGCTCTTTTCGCCTGATGTGTAAGGAGCAGGGGGCTTCCATGGTCTACACTGAATTTGTGAGTGCCGATGCACTTGTGCGCGACATACCGTCGACAACGCGGAAGCTTTCAATTGACCCCGGTGAACGTCCCACGGCCATTCAGATTTATGGACGTGAGGTCGAGCCTATGGTTGAGGCTGCGCGGATTGTCGAGGCTGCCGGGCCTGACATCATCGACATCAATTTCGGATGTCCTGTCAAGAAGGTTGCCGGAAAGGGTGCGGGTGCCGGTATGCTCCGCGATATTCCTAAGATGCTTGAGATAACCCGTGCAGTAGTGGATGCTGTGAAGCTCCCGGTGACTGTTAAGACCCGTCTCGGCTGGGACCATGAGTCGAAAATAATCGTTACTCTTGCCGAACAGCTCCAGGATTGCGGCATTCGGGCCCTTACAGTCCACGGCAGGACCCGTTCGCAGATGTATAACGGCTCAGCCGACTGGGAGATGATTGCGCGGGTGAAGGAGAATCCACGTCTGACCATCCCTCTCATCGGCAACGGCGACATCACCACCCCGGAGCTTGCCCGCGATGCCTTTGACCGTTACGGAGTGGACGGTGTGATGGTTGGCCGTGCATCGATAGGCGCGCCATGGATTTTCCGCGACATCCGCAGTCTGATTGACTCCGACGGCAATGCTCCGCTTGGCGTAAAGGAGAAGTTTGACCTTATCCGCCGTCAGATTCGCGAGAGTGTCGACAGGATTGACGAATATCGCGGCATCCTTCACATCCGCCGTCATCTTGCTGCCTCCCCGCTTTTCAAGGGGATTGCCAATTTTCGCAACACACGAATAGAAATGCTCCGCGCCTCCACGCTCGACGATCTTCTCGCCGTGCTTGCCCGCGTCGAAGAAATAGTAACAGAAAACCAATCAAACCAAGAATGAAAATGAACAAGAAAGCTTTTTTCTCTCTTCTGCTCTTGCTTGGCTTCGTGAGCGCATATTCAGCTGATCTCGTGAAGTATGAGCTTAATGTAGGTGAATTCCATGAACTCAAGGTGGTCGACGGTATCAACGTCGTCTATTCCTGCCATCCCGACTCTGCCGGTCTGGCTGTCTTCACCTGCCCTTCATCTCAGGCTTCGGCCTTCATTTTCAATAACAAGAAAGGCAAACTTTCCATGCAGATTTCGACAGAGAATGTCGGGACGGCCAATCTCCCGGTCATCACTGTCTATTCGACATATCTCACCAAGGTCGAGAATTCTGGCGATTCGCTCGTGAAGGTGGTGAATGTGGCTCAAGGACCGAAATTCTCTGCAAAACTCATCGGCAACGGCCGCATTTCGGTCCACGATGTGAAAGCTACCGAGGTCGGAGCCGCAATCTCGACCGGAAACGGAACTCTCGCCATCACCGGTGTGTGTGACCATGCCAATTTCAATTTCATGGGCACAGGTGTGATTCAGGCCGACGACCTGCAGGCTCAGACTGCAAGCGTGAAGGCCGGTGGGACCGGCTCAATCGGATTGTGGGCAACCAAATCGTTCACCGTGATGGGTGCCGGAAGCACAAAGGTCTACTACAAGGGATCGCCCGAAATCAAGAACCGCTCTGTCGGTATCAAGACCTTCCCCTTCGGTAAATAAATCCTCCATCCGAATCCATACTGACTTGACAGATGAGCGGAAATTCCGGCGAGGAGGGTAATCTGAAGATTGCGGTCGCGCGTACCATCAAGTGGAACGTGATTGACCGTGTGTCGTCCCAGGTGCTTTATGCCGTCACCGGTATAGTGCTTGCGAGGATGCTCTCGCAGGAGGATTTCGGCCTTGTCACCGCCATACTTGTCTTTCAGGCATTTGCATCGCTTTTTATTGACAGCGGGTTCTCGTCGGCGCTCATTCAGCGCAAGGATCCGACCCGCCTCGACTACTCGACCGTGCTGTGGTTCAACCTCGGCACGGCCGTTGTGCTTTATATAATCCTTTTTTTCGCATCTCCGTGGATTGCAACGCTTTTCGGCGGGGATGAGCGTCTGATTCCCCTTGCGAGGGTGATGTTCCTGTCGTTCATACTCAATGCAAGTGCTATCGTTCAGACCAATATGCTGATGAAGCGGATGGAGGTTAAGATGGTGGCGGTCAGTAATTCCGTCGGTCTTATAGCCGGGTCGGTCATCGGTATCTACATGGCCGTCACGGGGTGGGGCGCATGGGCCATAGTGTGGCAGAACATAGCTATTGCGTCGGTCAAGTCGCTTATCCTTTGGTTGACAGGTGGCTGGAGGCCTCTATATGCTTTCTCGATGGAGTCGCTGAGGAGCTGTTTCGCTGTAGGTAGCGGAGTGATGGTCACATCGTTTCTCAACACCGCTTTCCAGAATATTTCCGGATTTTTTATCGGTCTTAAAGTCGGACTCGCGCCTTTGGGCTACTATGGTCAGGCTGACAAATGGAGCAAAATGGGAGTCATGTCGCTCTCGCAGGTGCTGACGGCTTCTTTTCTCCCTCTTCTCTCAAAGGTGCAGGACGATGGGGAGCGTTATGCACGGATGTGTGCGAAGACGCATCGTTTCACTGCCTATCTTCTGTTTCCTGCAATGGGATTGCTGGTCGTCATGGCCGCTCCGATTTTCCATACTCTTTTCGGGACGAAGTGGGATCCGTCGATACCGCTCTTTCAGATTTTACTCGGCCAGGGTATTTTCACTGTGCTGATGCTCCTCTATCGCAATTTCATTCTCGGGCTCGGCAAGGCGAAGCTGCTTGTCGTGACGGAGGTGGTGCGCGATGTCACGGCTGTTGTCGCGATTATTCTTGTCCTGCCTTACATTGGCTTGGAGACTCCGGAGTCGCCCGTCGAGGGATTGAAATATCTGCTTTTCGGCCAGTTCATTGCGTCGGCTCTGACATGGGGAGCGACGCTTTACTATGTCATACGTCTTACGCGCCGGTCGCTGTGGGCTTATCTTTTTGACCTCGCGCCTTACTGCGTGCTGACGGCATTGATAATGGTGCCGTGCTTGCTGATAGGTCAACTAGATGTCCATCCGCTTGCCATCTGTATCATGCAGGGCTTGACGGCACTGGCCCTCTATCTCGGCTGCAATTATCTGATGCGCTCCAAGATTCAGCGCGATGCGATAGCCTATTTCCGCGGTAGGCTTTGAAATGTGTCATTGCGCTGCTTGATGGTGTAAGAGATGAATAGTAGGGTCTATGGATGGAGTGATGCATGGTAGGGCCTATGAATGGAGTGATGTATGATAGGGTCTGTGGGTGTGGCCATATCAGCTAACTAAAATCATGGAAAAGTGAATCAGGCTTGGATGTCCGTAGGACATCGATTTCTTCGTAACCCTGTACATCGTAGCGAAGCGAAGATGTGCAGGGGACGTCCAAGTTCTATATAGAATGGTGTCTGTAAGACACCGATTTACCATTCTGGATAGCCCTTATGACACGATAATCGATGTCCTCCGGACATCTTTTTTTGAGATATTATCTATCCCCGCACATCTCCGCTGCGCTTCGATGTACGGGGTTACGGAAAAATCGGTGTCCTGTCGGACACCCGCGGCAG
This sequence comes from uncultured Muribaculaceae bacterium, assembly GCA_947381945.1. GTDB lineage: Bacteria > Bacteroidota > Bacteroidia > Bacteroidales > Muribaculaceae > Duncaniella. Next base: position 185,928 of record CANCXM010000001.1, read on the forward strand.
CTCCTATCAGGCATGTGGGCATCTTATGCATGTGGTCGTCTGCATGAGGCAGTCAGGATTGTCTTTCAGTATGGTAAATCGGTGTCTTGCAGACACCTTCTCTTATAGTGCACATCTCTCCCCGCACATCTACGCTTCGCTTCGATGTACGGAGTTACGGAAAAATCGGTGTCCTGTCGGACACCCGCTGCTGCTCCTGTCGGGTATCTCATGCATGTGGTCGTCATCTCATGCATGTGGTCATCATCTCATGTACATGGTATCCCACATGTAGCAGACTGCATGTTTGCACTTACCTCCCTGAGATGGGGCATTCGGATTTGGCGGTATGGTTATTTTGGGCTAAATTTGCATAGTATTATTGATATGATTCACTAACCGACCGCTATGGGAGAAGTCACCTTCGAGATTCACAGGACTATTGCACCTCTTAAGGAAATATGGAACGATTTTGATGCTTTAGCCAACATCAGGATTGCCGATGGCAGAATGCCTAAAATCGACTACACATTCTATCAGACCTACAGATGGAATGAGTTTGTTGAGCGCTACAATAGCCGGAAGGTTGCTGTGAAGTTGGGGCTTAAACATATTGAATACATCCTTGCGAAACAGGATGGTAAGCCTGTGGCCATAATGCCTCTGATGGTGTCGTCCGGGAAGGTCGAGATGACATCATGGCGCACGTCCGGTGTCAATAATGTGGTTTCTCCGTGGCACGGAGTCGCTGAAAAGGAAGAGGTGTTCATCGCGCTTGCCGATTTTATCCGTGCGCGATACAAGGGGAAGAAACTCAGGCTGTTTGACATGCCGACCGATACTGATTTTACCCGCGCTTTGGCTGCTCTTCCCGGTGCATCCTATTCGGAGCGTGGCAGCTATCATATCCCGCTGTGTGAATTTGAAAATTTCGATGCCTACTATGCCTCTCTCAACAAAAAGCTGCGCCACAATATCCAGACACGCAGCAATCATTTCAAGCATGGCGACCTCACCTGTGAACTGAAGGTATTCACCCGCCATTCAGCACCTTCCGCAGAGTATTGGAGGAAGATATGGAAGCTTTTCTTTATGCGCAAGAATGTGTGGCGCAAACGGGAGATTACCGCTCTCCGCAAACTCGTCTGTGCGTGGGAAGTGCGTAAGGAGTGTTCGGGAGGATTGAAGATGGAGAGTTTCAAGGAACTTGATGAGACAGTCCTGTTTTCGTTCGAGATAAACGGTGAGCCGGCGGCTTTCGCTTTCCTCTATCTCCACGACGGCTATATCCTCGTCCCGAAGCTTGCCATAGATACCGAACAGCGCGCCCACGCACCGGGTATTCTCATGCTCAAGGAAATCATGAAGTGGTGCTATGAGCGCGGTGTAAAGGATTTCGACCTATGCCGTGGAGAGGAGCCTTACAAACAGCAGATGGGTGCTGTCAACGAGCCGGTCTGCCGTGTGGTGATGAAGGCTTGATTTTCTTGTCAAAGGTATTGGTCAATACCTTTGACAGCTTTGATTATTCCCTCACTATTGCGTTTTTTTAGGAAATCAAGGTTCCCGAGTCCATCTCCATTAGTCTTATGATATAGGTGAAACTGGATGCCTGCATAGCGAAGGTCACATTTTTTTATGCCAATACGGCTTAGACGGAACATAAAATCAGAATCCTCATGTCCCCAACCGGCAAATGATTCGTCGAATCCGTTGATTTTAAGTGCATCTTTGCGCCAGAAAGCCATATTGCATCCGAGCGCATAGTAGCTATGTGGTTTGAATCTGTCAAGGAATATGTTTGAGAGCCATAATAAGCGGATGGCCTTGGATCTGTCTTTTAATACTCCTTTCGATAAAGGTCCGGGAATCTTGAGCCGGTGTGTATTACAAATTTTTGAAGAGAGTTTCTCAGAAAGTCTTACGCGAGACCCCTTGACTACATAATCAGGACGTGCAATCCTCTTATGGTCTTCGATGAAACGGCGATGCAAGATAATATCTCCGTCGATTTGAATGATATAATCTTTATCTGTGGCGGCAATCGCACGGTTTCTTATCGCCGAGAGCCTGAATCCCTCGTCTGGTTGCCATATATGGCGGATAAGATGACCGATTGTTTCATCATTTTTCCATCTGTTGACAAGATTTTCGGTTTCTTTCCCGGAGCCGTCGTCGGCTATCAAGATTTCATCGGGAAGCATAGTCTGGCATTTTACGCTTTCAAGAACCATGTCAAGAGCGTCAGGACGGTTATATGTGGTGATTACAAGAACGGTGGTAAACATAATAGGTTTATTCATAATAGCGATAGCAACAAATTAAAGAATTTATCGCTATCGCAATTTAATATCGTATGTGTTATTATTCTGTTTTCACAGTCACGTTGTCGGCGTTCATTCGGTCCATGTAGCTTTGGATTATGGCACACATCTGCACATACATCTCTTGTTCGAGATTTTCGGGCATTTTTCCCTTCAGATTGTTTTTGAGGAGCGGGTCCTCGCGGTAGTTGTAGATTTCTGAGATGTCGCGGCCATTTTCCATGCGCATCACATAGTCGCCTTTGAAGAACTGAGGATAGAAGTCCCAGTTGAAGGCCCAAGTCTCTTCGACAGGGGTGTTGAACATGTCTTTGCCGAATGCGATGTATGGACGGTCATAGCCGATGTAGTTGAGCATGGTGGGCATGATGTCCATCTGCTGCATGATGCCGGGCTGACGGCCTGTGGGGAGTTCGCCGGAGGGATCGTATATGATGATGGGAACGCGGAAGCCTCCGACCTCACCCATGTAGACATCGTGGGTGCGCTTGCTGCTTGCATGGTCGGCTGTGAGGATGAAGATGGTGTTGTTGAACCACGGCTGCTTGCGCGCGCTCTCGAAGAAGCGTTTGATTGAATAGTCAGTGTAGCGGATGCACTTATGGAGCTTGTGGAGACCTTCGTCAACAAACACATCCTTGTATTTTTCCGGAACGGCGAAGGGATGGTGTGAGGACAGGGTGAAGATGCTTGCCATGAACGGCTGCGGGAGTTCGCTGAGTTCTGCACAGAAGAACTGGAGGAAGGGTTCGTCCCAGATGCCCCATTTGCCGTCAAACTCCTTCATGCCGCCGAAACGGGAATCGGCCACGAATTCGTTTTTGCCGAAATATTTCTCGACACCTGCCTGCTTCACAAAGGCATTGAAGCCGAGCGACTCATTGTCGGCTCCGTGGAAGAAGGCTGTGGTGTAGCCCATGTTCTTCACCTCGCTTGCGAGTGAATTGATGTGGTTGAGGGAGTGGGGCGAGAGGACGAATGGACGGTCCATTCGGGGGATGGACGCGAGTACCGAGGGGATTGCGTCGATGCTGAAACCGCCGTTGGCGAATGTCTGGTCGAAATAAAGGCTTTGCTGGAGGAGCGAGTCGGTGAAGGGGGTGTAGCCCTTGTATGTTCCGTTGTCGAGGTCCTTGTTGAGTGCGCCGACAAATTCCTGGGCGAAACTTTCGACGATGAAGATTACAATGTTTTTCTTCCGGACGGTCAGCGAATCGGCGGGGATATGCAATGGACTGTAGACAGCCTCCAGTTCCTCCTCGCTCTCAAACAGCCGTGGTGTCTGCACGGCAATCTGATTGACCGTGCGTATCATCGAGAAGGGTGTGTTGAGTACAATACCGGTCTGGATAGGCTCAGTGACGAACTTGTGGGCATAGTTGACCGAGATGGGACGCGTGGCGGTCAGGAAGGTGTTGCCGCGCATTCCGCAGACGGCTATAGGAGTGATGAGCAGCAATGTCACAATCTGGGTGACATAATAGCGTTTGCGTGGTTTGACCGGTGTTCCCGGGAAGCGGTAGCATTTCCACAGGAAGAATATCATCAGGGCGGCGAGGATGACGAAATACCAATGGCTTGCGATTTCGACCCCGACGATGCCGCCTATGTTGTTGTCGCCCTGGAACTCCTGAAAGAGGGCCATCGACGAGCGGTGTTTGCGGAACTCGAAGAATACCGAATCGGCAAGATTGGCAAAAATGGCTATGGAGTTGATGATGACATAGAGCCATTTGGTCAACATACGGAACCATCCTGTTTCCTTGAAGTGAAGAGGAAACAGATAGAGAAGTATGACGAGTGCGTTTGTATAGAAAATCGCCGAGGTGTCGAAGCGGAAACCTCCGAGGGTGATATGATAGAAGGTTGACCATGACATGTTGGCGCTGAAGAGGCTCCAGTTTTCAAAAAGGAAACACAGACGGCACACTTCATAACAGATGTAGACCCAAAGCAGGTTGAGAATCAGCCCGACAGGGTTGGAGTCGATGAATCTGTAGTTTTTTCTTGTGTAATAGTTACCTGAATTATACATTGTTGTTTTCACTTGATTGTCTTGTTTGCGGTTTAGACCCACTCTTATCTGTTCGCTAAATCTTCGTAGAGTTTCTGAAGGATGGCGCGGCCCTTGCGTTCGCGTCCGGGGTCGGCTCCTTCGATGGCTTCGTCTGATACGTTGTCGACAATCGTCGAGCCGCGTTCGTCGGTCAGCATGAAGCCGTTGGTGTATGTGTGGAAAGAGAATGGTTCCTTATATGTGTCGGCGAGGATGTCGCGGCTGAAGATGAATTCGTCGTGAGGGAGGTTCATCTGTCCCAACAGTGTGGCCGCGAGGTCGGTCTGGCTCATGATGGTGTCGATGCGTCCGCTCTCAGCCAAGGCTCCTCCGGTGAGGAGGATGGGGATATGGGCATATTTCTGACGCGACACGGGATTGTGGGAGGCATTGTAGCCGTGGTCAGCCACACAGATGATGAGCAGGTCGTCCCAGGCGGGAGTCTTCTTTATCCTGTCGACGAATTCGCCGAAGCAGTGGTCGGTGTAGGCGAATGAGTTCCCGACCTCGTCGTCGGGCAGCCGGTTGTAGGGGACGGTGAAAGGCTCGTGGGAGCTGAGGGTCTGGAAGGTCGTGAACCAGCGCTCTCTCTTACGGGTCTTTTCCATTATGTCGTCATAGATAAAGTCGAACATGTAGCCGTCCTGAATGCCCCATTTGCATGTCGGTGCGGATGTCGGGAAATCTTTCTGGCTGACGAGAGTGTCGTGGCCCGAGGCGAGGTAGTAGTCCGACTTGTGCATTATTGTCAGTTCGCCTCCGTGGACGGCGGTGGTGACATAGCCCTCCTCCTTCAACCTGCGAGGCAGGGCCGGGAGGTTGGGGAGTTTGCGGGTGTAGCGTATGACGCTCGTGGTCGGCTGTCCGAGGTAGCCGCTTAGTATGCAGACGAGTCCACGGTCAGTGCGGAAACTTCCGGCTGTGCAGCGGGTGAAAAGGACGCCGCCGTCGTCGGCGATGCGGTCGAAGTTGACCGCCACATCCTTCTTCCCTCCGAGCGAGGGGACGAATTCCGCCCCGAGGCTTTCCCAGACCACAAGCAGGATGTTTGGCCTGTCGGTGCGCAGCAGTTTCTTTTCCGGAGTGCCGGAAGTCGGGAATAGCGGATTGAGGATGTCGTCACATTCCTTTTCGTCAAAGAAGCGGAATTTGCCCTTGAATTCATCCTTAGTTCCAAGGGAGTAAATCATGTTGTAGGCCGGATTCAATGCCCAGTGGTTGAAAAACGGGGTTTTGCTGTAGTAGACCACACTCGGATTGTTCGGGCGGATTTTCAACCCGCGGATGATTACGAAAAGCAAGCCTGTCATTACAGCCATGACGAGAAAGACGAGCAGACACTTCCACCATTCGAGCCAAGGGCCTGCAAGGAGGCCGGAAGAGCATTTCGCAGATATGAATTCCGCTCCTGCAAAGAAAATTCCGGCGCAGACAAACACCACTGAGAATGCAACGACGAGATATGCAGTCGACACGCTTGCGAAGGCTCCTTTGAGCGACCGCAGGTAGACGAACACCGAGGCGTCAATCTTGTAGTTCCAGAATCGGTAGAGCAGGGTGTCGGCGATACAAATAAGCGCGACGGCAAGTGAGATGACGACATTGTAGACGGTCAGTACAACCCCGACGTTGAAACAGGGAAGCATGGTGTGGATTGCGCTGATGAGAAGTGGGAGTGCCGTGAGATATGAGGCTATGATGAGGTCCGACACAAGGCCGTGGGAATAGACCTGGCGGACATCCTTGAATGTGGTTTTTTCGGGGTTGACACTCCGGTTGTAAAGACCGAAAAGCGGTTTCTGCACGATTTCGAAAAATACAGTGCAGAAAACGAAATATATAATGGTGAAAAGAGCGAATCCAAACATGCAAGATTATTTTTTGCCTGTGACTTGTCTGACTTTTTCGACGATGATGTCGGGGGATAGTTTGCGCATACAGTCGAAATGGCCCTTCGGACATTCCGGGGAGCCGCCGACGGTGCATGGCTGACAAGGTATGTCGAGGTATACGGCGCGGTCGGCCGTCTGTCCGTAGCCCATGAATCCGCAGGCCGGTATGGTGCTTCCCCAGATGCTGATGACCGGGGTACCGGCGAGTGCGGCCATGTGTTGGTTGGACGAGTCCATGCTTATCATTACATTCATGGCCCCCATGAGCGCGATTTCATCTTCAAGGGGATAGGTGCCCGCGAGAGAGGTGCAGTTCTCGGCTTTTGCTGCCCATTTTTGCAACTCTTCAGCTTCGGCTCCGCGTCCGCCGAAAAGATAGATGTGATAGCCCTCCGCACTGAGTTTGCTGATGACTTCCTGCATCATTTCTGCCGGGTAGGTCTTGTTGAAATAGCGTGCGAACGGGGCTATGCCTATGGCCGGACGGGCCGGTTCAAATGGCAAAGTCGGAGTGGAGTTTTCGTAAAGGCTTTTGAACGTCAGTTCTATCGGGTAGCCAAGGCGCGCGAACACCGAGGCATAGCGGTCGATGAAGGCCGGTTGCGCCTCTCCGGTGCGGAACAGTTCCTTACGCTTGTCGCGCATCTTGTCGACCATCTCGACTTTCACGCCACGCAGACGGAAGTAGTTGTCGATAATCCATGAACGGAGCACGTTGTGGAGGTCGGCAACATAGTCCGGTTTCAGCTTGCCGAGGCGTTTGAGGAGTTTCAATGTGCCTGGGACACCTTTGTACTCTCCCTTGAAATCAATGCCAATGACATTGACATTGGCAGGGGGATTTATGAAAAGACGTGCGAAGAAGGGGCGTGTCACCACGTCGATTTTCAGAGCCGGATAGCGCAAGGCGAGGGAGTAGATGGCCGGAACGGTCATTGCAACGTCGCCGAGAGCCGACAGGCGGATTATCAGTATGCGTTTCTCTTCGTTTGCCATTTGGGAGAGTTTTGAGTTTTGAGTTTTGAGTTTTGAGTTGTGAGGGCTGTCCGGCATACCAATTGTGTGGTCTGTCCGGCATACGCGCTGCAGCGCGTCCCTACAATGCAGATATGTTGTATGATCAGTGCAACTGACCGGTGAGGCGGAAATAACGGGCTGCGGTCAGACGTGCTATCAGGAGTTCGCGTTCGCGGTCACGGAATTCATCGACGTAGGCGTGGGCGTGTTCAATGATTGCCTCCGCTTTCTCAGGGTGAGCGATGTAGTATTCCAGTTTCTCGATGAGGTCGGAGTAGTCCGGTTTTATCTCGATGTAATGGTAATCCGGGATGAGTTTTCCCTCCATGAACCATGATTCTATGCGGGGACGCGGCATGACAGCCACAGAGTTGGACGACATCACCCATTTCAGATTGGTCGCCACATCGTGGCCTTCGATGCTTGCAATGAATTTGTAGTCGAGCTGCTCCTCCATCGGGACGTAGGGCTTGATGAAACGCGGGTCGGCCGCATCCTTATTGATTTGGCCAATGTCACACATCGGATGGTCGATGTATTTTTCGAGCATGAGTGAGCGCTGGGGCTGACAGCGGACCACGTTGCGGAAAATCATCATGTCCTTCTTGTCCCTGAAGCGGCGGGTGTCGGTGATGAAGCGGAAATGGCGCACCTTGTTGAGCGGCATCAGGACGGTGTTGCTTTTGCCGTTGGTGATGGGGCGCGCTTTGGCAAATGTCACGGTCGGGAAGTCCCAATCGACGTCTCCGAATTTATATGTGAAACGGCATCTGTCGGGAAAACAGCGCACACACTCGTAGAGGTCAAAGAAATATGTGGTCAGCTTGTGTTTGGCTTTCCACGGGAAGTGGAAGTCGCCGACACTCACGGCTTCCGACTCATTGATTTTCGCACCCTCTCCGCAGCGGGCATAGTAGTCCACGCGTCGGTCAATCGCCTCAAGCTCCTTGGAGCTGAGACGATTGACATCGAAGCGGTAGATTGCGCGGAAAAGGGCATCAGGCATGAAGTAGCGGGAGAAATTTCCCGTGAAGAATGAGATGCGCTGATAGCCTTTTATGAGGGAGCGGAAATCTGTGCGGATTCTCATTGGCTGACTACTTGTTAAGTTCCTTCAGATATGCCTCGACACCGTCAATGTCCTTGCGGTTGTCGACCGAGAGCGATTTGCAGTGGCAGTTGTAGTAGTAGATGGGCTTGTGGTTTTCGAGGAAGCGGAAAGAGTCGTTTTCCTCGATTTTCTCGATGGGGCCGCGCGGAGTGTTGTGGTAGAAGTCAAGAGCCTTGCGTGTGAATGCTCCGACGCCTACGAATTTGTGGAACACATAGTCCATCGCTCCCTTGGGATAGGGGATGGGGCTGCGCGAGATGAAGAGGCAGCGGTCATCCTTAGCGGTGACGATTTTCAGATTTGTGGCATCGACAACCTCGACAGGGTTTGTGAAGTCGGTCATGAGGTTGCTGACATAGAAGTCGTCGGCTTTCAGGTCGGCGGGGATGCACTGTATGATGGCATCGCGGGTGAGCAAAGGCTCGTCGCCGTTGACCATCACATAGAGGTCTGCGTCGATGCGGGTTGAAACCTCGTAGAGGCGTTCGGTGGCCGTGTCGTGGTCCGAACGGGTCATCACAACCTTTGCTCCGAAGGATTCGGCTGCGGCCTTGATCTTTTCGCTGTCGGTAGCGACATAGACCTCTTCAAACATTTCCACTTCCTTGCAGTGGTCATAGACCCATTGGATCATGGGCTTTCCGCAGATGAGCGCGAGGGGCTTTTCAAAGAAGCGGCTTGATTCGGCACGGGCCGGAATCACACAGATTATTTTCATTTTGCAGGAGTTACGGGTTAAAAAAGTATAGTTGTTGAAATTCAGATTGACGATTTATTTATATTTCCATCGGCGATGTGACCACAGCCACAGGCCGGGACGGCGGCGGATGGTTTCCTCAAGCATCTCCATGTAGCGGCGGGTGTAGGGCGATTCTTCAGTCATGTCTGACGGCTTTATCTCCTTGATGGTGAAATGATAGTGGCCGCGCTTTGGTTTCTCGACATCGAGGTAGAGATAGGCGGCGTTGATGCGGTTGCCGATTTCTTCTCCACCGGGGCTGAAGGGGGTTATCTGGTTGAGGAATGTGGTGCGGTGGTGGGAGACGGAGATGTTGGCACGGTGGTCCGAGATGAATCCGGTGATGAATTTCCGGCCTTCGTTGCGCCAGCGTATCAATGTGCGGAACACCTGTTTCTGCGGCACCGACACCGGGTTGAAGCGGGAACGCACTTTGAGCATCAGCCGGTCAAAGGCTTTGTCGTGGAGAGGCTTGTAGACCTGTGCGCAGAATTCAGGGGCGTTGAAATGACGGACTATGGCGGGAACCCACTCCCAGTTTGCATAGTGACCGAGATAGAGCACAACCGGATGTCCCTCTCCGATGAGACGGTCGACGATTTCGCCTCCTGTGACCTTGATGCGCTTGTCGACTTCACGGTCACTCATATTGAGAAGTTTGACGGTCTCTACAATATTGTCGGTGAATTGCCGGTAAAAGTCCTTTTCAATTTCACAAAGTTCCTTCTCGTCTTTTTCGGGGAAGGAATTGCGGAGATTCTGCCTCACAATTTTGCGGCGGTATTTCATCCCTTTTGCAAGGATGAGATACAGGAAGTCACTGATGCCGTAGAGAACGGGGAAGGGGAGCAGGGAGAGTGCGCCGAATGTCCCGCGGTAGAGAGCATATTTCAGTTTTTCGCGCATAGTTCCTCTTGGATTTTGTTGACTACTCGCCGGGTGGCACCGGCATTTTTGCTTACATAGAAGGCCGCTTTCTCGGCAATTTCGCGGAGCCGGGCATCGTTGTCCTTAAGACTGCTGAACCATTTGTCGAGCTCTTCGGGAGTTGCGGTGATGTTGCCTATTCCAAGTTCCATCATTTCGCGTGTGACCACCTTGCGCTTGACATTTGGCCCGAAAGCGACAGGCAAACCGTAGACCGCAGGCTCGATGACACTGTGGAGGAGCTTGGTGAAGCCACCCCCGACGTAGGCCCATGTCGCGTAGCGGTAGATGTAGGCCAAAGCTCCGACAAAGTCTATCACCAACACCTGTGCGTCCTTGAAATCCGTATGCTTGTCACATTTGGAGTAGAAAAGCATCTTGCCTTCCAGTTTCTCTTCAAGGTGACGGAGGATTGAAGGTGAGATTTCGTGGGGGACTATGATGAAGCGGGTGTCGCGGTGTTTGTTGGCGAGCTGTGTCACCATTTCCAGGTCCTCGTCGTCGTGGAGGCTTCCTGCGATAAAGACCTTGTGGTGGTCGGTGAATTGCTCGACAATTTTGTCTTTCCACGGCGTGGAGGCGACGAGTGTGACATTGTCGAAGAGCGGGTCGCCGTTGACTGTCACATTATCGATTCCGAGACTTTCGAGCAGTTTGCGTGATTCATCGTTCAGAACGAAAATCTCCTTGAAACATCCGATGCTTTTGCGGTAGAGCTTGCCATACCATTTGAAGAATGCACTGTCCTTGCGGATGACGGATGATACGAGATAGGCTGGGATGGCGCGCCGGTGCAGCTCGTTGAGATAGCAGTGCCAGTATTCGGAGACCATGAAGACTGCGCAGTCGGGGCGCAGGAGGTCGAGAAAACGGTTGACATTGGCCGAGGTGTCGAAGGGAAGATAGAGCACTGCGTCCACTCCCGCCGGAAGTTTATTTTTCAGCGCTTCATAGCCGGTCGGGGAGAAGAAGGTCAGGACTATGTTGCAGTCGCAGCTTTCCTTAAGTAGGTTGATAATCGGACGGGCTATGCCGAATTCGCCCAACGAAGCGGCGTGGATCCATACCGTCGGCCGGTTCCGGTCAAGATTGCCGAGAATACTTTCAGCTTCGCGCAACGCTTGTTTCTGCCCGCGCGCGAAGCGGATGAACTTCGACGGCTTCTCGCCTCGCACAGTGCCGGCGATTGTCAGCAGTGCGCGACGTCCCATTCTCATTCCTAAATCGTATATCTCAAGCATAGAGTCCGGTCGGTAGGTGGGTAGTGAAATGTATGGCTTTTCGCCGCTTTTCGCATTGAAAAACGGAAGAGAAGCCTCATTTTAGAGCGCAAAATTACGATAAATGTTTGAATTAATTCAATAAAAATGTTCTAATTTTGCATCTGAATCACCGACATGCTTATATGGAAATCAGATTTGAACCGATAATAGGCGAGATTGCGCCCGAACTGCAGGTTGTTGCCATCGAGGCTACAGTGGTAAATAAGCCCACTCCTGACGAACTTTGGGCTCTCATTGACCGCGCCGCATCGGATCTCCGCGAAGTGACGGAGCTTTCCGACATAAACAAACGTCCCGGAATCAAAGCCACCCGTGAGGCTTACAAGGCTTGCGGAAAGGAACCGAACCGCTACCGTCCGTCGGCCGAGGCGCTTTCGCGCCGTGCCGTGAAGGGGATGGAACTATATCGCATCAATACCCTGGTTGACCTCATCAATCTCGTGTCTCTGCAATCGGGCTATTCCATCGGAGGTTTCGATGCCGGCAAGATTGACGGCGACGTGATGACTCTCGGCGTGGGACGCGAGGGGGAACCGTTCGATGGTATAGGCCGCGGAGAGCTTAACATCGCGAACATGCCTGTCTATCGCGACGGCACAGGTGGCGTCGGTACGCCGACGAGCGACAATGAGCGCACGAAACTCGACATCGATACCACCCGTCTGCTCATCTGTATCAATATCTATGGCATTGAGATGCCTGTCGATGATGTCGTCGCCTTCACTGTCGCGCTTCTTGAGAAGTATGCCGATGCGACAGACATTTCGGTCAATATGTATAAACCTAATCTTTAACATATTCCATGCCCATGAAGACTCTAAGGATGTATCCGACCAGCATTAATGAACGCTATCTTGACGAGGCTGTCGATTGTCTGAAAGATGGCGGTGTCATCATCTATCCGACCGACACACTCTATGCAATCGGCTGCGATGCCCTCAACAATTCGGCGATTGAGCGCCTGTGTAAGATAAAGGGTGTCAACCCGCAGAAGCAGACCCTGTCGGTGGTGTGCGACGGAATATCAATGGCGAGCGAGTATGCCCGCATCGACAATGAGGCATTCCGCATCCTCCGTGCCAATCTTCCGGGTCCGTTCACATTCATTCTTCCTGCTGCCACATCCCTCCCGAAAGTGTTCAAGGGACGTAAGGAGGTGGGCATACGAGTGCCGGATAATTCTATCACGAGAGCGATTGCCGAGCGTCTCGGTCATCCGATACTTTCTTCGTCGCTTAAGGTTGACGATGAAATTCCGGAATTTGATGCTCATGAGCTTGCTAACGCATTTGAAGGAGTGGCCTCGCTGCTGATTGACGACGGAGAGAGTGGCAACGGAGATTCCGGTTGGATTCCGGGACCGTCGACTGTGGTAGACCTTACCGACAGTTCATCCCCTGAAATCATCCGCGAGGGACGGGGCGAACTGCAATAAGCAAACAGAAGTTATGGATGAGCAGGACTCTATAATTGTCGAATCCTACAGCGATGTCTGCGCGCAGGAGTGGGATGAGTTTGTCAGAAAGTCGCGCAATGGCACCTTCTTGTTCGAGCGTCCTTACATGGACTACCACAAGGACCGGTTCACGGATTGCTCCCTTGTTTTCAGACAGCGCAAGAACGGCAGGATAATCTGTCTGCTCCCTGCATCTGTCAACGGGGAGACAGTCGTGTCACACGGAGGTCTTACCTACGGTGGCTTCATTATGCCCCCAGATGGCCTTGATGGGGGAAAACTTCTCAGTGTCATGGCTGTTGCCGTGGATTTCTATCGCGGAAAGGGGCTGAAGAAGTTGCGCTACAAGATGATACCTTATATCTATCACCGTTATCCTTCTGACGAAGATTATTATGCCTTGTTCAGAGCCTCTGCCGGATTGGTTGAGACGAATCTGTCGTCGGTGATAGAGCTTGACAACGCATATCGTTTTGATGAGCGCAGCAGACGCAACATGTCAAAGGCAATGAAGGCCGGCATTGTCATAAAGGAGAGTGATGACCTCAGCGGATATTGGCATGTGCTTGAGGAAGTGCTGATGTCGCGCCATTCCGTCAAACCTGTGCACAGTCTGGATGAAATCCGGCTTCTGAAATCCCGTTTCCCTGAAAATATAAGGCTGTTTACGGCCACGGATTGTGACGGAGATATAATAGCAGGCTCATTGCTATACTACACGCCGACATGTGTACATGCGCAATACATAGCTGCATCCGAGAGTGGCAGGAAGACAGGGGCATTGTCGCTGCTTTTCCATCACATTATCACTCAGGAGTGTGGTGGAGCCAAGTATTTCGACTTCGGGATATGCAACGAAGACCACGGCTTGTATCTCAACGAAGGTCTGCTTCTCCAGAAAAACGGCTTCGGCGGCAGAGGAATCGTCTATAATATATTTGAGGTGGATTTATGAAATGCGCGTCGGTCGTCGGCAAAGTGTAGTGGACCGGGCGCATTCCATTCCTGCTACCCCACCGGTAGTAAAATGGGTTAAACAACGTTAAATCTCGGTTTTTGATTGTTGGGATAAGTATTGTAATGATTATCTTAGTCCCTTGATTGCTACCGGGTCTGTCCGAGTCACTTTTGCCGGATGTCAGGGGTACGGTTCGATAACCATTATATATATAAATATACACATATTTTTGCTGATGAATCCGCGCGAGAAAGAGATTTATAAAGTGACGTTGGTGGGTACGGCTGTCAATGCGGTTCTCATTGTGTTGAAATTTATTGCCGGTATCATGGGGCGCAGTTCGGCCATGGTAGCGGATGCAGTCCACTCGCTTTCGGATTTTGTCACGGATGTCATTGTCCTTATATTCGTGAAAATCTCCTCGAAGCCGAGGGATGCGGGACATGAATACGGTCATGGGAAATTTGAGACTTTTGCCACCATGGTCATTGGCTTCATCCTCGCTCTTGCCGGAATCGCCCTGCTCGTCAATGGTTGCCGGCTGGTGTTTGACAGTGTGAGTGGCCATGAACTTCCGAAACCGACAATGATTGCCCTTGTGGTCGCTGTCATCTCAATCATCTCTAAAGAGATTCTTTATCGCTACACTGACCGAGAGGGACGTAAACTGAATTCAAAGGCTGTGATTGCCAATGCCTGGCACCATAGGAGCGATGCCATTTCATCGCTTGGCACCTTTGTCGGTGTCGGTGGAGCAATGTTTCTTGGGGAAAAGTGGCGCATCCTCGACCCGCTTGCAGCCATCGTTGTAAGCTTTTTCATTATAAAAGCCGCTTACGACATCATGCGTCCGAGCATTGACGAATTGCTTGAAAGTTCTCTTCCGGATGCATACGAGGACGAAATCCGCGAATTGCTCATGTCTGTGCCCGGAGTAAGGGCTATCCATAATATGCGCACACGCCGTATAGGAAATGAGATTGCCATAGATCTCCACGCCAAGATGGACGGTGCGATTTCATTGTGTGAGGCTCATGCCATCGCGAGTGAGGCTGAACGGAAAGTGAAAGGTAAATATGGACAGAACACACTCATAACCATTCACATGGAGCCGATTGACCCGGATGTTTGCAATTACGTCAGGAATTGAGCAGTCCCCGGAATGCCTGTCTGTGGTCGGTTCTCATAACCGTGGACGGCTTCACATAATTGCGGACTTGCTTACCAATATTGCCGAACGTTGCCTTATATCACAATGGATAAACTATCTTTGCAGAAGATTTAGACACCCTCTTAACATCCACATATATCACTCACATGGAGAATAATAAAGTCATTAATCTTGATTCAATAGATGCCTACAATAAGCTTTATGGTCTGACCACACGTCATCCACTCGTGACAGTCATTGATTTGAAGAAAGCCACACGGTCGATCAACAATGTCAGGATAAACTATGGTGTCTATGCGCTTTTTTTGAAAAATGGCATCAGTTGCACACTTAAATATGGCCGTAAGCATTACGACTATCAGGAAGGCTCGATTGTCAGTTTCTCGCCGGGACGTGTGATTGATGTGTCGATGGATAAGGTCGAGACCGCCCCCGATGTCGTCGGGCTCATGTTTCATCCGGATCTCATCTATGGCACCCCTCTTGGCGATAAGATTTCATCGTTCACATTTTTCGACTATTCCCAGATGGAGGCGCTGCATCTCTCGGAGGAGGAACGCGCAATCTTCCTTGATTGCCTCGCGAAGATTGATGCCGAACTTGACCATCCGGTCGACCATCATTCGGCCTCGCTTCTTTCGGCCAATATCCAGCTTCTGCTCGAATATCTCCATCGTTTCTACGACCGTCAGTTCATCACACGCCACAAGGTCAACTCCGATGTTGTCCGTCAGTTCGAACAGCGTCTGAAAAAGTATTATGAGAGCGGTGAGCCTGTCACAGTGATGCCCAACGTGTCATATTTTGCCGAACAGGCCAACCTTTCGCCCGGCTATTTCGGCGATCTCATCCGTAAGGAGACCGGAAAGACACCGAAAGAAATCATAACCCTCCACATGATTGGAGTTGCAAAGCAGCGCCTCGCAGCTTCCGCCGAGGATGTCAGCCTCATAGCCTATTCCCTCGGCTTTGACTACCCTGCCCACTTCTCGCGCATGTTCAAGCGTGTGACCGGCCAGACCCCCAGCGCCTACCGCGAGTCGTTGAATCTCAACTAATCCCGCTTGCCAAGCTCTCATTGAGCTTTGGATGCTGACGGTTATTTGGTGATAATGCCATAATTTTTGTACCTTTGCGCTATCTTATCTCTAATAAACCGATTATTATGAAATTTAGCTCCAAGGCGATAATGTTCGCGCTGCTGTCGGCTTTTGCCCTCGGTGTTCATGCAGAGTTCAAGAATTTTCCTGACGGAAGCGCTGTTCCGGCATGGTTCAACGACACGAAGGCTCCCAAAGTCGATAAGCTTGGCAAGAAGTATGTGATTACTGACCACGGTGTTGGCCGCGACAGTACCGTCATCCAGACCGCGGCCATTCAGGCTGTTATCGACAAGGCTGCCGCCAACGGCGGAGGCGTGGTTGTCATTCCCGAAGGTACCTTCCTCAGCGGTTCGCTCTTCTTCAAGCCGGGAACACATCTCCACATCCTCAAAGGCGGTAAGCTCAAGGGCAGTGATGCCATCACTCACTACGAAATAGTGAAAACCCGTCTGGAAGGTCAGACAATCGACTATTTCGCCGCTCTCGTGAATGCCGACAAGTGTGATGGTTTCACTATTTCCGGCGAGGGTACTATCGACGGCAACGGTCATCGTTTCTATGATGAATTCTGGCTCCGCCGCAAGGTCAACCGCAAGTGTACGAACCTTGAGGCACTCCGTCCGCGCATGGCTTATATCTCGAATTCAAAGGATGTCACAGTCAGCGGTATTCACATGGTCAATTCCGGATTTTGGACAAACCATCTTTATAATTGCGAGCGAATCAAATATCTCGGTGTCACCATCCTCGCTCCGACCGACGGCTATCCCAAAGGTCCGAGTACCGATGCCATTGACCTTGATGTCTGCAACGATGTCCTTGTCAGCAACTGTTACATGAACGTGAACGACGACGGTGTCTGCCTCAAAGGTGGTAAGGGTACCTACGTCGATACCATTGCCGGCAACGGTAGCGTCAACCGTGTCATAGTTGACCGCTGCACCTTCGGCAAGACAAATGCCGGTGTCACCTTTGGTAGTGAGGCTTGGGATTGTTCGAATGTCATACTTAAGGACTGCAAGTTCAACGGCACCTATCATGTCCTACTCTTCAAGATGCGTCCTGACACTCCCCAGCAATACCGTAATGTCCTCATTGACGGTGCGACCGGCACTGTCCGCAATGCTGTCGAGGTTCAGACCTGGACCCAGTTCTTCAACAAGGTAGACCGCGATCCGATGCCTGTATCTGGAGTTGACAACGTGACATTTATCAACGGCCATCTCGAATGCACACGTGAGTTCTATAAGGATAAGAAGACCGACGACTATACCCTCACCAACTTCACATTCCGCGATATCTGGGCCGTCGATCCATCCAAAACCTTCAATACCTCCAATATTGAAAACTGCATCATCGAGAACGTGACCCTTAAATAACTTATCCCGGTGTAAAACAGTTCTTACGAAATAATAGTCTTACGTTTGATAAAGCAATTTATAAGCGACATATCAGAAAACGGTCAGAAATCCCCGGATTTCTGACCGTTTTCAATTTTATCTTTGTTTATGAATTTTCAGTATAATCTCTCAAATTCACATCAATAATCATTTGATTGCCATCCGGAATGGTGCGGCAGCTTCTGTAATTCGCAAACGGACTATGTCTGTCGGCTATGGGGTCCATAGCACTCATATTTAGTGGATTTTTATATGAGGATGAGGTGAATTTTAAAGAAATCAGTTATTTTTGGAGAATAAATGCTCTTGAAGAGTGTCTAATCCAAAATAAAAGCGTAACTTTGTCTTGTCAATGGAGGAGAAATACCGTTGATTAAAGAAAAGCGTTTGCTTTCTTTCTAAAGTGATGAAATCGCCAAATTTATGATCTGAGAGAAGAAGGATTAGACGCTCTTCTGTTTCGTTGTAGTCAATCAAGTCCGTTACGGGCTCATTGATAGCGATTCAGTGGGGCATTTATTCAGTCTTTTTCAGTCAGATCGGGGCGTTTGGCGATGCCTTTCACTTCTGAAAAAGAGCGAAGAGTTCCCCACTTTTCATTCGTTTCATATTGTATTCTGATTTATAAATGCCTTATAGGGAACAGGGCCCATAAATAGTAACTAAATCTAATTCATCATTATTTAAGTAGCAAATAGAATTGTTTTTATGAAACGAAAATTTTGGTTGTTAGGAACTGCATTTTTTGCAGTGATTCCATGTGCCCATGCGGAAAATTCCGAGATGTTGGTAAAACCTTTTCTTAATCCGCTTATCGGGCTAACTGTACTGGCTGCATGTGTTTTATTTTTCATTCTTACGCTTAGTGCAAGGTTCAGAACTATCTATCCGTCTTATTCCGGTCGGATTCTGTGGAGTCTTATTGCTTTCCCGCTTTTTTTTATTGGAGTGAACATCGCCAGTATGGTATCATCCTTCATCTGTGCATTTTATGATGTTGCGCAAATAAAAATGCCATTTATTGTTTCCGGTTTCATCAATGCCTTCGCGCTCTATGCAATGTTCAATCTGATGCGTAAGAAAGATATATTTTTATTTTCATGGCGTAAGGAATCTGTTGTTCAGGTTCCCCGTCTGATTAAGGATATGCTTAATGTCTCAATTTGGGCTACTTTTTTCAGTGTGTTGATTTTGTGTGTGTCATCATCGACAGTAATTATTGAATTTGGAGCTACGGAGGCCAAGGCCCTTCTCATTGGTGCGGTGACTTGTATTGTGCAGTTGATTTCGTCTATCCTGATTATTTGGGTAGCGGAGCGCAGGGCACATCTCCTCAACATTCTGTTTGGCTATCATGGCTATAGCCACTCCGGCAAGACTGATTTTCCATCAGAGATTGAAGGCTTCCAGTTTTAAACCTTTTTATTTATAGACTTATCTTTTAAGTATAGATTTATTAGCCTTTATCGTTTTTTTACTTTAATCTCCATTTAATTATTCTAAATCAGATGAAAAATCATTGTATTGAAATGAAGAAATAGTTTTGTTGAAATTAGATATGTAAGCAAGAGATGCGGAATTTCGGTTCATGCCGAGATTCCGCATCAAATTCATTTATAGAGCCACAATCTACTCTTATCTGCCACAATCTACTCTTATCTGATGTGTTCCCTCACTCTTGCGAGGTAGGCTTTCATGGCTTCGCTGTCGCGGTGCTTGATGATTTCGAGGAGTTCGGCCATCTGTTCCTGGATTTTTTCAATCTGTTCGGGGGTATTGGGATTGAAAAGGATTTCGCTGACAAGAAAATCGTCCTCCGACATCAGGCCGCGTGCAATCTGCATGTGGCGCTTGAATGTCGTGCCGGGTGCTTCCTGATGTTTCATCACTCCTGCAAATGCCAATGTTGCGGCAAAGGGTATCGAGAGGGAGTATGCGATGGTCTCGTCATGCTCCTTGAAGGAATACTCCACGATGTTGAGATGGAGACGCGAGTAGAGGTCGCGGAAAAACACTTTGCCGAGATGGTCGCCTTCGCTGATGATGATGGCGTTTTCATTGCTGAGGTTGCTGAGCGAGGCGAATGTCGGGCCAAACATCGGGTGGGTGCTGACGAAAGGATGGCCGCACGAGGCATAGAACTCCGGCAGCCCTGTCTTGACAGATGCGATGTCGCTGATGATGCACGATGGTTTGAGGTAGGGGAGCACAGCCTGGAAGGACTGCAAAGTGTACTTCACAGTCGAGGCGTTGATTACGAGCTGTGGCTCGAAGTCCTCGATTTCGCTTAGTTCCTTGAAGCGGAGTGCATTGAATGTGAAGCGCAGGCGCTGATGGTCGGGGTCATAGACTGCCACTTCGTGGTCAAACGAGAGGAGGTCGCAGAAGAAGCTGCCCATCTTTCCGGCTCCGAGAATCAAAATTTTCATCTCTTTGTATGTTTCGAAATATTCGGGAGCCTGCCGGTGTCAGTTGGGAGTGATGTCCGGCAGACTCCCCGTTTTTCTGTTTTACTTCTTGTTTTCAGTCAGTTCAACCTGGATTCTCACGGATTCCTCATGGATTGTCGAGAGAATCTTGCGCATGAATTCCTCGTCGACACCGGCTGCGGCTGCGGTCTTGACGCGGGTGTGCATGATGTCGCCGTAACGTCCCGGCTGCACGACGGGCATGTTGTGGTTCTTCTTGTATGCACCGATTTCGCGCGATATGTTCATTCGCTTGGCGAGGATTTCCACCAGCTCGTTGTCGAGTTGGTCAATCTGGCGACGGAGCTGTGCGAGGCTTTCAGTGGGCACCGGTGCGTCGCGGTACACGAGGTTATCGAGAATCACGCCGAGCACTTCAGGTGTGATTTGCTGGTTCTTGTCGCTCCATGCACAGTCGGGGTTGCAGTGGCTCTCAATGATGAGGCCGTCGAAGCCCATGTCGAGTGCCTGCTGCGAAAGTGAGGCAATGAGTTCGCGCTTGCCTCCGATATGGCTCGGGTCGCAGATAATGGGGAGCTGCGGGTAGCGGATACGGAGTTCGAGGGGGATGCGCCACTGGGGATGGTTGCGGTAGATGTGTTCGCCGTAGGTGCTGAAACCTCTGTGGATCACACCCAGACGGGTGATGCCGGCATTGTAGAGGCGTTCGAGAGCGCCGATCCAGAGTTCGAGGTCGGGGTTCACGGGATTCTTGACGAGCACGGGGATGTCGCGTCCGCTCTCACGGAGCACGTCGGCGATTTCCTGCATTGCGAACGGGTTGGCCGATGTGCGCGCACCGATCCAGAGGAGGTCGATGTCATATTCAAGCGCTGCTTCGACGTGGCCTCGGTTGGCTACCTCAGTCGAGATTTTCAAGCCGGTCTCCTCGCGGACCTTGTTGAGCCATGCGAGTCCGGGAACGCCAACACCTTCGAAACCTCCGGGCTTGGTGCGGGGTTTCCAGATGCCTGCGCGGTAGATTTTGACTCCTGTGCGAAGGAGTTCGCGGGCTGTTTGCATCACTTGTTCCTCAGTCTCGGCACTGCAAGGACCTGAGATGATGATAGGCTTGGTGAGTTCCACTCCGTCGATTGCGAGCGGCTTGATATTTTCCATGTTCATAATTCTCTATATTCTATGTATAAGTTCTTTTATTTTGTATTGAGTGCCTTTATGCGGTTGAGCGCTTCGGTCATGCGTTCCTCGGTCGCGCAAAGTGAGATGCGGATGTAGCGTTCACCGTTTGAACCGAAGATGAATCCCGGAGTGAGGAACACCTTCGCCTCATGGAGCAGACGGTCGGCGAGAGCTTCAGATGTGACATTCGGGTCATTGATTTTTCCCCAGAGGAAGAGTCCGCTTTGGGTCGGATCGAAGGTGCAACCGAGTTCACCCATGATCTGCTCTGCCACCTTGCGGCGCGACGCGTAGACGGCGTTGACCTCGTCGTGCCAGTCCTTGTCGGCTTCGAGGGCCTTTGCCGCAGCAAGCATGAGAGGTTTGAACTGTCCGGAGTCAATATTGCTCTTTACTTTGAGTATCCAAGAGATGAATGTGGGGTTGGATGCAGCCATACCGACGCGCCATCCCGGCATGTTGTGGCTCTTACTGAGCGAGTTCATCTCTATGGCTATCTCTTTCGCTCCCGGCACTTGCATGATGCTCATTGGAGTGTCGTTGAGGATGAAAGAATAGGGGTTGTCGTTGACAATCACTATGCCGTGCTTCTTGCCGAAAGCGATGGCCTTCTCGAAAGTCTCCATCCGTGCGCGGGCACCCGTCGGCATGTGGGGATAGTTGAGCCACATCAGTTTTATGCGGTCAAGCGGAAGCTTCTCCAGAGCTTCGAAGTCCGGCTGCCATCCGCTCTCCTCGACGAGGTCGTAGTTGAATATCTCAGCGCCGACGAGCTTACTGATTGAGGAATAGGTCGGATAGCCGGGGTTGGGGACGAGCACACCGTCGCCGGGATTGAGGAAGGCGAGAGAGATGTGTGTGACACCCTCCTTTGAGCCGATGAGTGGCTGGATTTCCGACTTCGGGTCAAGGTCAACGTCATACCATTTCTTGTACCAACGGGCAAAACCTTCACGCAGTTCGGGCACTCCGACGTGGGGCTGATAGCCGTGGTTGGAGGGGCAGTTGAGCGCTTCGGTCATTGTGTCGATGACTGCCTGATGGGGAGGACGGTCCGGTCCACCGATTCCGAGCGACACCACGTCGTCGCCGGCAGCCTTCATGGCCGCCACTTCTTTAAGTTTTGTCGAGAAGTAGTATTCCTTGATATTCTCTACTCTCTGTGAGGGTTTTATTTCCATGAGTTTGATGATTTTTTCGTTGGATTTTGATGAGTTTGCCCTGCGTTCGCTTTTTCAGGCATGGGTTATCTCCGCTTCGGCATACTCGCCGAGTATCTTGAGGTCTTTGATGAGGGGTCTTACAGCTTCTATGGCCTGATGGTAGCGTACAAGGCTGTCGAAAGTGACATCTACATAGAATCTGTATTCCCATTCGCGCCCGACAATAGGGGTCGACTGTATCTTCGAAAGATTGATGTCGTAGAAAGAGAGGATGGTCAACACCTTTGAGAGTGCTCCGTGTGTGTGGGGGAGGGTGAATACGATTGAAGCTTTGTTGATTTCGCGCTCAGCCGGTCCGATTTCCGATGCAAGCAGCGGGTCGGCTATGATGAGGAAGCGGGTGAAGTTGCGCTTGTTGGTCTCGATGCTCTTTTCAAGTATGTTCAGGCCGTAGAGATTCGCGGCATATTCACCGCAGACTGCGGCATGACCGGTCAGCTTCCCTTCTGCTATCTCTTTCGCACTTCCGGCAGTGTCGAGATGCTCGACTATCTTGAGGTTGGGATGGCGGCGCAGGAACTGTTCGCACTGCATGAGGGCCATAGGATGGGAGTTGACTTCAGAAAGCTCGTCAATCTCCTGACCGGGGAGCGCACACAGGACGTGTGAGATTCTGAGTTTAAGCTCGCCGATGATGCGGAGATTGCTCTGCCGGAGCAATTCGTGATTTTGCAGCAGGCTTCCGGCGATGGTGTTCTCGATGGCCACGATTCCTAAGAGCGACGCATCTGTCGAGAGTGTGTCAAACATGGCCGGAAAAGTCTCGCAGGCTATTGTCTGAATCTCTTCATTGCCGAAATAAAGGTGAGCGGCGGCATCGTGATAGCATCCGGCCACACCCTGTATGGTGACTTTCTTCATCTCTTCCTATATTAGACGTTAAAACACAATTAAATTCTTAACATATTAAAAAATCCCGTTCGGGTATGAACGGGATTATATGATTTGGAAAAATATTTCGCAGGTATGTGAAAAATTTACGCGTGCAAATCCCGTTCTTATTTTTTGTCAAAATAAAAATAATAAAAAAACGGATATGCGTAAAATCGTGTCATCTTTTGAAAATTTTTCTTTTTTCTGTATTTAAAAATTGGTTTTCCTTTTAATTCGTAGTGCAAAGGTAGGGATTATTTACTAAACACCAAATATATTCATGGAAAAATTAAAAATTTTAACTGCAATAGATGTTTCGATGCTTTTCACACCACTTCGACTATCTGTCCGGAGTCGAGGTAGTAGAGGAAGCCTCTGACGTTTTTGTGGCCGAGGTGTGAGAGTAGACCGACGTATTCCTTGACCTGTTTCAGATAGCGTTGCGGTTTCTGGGTTCCGCTCTTGAAGTCGATGACGTCAACATATCCATCGGCTGTCCAGACGACGCGGTCAGGACGGCGGGAGTCGTCACCACCGATTGCTATCGGACGCTCAATCATCACCTTTTCAAATCCTGCAAACCATCTTTCGGCTCTCGGGTCGTTGACTCGCTGCATGATGATTGAATGGATTTCAGCGATGTCACCGGTGGTGAGTTCCTTGGCCTTTTTTGAATGTCGGAGATTGTTGATGGCCACACTGACATCGTTGACTGTTGTTATGTCGGCCATCGTGTCGTGGAGCATTATGCCTCGGTCGCGTGCATCCTCGATGTTGTAATACTTGTCTTCAAGCGTTGTGTTGGCCCAGATGTTGCGCTGTGTGCAAGTGTAGTAGGCACCCATGTCGTAGAGTTCGGCGGGAGTCAGTGCCGTTTTGTCTGCTTTTTCTTTCTCTTCGGCTTTGGTTGGTGAGCCTATTGTCACCACTCCGTCAGTCATGGCAAAGGATGTGAAGGGAGAGATGCCGTCAAAACTGTCCTCGCTCTCGAGCTCACGGCAGAAGTCGGGCGTACACATTTCTATTGCATCGCAGATGTCGACCGACATGTTTTTAGCGCGAGCCGACGGCTCAGGCAGTCCGATGTGGAGTTCGTTGACTGCGCGGGTGAAGGCTACATAAAGCAGATTGACGGTGTCAAGTTTCTTCTGTGCGCTGACCTCTTCATAGCGGGCCTCGAACGGGGTGCCGCGCATCGCCGATGAAAGTTCAAGCGGGAGCATTGGGGGTAACATGTCGGACGGGATACCGGGGATTTCCTTGATTTCAAACCAGGCCGGTTCCGGACGGTTGCTCTCGGTCATCTCTGCAAAGGGTATGTGGACGCAGGGATATTCAAGACCTTTCGATTTATGGATGGTGAGGATATTCAGTGCACTTTCGTCCTGCGCTCCGGCAACGGGTGTGGAATATCCCTTCTCGTCCCACCAGTTGAGGAAGGAGCGAATGTCGCCGTGTCCACGGCTGACGAATTCGGTGACGAGGTCCTGAAAGGCGTTGATATATAGATTCTCAGAAGTGAGCTGCGCTTCTGGAATGTAGGTAGAAACGATTTCTTCGACGAGTGAGATGAGGTCGACGGATGTGGCCGACATTCCTGCAAATGCTGTCTCCTCTCCATCCTGATTCTCTTCGCTTGTTTCCGCAGGAGATTCGTGAATCTTGATTGCCTTGACGAGAGCTGCGGATGATGACGATCCGAGGCTTTTCTCGTTCTCGAAACTGTTGATAAGGGCGGCAATCTCGCGTTTTGTTTTCTTTTTTGGATTCGTTGCGAAATCCGTGGCGCTGATGAGGCGCAGGCGGCTGACAATCAGACCTACCGTGGGGGAATTTCCGAGGAAAAGCGATGCGTCGGATACGATTCGGAAATACGGGAAATCCGGATCGGCTTTGACGGTCTCCTCAAGATGCTTGATGATTGTGTTGCCTTCGTCGCGCTTTCTTACAAGGATGGCAATGTCGCCCGGCTTGTAGCCCGACGACAGTTGGCGACGCAGTTCTGTCGTGAGATTTTCGAGCGCCTCGGGAAGCCAATCCGATTTCTTTGCACCGGTGTAGGTCTTCACTCTGACGTAGCCACGGTGCGAGCTGTGTTTCTTTGAAATCTGTTGCGCGACGTTGGAGTATATCTCTTCGTAGCCGAGATTTCTGACGAGTGCCGAGAAGAAGGTGTTGTTGAACTGTATGACATCCGCCGATGAACGCCAGTTGGTGTTTTCCGCGATGCTGTCGCCACGGACGCTGCTGCGCCCGACCGCAAGGCGGTCTTTGTGAAGATTGTGGAGCAGTGAGGGGTCGCTGTTGCGGAAGCGGTAGATACACTGTTTTTCATCACCGATGACGAGGTTGTCATGGTCTTGCGAGAGGCTTTCGGCAATGAGCGGGTAGATATTGCTCCATTGGCTGAACGATGTGTCCTGAAACTCGTCAATCAGATAGTGTTTGAACCAAACGCCGACCCTTTCATAAAGAAACGGAGCATCCTCCTGCCCGATGATTCTTGAAATGAGTGCGTTGGTGTCACTGAGCAGGATTGTGGAGTTTTCCCTGCGGTATTTGTCGATGTATTCCGAAAGCGAAGCAAGGAGTCCGAGCTGATAGAGGTTGGATGCTATCAGGCGCAGTGTCCCGACATTCTCAGCGCTGAACTTCACCATGTCGAGTGCCTTTGCCAATGCTCCGTCGAGGCTCTCGGGAGGGAGTGGCGAACCCTTTTTCGGTTTCTTATAGGCGGTGCTGATGTCGTCCATCGCATCGGCGAGGGTCTTGCTGTAACCGTCGGGGGAGTAACCTCCGTTGGCCCATTTCCGCAGTCCGTTGACGATGTGCAGCTTGACCACCTCTTTCATCCCTGTTGAGCTGATCATTTCGAGAGCACTTTCACAGGCCTCTTCCGTCTGCCGTTTTATCTGCCGTAGCTGTGAGTAGACGCGGTTCTTGAAATCGTTGAACTTTGTCTCATCTGACAGATAGCCGAGCAATGCTTCCTCGTTTTCGCGATAAACGTCATCCGTGATTTTGTCAATGAACTTGATGAGGTTGCGGTGAATCGGTAGAGAGCGGTTGAACACATTGAACGGCATTCCATCCTCTATGAGCTGTGTCATGTAGCTCGACAGCCAGTTGATGAGATATGTCGTGCGCTTGGTTTCCTCACCGTGGTTCAGATCCTGCAACAGTTTGTCGACGCTCATGCCGATGATGGCTTCATCGTTCAGTTCAAGCTCATAGTTACCGGCAACCTCCGCTTCGCGGGCAAACGAACGCAGGATGGTCTGGAAGAATGAGTCGATGGTCGAGACGCTGAAGAAGTTGAAGTCATAGAGCAGGTCGCGCAACGCACGGGCTGCCGTGGTGCGCAGATCTTCGCGTGAGCAATTGAATGTCGAGCAAAGGTCGTCGGAATAGGGGCTTTCCTTTGTCCATCCCTTTTCAAGTCCCGCAATCACCGCAAGTTCGTGGATGATACGGGTTTTCATCTCTTCGGTAGCCTTGTTTGTGAAGGTGATGGCAAGCACCGAGCGGTGCGCTCCGCCTCCACGGCGGTTCAGTCTGTAGCGACCCTCCTCGTCCTTGTAGCCAAGTATCAGTTTGATGTATTCGCGGGCGAGTGTGAAGGTCTTTCCGGAACCGGCGGATGCTTTGTAGATGTTGATCATTCCGAAGGGATGCTGTTTTTTATTTCACCAATTTATAAAGCCTCACTTTTCTATGGAGTCTCACTTCACTTTGTTTATGTAGCCTCACTTCACTTTGTAGCCCAATTCGCGGAGGATGGCTTTCATTTCATCAGCTCTTTCTCCTTGAATCAGAATCTCTCCTCCACGGGCCGAACCTCCGGTGGAGAGGCGGGTCTTGAGTTTCGAGGCTACCGTTTTCAGTTCGTCGTCGCCGCAGGTGAAACCGGCGGCTATTGTGGCGGTCTTGCCCTTGCGGCCCTTTCGGTCGATGCTGACCTCGATGACGTCGGCGGCTTTCTCGGTCTTTTCCTCTTCGGGGATGAATTCTTCATGCGAAAGCTCGCCTGAGCTGACTTTCTGAGCCAGTATGTCTTTCCAATCCATTTCTGTATGGTGTATGGTGAATTATTCGGAATGAATGTAGCGGTTGGCTTACTCGCCGATTGAGTCCGGATGCTCGACATGGTCAATGTCCATCCCGACAGTGTCGTCTACATTCGGGTCGCAATCATGGTCGGTCGGGATTTCCCTCGGATTGTCGAGGGTATGGACGATTGTTGAAAGTGTCATGGCATATTTGTCCTGATCAAAGGGTAGAGAGGCATAGTATGCCCGTGCGGAGTCAGCGTTGATGCTGAATGCGTCGCGGAAACACTGCACGGCAAACTCAACATCCTCCGGGTCGTCGGAGCGTTCGTTGAGCTGCATGTAGAGAATCGACAGTCTTGCCATCTGTTTTGCTTCCATTCCGGAATTGCCTTTGTTTTTAAGGATATGGTTGCAAAGCTCGCGGGTGGCGCTGACATTTTCATTGGCCAGTGCGAGCTCAGCCGATGAAATCTGGTCGCTGACGGAGTCAGAACCGCCGCAAGCACCGAGCATCATAGCTCCGCCTGTCACAATGCTGATTAAAAGCGCGTGTCTCATATAAATTGAAAAAGGAATAAATATCTTAAAACTGAAACCTGACAACTACTGACTGAAAACTATCAACTGACAACTCTCAATTCCTTCTCTGATAGAGGTAAGAGATTCCGCCTGTCTCAAGCTGGAGGGAGAAATCGTTGTGCCCGACAACCTTCTGTGCCACTCTTGTCGGGATGTTGGCAATCAGAGTGCTGTCCCCTTCAAAAGTCAGCGACGCAGGGTCGAGGTCAATTATCAGCGAGTCATTTTCCACGTTCCATTTTCCCTCGACACTATAGGTCAGCACTCCCGGTTTGATTGCCCTGATGATACAGCTTGCGTTCTTGTGCAACTCCATCACCGGTTCTGTCTGCGAAAGCTCGGTGTTATAATATGTACCGACGATTTCCTTGGCCTCCTTGCTCAGATTAGAGCATCCGCACATCAATGTGAGTGCGGCAAGTGCCGAGGTAAAACGGATGGATGGTTTCATTTTTGTTTGATTATGATGCTATTCTGTTATATCTTTTTTGTTGCTCCGGGTGCATTCCCGGTTGAAAGCTACGGTCAGATGCAACCGACGATTTCGTTGATGTCGCTGATGCCGTGGCGTTGGCAGTAATCCTCCATGTAGTCAATCACCTTCATGGTGACAGCGGGGTCAACGAAATTGGCAGTGCCGATTTCAATCGCTCTTGCTCCTGCAAGCATGAACTCAATCGCGTCGCGTCCGTTCATGATGCCTCCGAGGCCGACCACGGGTATCTTTACGGCCTTTGCCACCTGCCAGACCATTCTCACTGCCACGGGGCGCACTGCCGGTCCTGACAGACCTCCGGTCACGGTCGAAAGATGCGGACGACGTTTCTCGACATCAATCGACATGCCCATGAGGGTATTGATGAGCGAGACAGAATCGGCACCCTCGGCTTCGACCGCACGGGCGATGTCGGCGATGGAAGTGACGTTGGGCGAAAGTTTGACGATGAGAGTCTTTCCGGGGTAAGCCTCGCGCACGGCCTTTGTGACGGCGGCGGCCCCGCTTGTTGTCGTTCCGAACGCCATGCCACCCTCCTTCACGTTGGGGCAGGAGATATTGACCTCAATAGCCTTCACTCCGTCGAGCGGATGCAGACGGCGGGCGGTTTCGGCATAATCATCGACGTTGGCTCCCGAGACGTTGACAATGAGATGCGATTTGTAATCCTTGATGCGGGGATAGATGTGTTCGATGAAGTAATCCACACCCTTGTTCTGCAGACCGACGGCGTTGAGCATACCGGCCGGTGTCTCGACCATGCGCGGATAGTCGTTGCCCTGACGCGGATTGAGAGTCGTACCCTTGATGATATATGCACCGAGACGGTTAATGTCGATGAACGGGGTGAACTCCTCGCCGTAGCCGAATGTGCCGGAGGCCGTCATCACGGGGTTCTGAAGCTCAAGGCCTCCGATGTTGACTGAAAGATTTGCCATTTTATTCCCAAGTTAATTCGTTAATGTTGAACACCGGACCCTCGGTGCAGACGCAGACGTTG
This sequence comes from uncultured Muribaculaceae bacterium, assembly GCA_947381945.1. Classification (GTDB taxonomy): domain Bacteria; phylum Bacteroidota; class Bacteroidia; order Bacteroidales; family Muribaculaceae; genus Duncaniella. The sequence continues at coordinate 215,175 of CANCXM010000001.1, forward strand.
CCTTTGACTGTCTTTTCCACGCAGCAGAGACATGCTCCGAGTCCGCAGGCCATCATGTTTTCAAGCGAGACTTCGCAATCGACGCCGTTCTGACGGGCCACTTTTGCGACGGCTTTCATCATCGGTGCCGGTCCGCAGCAATAGTAGCGTGTGGCCTTTTCTGACAGACAGGGATGGGCTGTCACGAAGCCTTTCACGCCCTCGGAGCCATCTTCCGTGCAGACATGCACTTTTCCGACGGCTTTGAAGTCGTCGAGCGATAGAAGGTCGGCGACTGTGCGCGCTCCGAGCAGGAATTCAGGCTCGAATCCTTTTTCCTTGAGAACTTTTCCGAGATAGAGCAGGGGAGCCACGCCGACACCGCCTCCGATGAGAATCAGTCGCGCTCCTGCAGGGGCCTCGGTTGAAAATCCGTTGCCAAGCGGGAGGAGCAGATTCAGTCGCTCGCCGGCTTTCATATCAATAAGGGCGGAGGTGCCACGGCCTGCGTTACGGACGAGAAGTGTAAGGATGTTGGCTTGACGGTCCACATCGTTGATGGAGATAGGACGGCGGAGAAGGACTCCGGGAGTTTCCACTGCGACCTCCACGAATTGTCCGGGCAACATTTCCGGAAGTATGCTTCCGTCGGCCGGTGCAAGGCGCATCTTGCAATATGCTTCTCCGATTTTGCAATTGTCAATGATGATGAAATCTTTAACTTGTTTCATGGTTGACTGTATGACATTTTCAGTTCATTCAGGCCGAAGATGCACGGCGGACCGGTTTATTGTCGCCGTGGCACACTTCGACCACTACAAAAGTAATACTTTCCCCTCAAATTTCAAAAAGCGCCGTCAAAAACATCTTCGGACACCTTATTTTTATTAACTTTGCCGGGGAATTACCATGAATCTTTCGGATTACGATGGCCGTTACGCGTTTCCGGTATTAAAAACCTGTCACAGAAATCATCATAACAAATATAGAAATCACCTTAAAATTTAAAATCTTGCCATTTATATGAAAAAACTGTTACTCTCAGTTTCAGCTATCCTCCTCGGTTTCGGACTATCGGCAACAGACCTTACTCCCGCTTTCCCGGGAGCGGAAGGTCACGGACGTTACACCACCGGCGGACGCGGCGGTGAAATCCGTCATGTCACCAACCTCAACGACAGCGGCCCCGGCTCGCTCCGCCAGGCTCTCAGCGGATCGAAGCCGAAAATAATTGTTTTTGACGTGAGCGGCTATATTGACCTCCGTTCACAGCTCAATGTCACCTCAAATACTACTATTGCCGGACAGACTGCTCCTGAAGGTGGCATCACCCTGCGCTACCACACTCTTTATTTCGGTGACTGCGACAATGTCATTGTCCGTTTCATCCGTTCGCGCCGTTCACAGGTCAAGGATGTCAACGACGGTGCCGACGCTACATGGGGCCGCAAACACAAGAACATCATCATTGACCATTGCTCCTTCTCATGGAGTATCGACGAGGTCGCATCGTTCTACGACAACCGCAATTTCACTCTCCAGTGGTCAACAATCGCCGAAGGTCTTGCAAATCCCGGTCACACCAAAGGTGCCCACAGCTATGGCGGTATCTGGGGAGGTAAGAATGCTTCTTTCCACCACAATTTCGTGGCCCACATCCAGAACCGCGCACCGCGTTTCAACGGCGCGCGTTACGGATGGGAAGGCTACGACAAGGAGGCATATAGCTCGACTGTCGATGCCGAGCGCGTGGATTTCCGCAACTGTCTGCTTTACAACTGGGGCAACGGCAACGGTTGTTACGGTGGTCCCGGCGGAGGCTATATCAACATGGTCAACAATTACTACAAGGCCGGACCCGGTACGAAAAACAAAACCCGCGTGACGCAGGTCAGTGTCGCATCCGATGGTAATGCCGAGGGTTCAAACCTTAAAGGTTACGCCTCGCGCTACTACATAAAGGGCAACTATGTCACCGCCGCGTCAAATCCGCAGGACTACGACTGGAGCGGAGTCATCTATGACTCCGGACTTGTCATGAAGGACGGCGAGCGTTACATCAAGGATGCCGCCCATCTGTATGGCGAAAATGTTGACTATACCAATATCAACGGTGTTGACTGCGTCTCGCTGAAGCTTGACTCAGCCATTGATGCAGGCGATGTGACCACCCACAGTGCTACCGGTGTCTATGACAAGATTCTCGATTATTGCGGTGCATCGCTCTATCGCGACGATACTGATGTGCGCTACATGGAAGAGGCTCGTACAGGCACAACGACCTACAAAGGTAATGTGGCCTACGTCGATGCCAATGGCAAGACTTATCCGACTTCAGGAACTTCCGGTATTCTTGACTTCATCAATGATCCTGCGAAGGATGAGGTGGCCGGTACTGCAAGTTTCCCCGCGCTTCCGAGTGTCAGCCGTCCCGAAGGATATGACAGCGACAACGACGGTATGCCCGACGCATGGGAGATTGCATACGGTCTGAACCCCAACGATGCTTCGGATGCCAAAAGTTTCACGCTCGATCCGCGTGGATGGTACAGCAATGTGGAGGTCTATCTCAACTCTCTTGTCGAGGACATCATGAAGGCCGGAAATGCCGATGCCCTCACCCCTGTCGATGAATATTATCCTGAACTGAAGGGTGTAGAGTCAGGCATAAGTTCACCGGTGGTTGGAAGTCAGATAGAGCGTATTGAATACTACAACCTTCAGGGTATACGCCTTTCCGCTCCTGTGGAGGGTGTGAATATCCGTCGCATTGTCTATACAGACGGCCATTCCGAAACCGATAAGGTGATAAAGTAAAGCCGTAATAAAAAACTCATTTACAAACTTGTTTCCAATGAAAAAATTCATCCTCCTTGGCCTGCTTGGCTTCTCGATGGTCTCATCGGTCTCTGCAGCAGTGCCGGAAATTCCGCGCGACACCTCCTTCACTGCCTATTCGACCAATATCAAGGTGAGGAAGAAGCATCCCGAGGCCGTCCTTGTCAAACCGGAATTGCCCGAAGGCGTGAAAGCCTACGAGAACGTGGTCTATACCACCATTAAAAAGACCCGTTTCGGAGACCGCGACCTCCATGTCGACATCTTCCGTCCGGATGACGACAAGACATATCCTGCTCTCATCATGATTCATGGCGGAGGCTGGAACTCAGGCGACAAGTCATTGCAGGTGCCGATGGCGCAGCAGATTGCCGCGAGAGGTTATGTGACTATTCCTGTCGAGTATCGTCTCATTCCCGAGGCCGTTTATCCTGCCGGTCTCCACGACATAAAGACTGCGGTCCGCTGGGCGAGAGCCAATGCCTCGAAATATGGTATTGACCCCGACCACATTGCGGTGTCGGGCTGTTCGGCCGGTGCGCAACTTGCAACGCTTGTCGGAGTGACAAACGGCTCGAAGCGTCATGAAGGCAAGGGTGAATGGAAAAAAACGTCGAGCGACGTGCAGGCTGTGATAAACATGGATGGCATTTCCACATTCGTGTCGGAATCCAATATCGCTGATGCGCGTGAACGCTTAGAGAAGAAAGGTCAGCTTCCGGTCAATGCTCTCTGGCTCGGCGGACTCTATGAGGATTCACCTGAGAACTGGAAGGAGGCATCGGCTCTCCTGTGGGCGACCCCCAAGTCGGCTCCCGTCTGCTTCATCAGCAGCGGACTGCCCCGTTACAGCGACGGACGCGACTCTCTCGTTGAGATTTATGATTCGCTCGGCATCTACACCGAGCGTCACCGCATCCCTGTGGATGTCCATCCTTTCTGGTTCTTCAATCCCTGGATGAACACGACCGTCGACTATGCCTCGGAGTTCCTCGACAGGATGTTCAAGGCTGATGCGCCGCAGCTACCGCGCCGCTACAAACTCACTGACTATGGTGTGGTGAACGACAGCACTGTCCTTCAGACATCTGCCATACAGGCGGTGATTGACCGTGCTGAGGCCGATGGTGGCGGAGAGGTCGTTGTTCCGGCAGGAACCTATCTCACCGGTGCTCTTTTCTTCAAGCCGGGCACATCCTTACATCTCCACGAAGGAGCCATCATCAAGGGTTCTGACCGCATTGAGGATTATCCGCTTATTCCCTCGCGCATGGAAGGGCGGAGCATCTATTACCATGCCGCGCTCATCAATGCCTATCATGTGGATAATTTCACCATTGAAGGCCCCGGAACCATCAACGGCAACGGTTACAAATTCTGGGTTGAGTTCTGGGACAATGTGGAGCGTGCGCGTAAGGAAAACCGCTCATGGACCAATCTTGAAGTGCGACGTCCGCGTCTGGTGTTTCTCTGGGGTTGCGACAATGCCCATTTGAGTGGCGTACGCTTGGTCAATTCAGCTTTCTGGACTTCACACTACTACCGCTGCAACGATCTTCTCATCGAGAATTGTGAGGTGCAGGCACCCAAAGAGCCGGTGCGCGCGCCGAGCAGCGATGCCATTGACCTCGACGGCTGTCACCGTGTGGTCGTGCGCGGTTGCTATCTCAATTGCGATGACGACGGTGTCTGTCTGAAAGGCGGCAAGGGTGTCTATGCCAACCGTTCATACGAGAACGACAGTGTGACGGATGTGCTGGTTGAGGGCTGTGTGTTCGGTCCTAATCTCCACGGGACATTGACAATGGGCAGCGAGTGCATCCATGCCGACAATGTCGTGATGCGCAATTGCCGTGTAGATAACAATTGCTCTGTCCTGCGTCTGAAAATGCGCCCCGACACATATCAGACCTACGAGAATATCCGTGTGGAGAACATCACCGGACGCTTCGGCACACTCATCGAGATTCTGCCCTGGAAGCAGTTCTACACACTCGAAGGTAGCAATGAGCATCCCGTCGGCATTATCCGCAATGTCAGCGTGAGCAATGTCACCGGATCGTGCGACAATCTTGGAGCCATAGCCGCCAACGCCAATGATAAGGTTGAGAATTTCTCGATTTCGAATGTGAATGTCAAAGCCAAGTCCGACATTTTCCATTGCAACTATCCTTGGGTGCGCCTGACCGACGTGAAAGTCAACGGCAAAGCCCCGCAGATTGTCAGTGTGGAAGAGGAGATGAAAGACAAACTCAACTTCGACGCCACCGACCTCGACAAAAACAACGAGAAATAAAAATTCCCTCCCACAATTGAGGGGAGGATTCCGTTGAAGGAAAGGCACATAAAGACATAAGGTCAGAAGAAACAAAAGTTTTTTATAAGGTTTTTATTCAGGCTGAATTAAAATAATTGCCGGATAAATATAAAAAACTATGTTTCTTCTGACCTTATGACCTTCTATGTTGCCATACAATCGAATTTGTATTTTTAACTAAATATTTAACA
>CANCXM010000002.1 GCA_947381945.1 uncultured Muribaculaceae bacterium
TGCCTCCTTTCTTGTGAGAGCGTCGACACGCTCGGTGATGGATGATTTGAATTTGTTGAGTTCGCTCTCGATGCGCATTGATATGCCGAGCAACGACCCGACAAACAGCAATGTGAGTCCGTAGGCCGTGAGGACTGAATCATGGATTTCACCTTCGGGAGGGATGAACAGTCCGAGGAACAGAAGCACGAACGCCGCCACGATGCTGACGATGGCCAGCGAATAGACAAGCACATCCTTAATGGTCAGCTTGTCGAATTCCTCTTTCAAATGTTTCATTTCTTTTGCCGTTCTGATTGGTTATTGTTAATTTTGCAGAACAATCAATAATTGTTTTCATTAAGGCCGGTCCTCATGCAGCGATGCAGCGGGCCGGTCGAATTTTATTCGGTAGCCGGAGCAACTGCGGAGACGGGAGTTCCACCGTAAGCATACCATGATTTCCACTCACCTTTGTACCAGCATCGGGTCGCCATAGTATAATTGCCTTGCAGATAATGAGGAATGTATATCTGAGAGATGAACATATTCCCATCCAGTACTACCAATGTCCCATACCCATACAATCCATTTGGTCGGTTGGCCGTATTTAGTGCTGTATAATAGACTCCGGCGGTCAAGACTTCATTGCAATCCCTGATTATGTTTTGTTTCATTACCACGCCGGTCAACAACGGCTTTAGAATATTGGCTGTTGCCTCAATCACTCTATCGCTCATGCAGCAACCACCTCCTTTCTGCGGGCTATGCGGTTACAGCGGCTGACGTGATTTTCATCCAATCTCGCCATCCTGTTCCATACCAGTTGAGACGAAAATACATTGCGCATGAATTGTTGATACTCGCATATATCTGTACTTTCGTGGCTCCATGAGCGAATACTATCAAGACACCTTGAAGGGTTGGAACATTCTGGGTTGGATTGGAAGAATTCCCGTCCATCATATACACCCCTGCCTCGATTGCCTCGTTGGCATCTTTTATAGATCCTCTGTCCACTACTGCATCTGTCAGCAAACCTTTCAGAAATGCGTTGGTTGCTATAGTCGTCCTGTCGCTCATGCTGCAACCCTCCTTTCTCCTCTGAGAGCAGAGGGTGCAAAGTGTAATGCGTTGGGAATGTGGATTTTACCCCCCCCCGATTTTCTGTGAGCAGGTCGGCGATGTCCTCGGGTGCTATGGAATATCCGGTCTCTACGTTTCCACGTTCAAGTTTGACATTGAATATTCTTGCTGTCCCCGATTGGATGTTTGCTGCTACAGCGACGTGAGCATCTATGATCTCACCGGTGGTTGGAATAGCCATCTTTGCGGTCAGATGTCCTTTCTGTGTTAGAGTTCCACTTTCAGGCGCATAAATATTGCAGTTCAGATAGACTTGCCAACCCGAACGTTGTTCAACCGGCCATTGCAGACCTATGAATCCATTCTTGGTTCCACGAACAACGTTTTCCAACTCATAGTCACAAGAGAGCGTAAATTCCTCGCCCTTATGATCAAGAGTGTTGAATGACTTGGTGTAATACTGAGAGCGCGAATTAGGAAATTCTTTAGCTTCCGTTGTTCCTAAAAGCAGATTCCTGCCACCCACTTGCAATGTACCTCTGACGAGTTCTGCAAGCCTTTCCATCGTTACCGGGGTGAGCGCTCCCGAGGGCGAAAGCAGCATTACCTTCGCGCCCTCTGCCGGAGCGGTCACGGTCGCAACGCCGTTCGCTTCGATTGTCCTGTCGTTTGTTGTTGCCATATTCCTTTCAGTTTAAACAGTTATTGATTTCTTTGAAGTTCTCATTCTGTGACGGCTGCGGGGATACGGCACCGACAATACCTTGCAATAATCTGCAAACCAACGAATTACCCCCCCCCGCAACTATATCCTCCGGTGCAGGAGACCAGTCTGTCGGGATGTTGCCTTTTTCGAGTTTGAGGCATCGGTAATATTCAGTCGTAGTACCTAACTGTAAATCCGCTGACAGATTTGCATCAATACCCCATCTGATATAATTATAATTTGGAGGTATCACACCGGAAACAAGACAGATTTCTGTTTCATCTGTCACTTCCGTACTGCATACTGATTTTCTATTACTATCGGAATTATAAAACTCGATACGGGAGCGTAATTTTTTACCTTCAGTGGAAGGTTTTATATACATTGATAGAATTACCCTATCCCCGGCTTTAAGTCCTAAATCTTTGATATGTATGAGGGGAGCAGTATAGGCTGTGTTTAATACAGCCTGAGGCTTCCATTCAGAAGATGTCCCTTTCAGCAGATTCCTTCCGCCAATCTGAATCGAATCCCTTACGGCCTGAAAGAACTTGTCGGCCTCGATGCTTTCAAGCACCGCACCGCTCTTGTCGATGATGGCCACAGAGCACCCCTCCGGAAGCGCCGTCACCTTCGGAACCTTCGAAAGCTCCTGTGTCCTGTCGTTTGTTGTTGACATAGTTGATATTATTTTAAGTTGTTAGTTGTCAGTTTTGAATTGATAGTTTTGAGTTGTCACTATACACTATACTTTAATCTCTATACTTGAAGTGAATCTCTATACTTTCGAAATCTTGATCTGAAAGCCACCATAGTTCGGCGAAGCATCGTCGCTCACCCACACCGTCACCACGAGGCTCCCGTCATCACCGGCACGTCTCGACTTCTCCGTTGCCTTCGCCGGAGAATCGGTGCTCCCCGCAATAGGACCGACACCCGCCACCTCCACGATCGCCGTCTCCGGCGTAAGCCCGTAGGCGGCAGGGAAGGTCAGCGTGTAGCCCTCCTTGTAGGTCGCACCCTTCTTTATGGTAGGCACGGCAGTGATTCCCGTCGGGCGTGTGAGATGGGTGAGCGATGGAGCCGCCGACGCGTCGTTCGATGTATCCGTCACCTTGCCCATATAGACCACCTTCGGCTGCTGCACCCCGTCGGCGATGAACTCACCGCCGAGCCTCAGACGCATCACGTCCTCCTTCCGGCTGTCCTTTTCGAGAAGGGCAATCAGATAGTTCGCCGCATTCTTCACCAGGGCGAAACCGTTGGAGAAATAGCGGCTCATGAACGAGTCCGACACGAACCTTGCCGACTGGAGCGTGGCATGTGCCGTAGCGGGCGCGCCCGAAGCCTCAAGCTCGAAGCCCACCTCAGTGCGTCCCTCCGGAACCGACAGCGAAATCTCCCTCGTCACCGTCCCCGAAGTCCATTCTCCCGTGATGGTCTCGGCAGCCGAAGCGATGGCCACGCGGTGCGACTCGGCCACGCGCTCCACATCCTTGCCCGCCTCGTCCTTCACGACGGCCCCCTTCTCATCGAGGACCTTCACCCATGTGTCAAGACGGCAGTAGAGGGTAGCGCTCTTCATCTTCACCGGCTTCATGACCGTCGAATCAGGGATAGCCGGACCGAAGGCAGCCACCGCGGCCGAGGCATCCATCTCCACAGAGGCCCTCACCTTCATCTGCACCTTGCCGATACTCTCCGCCACGGGCGAACCGGCTGTAGCCTCCGCCGTAACCCTCTGCGTCATCTCGGCCGAAGCATCATGGGCGCGTAGCGTCACACCGGTGGTCGCCGCCGTCCCCGAGGGCTTCAGGTCGAAAGTCCCCTTCGGCATCACAGAGTCAGCCGTGTAGGCCGAGCCGTCGAGACGCGCGCACTCGCTGCCGTCCGCATCGTAGATCCTGACGGCCTTCGACTCCGGGTCAAGCTCGATGCGCCGGCCGTCATCGCCGGTCGACACCTTCACGTTGCGGAACTCACCGGTATTGGCCCTGACATTCCCCTCATACACCTCGAAGAGAAGATTGCCGTCGGCATCCTCCATGTGGATGTACTCCGCCATCAGGTTCCTCACATACTGGAGCTCCGCGAAGAGGATGCGGGTGGCGATGATGTTCCATTGCATACCCGTTTCCCAATATGCCTCTGTAACCTCAGTCGGAGGATATGGATAGTAGTCAGCATTCTTGACATGTGACTTCCGACAGGCGACAGCATAGATCCTGTCGCCGTAGTTCACCAGCACGAGATCCTGACGGTCCTCCCCGGCCTTGCCCTGTTTGAAGATATATCCTTCCGGATAGTCCTCCCACAGACGTGGCTGCGGGATGTAGAGACCGCGGGGACCCGTGATACTCTCGCCGGGTTCACCGTCCATCACCACGCCCAGACCCTTCGTGCAGAGTGCCACACCAGGATTTTCCCGTGAGCAGAGCCTGATGCGAAGTCCGTCGTTGGCACTGACGATATATTCCTCCGGAACTCCGTAGAATTTGCGCGTACCTTCCGTGAACTCCATGCACTCAACCCATGAATAGCCACGGTTGATTGTGAACTGGGCGTAATATCCCGGGAGTTCCGCAGCACTCCCGAGGATATTGCCCGAGCGCCGTGAGCCAACAGTCCGGTAGGCCGACACTTCAAGCCCCATCGATAACACGAAGCCCTCGAAATCGAGCCTGACGGCATCCTCCGATGTCTCGATGGCGTATGTCACTGCATCGTCACCGTCATTGCCCGGAGTCCCCGGCTCACTGAAGATGAAGGTTGTCGTTGCATAGCAATAGACCACGGTCCCGGATACACTATCTACGGTCCAGTACGAAAGACATGCAGCGTTATCCTTGTCGGCCACCACTCCGGGAATGATGATCGTGTCCCCCTTGCGGAAGGACTGCGCGTTGCGTATGTCACTCCAGTAGTGGCGGTCATTATAGGTACCGTCATGGAAATCCTGCCATTCGGAAAGGTCGAAGCTGCGGACATTCGTCTCAGCCATCCTCACCGAATTGCCCGGCTCCCCCTGCTTGCGGAAAGCGACATGGCCGACTGCCCTGAGATAGCGTGGTGCATCCATGAGTTATGCAGCTGAAGGGATTTCCACCTGAACCGCCACATCCACACCGGTGTCGGACTGTGAGATCATGTCAAGTGTGACAGCCTGTGAGTTCTTGATGGTGGTACATTCGCTTTCGTTGAGACGGTTACCGGCAGCATCAAGCACGGTGAATGTCGCGCGGGCCTTCTCCTTGCTGACGATGACGACCTGGGTCTTGCGCGCTATGACAGCCACCTGCACCTCGACGCTGTGACAGCCGTCCGGGTCATCGGAAATTGTCGCATGGGCAGGAGTGTAGAAGAACTGGATCTCATAGCAATCCGAGGCATCCACGACCTTCTCCGTGTCCTGTCCGAAATAGGCACCGTCCTCGTAGACCTCACACTTGTAGAGGCCCTGCACGAGCACATCGCCTTCATGGACGGTAAGCACTGAATTTCCCGGACCGCTCATCGCCTCCGGACCGCCGAGACTTGTGATCTCCACCCAGTCGCCCCCTTCAAGACGGAACCACTTGTGGGTGAGCGATGCCGGATCCACGAGGGTACGGCCCTCGCGGTAGCTGACCGCCTTTATCTGCACCGACCCGTTCTTGTCGACAATGGTGAAGCCCTGCGCCGGATTGACGGCGCCGACCTTGACCACGTTCTTCACGCCGCCGGTGTCCTGACTGATGTCGATGGTGTAGGATGCCTGGAGTGTATCAGAATCGTTGCCGAGGATAACACGGCCTTCGACTCTGATAGTGATGGGTGCGTAGGCTCCGACCTTGACGAGATTCTTCAGCACCCTCAGACCGGGATACCTGTAGTTGTTGGCCGATGACGGCGTGACCATCTCGAAATAGCCCTCAAGGGCACCGGTCGAGATGCCGTCAGCGCCGAAGCTTATCTGCATACCGTTGAAATACCACTTCACCTGATCGGGGACAGTGGTGCCCTGGGCGACACGCGAGCTGATGACGATGAAATTGAGCAGAGGTTTCTCAGCACCGGCAGCCTCGAAGTCGGGATAGCATGTGGGATTGTCGCCCTCACGGTCGTAGGTCTGGGTCAGGTCGCCCACCGACGGCACAAGCGCCGTCGTGTAGGAACCCATCTTGCGGTTAAGGTTGACGTGACCTATGCCGGTAGCCGTACTCATTCCTCACCTCCTTCCGTGTCAACGTTGTCGTCTGTCCCGGATTCTTCATCTACGGCGATGTCTTCCCCGGGAACTTGTTCAGCCTGTTCCGGACCGACAGGAGTTTCGGGCTCCACATCATCGATGGCGGAGTCATCGGGAGCCGTCTCCATGACAAAATCCTCGTCCGTGGCCACAGGAAGCGGGCGCAGTACGCTGCCGTCCTGCTCCTCGCGGGCCTGTGTGGGCTGAAGCAGGAGCGAACCTGTGCGGGAAGCCACGGCATTCATGTCGGGCCATTCGGGAAAACAGGTGAAGTCAGCCTGCCACGCCAGATAGCAGCCATCCTTGGTCCTTACTCTGTTGAGGGGTGCACCGATGCGCCGGTAGGTCTTTTCGTTACATTTCACATAATGAGGCATGATGTAGATATATTTTAGATTGTTACTGATATTGATATTTACTATGCTGTCCGCACAAGCAGGATCTTGCCGTTGATGGTGAGCAGCTTCCCGTTCACTGTCAAGGCCCTCAGGTGACCGCGATCCTTCACATCGACCGCTGTCATCACCCCATCCTGTCCGACCGAGCCCAGAGGGACCATCACGTCCATTCCGCGCGCCACCTCCTTGTAGACCGGGACATTCACATCTGTGGCTGTGTACCAGATGACGGCCAGTTCCCTCTCCGGATCAGGCAGGTCACCGTTGTCTCCGTGGATTCGGCAGCGCAGATTGATCTTCTGTGTGCCCGGGGCCATCTCCACCGGTGTCAACCTATCATAGTCATAATAGCAGAGCTGACGGACACATGTTATCCTCCGCTCCGGCGAGATGTCCGTAAGCGTGACGCTGTCCGGGTCGCCATCGGGATCATACTTCGCCCTGACCCTGAGATCGGCCCTCGAGCCCATGGAACTGCGGTCAAGCCTGCATGTCCATCCGTCATCGAGGACGGTGACGAACCAGTCGAGGTCATCGACAGCACGCCAACTGCCGTCATCCTCCATCAGTTCCCAGATGAGCCTCACGTTCGCGCGGTCCACCTCCTTGCCTCCGGCCCGAAGGCTGACGGCAAGAGGGATGACGGCGCTGTCCCATTCATAGATGGGATCCCATGTCGATGTCTCAGCGAAGTCGACAATAAGGTCCGGCACACTGCGGGTGGCGTTAGTGCAGCGCACCGAACAGGTGAGCATCACCGGATAGACCGCTCCGGAGACCGGATCCCACCACTTCGCGCTGAACCGGAGGCCCAGGGTGTCAAGCGGCATGAGGTTGGAGTTAAGGGCGAGTGCCGGAGCCTCCCCTTCAGCATTGGTGAGGGTGTATTTCTTTTTTGTCGGGTCAGCCGGATCCGGAATGGTGCCGGTCACGAGCGTTTCCACCCCGTCGGCAACCTCCGTCCATTCGACATCCGTCAGCTCGGCGCTCACATCCCTGGTCTTCGAGGCCGAAGGGTCGAGCACCCTGACACTCGGGCGGAACACCACCGGCGAGAGTCCGTAGTCCGGGAACCAAGCCTGAGTGTCGGCATTGTAGCTCTGGCGGTCAGGGACTGTCCCGACCTTCTCCATCGCAACCGAGAGCTGTACCGGCTTATGGTCTATAGCTATGAATCCTGTCTTCATTTCCTGTTGTGTATTTTAATTGTTGTCAATTCATTTTCCGTTCAGACAATGCCCGTGAGCACCATACGCGCCTCCGCCGTCACCGCAGGACCGACACCGTCGCGCAGTGTCACCTTCAACCGGAACTCTATATTGTGATAGTCCATCGGATTACCCGGGAAATCAGCCTTAGTGATGACAAGCTGACCGAGTGTGCCGGCATGTTCCGCGTTCCAGATGGCATCCGAGGCCACACGCTGCACACCGTCCGCATCCTCCGTCTTCCGGCTCCACTCGATGTCGGAAGGAAGGATGTCGCCGGTCACGTCCTGTCCGTGGAGTGTAACCCTCATTGTGAGGGTGCCATATATGTTGTCCGGATCAAGCCAGAGATAGTTACCTTCCTCGAAACCCACCTTCAGTTCCGGATCCCCGACGGCAAGTACCCATTCCGGATTGTTCCAGCCAGGAGCGCGCCCTACGGTGGCAGCCTTTACGGTGCAGCGCCACAGGCAGCCGAAATAGCTCACCTCGTCCTGACGGTAACGTCCGGTCGAGCTGTCGAGATCCCTGATGTACTGCCCTGCCGGATCCCACGTCCCGCAGAATGTGACTTCGTATGTCGGATTCGCCTGATGTCCGGCGTTCATGATCACGTCCGTCACCAGACCCTTCACATAGATGTAGGGCAGATTGTAGTTGATCGGGAGGTTCGAGAAGATGTCGAGCCTCTTGAGCTTTCCGATTATGAGGTAATAGTTGCTCTGATCGATGATAGGTTTCGTCACCCCCTCGAGATAGACGATGCACCCCTCACGCGAGGACATGTACCATACCGACTGCCGGGCCTCGTTAATGGCGTTGCCACGGTGGACCACGTTCATGCCCTCGCATGGAGGAAAATTCCGGCCACCGGGGACTTCCGCGTCATCGTAGAGCACCACATTGAGCGTGTTGGCAGCCTTGTTGACACTCAGCACACGCATCCACGCAGTGAAATAGCTGCCGTCTTCAAGGAGAGTGTTCATCTCACCATATATCACGTCATGCTCGTCGATGGCGGTCCAGTCATAGTCCCAGCGTTTGCGCAGGGTCAGCAGCCATGTGCCGTCGGCCTGTTCCACCGCCTTCTCTATGTGCCCGGACTCCGAAAGCGTCATGTCGTTCTCCAGGGCCTGAAGGCGGTTGACAATCAGCTCATGGAACATCGCCGACCCCCTCACCTCAAGCCGGTTCGTCTGGACCCTGCCATCATTGGTGACGAGCGTACCCTTTCCCGCAAGCATCGAATCAATCGTATCACCGAAAGTCGCGCCCCCGTCGAGCTTCGCAATCCCCTCGGCAACCAAGCCTTTGAGGAAGGTGATCAAACCCTCGGCCGTGTCGTCTTTCAGGCGGGAGAGGTATTCACCGGGAAGGTCAAGGGCCTTCACGATGTCGACAAGAAGAGAGCCCACACGGTTAGCCGTGTTGGCCATTATCTTCTTCTCGTCACGGATAACGGTGGCCTGTTTTAATAGATTCTTAATATCTGGCATGGAAAGAAATTAAAGCAATGCAAAAATAGAATCGCCGGAGACAGTGAAAAAAGACAATCAGCGCAGGGCATTCCGGGTATCGGACAGGGCCTCACAGATAATCCTCACGCCTTCATCACCTGTTATGCGGGCAAGATCCTCCACCATGGCCATAGTGGACATGTAAAGTTTCTTGGAATACCAATCACGTTTTTTACGGGGTTTACCGGAAGTCATGTAAGAATCATACAAAGGAGGTATAGGTCCGGCCCATCTCGGCTTATCGAGACCATGGGCCTCACGATATGACTTATCAAGAATCCGGAGATCCCCGCCATTGTCATGAGAGTAACCGCGTCCTACACCGAGGGCCTGATATATGCCATATCTGGCAAACTTCATTGTAATGGTCTTTCCGGCTGCTGAATCGGAAATGCGATCGGAGAACGACTGATGGAGATGTCCGGAACGGATCACCTTCAGGCGTTCAATCTTTTCTTTCCATATAAGCAACTGTGTGCGTGTCCATTCATCGACATACCTGTCGACATCTCTCAGTTCTGCCATTCCGATTCATTATAAGTAAGATCCACCGGTTCGCTCACATCAATCATGAAGTAAAGTCCGGTGCATCCGTTGAGAAAATACTGTCCGAGTTCACGGGAAAGAATGTTTTCAGTATGAAGATAGACCATCTCATTTTCGAGGTCATCGGCATCAATAAGCAGACGTGTGCAGAGTTGTCTGAAAAGTTCACGACACCGATGAAGTACCATAATCCTATCCTGCTCCCTTTTCATGTCGTAACGATGAAGGAGAAAGACCGTGAAAGTCCTTTTTTTGAACCAACCCCCGCTCTTTCCCTGAAACAGTGAACCGTCATTGGTATCATCGAGGCAAAAGAAAGCGTTTGTGGCCCTGAAACTCTGCAAGGGGCCCTGAAGCTGCTCGATACCACTGCATGTACAGAAACGGAAACCGTGCTTCACCGAAAATTTATTGGAATTGCACAGAGCGGAGAAATAGGCTTCCGAGTCAAAATAATTCTTAGCATCCATGTCACTTCTTATTCATGCGTTCCTTCATTTCGGTTGCCTCCTTGGCCTTGAAATCAAGTTCGGTAAGAGCGCGCCAACAGTCAATGGCAAGAACCACCTTTTCTTTTGTCACATCCCCACCGGTCAAAATCCGGATTTCATTATTCATCACTTCAAGTGGCGACATCGGATCATTGCCGTCACCATCCTTGACAGGACGGAAGAAATGAGGGAAAGCAGAGGAGAAAACAGTCTTCAACTGAACAAACCAGTTGAGAATGTTCAACTGCTCGGCCACAGAGAGGACATCCACCTGAATTCCGGGATAAAGCTTCCGTGCCATGGCCACGAGAGAAGCATCAGACCGGGACGCGATGAAGCCCTGATATAAGTTCTCCAATGTTATGTAGTCACCGAAACTCACTCCATGGAGCTGAGCGTCAACAGCACTACAGCCACGCATTGAATCGAGCCTGACAGCCACATCCCCCGGGGACATGAGAAAGCTTAGAGGGTCAAGCAGCTCGACAAGCTCAATAGGCTTCACCATACAGGGCACGTCTCCTGAACCATCGACAGGAAAAGCACACAGGAACCCGTCTCCGGCATGACGAATAACCCGGCAGCCGGACAACAGGCAGAACGCGCGGAAAATGAAATGATCCGGCTCAACTTCCGCTTTCAGATCATATATTCCTCGCAGTTCCTCCTGTGTAAGCTCCGGCCAAGACTTCGGAAGCTCAATTGAAAGGACTTTACCCGAAAAAGAAACACGGGTCTTCTTTTCTGTTTTCATACGGTTTGAAATGATTGGCGCGGAAAGCGGATGAACTTATATAAGTGTTGAATTCCTCCGGATATTTTTCAAGGAAACCAAGCAACATCCGTTTGTGGACAGAGACGGAGCCATCATCCTTGACCAAAGAGACAACATAGTTTCTGGCAAATGAAAGCACCTGTTGCATGACCGGTGAAAAGACTCCGTTACGGCAATATGCACACAGTTCCTGAAAGAATTCCGGAGACACAAGCTCCTTCAGCCGTACCTCTGCGGAAGAAATGACAGGAGTCAGAGAATCGAGGGCGCTTCTTGTGGCCATCGGATCACCGAAGAGCCTTGCATCACGCCCACGCCAGAAAATAGACTTGAACCACGGCCGTGCATACTCGGAGTCTGACCATCCTCCGGCAGTACGAGCAGATGAAAGAATATCATCGAAAGCATCATCCATCTCACGTTTCAAGGAGGAAAGAAGACGCTGAACACGGTCAGAACTTGCCGGAGCTACATTACCGTTGCTCACGATACCGAAGCCGGTATCGGTAAGCACGAGGTCAAGCTGCGGAACAGAATCATTGAAGGCCGAGACACAGACATAGCGGGCGACCGCACGGCAAAGCTCTTCGAAATCATCAAGAGGGGTGTGCAGAGGGGAGAAGCCGGACTCATTGACCCGGTCGATGAGTTCCGGACCAAGCACAGTTCTGACAAACTCCATGCGCAATGATAAGGCATTGGTGACCGCAGTAAATATTCCATTTCCCGGATTGATGGCCACCGGACAGAAATGTTCAAAAATTTCTTGAGTAATTGTCATAATTGAATCAGGAGTTTGGATCAGACGAAGAGCCATCTGGAAGAACCTTCTTCGCGTCAGTGTTCTTATCAAGAGTGGTTAACAGGACAATCGGTACCTGAGGAACAACCTTGTCCTGCCATCCGTTAAAATGGATTATCACCTCATGCACTTTGAGCAGCATGTCGTGGAATGCAGTCTCGAGGCTCTGCTTGAGAGTGAAGAGCTCACGTTTGTCGGAACCGCTGTTATTTGACTGCGACTTGCCCGGCGTAGCCCCCACAAGATTAGGATGTATATTGGTACCATAGCAGACAGTGTTGGCAGCTTCCTGAATATCCTCAGACCAGTCACCACCCTCCTTTCCGGAATCAACCACGTTGATACGGACCATGCGCTGCTCCTTTCCGTAGCTGTCGATATAATAGCCGGTGATCCATACCTTACCACTGTTTTCGACACCGGTTACAAAATCACGGATCTTGCGTTTTTCTTCGACCTGCATAGCCTTGATGTCCTCAGGATCCACCAGTCCACGCTCCTCGACGAGAGATGACCAGTAGTCCCGATGAATCTCAACCTGATAGCGGACAGAGGCATGATTCCGTATCTTGGCCTTTTTGCCTTTGCCGATGAGACGCTTTATATCAAACCAATCACCACGGAACAGTGAGGTATAGTAAGGGGTTGGGTAATATCGTTGCCCAGGGGTGGGAAAGCGCATGACTATGGCGAACTTACGGTCAGTGGTGCGCTCTCGTGTCACCCCGTCTACTCCGGGTGCCTTTCCCAACAGAACCTCCAGATGTCCAAGCGGATCCTTTTCATTAAGGAGCGTGATAACCTCTACATCCTTACGGGACAGCGACCCGGGCTTTCGCCAGTTGGCATAGAAAACATGATTGATGCGTCCCTTGCGGTCTGCCTTTTCGAAACGACAGTAACATGCGTCCTTATGACGGATCTGCACAATCTCTTTTCCGGCACGGTCGAGGATTATTACAGCCACGGCAAAGAAATAAAACTTCATATCGGTGCATTGCTCCAAGAAAAACTCATTCATGGAATTATGCAGCATGAAGCTCCTGATATCACGGTCCGAAGAGGGTTCCTTTGTCTCCGGATCAACATAACGTAATCCGGAACCATACGCCGTAAGGATATTGAAAAAGAGGTTCTGAGAAAGCACCTCGTCGGATCCGATGTTCCTTATCAAGTCGAAAGGGAGTGTATCGGAGGAGCCGAACGGAATGTACTTCAATCCCTCATAGCCCGGAACCGGTTTAGAGTCAATGGCCGCTCCATCCTCGTCAAAGACGATGGATGAATCAGAGACCTCCGCAAGAGCATTAGCCTCAGGAACAGAGACGGTGAAGATTTCACCGCCGGCATAGAAAGGGGTCCGTGCCCCCCGGTTGTCATCTGATGATTTCATGTCCGTTTATCTCAAAAAGTGTTATATCCCTAAATTCCCTCGGCAGTCTGCTTGATGGAATGAAGATTCTGTGGGTTCCTTTACGCCAGTGTCCCGCGGTGCAGATGACACCTTTGTAAACGAGGATGTCACCGGTGCTGAGTTTCCAGACCTTAAGGTCAACCGGCATTCCGGATTCAAGGAGGGCTATGGCATCACGCCAATGGATACATTTTGCAGGTCTATTCATAGGTCAGATCGAATGTATTGTCAAAAATTCTATATGGCTCCGGCGATACAAAATCTGTCGAGACAAGTGAAGCCTTACGATATGTGAAAGAGAATGACGGGATGGTGTCATCCGCATTATCAGTTTTCACATCACAGTCGGTTATGGTCAGCCGTTCTCCAGGAGTACCGTCAGAACGAAGCAGGAATACCGCCGATGAACGGGCAAGGTCGCGGGCGAGACGGTCACTTCCATAGCGCATCGGGCCTGTAGAAGCCTTGTAGGTGATTACTTCGTCAAGGTCATAATTAAGGAAACGGCCGTTGACCATGGCGGACGATCGAGTGAAAGCTACATCCGTTTCCTTCTCACCACAAAGGAAGATTGTCTCCCAGCAGTTGAAAGCATTGCGGAATATTATAGCAGGGTCATGCTGCGGTGGGTCCATCAGTACACGGTAACGTTGACATCGGGATCCGCAGTGAACGACGAACCCGATAAGCTCTCCCACCGCGAAGTCATTGAACCTGATTGGAGAAACATTGTAATAATGAATTTCCTTGGAACCATCGGCAGGAATCAAGCCATCAAACTCCTTGGAGACAACCGTCCCGTCGTAAGACAGATATGAAGCCGTCACCGTCAACGGTAAGGCCTCAGGATTATAGACAGACAGGCACTCATGACGACCAACAGCAGTATCACGTTCACCGGTCACGGATGTCATGAACCGATTTGCAAGAAATGAATCAGCGGAAGACTCCACAGCGACACGGCACCTGAAAGCCTTGAATCCGGCTACCGGTTCTGAATCTATCTCGATGCTGAAATCAACCGGGCCGTCATCTCCTATCACATCGTCAAGGATTCGGTTCAGACCATAGACTGTAACAGTGCCATCGAGAGCAGGATAATACAGCGTATCGAGCAGCACAGTTCCGGAGGAATCCAAAAGACGGAATCCGGTTTCCGTACGGTCTGCCCTGAAAGCAAACTCGCACAGTTCCGAAGTGAACATTTGAGGGTGTATCGAAGTGAGTACTGTGACTGCCATTGCACGTTGTGATTATGCAGCAAAGGTAGAGTCAACAGACATTGAATAAAAAGACAAGGCCAAAGGCCATGTCCAAGAAAAAAACATTACCGCTGTGGGCGAAAGCCCCTGTCCTGTCGGCACCGAAAAGGCTCACGGCCAGGCACATCGCATGGCCGGGATTGAGGTGCCGACAGGGATTTCCAAAGAAATCCCACTCATCCGCGCCTAAAACCCTTAGCAAATAGGGTTTTAGGCGCGCGAAATCCCGCTTTTCAAGCGGGTCTGACGAAGCTCAGCCCCCACTGCCCTACGCAAAACCGCTCGGATGCAAGTAATTACCAGCGGAATATGTAGTGGCTATTTTGACCAATAAACAGACTTTTTTGGTCAAAACAGCCAATTTTTTCCAACACAAAAAGGAGGCAGTAATTACCACCTCCCACGGTCAGATTACCATGTATCAATTAAATTTTACCTTCATCCGCATAGCTATAATAAGCTTTTGGGTCAGGAGTAATTATTATGTGGTCCAACACTTTCATTTCAAACAGAGCGGCTGCACTGACAATCTTCTTAGTCAAATTATCATCCATGCAACTTGGTCTCCTGTTACCCGACGGATGGTTGTGGCAAAGCATTATTGATTCTGCCTTTGATGTCAATGCTCCACTGAATAATATCTTTAAGTCAACGACCGTCCCAGCCGTGCCACCCATTGAAATAGTATGAATCCCAATCAGTTTATTAGCCCTATTGAGATAGGCCACTTTAAAAAATTCCTGCATTCCTATTTCTCCATCATCATAACTATTGCGGAAAGCCTTTAAAGCATCCTTGGAACATTTAAGCTGTGGCATGTCATAGTTATCGGAAACATAAATCATTTTAACGATGGGAATATTATAAGATTTCATAAAGAGATAAGCTAAGATTAATAAGCGGATGTCATACGGTTGTTAAGAGATGTCGCGAGGTTCAGCGCATCGCGTTCGGTCAGTTCAAGAGCCTCAAAAGAATAGTCCTTGGAATCAATCACGAGCCAATGAGATGCGTTTCCGCTCTGTATCGGCTTAATGTAGAAACGCGCATCTCTTTTGCGGATGCGAGGAAATATTACTTCCTCGGCCTTATCCACTTCAGCACATTTCTTAGGTTCAAGCGCAGCCATCGCGTCAATGTAAGCGTAATATTCATTAAGTTCATCAGTAATGGCCAGTTCGTGTAAATACTCCTCAATCTCACGGTCATTGTCATAATCAGGCATATCATAGCCCTCGACAGAATAACGATGGTCAATTTCATTCACCAGAGAGCAATCATCGTCAAAATCCGACATATAAGACTTATCAAGATTGGAAGAGCGGTGAGAACCTTTTACAAATTCTGAATTGCTGCTTTCGGTTGGGAGAACTGAGGATGAAAAAATGGAAGTTGTCATAATCGTATAAGTTAAAGTTGTTTGACTTTTCAATCTTGTTTTCGCGTTTGAGTTACCTTTTACACTGCCCGGAAAGTGCCATTCACACGTCCGGAGACAAGGATCCGCCGTCAAAAAACTACCCGTAAGGGATGGAGTTTTTGGCGGCGGACTTCGTATATCCTTGTCGCAAGGGGGAATGGCATTAACTTTGCGGCGTAAAAGGACGAAAGCGGAAACAAGATTCAAAAGCCGGACAACGGCATACGATGACAACATCCATTTTCCTCAGTTCTCCCAACCGAAAGCAGCAATTCAGATAATATAAATAAAATACATCTCTCCCTGCCGAAGCAGGGGCATAACATCAGAATGACGATGTTACTGAAACAATAGATGTCGAGCGTGGATGATTCTCACAGCCGATACAGAGTGTATCGAAAGCATCGGAACCATCAGTTCTGGACTCAAGCAGGTTCTCCTCAGTCTCGGCAAGCTTCTCGCCTCGCTTGTCCTTCTTACCATTGTAGACACCGGCGGTCTGAATTGAAATCAGAAGATCCTCGTTGTTCTCACGGTTTATCATTGGCTTGAGCTTTGCCTGACCGGCGAACATACGGTTGATAAGGAGATGCTTCACCATCTGGTTCATCGCAGGACCGATGTCAACCAAAGTCACCATCCAGCCGTTAGCGCGGAAAGCATTGTGGATGACATTCATGAATGTTGTATCGTCTACGGCATACGCGCCCTGTTTGGCGGTATTGTCGAAATAGAACACCACACGTTTGTTGGCATGATAACGGTAATACTTGCAGAAATCACCCACGAGCTCCTTCAGTTTCCGCTCATACTTCACAAAGAAGGATTTAAGGACAAACAGTTTCCGTCCTCTTGGCTGACCGGCCACAAGCCAGTTGATATTGGCATTGTAGTCAAAGGCCACACAGATAGGCTTCTTCGGGTCAACGTCAGCATCCATTAGCGAAGACTGATCCTTGAGCTTATCGAAATCATACTCACAGTTATCGAGGTGAGAGAAGTTTGTAGCCGAATACTTGTGTTCCTCCGTCATCGAGGAATAGAAACCGTCGCGGGCGATGCCTATGCGCTTGCACAGTACCGAGGTCTGAAAGGTCAGAGGGGGAAGATCGCGCTTGAGCTGCCGGATGAATGCCTCACCGAGCACAACGAGATTATCAATCGTGGATACCTCACGGTAATCCACGGCCACATGACGGAGACGACACAGGTCGCGGTTAAGACTCTTGTAATGGTCACGCAGATATGGCGGAGGATTGATACCCTTGGCCCGAAGTTCCCTGACCTTCTTATTGATTGCATTGATCTCATAGACCAGTCCGCGGATAAGCTCAATGACCTCAGGGTCGCATTTCTTATCATAGTTAAGGAACCAGGATCCTTTTTTTGTGACAGGCATATCGGACGATATGAGCATGGAATGATGAAAGAAATGCTTACCGAAATGCTGCCGGTTGCCACGGAGGGCAGGAATTGTCTCATTCTCGAACTGCTCAGAGTCGATAAATTTAGCCTCGTCGACATCGACAGCATCGTAAGATTGCGAGTTCGATGTACCTGAACGGTCCTGAGAGATTATATATCCGACGGAACCATTGCAGAAAGCGAGGACATTCTCATAGTTCTGCACCGGGAAGATGGGTTCTTTCCATCCCCATGCCTTCGGAGGTTTGATGCCGATACTCCAATGGATATTGCGCTTAAGTCCCCAGTTCTCCCAGTGGACAAGCATTGACGGCAGAGTGTTAGTAAGGGCGCGCTTGCCATTCGGGGAGACAATACCCGTGATAGATCCGGGCATACGCTCAAAATTGCGCCGGTTCCAGAGGGCGTGGACCATACCCTTGCCGAAGGCACGTCCGGCAACGAGTATAGTCTGACGCGCCTGGACCACGGTCATCAGGTCCCACTGCACATCGTTAAGATAGACTTCCTTATCCTGCATCTCCATGGTGTGGCAAAGGTCTGAACAGTTCATCCATATTTGCATCGATGTCCTCGAATTCGACATCGACAGTCTCTTCGGTCCAATACTTATCCTTCATCGCCCTTACCTTCTCACGGGCATTGGGAACACGCTTGATACCGATGACCTCAGGATTATCGGTAAACACAAGCTTAAGCGGAACAAGCTTATCAAGGACATTGATACGTTCATCCTCCTTGTCGAGCTGCATATATTTCGCATATTTGTCAGCAGCCTTTATCATAGCTTCGGGATTGTTCTGAAGCTCCGCAAGCTCAATGGCACGGTTGATTATGGTCAGGAACCGGTGACGGTGGTAATCTTTCGTGGTACGTTCAAGATTACCAAGGAGAATCTTGACGAGCTTAAGGTCATTGCGGGCCTGTGAATCCCCCAGACTGTAGCGCGAACGCAGTAAGGCGACGATGTCCCTGTCCTTCTTGTTCGGGAAAGAGATCCAGTAATTATAAACGTCCCTGAGCCTCAGAAGATGCGAGATGGAAGCTTCCGGAAGTCCGGCAGCCTCCATCTTGTCACGATCTGAGAACAGATGCTTTTCAGCTATATCAATAATGGCGGGTAATGGCATAGGTCTTAAAAATCTTCATCAGCAGTCATGTCACGGAGGTATGCACCTGTGAGCTGAACGGCCAAAGGTGAACCGACCCGGGCAAACTCTATCTCCTGACGGCGCAGCATGTGTGCCGTCTGAGCCTTCGCCTTGAGATATGCGCGCCGGACATCGGAAGAAGAGTCCGAAAGAGCCAGCCTTAACTCATCCTCCCCGACGTCAAGGAGAGCAGCCATCTCCGAAATCGGAGTAAGATCCGCAGCATATTCGGCTATCTTATCAATCATTTCCTTAGAGAAGCACATCGACGGGCAAAGAGTTTTCGGCGAGACTGTCAAAGCCGAGCCGGAGGTTATAAAACGTAAAAGAATCTGTCGTGATGATTCCGGCCTCATAACGGTCGCCACGGGTCTGATTCTGAGAAGTCACGACAGCGACATTGAAGGTCTCGTTGGAGACAAGCACAACCTTGGAATGATTCTGGCAGAGCGCCACGCTGTCGAATACTCCCCTGATGAAATGATACAGTGAGGCAGTCTTGCGCGCAGCGCGGAGATCGCAGAAAAGTGAGCAGCTTCTGACCTTCCCCGATTTCCGGAGCCGGACCAGATGCCGGAGGAACTCTTCAGAAGTAGAAAAGGTCGAGATCATCACGTCAGCGGGGCCGGTCTGACCGAGAATCCATTCAATGATTCCGGCAAGCTGAATGCTGTTAGAGAAATACGGCTGCACCGGACATTTTTCCAAACCCACCAGACCGGCCGTTGCATTGGATTTTGCCATATCAGTTCATGACGATACCGAGTTGCGACAGTTCTTCCTCCTGTACCGGAGAGAAGCCACCTCCGAGGGCACGGACCGTATCAACTGCATCCTGAATCTTGGAGCGTAACACTGCAGCCTTCTCATCAGCCGGATTCAAGGCCACAAGAGTCTTTTTTGTGGCTGATACCGTTTTCCGTGCAGCTCCGATCTTCCGGGCGATGTCGACAGCCGGAGCGGATTCAGTCGCTTCATCAGCGGCAGCATCGGTGTCAGCTCCTTCGGCAGGGACATCGTTGGCCACATCTTCTACTGTGAGAGCGGAAGCCGGAACGGAAGCCGGTTCCATCGATACCGACTCAGATACCGGGGCAAGAACATAAGCATCGTAACGGGCAAGATTGGAGCGATAGGTCCGGTCAAGTTCCTCCAGAATGCGTAATTTCTCATAACGGTCACAGGGAGCCATTTCCGACATGCCCTTAAGCTCATTGAACAAGAGGACAATACGGCGATGACGTTCAGCATTGGAGTCCCACAGCTCCTTGATTCCATCCGGAAGGGAGTCATGGTCGAAACGACGTCCACGGGCCACTGTAGCCTCAGGCAGTTCATCGTCTGTTGAAATGGGATGCAACTGCTCGACTGTCTCTGCAGCCTTCGGCATAACCTCGGACTCAAGACGCACGATGTCCGCAACGGCCATCTTGTCGAGACGGATGCGGAGGAATTTGCGCAGCTCATACTCCAGTTTAGGCATGTACTTCTGAGGCTTGCTTATCACAGAGTTGTAGAGGGCGCGGTTCCGTGAGAGCTGAAGATATAATGTCGCTCCGGCCATGATGTCACGCTCCGGAGCGGGAGTGTTCAGCCACTCCTGGATTTTTCGGGTTAATGCAGGGTCTAATTTATTCATAATGCGAGTAAAAAGGCGCAACGCGCAAGCAGTCTGCATTGCGGTTGCGCCGGGAATTAAATCAAGAAAGCAGTAAAGATCAAGGTTCAGCAGCTTCAAGAGTATTTGTGGCACAGTTGTAGACACCTTTCTCTGTCAGCACCTTGCCGGTATAGAACGGAGCGGGACAGACATCCGACACAGTCGCGGTGAATGTGGTTCCGGATGAATCTGTCACGGCCTGACCTGAATCCTGTGCGGGCTGAGTGTCAGTCTCCATCATCTCATTGCCCACGACACGCCATCGGCCATCGCGCTGCTGCACAAGCCAGATGAAGTCGTCATTGATGACCATGCGGGAGAAGCCGGTCACTTCGGGACCTGTGGATGGATGGAAGAGGACAGCCGTGATAAGATACGACTTTGAAGCCCCCTCACCCTGCGGATCCGACTTGACATTGGAGGATGAAGAAAGAATGTCCATGAAAAGGAATTTCTTATCCGCAGCAAGCACGAAGTCACCGTCGTAAGTGGCTATCGAGGCCATCGTCGCGTCCTTCGCATCAAGATCGGGAAGTTTCGGGAATGACACAATGTGCGTTTTGGGAATGCCCAGCACCTTAGGGCGGATGCCCGGAAGGGAGTTCTGTCCTTTGCAATGCTTGAGGCTCTCATAGAGATCCGCAGCGGTACAATCTGAATTAGGTAACATGATTAATCATTTTAAGAGATTGGACATTATGCTGTGGCGAGCTTACCGACAAGGAGACGTTCGGGGCTGATGCTCTCATAGTTGGTGCCGAAGAACATTGTGGCAATGAAGGAAAGGAGGAATTCATGATGCTTCTCGACTGTGATGTTCTCGACACCGCCCATCTGGTCGGTACCGATAAGCATGTTCTGTCTGGTTGAGAGCTGGATGAACGGCGACTTCGCCTTACCGGCAAAGGGAACGAGGCGGATGTTATCGAAGCCCTCGATGACGGTCTGATTGAACTTGTCATAGATGGGAGTATGACCTGTAGTGGCCTTGTAGTCATCGCGGTAAGCATAGATAATGCTGCGGGGAACAAAGAGATTGAGACCGGAACCCTGCGAGTCACCGCCGTCCTCACAATCGAGGAGTTCATCTGAAGCTGCACGGCAGAACGCCACGAGCTGATCGACGGCATTTGTCGAGTCGATGGCATCGGTAAACTCAAAGAGGTTGCCATTTGCAACGGAGATGTTTCCATCAGTAATCTCCTTGGCGGTGATGGTGTCGATACCGTCGAAAAGGTCGACTGTCTTTGTACCCTTCTCGTTACGCTTTGCATCGAAAAGGTGCTCGGCAAAGCCCTTGCCAATCTTCGCAGCGAGATAGGAAAGAATCTGCATTACGATGGGGACGTTTTTCAGGCCCTCTCCCTTTGTGATTGAGGATCCGTAGATGGACTGATAGACAGTGTTCGGGTCAAAACGCTTCACGGCACTACCGAAGTAGGTGTAGAGCGTACGGCCAGCGATTTCGATGTCATCGTTGTCGACACGGTAGGGGTCGTGGGGACCGATCTCCATGCTTCCTGAAAGCTGTCCGACAGTCTCACCGTAGCGGATACCCGTTCGGATGGAGAAGAAGCGCAATGCCGGACCGAGGGCAAGCATGGGCATCTTGAGAAGTTCCGTGCGGAACTTAGCAGCCGAGGTGGCAAGCTCCTGGGGAGTGACAATTGTCTTGGCTCCGGGGGTGATGTTTTCCTGAGGCATCAGAGAATAGCTTTTAAATCGTTGAACACTGCCGAGGCAGAGAAGTCGGTTTTGTCGCCGGTCTCATCCTCGATGTCATTTGTCTCGTCGCCGGGAGCCTTCTTGAGGGCTTCCACCTGGGCTGTAAGATCCGAGATCTTTTCGTCACGCTTCTTGATGGTGTCATCCTTCTCGCTAACAGAGGATTCAAGCTCTGCGAGGCGGTTGCTGACACGCTCCATCTGTTCTGCGGTAAGGGTGACATCCCCGTCATTGTCCGGAGTGATTGTCTCCAGTGCAAGAAAAGAGCAGAGCGCTTTGAAAGAGTGGTTTGTTTTCTTCATTTGTTTGGAATCTGATTGGTTGTCTTCAGCCGGTGACTTTTCCGTATCACCGAAAATCGAATTGACTATACGGGACAAAAGTCCTGAGGATTCCTTTTCAGGTTCAGGAGCATGGTCATTCACAACTTCGGGTTCGAGACCAAGGGTGGGAAGCCCGATGGCGTTGAACTTCGTCTTCAGCTCCGGAGTGAAATTGATCTTTGTCCCCCCGTCCGTTTCAGAAATCTCGTCAATGAAGCCGAGATCCTTGGCCTCCTGAGCAGAGAGCCAGCGTCCGGCCTTCAGAATGTCAAGGATTTCCGATACCTTCTTGCCACAGCGGTTTGCATACATGTTGGCAAGCACCACATCAATCTTGTCATTTTCCTTCTTGTTGGCCGTGAGGTCATCAATGAGCTTCTGCATCTGGTCAGCATTGTAAGAGCCCCATGCGTCAATGAAATTCGAGCATTTATGCACAAGGAACATGGCATATTTGCTCATTACCACACGCTTGGCTCCCATAGCGACCACTGTTGCGGACGAAGCGACGAAGCCGGAAAGATAGACGGTGACATCTCCATGGTCGATAAACTGCTGACGGATGTCCAGTCCATGGTCGAGGTCTCCCCCAAGGGATGTAATCTTTACATCGACATGCTTTCCCTTATAGGAGGAAAGGATGTTGCGGACATACTGTTTCGAGTAACACCAGCGCCCTATATAGTCATCAATGGTAAGCTGATAATTCATAGAATCAATAATTTACCGCGAAATTACCGAGGTATTACCGAGGATAAAAAGACGCGGGAAATGACCTCCGGACATCATAAACGGACCTAAAAGGCAAAAAAAAGCCACCATCCTCCCGGACAGTGGCCTCCTCTAATCAAACTGGATTTTTAAACCTTAACTTATACCGATTATAGGTTTGATAACATGAAAAATCTACGGATTACAAAATTATGGCAGAAGCTAATCAAGGATCCTGAGCAGTCCGAGGGTTGATGACCATTGGGCAGTCAGTCGGTAGCCGGAAGGCTCCGACATCTTTGCCGGAAGTGAGCTGACAGAGGTCACAATCGGAAAGGGAGGTTCGGAAGTGCCGAGCAGGAAGCGCTCACCCTGCAAAGTAGTCATGAGGAAAGCAAGAGGACGGTTCGCAGGGTCAAAGTCCTCCGACAGGAGGCATGTGAGTACCGAAGTGAACACCGGGACACGGTCTTCGGTGACCGATGAGATCTCACAACCCCCAAGACCTACGAGCTTCAAGGGAATAAAATTGAAATCATCCCCAAGGAAAATGCCCATACCGGGAATGACGGTAATGTCCTGAAGAATCCTGGCATCGATGTATGACACCTTGACTATATTGCGTAAGAGCTGTTTCATCTATTTTGTGTGGAGTTGTGCGAAGTTGTGCAGAGTTGTGCGAAGTTGTGTGGAGTTGTGCGAGTTTGTGCGGAGTTGTGCGCATTTCCTGAAAAGTGACGCGATTGTAGCTAACTTTTCCGTGAACTTTTTTTGAGATTTATCCCCTTTGCCCGGTAATTCTTTCGCATACGGTAGTAACATTGCCGGACCGTTTCAATCTGGTCGATCTCTATGCCGTGGCCCTCACACCATGCAGCGATGAGAGAGTTAAGGCCGACAGGAGAATCACGGAGCGGTGAGATGTCGGACCAAAGCGAACGGAGAAACAGATCCTTCACTGCCTCCTGCACTGCCCGCTTGCCACGGGAACCTATATAATTGAACTGTTCCGGAGGCTTCGAGACAGAGTCAGGAATAACTATGGGCGTAGCACCATCAGCCATGACATCAGGCACAGCTCCGGCCGGCAGTTTCTGAAGGAAAGCACGGATGATGGCATTTTCATTGGATGACTGCGGAAAGGCCACAGGACAGCCGAGATGATGCCGGATGAACTGCGACAGATATTTCGGTAGGTTAATATAAATAACGAAACGGCTCATAGTTAATTGATTGATGCTGTAAAGTTAGTAAAAATAATAGAAATGACTATTAAAATAAATAGAAATTATACACATATATTCTCCAATCTACATTGTCTACAAAGCCAACAAAGGACATAACTATTTACTAATCAATAAAATACTAAATCTACAAATGTAGAATAAAAGCCATTTTGACTCCTGAAAATGTATAATTTGTAGAATGACTTCAAGAAAAATCTACAAATGTAGACAGATGTAGAATGATGTAAACAGCGTTCTACAAGCTAAAACATTGGTATATTGTAATGTAGAAAATGTAGACAATGTAGAATGAAATATAGCTTGACTTTTTTCGCTTTTTAATTTTCACAAAAAAGGAGACAGCCGAAAAAACACGGCTGTCTCCTTTTTTGATTAAGATGAATGTTTTTTGTTGATTTTACTTCTTCTCGGACTCGGCAACAAACTTCATGGCCCACATCAATTCACCGTATGGATCCGGGACCATTCTGAAACCGAGATATAACATCACGGCAGAAATATCATTGATTGAAATCTCACAGAGATTTTCAAGAGCGATGGCTATTTCCTTGGAGTTTCTGTTTTGCTCTGAATGACTTGGCGGAGTCAAAGGACGGAAATTCTGGAGGAACATGGCCAACACCGGGGCCATTGGTGAAAGTCCGCAATTTACCGGGTCATTGATGACCGCCTGAATCTTCTCTTCGTAGGTCATGGCTTTGTTCTCATCAGCGGTTGAAGGTTTCATTTCTTACCTCCTTTCGTGCCAAGGTGAGAATATGTATCAACCATCGAGGAGAACATATCTCCGAGATCCGATGGAGAGAGCTGCTGCCGTACACGGCCGTAATTGATGACGGCAAGCGCCTGGGAGTCGAATGCCCGGCGCGCACTGTCCTTAGGCTCGATATGTATTTGACTGTTGGAGGAAGTGACACGCCATTCTTTCGAGCGGGGGAACTGCTTGTTGAGATGGTCGACTACATCGACAAGATTATCAATGAGAGCCTGAACCGGGCCCTTACCTTCAATCAGAGTATTCTCGAGAAAATTGACATATTCCTGAAGGATCTGACCTTTCTGTGTCTTGCCGGTGTTCGCAAAAGTTGTCACCCGATATATATAATAAATACTTTTCATGCCTGCCCTCCTTTCATGTCGACGGAGATATTGATTGTTCCGCCATCGAGGTGGATTTCAAAGGTGTTGCCGGAAAGGCCAAGGACAACCTTGTCCTGTGCATTGCAGATTGCATCGGCGAGTTCCGAAAGGATACCGCGTACTTTTTCAGAGGCCACTCGGCCAGTTTGTTTGTTCTTTTTCATACGTTTGTAGTGTTTAGCGTTTAAAAAGTGGAGACAGAAAAACGGCTGTCATATCCCGTCGCTAAACACTACAAACGTTGACTCCGCAGAGCCGAGATTGTATGGATATGACAGCCGTAGCTGTTTATGTATGGGCATAAAAATTGCCCGAATATGTTCGAGCCTTAACCGAGACCCAGCGGAAGCGTCAAACGCTCGTAGTGTTTAGCATTGCAAAACTACATATTATTTTTGAGATGACCAAATAAAATATTCTTTTCATTATAGTTCTATGGTTTTACAAACAGAACAAATTTGAGACCACTTAATCTGTTATGATTAGCCTCTTCGATAACATAGCATCCACAGATTTTATTCAGAATGCAATACCAATAAATTGTATTTGAATAATTTTGAGGAATATAGCCAATATGGCAACGTTTTGCAAAAACTTTAACAGCAGTATCGTCATATTTATTATCTGGCTCAGGTTTTAAGGAAATTTTATCCCCAATTTTAAGAGTACAATAAACCTCTTTAGCCGCATTAGACCGATAACTCATACCAACAAGATGCATTATTGCCCCTTGACAATCGTCAAGGAGAGGATCAAATTTTTTCACAGTTTTTCGTAGTTGTTCCCGTTGTTTTTCGGTAATAGCCGGAAGAGTGATAGGAGTTGAATCTATTCTGAGACCATAGTCTTCCTCAAGAGTCGAGGATTCGGATTTGTCCTGATCTAAGGAATGGGAACAATTAAAAGTATTATTTCGTATCTGACTCTCCATCTCATTTTGTTCTTGAGCTTGAGCAACATTAACAACGGAAGTGATGAGCACTACAAGACCTATGAATACAAAAATATAAATGACAATAGCATCCATGATATATCCAGTTTAAAATTTAGACTAAATTTAATACTGCAAATATACCTTCAAACTTCCACATCCGCAACATAAATGAATAAAAAAGCCCACAGCTGAGAGCCGTGGGCGGTGTGTCCGGCCTTGACGGACAGTGTCAAATTAAACAAGGCTAATGTCAGATTGAATCGGCTGCGCGACGTATGCGGTCAGACAAATCACAGAGCGCGCCTTTGAGCTGCTTGGCCTCTTCCGGAGTAAAGCCTCCGGCACCACCGTTGCCGTCGATACACTTTTGTGAATTTTTTTACTCTGAAATTTGTTTAATTCACAAAAGTGTATTATCTTTGTAGTGTCAAACAAAAGAGATAATTCACATAATGGACAAACAAGCATTACTTGAGTATTGGGCAAGCGAACTACTTGCCGTAAAAATGGAGCTTGAGAAAATCAGCTTCATCCTGCAGATGGGGGCCAAGCCCACCAGAGAAATCAACCAAGCCCTTGATAACCTGCTTGACAGAAAGAAATATCTGGAACAGCTTCTTGAAGAGTTTGGAAAAAAGTAGAACCAATATGGAGGGGGGATAAATCCCCTCTCCTTTAAAAACGATGAGTATGAAGCAAAGAATTGATAAATGGAAACAGATGGTGGCCAACAATGATCCGATGGCCGACCAGTATCTTAAGGACATAACCGCTGAAGCGAAATCAGAGGGCAAGATCGACGAGATGAACGAGGCCATCGCCTATCTGATAAAGTCGGCCGACTCACATCTTGACAACATCGAGAAGAAGGTGGGCGAATACACCATGCATCAGCGCCTCGGAAATCTTTCGGAGGTGATCAACCTTGCCTACATAGCCCGCCACTACTTCGGCAAGACACGCCAGTGGCTGTATCAGCGGGTAAAAGGCCAAATGGTGAACGGCAAACCGGCATCGTTCACACCGGAGGAGGAGGCCACGTTCCTCGGTGCCCTCAATGATATAGGCCTCCAGATAGCCACGCTTACGCAACGGGTATGAAAAGGAAAAGCGTCCGCAGATTATCTCTTTGTTTGACGCCATAGAGGCAGACGCAAACGCCCGGGTTCTCCGCATGGGGAATCCGGGCGTTGTTGTGCGGGAGGAATAATTTCAGTGAAGAATTTATTGAGGGGAAAAGTCTCAATCTTTTTTCTTTTTACGTCTAATTCGATTCATCATCTTAGCCTCACGATCCAAGTCTCTTAGAACAGTCATTGCTTTTTATTTAATTACCCAGCAGCGAACTGACCATGAAGGACAATATTGATGGTTATGTCATGTCCAATATAACCGTCTTCATGTACACATCTAATATATCTACAGTAGAAACACTTTTCGTAATCTTCTACCCATTTAAGATCTGTTTCTGCCATCATACGGTCGCACCGCACCATCAACTTGGTTAATACTTTGACCGCATCTTTCGGCTTTACATACGAACGGAAAGCTACTTTCTTAACCATAGATAGTGCTTTATTAAAGCCATCGGTCTCACAAAAGTCCTTAGCCCAAACCTCCAGGTCTTCAAGAGGGGTCAGAATAAGAGTTTTGACCTCGGATGATTTAGAAATTTCAAATTTGTCCATAATTCAGATATAGTAATTTATTGTTCTTAGTCAAAAAACTCTTCGCCAAAAAGCCATATAAATAAGCCCCTGAAGATAAAGCTCATAATGCACTTCTTATCATCTTTACTTTTTGGTACACACTTATTATATTCAGTCTTGATTCTCTCCCTCTGTTCCTTGCTCAGTGTCGAGGGGTCGATTATAGGAAGGACAGTGGTCTTTACACTTGTCTTAATATAGTAATTCATATCCCCATATCCTCCGGAGGCCTTTACTTCACGGATTTGCATCTGTAATAGATCCGGAGGCATGGCATCGCAGGAGCTACCTCGGTATTTAAACGTGTAACCGGGCAAGCGTATTTCTCCCCATTCATGCTTAGTCAAAATTTCACAGACGAGGTCTTTGACAGTATACGGACGATCAAGAATGACATCATAAGGGGCGGTCGCATCAGAACCGGTCGGACCGCATTGGATAAATTTCATCATATATAAATCAATTTAAAAAGATAATTTACTTGTGATTTCGAAGAGCTTGTCGAAAATTTCGTTGACTTGTTTCTGACGATCGCCAAAATCATTGAGCCATTCGTCATAAGTCTGTTTCAGTTCTTTGCGCAATTCAATGTTTTCCTTTCGTTGCTCTTGCATGATGGCCATGAGTTTACGATAACGCCGACAGTCATGACGCAACCACAACGGATAAAGACGTGTGGCACAGACGAGAGCCACTACAATAATGAGGGTAATGCAGTAAATCATTTATTTGTTATCTTATCAGTTGAGAAGTTCGGAATTGTCAAGTTTATTTCCTACCACTGTGAGAGCCTTACCCGCCATAGCGAAGGAGAGTGAGGTATAAGCACTGCCCCAATCAATAATGAAGCCTGAAAACTTATGGTCCCAATGAATGCAAGCCAAGTGCGAACGGACACGGATGAAGACAATATCATCCTCATAGATCTCAGATCCATTGCAGTCTTTATGGCCGGTGAACTGGCCGATGGATTCGGGCTGCACCTCACATTCATCATAACTGTTACGGTCATTCACCAATATAGCAGTACGTTTGCCATCCGCAGAGTGCACCAAATCACCATATAGCCACACACCGGTATGGATGTCTTTGCCTCTAAATTTAAATGGTCTATTCATCTTTCAGCATATATTATAATTTCAATCTTGGGTGACTGTCAAGCCTCTGCGCTCTTATCCGTGCAAGATGCTCCTCGGCACTGCGTCGACGTACTTTAGCCTCCTTCTCATTTACGATAGCCTCGTTAACCGCTCTGAGAGCAACAATCTCCTCCTCATTGGATTCAATCTGTTCGCGTAGGGAACCGGTGAAATGCTGATAGAGGGCATCATAACACTCACGTTGAAAATCGGCAACCTGGTCTCTTTTGGATTCAGTCACCATATTTGCATCTATCGTGAACAGCCATCCATAGATATATTCCAAAGGAAGGCAAAGCATTTCCCTGACTTTTCCATCGGCAGCAACTACCTTTAAGGTAAAGGCAGTTGAACTTAAAATGTAATGGCGTTCGATTCGTTGACGCTGTCCTTCAGCATCCACTCCAATAGCAGTGCAAATCGGTTTGACAGGCACATAAAAATTTGATTTGTCGTCTTTCACGGCATAAATATCAATGCCGTTCACGGTCGAGATAAATAATTCCTTGTTCATGATCCAATTATTGTAATTAGTAAGTTAGTATCTTATTCTTCCGCCTCGTCATCGGCTGTGACATCGACTTCGAGGTTAATATTGTAAGCCTCCTTCAAAGCAAGATAGTCGAAGGCAAGCGCCCAGTCGACGCGCGATGTCTGCCGGACACCGGTAACACCCGGACCTGATGGCACAGGAACGGTAGCCTCTCGAGGGTTTGAATAATTTTGAAAACGGACAGCATTTTTGAATCCAAGATATTCCTTGGAGTTCTCCAGATAGAATCTTAGAGATTCGACCGGGAGGGTGGTGTCGCCGACCGCCTTACCGTTTTTCTTATAGAGCATCATCACGCGCTTTGTCGACAGATAAAGCACAGGTCGCGCCACAGGCCACACGATCTTGTCGGCCAAACCGCGTCCGGAGAATGATTTCTCATACTTGATACGGTAGTCGGATCCAAAAAATATCTCCCCGTTCTGATGGAGAAAGTCGACCGCCTGCCAGAATGCTGAAATCTCGTTCGTCGACTTGCATTCCGAATCCTGACGCTTGATTGCAGCAATACAGATTGAAAGCATGTCGGCATAATCGAAGCTGACATCTATGACCGGCTGAAGAGTCCTGAAAGCCGACAGAGGTATCACCCAATTGCGAAGGATACGGTCTTCAACGGGAGCTCCGGCAAGACCGTCGAGGACATCTGTCAGTGCCATCTTATAGTAGGAAGGGAACTCCGCCTCAAACCTCTTGCGATGCTTGAGTAATTGCAATACAAGATGAGAGCATCCGGCATCACGCATCTGCTTAAGTTCGTCGAAACGACGTTTAGCCTCCGGAGAGAATTCCGATTTATTGAACGTACAGAACAGCAGACGGGAGAAGATTGCGATGTCGATTGTCGGCATCTCCTGACCTGACAAGATGATTCCGCAGTCAACCGCTGTGGTCTGACGCTTCTTGTCGCGGTCCATGTTCATGCGTGTACGGCCAACCCCGTCATAGAGACCTTTCAGTATCTCGCGTCGCTGAAGCTCGATGGAATTCTTATATTCATCGAGATGGACAAGAGCATTCGAGCACTGGGCTATGACATCACCCAAGGCAGCTTCCGTAGAAGTGGATATATTGGGAGGCTCATTCTTGATAATGAAGAACGACATGAGCGAGTGGCCAAGCTCCGATTTGCCGGATCCCTTAGGCCCGAACAGATTGAGCAGAGGAAAATTCTTGGTTATGGAAGTCACAACATCCTTGAAGAGTGTGGCCAGAAAGAAGCAGATACCGATCTTGCCGTTGTCACCGAACACCTCGATAAGCTTATCAGAATATTTTCGCAGAGTGACGCTTGAAAAGTTGGTGTGGACAAAACGCCTTTCAAACTGAAACAGGTCTCTCTGATCCTGAAAGATTCTTGAAGCAGCCGGAAGGTAGAAATTGCCGACATCGCCGAGGCGTACGATTCCGTATTCATCCACGGGATACCACTGACCCTCGAACTGGACACCATTGCCAAAGGCGAAGAAGCCTTTTTTCTGCCATCCGAGCTGAGTAATCTCCGTGGCGGTCTCCGTATTCTCATAAAGGAACTCCTTCAGACGATTCAGCTCCGCAGCACCAACTTTCCAAATAAAGTTACCGGCACCCTCGGTCTTGCATCTGAAGCTCTGAATCGACACAAGCTCATCGATACGGAACTCCATGATCTTTTCATAGCCACGGATATTTGTCAGCTTATAGAGACGCTTCGGATTCATCTGATCCTGAATATGGAAAAGAGGTTCCATGACGAAGTTCGACCATTCGCGGTCATCACCGTCCTTTGACATAGCCCAATACTGATTGCCTCTGACTTCAAAGCCGTAACGTTGATAGAACTCACGGTCAAGCATCTTTGAGCCCGGTTGCCGGGACTTACCAGTAACATTCTCCGCCACCTTTTCATTGATGACATTCTTAAGAATGTTGGCTGGAATATTCAGGGTCTTGCTCAGTTGCTTGACATACATCTCAATCCTCAGTTTATCGTCAATGCGGGCAAGAAGAACTGAAATGGTTTTCACGACCTCCGCACGCTCAGCCGTAGTAGCCTTACCAATTGAAAGCTTTGAGGCATACCAAAGAATGAAGTCTTCCTCCGTTATCTCATCGAGCATGGAGCGAGAGCGGAAATAACTGTCAGGGTCAGATTTCTCATCGGAATCAGATACCGGAATCTCCTTCACCGTGACAGCAAATCCGGCTTCAATGGCAGCAAGTCCATTCTTGATGACGGATGCGATACCGCTTCCGTAGGGTTCTCCTTTTGGGGGATCCATGTCCGGAATGAAGCACAGGCGCGGATTATATCTGCGCAGTATCTTGAACTGGTTATCAGTCCAAGCAGATCCGAGGGGAGCAACAGTATTGTTGACCTCAAGAGACTGCAAGCGCATGACATCCGGTGCACCCTCCACAAGATAGAACAATTCTTCCTTTGCACCCTGCCGGGCAGCATTATGGATTCCAAATATGGAACTGTTCTTGACATATACAGGGCTTTCGCATGAATTGATGTATTTAGGTTTGGAGTCATCAAGAACACGGGCAGTAAACCCGATGACATTGCCGGACCTGTCACGAATAGGGATGGTGACGCGATTATAGAAACCATCATAGCACCGGCCATCCTTTTCACGCAGAAGTCCGGTTTTGACAAGTATCTCCTTGGAATAACCTCTTTCATCAAGATACTTGGCGAGCTCACGGCTACCGGGAGCAAACCCGATACGTTCCATTTCTACAAAACGCGCACCCCACCGCTTACGGGCATAGTCGAGTGCTAAGCGTGCACGGTCGTCATCGGCCATGATGCGCGAAGCGAAAAACTCCATGGCAGCATGGTTTGCAGCATACATGGATTCTTTCTCCATTGCAAGTTTCTGCTCCTCCGGGCTCTCCTTACAGTCGGTGTCCTCAATCTCGATGTGATATTCCTTGGCAAGCCATCTGACTGCCTCGGAATACGACATGTTGAGTTGCTTGCGGACAAAGGTGATGGCATCCCCACCCTCATGACAGCCGAAGCAATAGAACATGTTCCGGGAAGGGGTCACGACAAAGGATGGAGTCCTTTCATTGTGGAAAGGACAACAACCCTTAAGGCGCGAACCATCCTTGCGAAGCTCCACGAACTTACCGACAACCTCCTCGATGCTACAGGCATCAAGAAGCCTTTCCTTGTCGCGTTCGCTAATCATCGGCTCTGAATTTTATGTCGAAACCTACACATCCCCTAAGAGACGAAAAGCATTTCCCGGATTCAAGCCAATAAGCAATTTTCTCACGGCCGTCCGGCAATATGATCGTTCCACTCACATCCCATACAAAGCCATCGACAAGACGTATATTTTCAAACTTAATATCGGAACGGCCGGCGATTGCCTCTTCCCATTCCCGAATGGTATGTCTTTTTCTCATGTCATACTTGTTTTTTAAACCGTGCTACAATTTGGGAAGTGTTCTTCAGATGCAGTCTTGCCTTAATATGCTGGATATGATTCCGGACCGTCATGATAGAGATCTGAAGCTCCTCCCCTATCTCAGCCGGACACAAGCCTTCGGAAAGAAGCTCGGCCACCTCCTGCTCCCTCGCCGAAAGACGAGTCTGAAGGACCGGTTTACATATCACCCCTTCAAAAAGGCATTCTCCACGCATTGGACACCTGACATCTTCGAAGTTGAATTCCCCGACACCATTGATGTCGTATGACAATGCATCATATTCACCGAAATTACATCTGATGAACCTATGCACAATCCGGAACTCGAAGAACTCCCGATTCCTTTCACTCCTGGAGTAAAGTTCGGACAGAGCTGTGAAAGCTCCCGGGTAAAGGTCACGGATTAGTATTAGCATCTCTTCCGTGACCTTGCGGCAGCTTTGGTCATAGACAAACATTGGTTTGTCGTATGGCTTCACATTTATGCTCCCATCCGGGCAGTTATAGAATTCCGTCTTTTCAAGCATCTTTAAACCTATTTATTATGCTCTCAATCGCACGACGTTCAAGAGGCTTAAATGATTCATTTCTTATCTTATAATAGAAAGTCGGTAATGAAAATCCTATTTCAGAAATAACCATAGTCCTCAGCTTAGATTTGTCTTCATCCGTAAGATTCCTATAATAGTCAGATATAACCATAAGAGCAAAAATTAGTAGTTTTCTGTTGTTGAGTTTTAAATTAATTATTAATTTTATAACGCAAAGCTACTAATTTTTAATATCAATCTATTAAAAAATCATAGTTAATAAAAATTAAAATAATAGATAAATATGTTTAACAAACAGAAAGTCATAGATTTACTTGAAGAACGCAAAATAAAGCACAAGGAACTTTTAGACTACTTGGGCAAAAATTATAATGGGTCATTGAAGCAGCTACTTGATGGAGATATAAAAGCAAGTAATCTGGAAAAAATTGCGAATTTCTTTATGATTCCCATAGATTATTTATTTGACCGAGAACCAGGGAAAGACAGTATAAATATCACTGGCAACATGAACCATATTCAAGGCTCATTCAATAAATCGCTTGTCTCAGAAAATAAGAGCTTAGAGGCTCTTATAGAGGAAAAAGATAAAAGAATAGCCATTCTCGAAGAAATGGTAGACATCTTAAAAAAACAAAAATAAACAATAGAAAGACAGTGAAATACTTCTACTAAAATCAGACGAATTTCAGACAAAACTAATAGAAATAAATATTGAAAGAGGTTGCAGAATAACGATTTAATGAGCGGAGATTTAGAAAAATCTCCCTCTCTCTCCGCCAATAAACCAAGCAAAATCGCTGTAACTCACAAGGTTACGGCGATTTTCATTTTACCCCATACAAAAATACATACAAATATTGGGTGTGAACCGGGGCACAAAATCACAAACTTAAATTTTAATGAACAACTAATTTACGAATAAATCAAGCAGTGGCTCGAAATGCCGGAGACGGAGCGCGACTATGCCGTCGGCGCTCACTATCGAGAACGCCCACCGAAATTTACTTGATATGTAGGACGATGAGTCGCATTAAAATATTTGTATTCCGAAGCCGGAAACAAGTATATCATAAAGGGCAATCAATAATGCAAGAATACCAATTACAAGGCTGATATATTTGCGTGGCTTCTTCGCACCTTTTACTTCGCATAAAGAAACAACTCCGAAAATGATAAAAATAACTGTATGGAATATTTCAAGTCCTGTCATAAATTTTGATTTTTCGATGCAAAATTACTGAATTTTTTCATAATGCCAACGCCACGGGATACACCGCACAACGCCCTATTCCGACCTTGCCGTTGTCAAGTCGTTGCTCCACATGCTCGGCAGTGCAAGCCGCGACTTCCACCGTAGGCGTACCAACGAAATACTCATCGCCACTTACAAAATGGCCGAGGCATCGGCTTACCGCTTTCGCAGCTTAGCGGAGAATGAAGCGTAAAGACAGCAAGATTATGGAACGTGCGGCCAACTCCTACGGAAAGCTGAACCGCGTAGACATCGAAGATGAACAGGCCCAACCGCTCAACCAAATTCTCGTACAGCCTTTCACCGCCACCGATGCTCCGCGCGTCCTCGGCATCCAACCTATCTCAACGAGAAAAACTCAGCTATAATACAAAAGTATCGCACAGAAACCATCGACCTCGAAGATGTTGAGTTCGAGGAAGTCGATTTGGATCTTGACTCGCTTTTCACTGACAAAGTTTCAGCACAGAACTCCAATTATAGCAATGATGATACCTGCTAATTGAAATAACATCAAATAAAATCGCTTTCTTTTGTAATCAGCCTCAACCTCTTTCATTTTAAGCGGCAACCGCTCATACTCTTTCTTATCTCTCATCATTTTACCGCTTAGTAAAAGCCAAGGTATGAAAGATAGAAAGACCATTATAATACCAATATAAAATAATGCTGACATATCGTAAATATTAACTATTTGTGCTTTAATATAAAACCTAATGGCCGACAAGAAAGTTTACTTTAACAAACCCCAATGACTTATGCATCTTATCGGCGCGGACACAACCGTTATCGTCGCAGGGACGACGCACCTGCAAGACCGACAGCATCGCCGCCACCCAGTTGTGCAGTATAAAAAACAAAATATAATTGACCGTCAGTCTTCCTTTAATCTAATTAGCAAATCAATAGTTTCATTGAATTTGTCATTTGGCAAACGCTTCATGCATGTAGCTCGGCGGGAGTGTGTCCTGTGACGGTGCGTATATCTCCCTCTCGCCAACGCCAATAAAAAAGCCTAATAATCCTTTTATTATTAGACTTTTGATTCACAGCTCAGGCTTTCAGTTTCTAAACATATCCCTTAATTTCCAAGCTCCCGACATCACGCCGGGAGTTTGGAATAAGTATTGATATGATTAGCTGTTTTATATTTCCCGGATAGTTTTCTTATTTTCCTGATATCAGAATGGACGGAGAATTGCAGAATTGATTTTGTTTTCAGTTTCCACACGGCCTTTTTCCGTCTTCTTTCCGTATGGGAGCATGTATGTGAGGGAAAGGCTGACATTGCGCCCTGTCAGATCGCTGAATGACCGTGAATGGGACTGATATACGCCATAATTTGCATCTGTACGCGTACACATCCGTCTGTCAAGGAAATTTTCAAAACGACATTCTGCCGCCCAATTGCCATGCTGCCAGTTAAGTGAAAGGCCATATTGCGCAGGATTACGCACCTTTACTCCTTCTATACCAAGCACGCTATATGGTAAGGCATAAGTCCCCTTTATCTGCCAATCCCCGCACATATATGACGCACTGAAATCAGTCCGCCAATCATTGCTTCTTGCAGGCCGGTATTCAGAATCGAAGCGGTTGATGCTGAATGTTGCGTTGCCTTTCAGCCGGAGCTTGTTGTCAAGGAGATTGGCCGACAGACCGAATATCAGTTTGTTGTAAGAAAAATTACCGTCATTGACAAGCTGATGATACATTATGTTGCCCTCCGCGAAGTATCTGTTGGAAGTGTTGTCGAAGTATTTCAGGAAATCATAGGTGAACGACAGTCCGAAATGCCCGAAACGGCCATTATAGCTGACAAAGTTTTGAAAAGCGTTCAACTGTTCAAGGTCGGGATTTCCCATTGTAGCCTCGAAGAATGACGTCTGTATCACTGCGTCGTTTTTGTATGATGGATTGTAGATACTGTGGACATAATTACCTGTAACTGAAAGAGAATGTCGCTGATTGATGGCGTATGTCAGACCATAGAATACCTTTGGGGAGACCTGATTGTCGTTATGGTCTCCAATTGTGGAATATAGGTCGGTTATACCTGCTGAGGCATAATACGACAGACCGAATGGCAGGTTATGGTCGATGTGCAGCATAGCCATCGCATGGTTGTTCTTCAACGTCTGCTTGCTTGTGAAACTGCCCGAATAGACATCATGGTAATAGTTGTAGTATTCATCGACAGTCAAGCCGAGGCTGAGTCCATTTGAGAAAGATTTGAAATACCCCAAAGTGGCACTTGCCAAGACGTTGTTCTCCTTAGTGTTGTTCTTAATCTCGTCGACATTGGTTTCCAGATAGTTGCTTCGGTAGTCCGTATGTCCGTGACGTAGGGTTGAGATCGCCATGATTGTATGGCCTCCGGGCAGAAACAGATTATAGTGCATTTTCACTACCGGTGACAGACCTCGCTCTTTACTTTTTCGGATGGCCTCCGAAGAGAAATCATATAGCCCCGTGTAAGTGACATTGTCCTGTAAGAAATTCCTTGGGGTGGCGCTTCGTGTCATGGCCACTGAAATGTCAAATGAATGGTTCCCGGTAGCATGGGCTAATTTGAAGTTGACGTATTGGGAATTTGAACGTGTTTTGCTCCCGACGGGCAAAATGGCTTGATTCAAAACTCCGTCATTGAGCATGAATACATTCTCCGCACTGTTGAGCTTAGAGCGCTCATCCCATTTACCATTTGCCGTAAGCGTCAGTGTGAGGGCATCCTTCTTATAGTTGACCATTCCGATATAATTACCGTATTGACGTACCAATCCTTCATCGGCTGAAAGATAGACGTTGCCTCCGTAAACATACTGCGCGGTAATGAAATTCATTACTGCCCCGCTACCGACATACTGCCCACCCGGATTGCGTTGGTAATCAATCTGCACAATCTCGGATGCAGAGAGTGTGGCGAGTTCATCAGGATTAACCTCCACGCCATTGACAAGTATTCTGACATCCCGACCTGCCGCAGTTGAAATGGACTTTGCCGAAGCATTGACATTGAAATCCGGCAAGTTCATGTTTTCCAACAGGGTGTAGCCGTTGGTGCTGTGTTTCTTCTCCAATTTTGTAGGCCGGAGTATAACCTTCTTGGCAGTTTCAATCTGCGCGTCGGCAGTAACCACCACTTCATTGAGATTGTTGGAAATGGAGTCGGTCGAGACTTCTTGTTGTGCGGATGCCATCGAAGGCAATGTCCACAATAGGACGAACAGTAACTTTTTCATGCTGATACGATTTTCCTTTAACCTCCGCCACGCAGTAGAGATAACGCGAGAGCCGCTCTCATAGCCCTTAGCAGCCGAGGAATGTTTTTTTGACTGCAAAGCAAATGAAAAAGTACCGACAAGACCTAAAATTTTGTCTGACATTTATCTGACAAAACGCTGACAACCCATCGTATCAGCCACTTACACGGAGCTCATAAGACTCTCCACGGTTACAGATTATCTCGATATCAGTTTCTGCGAGAGCCGTTTTTGTGCGCCTCACCAAGGTATAAAGTGATTCCTCCGCATTACTCTTATTGTCCCAAAGGGCTGAGCAAAGTGTGGTTTTGTCAACTCTCATATCGGGCGCATCCAGAAGCATCCGGGCAAACCGTCGCTGCATAGGAGTAAGTTTGACACCGTCAAGAATATGATCGGTGGAATGCAGCGGAGCGTCTGCCATTTCCGGCAGTTCTGTTTCTTGCAAAGCAATGGGCAGGCCGGTAACTTTTCGTGTCAATAAAAACATGCCCGCCATCGAAAGAATGGAGAGAGCGAAAAGGACACAGGGCAACGTCTGGTCGGAAGCGGCAAACACTGATGCCATCGAACAGTCAGCGAAACCTTGAACCTGTATTGCAACCCCATCGACAGCCCGTTCAGGCACAAGCATTATGGAATCCGAGGCAATTTTATTCCCTTGTAGTTTCTGAGCAGTTCTCTTCTCGTTAACCAAGGCAAGAGTGAAATATGCCTGATCTTTCAGAACAGAATTTCTGAAATTCAAATCAGATGCTTGATAGATGAGCGGTTTGCGGGTGGCTTCATG
Source organism: uncultured Muribaculaceae bacterium (assembly GCA_947381945.1). Classification (GTDB taxonomy): domain Bacteria; phylum Bacteroidota; class Bacteroidia; order Bacteroidales; family Muribaculaceae; genus Duncaniella. Next base: position 38,834 of record CANCXM010000002.1, read on the forward strand.
CATTTTTCTCAATGCCGTGATGGTATCCTGACGGGTCCACAATTCGCTGTTTTCATGAACCAACGCAATCATAGCATCGTTCAGGTCATTCGCGATGCTTGTTTTAGCGTTGGAATATGAGAGGCAACTCGACACGACAGATGCTATCATCAAAGCCAAAGGAACCAACATTCCGTAACGGAGCATTTTCCCATTCTTATCCGCTATTTTCATAATTCCATTCATATTCAAAATCTAAATTTGATATTTACACACCTCATATCTCTCATTAAAAATGATAAGTGGCAACTGTGTCACGGGAAATTTCAATATCAGATTGGAAATTGCGTGACGGCACACTCTCATACCTCCCGGTTGTGATCGAAACACTTTTCTTCAGTCCACAGGAACTACACCACAACCATATACAACCGGCTGCAAGTATCAAAGACGATATTTTGAGGCGCTTATTTCGCATATTTCTTGAAACGTAATTTGTACAAATATACCACAAATAAAAATAAAAACTCTCAACAAATGTCGCAAGTCATGGATTTTAACATTGTTTGCTATCATTTTTTCGCAATTGACTCAGATGTACAGGTCTGATATTGAGAATACCAATATATGAATGTCAGTCGGTTCATAAGTCGTGAGAATAGTTGGTTTCCTCTTTGTCGAAGTTGACTTCGGATTTTTCATTAGTTGAAGCTGTACCGACACCATACGCTGCCTGAATTTTAGCAGCAAAATTTGAGTGCTGAAACTTCCACCAATTGTTGAAAAACTTGTCACGGGTCACTGTGGTGAAGCCCCATTTATCATCATAAGTAAAAATTCCAACTTCTGAACTGGGATTCTGCACAAGGCCGTGGGCTTCAAAGAAATAATCATTGTTGGCATCATGAGCTTCAAGAATCAACCCCGGCAGACCACAAAGTTTCCATGGTCCATCCTGAATGGGAATTTCCGGTGCGAACCAAGCTGTCCATTTTCGCCCACGATAATCAGCAATAGCCTCAACACATTCATAACCCAATATGGTCTTGGTGCTATCCCCAATCGCCCATTCGGGTTTCTCCCAATCTTCTGAATACTGCCAACGCTCCATATCAAAATAGCAACGTTCGGTAACTTTGCCTTCAGGAATATTCTTATAGATATAGTTCCAATAATAACCACACGCCAACTGGGTATCATCGCGCTTGCCACTCATAGTTCGTGCCTGATCCATGGCCCAAAAACTCGCAGGGTCACATACCATTATCGAATCCTGCCATAAGCGTTTTGTGCCGCAAAAAACAGATTTGTTTTTCCCGATTCTAAGCATTACAGGATCCTTTGCAAAATGAGAAGTCCGTTTTGTTGTATCATTCACCGCAGTGCGCGTGTAATGCACTTCAAGAATCGCTGGTTCTGCATCCTTGACATAATCTTTTGCAAATGCTGTAGTTGCAGCCAACAAAAGCAGTATAAAAATCAATTGTTTCATATCTATTCGTGATAATCGGTTTCAAGGAAATCCATATTCACACCTTCGCCATTGCGTATGTGGCCATGTCCCAAAATGGTCATTTAACAGGGTGATACTTTGTCGTATTATCAAGCAAATTTACAACCAATAAAAATAAAAACTCTCAACAAATGTTGAGAGTCAAGGATTTTAACATTGTTTGCCATCATTTTTTTTGCAGGCTACTAATGTTTAAGGTATCACTTTCCACCAGTCTTCGGGCATTTCCTCTATCTTGAATTTGCTCCATTTTTCCGATGCTTTATATGCTTCGCTGCAACCGTAAGGCACATAAAGTGTGCAACCGTCAGGTTTGGGTCCAAGAACATATCCGGCATTGCCGGGAATCTCCCATACAGGTGGCTTTTCTGTAAGACTAAAAAGTTTATCGACATAGAAGCTCAACGCGGTAGTTTCCACCGTTTTTAGAGATTCGGGCAGTACAAAACTTTTCAAACGCCCTATCCCCCAGAAGGCTGCTTGACCAATCTTTTGAAAGTGTGGCAAATCTATATCCTCTGATATATAAGGGAACACTACTTCCTCCAACGAAGCGCACGAATGAAAGGCATGACTTCCAATTTCGGTACAGCTTGCTGGAATGTTGATTTTAGTCAATGCAATACAACTATTGAAAGCACTTGTGTTAATATTTTCGATACCCTCAGGAAGCTCTACCTGCGTAATATACTTGTTAGAAGTGAAAACTCCTGCGGGCACATCATTCGTAAATACAGTTGGCAAATATTCCTTATCTACGTTGCAAATATCACAATCACCATACATGCTACTATTCCCGGCAACAAAACCGCTGTGAGATAAGTCGATGGTGTACTCCGGCTTTTCATCATAACCTTGATAACCGTGAGAATTGAGAATACGATTGAGGTAGTAGCAATCATTAGCATTCATTGCCCCAACAACTGTAATGTTGCGGATTCTACCAAAATTTGATTGATCATGACCAATCATATATCCCAGACTTCCGGCATAGGGCAACTCAAAGATTTCGGTTGCGCTGAATTGACGTGGCATCTGCCATATCCCGACTTTCTTTTCATCACCGTTACTGAAACGCAATGTCAGACATCTAACCCTTCCCATTCCTGTATTTTCCGGAATATTAAGTCGCAAGGAATATCCGTTATCATATCCGCTGTCATAAAGTTCCAACAACCCCACCTCTCCGAACATACCTCCTGTGATACGCGCAATTTCACAAGGAGCATTCGACGTGAAATCTATGTCTAAAACCTTACCTTCTGCCGGGATCTCAATGCATTCATCGAGTCCATGCGTATTGGCAGTTATTACTTTATGGGATATGATACGTTCAAGACTGTAAGTGTATGTCGAGCCATCCGCAGGAGGATTGGAAAGAGTGGTACGGCGAACACTCAGTTCATATTCCACTCCTTTCTCATATTCAAATCCGTAAATCGTTCCGAATGGCATAGGTTCCCATCTACCGTCAGGCGAATATTTCACCAGCATACACTCGATAGGGTGTTTTTCATTGTCATCTCCCCACTGAAATTTAGTATCAGTCACAGCCGATACCCACATCGTAATGAGTTCAGTCTTGTCTTTCGGTTCGTCATCGCTGCAAGCCGTAACGGTGATTGATAGAATTATACAAAGGATGAACGCTAAAGTCTTATTCATTAGTTATTATTACTTTTTATGGACGATTCGTTAATGAATTTTGGGCAAAGTTACAACCAATAAAAATAAAAACTCTCAACATATGTTGAGAGTCAAGGTTTTTAACACTGTTTGCCGTCATTTTTTGCAATCAATCAAAGAATTTACGCGAGTGGTACAGCATAGCAAATTATCGCTACGGCAATTCCGCAAATTAACCATGGCAACCCTACCATGATAAATAACAGCTTAGCCATATTTCTGAATGAATTAAGTGCTTTTCGTGTCGTCAGATCCATGGCTTCATACTCACGGATGGTCTGATTGATGAAAGGCGCATTCTTTATGTTGCGTATTATCAAGAAAGCGATGCCAAAGCATAAAACAAACATCAAAATGATAGTAAACAAGCGATAACTTGCCAAGGAACCGTAGATTCGAGCATATAAGAAACCGAAAATCATATAGATAGGCGTGAGGGCAAAACCTAATATGCTTGTCATAATAGGATATTCCTCTTTAATATCGTAGGGTTGCTTGAAACCAAATTCATGTGCCGCCATACGCAGAAGAATCCATTTATGCACAACGAAATGAAGAACATTATTCATATAAAGGAATCTGATTTATTGTATAGTTATTGTCAATTGGCAAAGTTACAGCCAATAAAAATAAAAACTCTCAACAAATGTTGAGAGTCAAGGATTTTAACACTGATTGTTGTTATTTTCTTATTGTTGAAGGCTGCATGTTATTTTACAGCCATTACTTTTATCGGTCAGTGTCATTTCAATCCTCCTCACGGGTTGGGATATGGATTTGGAGGATAAGATATTCTTTTCCCAACCAAAATCAAAAATGTGGTCAAACATAGCCATATACTCGCCATCGCCCCCCAAAATGTATTCATAATCATACAATTTTGAATCCTCTCCGTAAGAGTGATGCAGCGAATAATCCATTACAAAATTATTTGCATCACTGTGAGTGATATTGAAATGACCCTCGGCTATTGTTTCAACCTTAAATGTCATAGGCCGACTGCACTCTATTTTTACAGGTTTTGTATTATCATCATTGCGAATGAATTTGATAGTGACTCCTACTGCAAAGAACATATTTTTATTAGTTCCTTCAATCTTGTCAATTACGAAAGGCAAATAGAAATCTTCAACAGTAAAATGTAGAGTGACAGTGGCTTCCGCTTTTACGTCCTTAATGGTCAAATACGACTCTCCAACTTTAGCCGGTTGTACATAAAGCCGATTGTTTGTTTCCACGTCAATACCGAATTTCCCCAAAACTTCAGGGTTGCTTGCGGTCAACTCATAAACTCCACCACCGTCAGTAAATGGAATTATTGCACCTTTTCCAAACATTACTTTATAATCCCTCTTTCCAAAGGTGATGGGAGTAATGGCATCCGTATCTTTCGGTTCGTCATTATCACTACATGCTGTCATGAATAAGCATGTAAGTAAAAATAATATGATTGTATTTCTATTCATTATTGCGTGATTGAATGATATATATGTATGAATGTGTAGGCGTGATGTTGAGGAATGGAAATCAATCTTTTAACGAAATAGATATGATAAAGATGCAAAGAATTGCCATTAGTATAATTCAGCATTTCTTATGGAGAGATGCAGAATCAAATTATCGGTTCATTCGGCTCTGTATGTCAATACTGACAGGTTCACCATTAACAGTAAATGAAAGTGTGCAGCCGGAAAATTCAGTGAGTTTCTTGAACTCAAGTATGAATGTATTGCCGTTGCTTCCTTTGACATCCACTTTCTTCACATCATAAACTTTTCCATTATTGCAAAGTTTCCAATCTTTTATCACAGTTGTCTGTGACAGGTCTGAAGATTGGAACTCAATTTTGACAGTGGTTTTGCCATGTCGGTTGCTTAACCCTTTGAATTGGGGCGTAGCTAGCGCACTGCCAAATGAAAGCAGAGCGACTGTAAGTGAGAGAATCAGTTTCTTCATAAACTTTAACGGATTTGTATTTGCCGCAAAGATAGACAAGAAATTTAACTTGACTCTCAACAAATGTTGAGAGTCAAGGTTTTTAACACTGTTTTTTGTCGTTTTTTCGCAGTCGGCTCAGATGGGTAGGTGTGATGTTGAGGAATGAAGCGATGTCTTTGAGAGAAAAGAGGTCAAAAAGATTTGGGTGGTATTTGACAAGTTCATCGTAACGCTGCTGAGGTGATTTAATATATAAATCTACATAACGGTCATAGACAGTCGTATAAACAGCTTCAGTCGAATGCATCACAATATCTTTAAAGCCAGAATCGGCGTCAATCATCTCATTGACATCCTTGGTTGGGATGCAGTAAATCTCACAGTCCGATACTGCCACTATCGCCAGTTTAGCTCTTTGTCCGTATATGCAAAATGGCCAGTCAGCAACAAATCCTTCGTCAAACACCAATCCCATCACATGCTCCGTACCATCAGTGGAACGTGCCACATATTTAAGCGTCCCGGAAACGATATATCCGATATAACGTCCCACCTCGCCGATTGAAACGAATTCCTCCCCTTTGGCAAAACGCCGCAAAGAGCCCCTACTGACACACAGCTCTCACCAGGTATCGAAATCAATCTCTTCGATATATGTATTGAAATTCTCTATCATATTATGTTGACGCTGCAAAAAACAGATATTCTTATTGCTCTACCTCTTTACGACAATCCATAGGCTGTCAAAAGCAAAATTAGCATTTATTTCCCGAAATAAGTTTACATTTAAATGAAAAAAATCACATGGTTACAGATAATTCCGTATATTAAAGGCCACCATCCGATAGCATTATTTTCACAATTAAACGGATATTAAAAAAATGGCTTCCCCTAAAGATTGAACAGAGCCTTTATGGGGGAAGCCATGATATTGGAGCTTTACAAAAAGAGTGTGAAAAAATATCTGTTTTAATGACAATTATAGCCTGTGGACATCACTTTTTACTGCCGGTCAGGCTGAGCATTGCAGAGGCATATCTGCGACCAAGCTCACGATAGCCTTCAGAGGTGAAGTGGAGACCGTCGGGAGCGCCGGGACATCCTTTGGAACTGACAACAATGGCGTTGGGAATGTGTTGTGGAAGTGTCGCCACGATTCCATTCATCGAGTCACACACACCCCCTTCCTCTTTCGAAAGCATCTCACCTGCAACGAGCGGTACGCACTCAGCATCAAGACCGAGATCGGCAATCAAGCGGTCGTAGACTGCTTTCACTTTGTCCGGCCACTCACTGTCGCCGGTATTTGATTCTCCCTGATGAAGAAGTATGCCTTTGATGACACCTGTCCGCTGTGCCTCGCGGGCCATCTCGACAAGCCTCTTATAGGGATTATCCTTATATGCCTTTACAGTATTCTTCAACCAGTCCGGTTCCGACTCAATGTGGTCTACACAGGAATCGGGATTGAACAACTCAATCTTACATCCGCCGACAGCCACATTTATCACCCCTACCCTTACCTTCTCCGGCAGGGACTCGACAATAGACCGGCCGAAATAATCAGCAGGACAAAGACCGGTGTTTTCCCTCACAAGCGGCGGAACAGCACTATACCAACGACCGGCCACACGATTTTTAGATGGCATATCGACAACCGACATCATCCGGAAACGTGGACTGACGGCAGAAGTGTCCACCGCCTCGTATGGGGCGGCACCCTCCATGTTGGACTGTCCGAGACAGAGATAGATATGGAAATCCGGATCGGGACGGTTGACTATGACAAATCCACCGTTTTTCGGAATAGAAACCTTCACCCTACCCTTCTTGTCGGGACGGCAATCTTTCAATGAACCGGAAAGAGATGAATCGTCGGAATACAATGACAATGGGACACCTCGCATTTCCTCAGGGAGAGATATGGTGAGCTTTCGGGTCTCATCGGAAGCATTTATGCCGCAGACATACCAGACATCACCATGACGGCGAGCCAACACTACATATTGACCCGGATAGCCATCTATATAGCGCGTTTCATCCCAAACAGTCGGGACTTTTTTCATAAAATCCACTGCCCATTCGGGTGCATCTGTCAGATTGTTGGGGGCAAGCGCGAAATGCTGGACAGGACTTTGAAAAAGGACAGCAGTGGCGAGAGCGAAAACATCGGAAGTCACGCGCTTCGAACCCTTGGCTTCATTGTTGGCACTATAGTATTTATTAAGTGTGCTTCCACCGAAATCCATACTGCCAACCGCATTGCGGAGGAAAGGGAGGAAGGTCGCATCGAATGCCTCCCGGTCACATTCACCCTGCGAGAAATGCAGGTTTTCACTTGCACGGACAGCTTCACTCGCCGCATAATTGGGATAAATACGTTCCCAACCGCGCGGAAGAGTGCAACCGTGGAAAATCACCAGAATTCCATAGTCATTGGCATCCGCGAGAATATCATGGTAAAGACGCATGGTCTCCTGTTTATCGCCGGCAAAGAAATCGACCTTAATGCCCCGGATTCCGTTTTCCTTCATCCACGCCATCTCCTTACGGCGTTTTACAATATCGTTCATAATGCCTCGTGGACCTTGCGGAGCATCGTTCCAATGTCCGTTTGAGTTATACCACAGATAGAGGTCCACCCCTTTCGATTTTCCATAACGTGCAAGTTCCTCCACCTTATCACGGCCAATCTGTGTATCCCACAACGCATCGACAAGGACACTTTCATAGCCCATATCAGATGCAAAGTCTATATAGCGTTTCTGCTCATCAAAATTGCAACTGCTGTCCATCTTGATGATCCAGCTCCATGTGCCGCGCCCATAATTATACTTGTAATCTATGGAAGCGTCATAGAGTGGCCTCACGACATCGAAAGGAATCGTGGTCTCCACTATGGCCGCAGGCGTATCGCCGACTGTCACGGTACGCCAGGGAGTAAGCCCCGGGAGCATCACAGATGCGGAAGTCGAACCGAAACCGTTCATCTCACCCTGCTGTGGATAAGCGATGGTATAACTGCCGTCGGGATTTCCACTCAGATGTGAACCACAATAATCGCCAGCCACTCCTGTCTCCGAAATCAGAGTCCATCCATTATCACCGTTCCTAAACAGACAAGGGAAAGTGTAACCCTCACCCCAACCGTTTCTGCCGGTCGGCTCATCTGCCGAATAGTGGGTCTCATAACTTGGAGATGTACGCGCGAATCCACCCATCGGGCCACTCTGCGGACAGAGGAATGTTGTCGCACCCTCGGGCATGACAAAACCGGTAGCTTCCGAATCGACCACACAGCAGAGAGTATCGCCCTGCGGATGCAGGCGGTATCTGAACGCCACATTGTTGTCACTGACCTCAAAAATCACATCGAAAATCTCCTTGCCGTCACGGCTGAATGTGAATTCCTGACGGTTAGCCTCGTAATTCACACTGCTCTTCTTGATATTCGGCAGGGAATAAGAATCAGAGACTCTTGTCGGGTCAGTAGCTCTGACAAGTTTCAGATTTTTTGTATAGTCCCCAATATTGGTATTCAGACCCAAGGGGGATGGCATGATAAAATCGCGGCCATTATACTTTATGGAGTATATCGGTCGTCCACCATCGTCCGACACAGTTACACTTGTCAAACCATCCGGACTTGAAATATCATAATCCGCACACAATCCTGCAAGCGGAGCGAGCAGCAGCGTGAATTGGAAAATTCTTTTAAACTGTAAATTCATTTTAATGTGATTAGTGAATGGCTTACTACAATATATACATCATGGTATTTCACCGGGTAGACGGCTCAATGTGATACCACTATCTTCTTCCCGGCTGACACATACAAGCCGGGAGCCAAGCCGGAATCTCCGACAGATGTGGCCACCTGTCGGCCAAGCAAATCATAGACGATGGTGTCAGATGAGCTTTTACCCTCTGCATGTATCAAACTGAGAGATGAGAATGGATTTTCATTTGTAGCAAAGACATGCTTCAGGTGAATAGGTTTGAACCCGTAAGCCCAGAAACCGACACGATATATGTTTGCTGTATTCAGAGGGACTATACCGGTAGAAAGATTCTTCATCATTCCATCCAATTCGGCAACTATGAGTTTTCCACCGTTAAATTTGACGGCATAAGGAGTTTCCCAATAACTTGCGGTGTCAAACACTTTGAATTCCACACCATTTGTCTCCTCTTCGGTCAACTCTGCGACTAAATACTTATAGCCTGACAAATCTATCGGACGGTCATATTCCCAACCACCGAAACCATATTGGCCGGCGGTGAAGACTTTGCTGTCGGCATCAAACATACCGCTCTCCCATATCGACGGGTTGAAGTACTTGAAATCAAACACGAAATCACCCTCCGAAGGTTCCGGAGTCGGGATGAACGGTATTTCCTCCGAATAATCCACCTTTGGATTATCTATGCCGAATGTGGCCAGCATTTCAGTCGCATACCTGCATCCGAGCACACGATAACCGTGAGAAGTGAAATGAAGTCCGTCGCCCTTCTGAGGCAGGTTGGCGGCTGAAACCACCCTTGCGGTAGGTACCGTCTGCGGAAGAGTGTTGATTATTGAATTCATCCCACCGCAGACTCCTCCTTGCGCGCTCGTCACTACTTCGCCTGCGAGAAGAGGTACGTCACCGGCACTGAGTGACAAATCAGCAAGAATATCATCATAGATTTTCTTGACCTTGCGAGGCCATTCACTATCACCGTTATTCGATTCTCCCTGATGAAGAAGAATGCCTTTGATGACACCATGTTTCTGAGCACGTTCTGCACACTCAATGAGTCGCGAATACGGAGCATTGCCATATTCATTCATATAACTTTTAAACCAGTCGGCCTCAGCTTCAAGTGTAGCAGGATCAAAATCCTTGTCAAGATGCTCTATCCGACATCCTCCGATTGCAACCGGAATCACACCGACTGTCACTTCTTCCGGAAGATTAGCCACCATGGTTCTGCCGAAATAATCCACAGGGGTCAGCCCGGTGTTCTGTCTGACGAGGGGAGGCACAGCAGTGTACCATTCCCCCTTTCTCCGTGACGGCGAGGCAAAATCAACAGTCGCCATCACTTTAAACCTCGGAGATATATCTGTCCGGTCAATGGGTTCGACAGGAGCGTTGCCTTCCATGTTGGACTGACCGATGCACAGGTAAATATGAAAATTACCATCCTGCGCGACCATGATTACATCAGGAAATGTGATAAGCGCCATCAATAAGCCTAAAAAAAGTCGTCTCATGGCTTCAACGTGTTATTATGATTTTCCTTCCATTTATGATGTAAAATCCTGGAGCAAGCCCTATGGTTGCATCCTCAGACGACACCCGGCTCCTTACCTTCATTCCCTGAATATTATATACGTCGACTGATTCAGGAACACTGTCTGAAACAATATCATCAATTGCCGACTCTCCGTCAGGATTATCGCTGACATATACCTTTGAAATCTTGAAAGGTGCCGAACCGTAGGACCAGAATCCGGCTATATAGATGTGCGACGGATCAAGTTTGCGGCCATTCTCTGACCTCATGTTTGCCAAATCAATCACAGCTTTTTTATTATTACCGAAATCGGCGACAGCAGGGTCAGTCCAGTAATTATCCTTATCATACACCCTAAACGACACCGCTGACTTATTCTCACCGTCAAGTTCGGCAATCAGATAGCGGTAAGCCGACAGATCAAGACCGGAATACTTCCAACCTGCGAAACCATACTTACCGGTCTGAATCTCATGAGTCGATTGATTGAATGAGCCGGTTTCCCAGATTGATGGATTGAAATATCCGTTAATAAATGGAAATGGAGTCGATTCAAACGTCACATCCACATCATGGCGCGTTCCATTTACGGAATAAGAGACAGATGCTGTAGTCGTTCCGATTGAGCGGGCATTGAACTTGCCATCTGACCAATCCACAATCTGCGGATTATCAATTGAAATCTCAATATCGGAACTTACAGTTGACTGATAGCCCTCCTTATAGTTGGCAATCACTGCAGCCCCAAGCGAGCTGCCTGTCATGATGACACACTCATCACCATCCTGATTCGAAGAGAATGACAATCCTACAGATTCGGGTTCGGGAAGCTTGTCTCCGGCATATTCCTTGAACCAATGATAAATCGGCCACGGACATGCCTGAGGATCATTCAGGAATGTATAGCTTCCTGTCGTTGCAGGAGTATCCTTGAATTGTGCGAGGTATTCACATCCTGTGAACAGCAGCCAACTGACATTACCTGTATTGTCGGCAAGGAGCTTGAAGTTTGCACCAAAACCTTCGCCAAGCATGGTTCCGGTGATACTCTTTCCCCAGGATGCCTCATATTTTGACGGTGCCCAATCCATTTCCGTAACCATCACAGGCGCAAAGTCCGCAACGGGCTTTATCTGTGCGTCCCATCCTGCCGAAAAAGAAGAGAACCCACCGCCATAGCTTCCGCCAAGCTCATGGCTTGGTTCGATGGCATCGCTTCCATACCATCCGGGATAGACATGAACAGCATATCCGATATTTTCGCCTTTTACAGGATATTTTGCAAATCCGGCGTATTGCGACTGATAGCCTGTACCAGGAATCCAAAGGATGTTTTCACAGCCGTTCGAACGCATGAGGTCAACGATTTCCTGAAAATATATGGTCAGATTCTTGAAGCAGCCATCAGTGTTGGCACCGAACTGCCCGTCCGTGCCTTTTATGTGGATAGGTTCATTTGCAAGTTCGAACATGATGTGAGGATTATTCTTCAACTTAGCCTGTGTCGAAACATATCCCCACACCTTTTTCAGATAACGGTGATAGGCATCGCCAATCTCAATATTTTCGGGACACACTCCCGGCGGACGCATCACCACATAAAGTCCCTTCGAGACTGCATATTCAGCCATCGGGATAAAGACTTTGTGAAGATATGTAGTGAAACGGTTGAAATCAAAAGCTGAAATATCATTCTCACCGGTGGTTGCCACTCCGGGAGTGTTTGACCAATACGGATCGGCATGAAGCCTGAGGAAACTCATCTTCCATCCGGCAGCCATAATCTCGTCAATCTTCTGCTTATTATATTTCAGACAGGCATCGACGTCATAATTGGACCATTTTGTCCCCCGCTCGTTGAACCAGGGACTATAGGTCTGTGCAAAACCGTGAAGGTTCACAACGTTACCGTCAGCATCCTTGAGGTAACGACCATCGACATGAAGGACAGGCATATCCATCCCAGGCCATGACCAAGCAGACATTGTGGCAGTCATCAAAACTGAAGAAAGGAATAAACGAAGTGCTTTCATGACAATTATATTTTATTTGAAATTCCAATAATCGAAATTGAACAGTTTCGGTCCTTTCCGTCCTTTAAATACGAAATAAAGGTCATGGACACCGGAAACCTTCATCAATGCGGGTGCTTCGATGTAGCTCCATTCCTCCCAACCTCCTGTTCCGGGGACATCAAGAGATGCCACGAGGTCACCGTCAAGCGAATCGAGGCGCACTTCAAATGTCCCGCCACGGAGTGCGCTTGCCAACGAAGCGCCGAATTTGGCAGGAGAAACACTGCCGAAGTCGACACTCGACACCTTCGTATAGTCTCCATTATGAATATCGCTGACATATACTCCGGTCTTCGAGTTCGTCTCAGTGCTCACGCCCTTTGACCAGGACATTGTCTCCGCTTCCACACGTCGCATCGGATCGAGAGTTCCGACAGAAGGAGCACCTTCATCTGTAGGATGGATAACCGGAATGGTACCGTCGGGATTATACTCAAACGGTTCCACCGCAACACTGCGCGCAAAACCACCACCATTAGGCAATTTGCCGGTGTGGTAGAAGAAATATGATTTCCCCTTATAGTCAATGATACCGCTATGATTAGTGAACGAATTTGTATCCGACAAAGGCATTATCTCACCCATGTACTTCCACGGACCGGTCGGACCGTCGCTCATGGAATAAGCGATATGCTCCGGAACTCCACCGGCGGCATAGACAAGATAATATTTGCCGTCACGTTTGAAAAACCAAGGCCCTTCCGTGTAGTTGTCGCGATATTTCTTTCCCTCCACACGTTCTTTAGGTCCGGGAGCGCCAAAGCCATCCTCCGTCTGGATAATTTTCTGGACTTCACCGTCAAAGCTCACCATATCCGGATTGAGTTTCACATAATATATCTCAGGATTACCCCAGTAGAGATAAGCCTGTCCGTCATCATCGACAAACACCGTTGGGTCAATATAGTCCCAGTTCCCATCAACGAGCGGATGGCCGAGGGCATCTTTGAATGGGCCTGTAGGGCTGTCACCGACAGCGACACCGATAGCCATAGTCCCCGACAGTTTGGAATGCAACGGGACATAGAAATAGAATTTACCGTCTCGCTCGATACACTGAGGCGCCCACGCACGGTCATCGCCCCACGAAAAATCCTCAATCGCGAGCGGCGAACCGTGGTCGGTCCAGTTTACCATATCAGTAGTCGAGTAGACGCGCCATTCCTGCATCCAGAAAAAATCGGCATTGTTTTCGTCATGTCCGGTATAGATATAAAGCGTGTCGCCATGCACCATCGGAGCCGGGTCCGTGGTGAAACATGTCTGTATGATTGGATTCTCGGCTAAAGCCACTGTTGCCGGTCCATAAATCATCATTCCGGCAAATAATAGTTTAACTACGGTTTTCATCGGTAAGTATTATTTTTGTGTTAGATATTCGTTCTGTTTGAAAATCAAGGGAAGGAATTCATTGAGACAGCGACGCCATGTCAGCCACTCATGATGAGTACCTTCTGATGAATAATATGTATGGTTTATGCCTGCTTCCGCAAGGGCTTTGCTTATGCTGTCGCTTCCGAAATTCTCCTCCGTACCCATTCCGAGAAACAGAGTCCTGACACGCGAATTGAACGCAGCCGCATCGTTGAAGATGCCTCCGTAGGCATTCTCAAGGCCGTCAGACAGGAAAAACAACGCACCGCTGAAAGCCCCGATATGTGAGAATTTATCAAGATTGTAGAGTGTTGTCTGGAAAGTTTCATGACCGCCCCATGAAAGCCCGGCCATCGCACGGTTGTCGCGGTCGGTGTATGTCCGGAAATTCTTTTCTATGAATGGTATCAGTTCGTTCAGCATTATAGGCGTGAACGACGCGCCGAATTCATCGCGGGTCTCCCCTTCCCGTGCACCGAATATGTAGTCACAATTTCCGTTATCCATCACGACAATCATCGGCACGCACTTACCGGCGGCAATCTGATTGTCGAGAATATTAGCCATCTTTCCCTGCTGATGCCATCCGCGCTCATCCTCACCCATCCCGTGTTGGAGATAAAGGACAGGATAACGACGGGATGAATCCTTGTCATAATCGGCAGGAGTATAGACAAAACACCGGCGTTCGGAATTCTCCAGCCCGGAGTAGTATCTGCACTCGCGAACCTGACCGTGGGCTATATTTTTATCAAAAGAATAATATGCCGCTGTTGCCTCATCTTCCGGAATCTCAATTCCTCCGGCTTTACGTCCGCAACCATAGAATGTCTCGGAAGCCGGGTCAATCACCGACACTCCGTCGATAATCAGGAAATAATAGTGAAATCCTTTGACAAGCGGATTAGTCGTGACGCTCCACAAGCCATTGCCGTCACGCGTCATATCATATCTGGTGCCGCAAATGTCCACCTTGACATCCTTGGCATCGGGAGCAAACAGCCGGAAAGTGGCTCGCGAAGCTGAATCGACGCAGGGATAATTTGCCTGTGGAATGTTGGTCACCGCAGGAGTTCCCTCCGCGAGCGACAGCCCAAAGGATTGTAAAGGTAACGACAGTGCCAGAACTGCGGACAATATTAAATTTTTCATACCGATATTTTGAGTATATTGATGAGAGGTAATGTTATAAAAATCACCGCCGGGATGGGAAGTGCACGAGCCATCCCGGCGGTGGACAGGCCATTATCACAATGGCCTCCTTCTACCAAAATAATGAATTAATACAAGTCTGTTTCTATTCTATTTGCCACCGGCAAGACCTTCGGCAAAACCTCCGTAGGCCGGTTTGCGGCTGAAATTGCTGTCCCAGAGTCCGATGGGTTCACCGGGGCGCCATCCTGAACCTTCGGGACTGTCGGTCTGCGCCCATTGGCAGATGCCATACTGCTGAGCGGGAGGAATGATTTCAAAATACTTCTCAATCACAAACTTATAGTATGCGGCCATGGCCTGCTTCTGTTCGAATGTCTGATCTTCCGTTTTGACTGTATTTCCGTTTTCATCACAGAGTCCCATATCGAGTTCGGTGATGCGGACAAGTTTTCCGGAAGCAGCCATGAGTTCGAGCATCTTGACAACGTGCGCCTCTTTCGATGCCTGTGTCTCGGGATTCATGTAGCAAGTGATGTGCATCTGCGAACCTATGCCGTCGATCTTCGTCACACCGTCCGATTCCCACTGCTCGATCCATGAGATGAGACTCTTCAGTTTCTGGTTGTCATCCCAGTCGGATTCGAGGTTATAGTCATTGATGAAGAGCTTGAGTTCATCAGGATTTCCTCCGTTCTCTGCAAAATACTGACGGGCAAACTTGACAGGAACACGCACGAAGTTGTCACCGAGATAATCCTGCCAATAGAACTTGTTGGACTGGTCGCCGGATGCGGTTGCAGCGTGTTGCAGATCATAGCGCTGTCCCCAGGGGCCTCCGGAGATTGCTTCATTGACAACATCCCAAGCCTTGACCTTGCCTGCAGTGGCTTCCATCATGCCTTTGACCCAACGTTCCATTTCATTGGTGAGGATTTCAGCTTTTTCCTCGGGAGACACTGGTATCTTATTGAGTTTCTCCACCTTGCAGACTGTCACGGAACGGACATCAAGAGTGGCATCAGTTGTCTGCGGCTTAAGAATCACATCATAGTCACCGCCTGTTATTCCGGAGAAATTCAGACGGACATTATTGTGACCCTCACTAATCATGACCGGAACAGACAAAGCCTGGGCATCACCACCCCAACCGTTCTGCATTGTCAACTGGACACCGGAAGCTTCCTTTGATGCAGTGATGTCGAGATAAAGCACATAGTCTCCCTCATCAAGATGATTCTCACCACCGGGAAGAATGAAGAACTGTGACCAGTCTCCCGTCGGCACAAAATGGATGCAACCGTTGATTACAGGCGGTTCACACCCCATTGCATAGAACGGGAAGGGACCATCCTCGTAGGTTTTGACACGTACTTCCGTCTCAACCTCTACTGCAGGAGCCTCGGTGTGTGACAGCTTCACCCATTCGATTTCGAGTTTGCCATCGTATGTTCCGGGCTGGAACACAACGAAACTGCTCTCTGTAGTGACACCGTCAAATTCAACCGAACACTCGCTCCACTCGTCAGTGAAACTCATTTTCTTTTCAACCATCGCACCCCAGTTGCCGAACTGAGCATTAAGCTCTCCGGCTTTGCTGCCACGGATTTTAGCCGTCACCTTGTAAGCACGACCGGGGACAGTTGAAAGGCCGTCCATGATGAAGAACTGATACCAATCACCGGGATATTCCGGAACAGTCAGGATTCCATTGATAATCTCCGGTTCGTAGCCCATCACATAGAAAGGAAATTTCGCATCATTCTTGAAATCCTTCACGGCATCCTCAATCTCATTCTTGGCATCCGGATCCACGTCGAGTTCCTTGTCGGCGATAAGGCCGTTGAGCCATTTGACATTTTGTTGTTCATGCCAGCAGAGAGTATGTCCGTAGACCTCAATTCCCGCCTTTTCGGCAGCTTCGACAAAGGCTGTGACAGTACTGAAATCCATCTCACCGTTGTCCTTGACAACCGAAGCATATTTCATGGCATTTCCGGCTGTAATCTGGTCGAAGTTTGCATTGGTGATACGGTAAACCTGACCGAACTTGTTATAGTCCGAAGCTGCCACGCCAACTCCGAGCTTGAAATCGGGATTTATGCCGGTACGCTGACGGAGATAGTCCTTCAGATTGCCGTAAGCGTTGAGATACTCGTATTGAGCGATGCTCGCAGGCTTCTCGACATAGTAGTTGTCGATCTCCTGGTCGGCACATCCCGTGAGGGATGCACCGGCAAGAAATGCGAGCCATAATTTATGGTTTGTTTTCATTTAAGTATCAAAATTTACAGGTTAGCGGATTGTATAGCTGAAAGTCGTGAGATGATTCTGACGGTCGCGGGCCACGAGTGTCTCAGTCACGTTGACCTTATATTCTGCAGTAGCACCTGTCATCTCGTTAACAGTGTAGGGAATCGTGTAGGAATATTCAAGTTCAATCTTGTCACGGTCCTTGTTGCCCCATGCCTTGGGTGCGCCGTGATAAGTGTACTTGCCTGTACCCGAAGCCGTGCAGCCGGGAGTCTCTGTTGAAACTGTCACGTTGCCGTTGTCGTCAATCTTAAGGATAAGTTCACAGCTTATATTTCTCTCTCCGTCTCCACCGTCAGGGCCGACGTAAGTCACGGCATGGGTGAAGTTGTAACGGGATTCGGTGAGCGATTTCGAACTGAGCTCCCTGACATCCGCGCTTTCCCAATTCGAGGCATTTGATTCGGATGAGAATGCATGACCGTTGTTGGTTCCGGTGATCTTCGACTTGCTGAGCCATATACCATCCCATCTGTTCATATACTTGACGGCATAGAGGGTATAGTTCTTGGGAAGTGTCGACCACTGGCTGTTATCGACAAGACTCGGCGCTGAACCCTCGACTTTAGCCTTGCCTTCAAGGATTGAGTCAGATGCGGAAGTGATGCGTACAGGGAGGACATAGTGCATATTGACAGCTTCAGGGTCCGCGAAGAAGGCATCTTCAAGTTTCACTTTCAGATAGCCGAGCACCTTCCCTTTCTCAATCGTGACCTTGGTGTCGTTGAGAAAACTGTAGTAGGACTGCGGAAGCACCTTCATTTCCGAACCGTCGGAGAATTGCAGACCATCCACAAGCGAGGGATCTACCTCAAGCTGGGCCCAACGCTGCTTTTTGTTTGTGTTCACGCCGCCGAGCACGGGACAGAGCTGGAAAATATGCTCGTTGTCAAGAGATGTATCATACTCACCGTCCTCGCCAATAGTGATGGTGCGGACAGGTGTCTGCTGGGCAAACGAAATGGTCTGATACACATAGTCGGGGAAGTCCTTGCTGTCATTTTTGCAGGATGAGAACGCCAAAGCTGTTGCAAGGAGTGGAAATATTATCTTTTTCATGATTTCAAATTTGAGTTTTTACAACGTTACCAACCGTTATTCTGCTGGAGTTCACTAAATGTCAATACTTCCGAATATGGAATCGGACCATAGAACATATAGTCCTTGTAGTTGCGGGTCTCCACATCGAAGATATTGAAAATATTGCCTTCGATACGCATACCTGTAGCAGTCGTGTTGACCTCAGCTTTCCAACGGCGGAGATCCCAGAAACGGTGACCTTCGAAGGAGAGTTCGATACGGCGCTCGTTGCGGATGAGCTCACGCATCTTGTCCTTGTCACCCTTGATTGATTCAAGGTAGGCATCGCCGTTTTCAACACCTACACCTGCGCGGGCACGGAGAGCTTTGACGACATCGTAGGCTGAATAGGAGTGTGAACCTGTTCCGGTCGGACCCCACTCTTCATTGGCGGCCTCGGCATAGAGAAGGAACATTTCAGTGTAGCGGATACGCGGAGTGTAGTGATACTCCTGGGTTGTTCCGTTGGGATCAAGACTGATGTCTGTACGGAGGAGCTTGCGCAGATAGTAGCCGGTACGGGTCGACGAACCGTTGAGCTTGTTGAGGGCATCATTGTTGGTACCGTCGGCAGCAGTGGTGATGGTAGCGTTGGAGAGACCCATCTTCATGCCATTGTAGACGACGTAGGCAGTAAGACGCGGATCGCGGTCAGCATACGGGTTGGCAGCATCATATCCTCCGGCCTGAACGGAAATGGGATAACCGTTGGCCATCGGGAAGGCATCGACGAAATTCTGTGTCGGGTTCACCTTTCCTTTGCCATAGATGGAGGGGGGATAGTTGTCAGTCTCAAGAGAATTTGACTTCGAGCGTTCGCTCATCCAGAGGACCTCTGCCGGGAGTGAAGTGGAGGTGATATTGTTGATGTCAGTGACATTGCAATACCATGTCCATCCTGTCGGGTCCATGCCTTCGACACCACCTATATGGTCAAGCACTTTCGCACCTGCGTCAGCGGCATCAGCCCATGTGATACCCGATCCCTCGGCAAAGCGGGGACTTGCTCCGAGAAGATTAAGCTTTGCAAGGAATGCCTCGACAACACGGCCGGAAATACGTCCGCAGAAATTGTCGCCGAACACTCGGGTCACCTGAGTCATTGAAGCTCCTGAATAACGGTTCTGAAGGCGGGTCATCTCCTCTGCATTGCCATATTCCCACGGAAGCACATCGAGCGCCATGGAAGCATCGCGGCGGATAGCCTCGACACACTCCTCAAAAGTGTTGCGCGGGATGTTGAAGTTCGAGGACTGATCCTCGGCTTCTTCGAGGATAGGCACACCGAGCAGACGACCGTCGGAAGCATATCCTGCATGTGATTCAAGCAGGAAATAGTTGTACATCGCACGGAGTGCGTATGCCTCAGCCTTCTCACGGTCACAGAACATCTGTGAGACCATTTCATCGTCAGCCCAATGCACTCGGTCACATCTTTCGAGGAACATGTTGATATACTGGATAGCCGATTTACACTGCACCCAGCGGTCAAACGGATTGCTGTCAGCCGTCCATGAACCGGCGGCAGCCTTGCGGTAGCTGTTACCGGTGTCATTCGACACGGCATCGTCCGTAGCGACCTCATTGAACGAGTAGGACGCGATGGGAATTCGGGTGTAGCCGTTGGCAAGGATACCTTCGGCATACTGGGCATTGTTATACATGTGGTCAATACCCAGATTGTTTTCAATGGCCGGTTCAAAAAGATCGTCACATGAAGCGAGCATTGCGGCCAATGGTATGATGAATAAGTATTTTTTCATTATTTCAGTTGTTTTCCGGTTTAGAAATCGACTTTCACACCCAAAGTATAGCAGCGGGTCTGAGGTGATGAGCCTACATTCATTTCAAGCAGCTTGCGCTCCTTGGAGATTGTGGCGAGATTGTCACCGCTGACATACACCTGAAGTCCCTTCACGAACTTGTCGCGGAAAAGAGAAGAGGCAAAGTCGTAGGTAAGCTGCACTTTGTTGAGAGAGAACGCATCGGTGGAATATAGCCAGTAGTCAGATGCGACGAAGTTGAGCTCACCACCCTGAGTGGTCAGGCGGGGGAAGGTAGCGGTGGCTGCTGTTTCGGGTGTCCAGCGTCCGCGGACAACTTCTGAATACTTCTTATCGCCATAGACAGAATAGTATGGCATATCCTGCTTGAGATTGTGGCCGCCGTATTGGCCTGAACCGGCTACGAAGAGAGTGAAATTATTCCACTTTGCAGTAAAGTTGACACCCATCACGAAGGGTGCTCTCCATTTGCCGAGAACCACCTGGTCCTTGCCGTCAATCACACCGTCGCCGTTCTGATCCTTGTATTTCAAGTCGCCGGGACGGGTATTGTTGTTGATTTTCGCGGAGGAAGCCACATCTGCCTCATCAGCGAAGTAACCGAGACATTCATAGCCACGGAGTGCGTCGGCCGATGCACCGGTTGAACGCAGCCAGTCATATTCGACGGTCTCGTTGATGCGGGTGTTCTTCGAAGTGGCATACATACCGTTGACACCGAGAGCAAGATAGACCTTTCCGAAATCCTTTGCAACGTTCACGCCGAAATCAAAACCGGTGCGACGCTGATTGTTGTAGTTGATATAGGGACGGAGGTCGGAAACAGGCCAATAGCTCATGAAATAGTTGGGATATGTGCTTGAAGCTATTGTCAACTGGTCATTCAGGTCGATGTTGAAGAAATTGGCATTGAGATTGAGCAGACCGCCAAAGAGAGTGGCATTGAAACCGGCATTGAACTCCTTGCGCTTAACAAAACCGAGATTGGGGTTGCCGCCTCGCTTGGAGTCGGTGGTCTGCATTGAGTTGTTGGTCTCGCTCCATCCCCACCATGTACCTGTCGAGGTAAAGATGTCGGCATACATGTAGTAGCTTTCAATGTCGATATCCTGATTGAGCAGACCGTAGGAAGCGGTGAGCTTCAGGTTGTCAAGCCAACTGACATCCTTCAGCCATTCTTCCTGACTGATGCGCCATCCGAGCGATGCTGTCGGCGAGAAAGCCTGACGGTGACCGGGGGCAAGCTTGGAGGAGTGGACCGCTGCACCGCTGAACTGAGCATAATACTTGTTCATGTAGTCATACGTCACGTCCACACCGAGGTTGGCATTGCTGACGCGGTGATATTCACCTGAGGTTGTAATCTGGTAGCCGTTGGCAAGGAGCATTGCCTGAAGATTGTGGGCGTCGCCGAAAGTTCTCTTGTAGTTGAAGAGGGCATTGAACGTGATTGTCTGGCGGTCGGTGCTGCCTGACACATTCTGTGTGGCTGTCGACTTGTCAAGATTGAACTTCGTGAGTGAAGCAATCATGTCATGGCCAAGCGCATTGTCCCATGTAGCCTGATATGTCGCGTATTCATTGTTGATTGAGGTGACATAGCTTGTCGAGTAGTCAACGGCATACTGCGCACGGAACGACAGACCGGGCAACACTCTTGCAAGGTCAATGTCAAGTCCGAGGTCGAACTGGAACTGACGGCTTGTGTAGGTGTTGTGGCCGGCGGCATACATCGCGGCAAACGGGTTGGTCGAATACTGCTGGGTTCCACCGAGGAGATATTTACCGTCGACGATATGCGAACTGTTGTTGATATATGTCCACGCGGTCTTGTCAGACGGGTCTATGGCCGAGATGGGAATCAGCGGTACGAGAGGTGCCGCGCCGGGGTTGGTCGGACGAAGTGTCGCTGACGATGACCAGTAATTTGAATTGTCACTGCGGACATCGTAGAACGATGCGCTTGTGTTGACCCAACCGCTGATCCAGTCGTTCAGACGAAGGTCAATGTTACCACGGACATTCAGACGGGTCGTCCCGTTCTTCTTGCCTTCACCGAAATTGATGAGGTCATCGACATGATAGAGACCCACATTGGCGTAGAACTTCGCAAACTTACCTCCGCCACGGAATTCGGCTGTTCCGTCGTAGCGCATATAATTCTTCTTGAGATAGTCTTTTGAGAAGAAGTTGATGTCGGGATAGCGGAAGGGATTGTTTCCGGTCGAATAATTGTAGATGTCCTCCTGAGTGAAAGCGGGAGCGAGACCGTCATTGGCGAGTGCCTCATTGTAGAGAGTTGCATATTCGGCCGATCCGAGATATTTAGGATAGCTCTTGGGGACGAAAAGCTGGGCATTGCCGCGCACGCTCACCTGCAGACCCTTGTCGTTGCCGCGCTTGGTGGTGATGAGAATCACACCATGCGCACCACGGCTACCGTAGAGCACCACGGCCTGCGCGCCCTTCATGAAAGTTATCTGTGCGATTTCACTCGGAAGGATGTTGTTGGCATCACGGGGCACTCCGTCGACCAGCACAAGCACTTCGCCCTGATTCCAGAGCTGACCGTTGTAGCCGCCGACAAACGACTGCATATCGTTAAGACTATATGTCGAATAGTCCTTTTCGATGAGTTTCTCCATATCCACTTCCGAAACGCCGCCAAGGAGATTCATCTTGTCGACCGTGCGGAAAGCCACATGGACTTTTGTCGAATCGAGAAGCTCATCAGCGTTGGCAGTGCTTCCACCAATCAACGCCAAGGCACTCAAAGCTATAATTTTTTGTATCTGTTTCATGAGATTCTAATTAAGGATAATTACCAGCCTGGATTCTGCTTGAAGTCAGCCGACATGTTGCAGTCCGACTTTTTGAGGGGGAGCCAATAATGCTTCTCCGAGTAGCTGCGGGCAACAATTACCTCCTCGTGGAAGCCGCTGACGGCATTGTTCTCGGGATGAGCCTTGTCAAACTCTCCGCTGCGGGTGAACTCGACTGAAGTCTTGTTGGCATACTCAGGCTTGTCAATGAGCATCCAACGGCGGAGGTCGGTGAAGCGATGGCCCTCAAACGAAAGCTCAACCGCGCGTTCACGGCGCACCTCACTCATGAAGCCGTCGAGATTGCCTGTGAACTTGGCATTGACCTCTTCAACTCCTGCACGGGTGCGGATTTTGTTGATGGCATCGAGTGCGGAGAGGGAGCAAGCCGACGACTTGCCTGTCGGTGTGCCGGTGGCCTGTGAGGCTGCTTCCGCATACATCAGATAGACATCGGCGAGGCGAAGATAGCTGAGACCGATTGTGAACTGCGGTGAATAGCCCCAACCGTCATCATAGCGGTTACAGGTCTTGTGAAGGAACTTTTTCAGTGCATAACCTGTACGCGAGGCGGTGTTGACATCGCGTGAAGCTCCGCCGGTGAACAACTCTATGTTGGGAAGCGGATTCTGATAGTTGTCGGTGATGAGACAGCCGTCAAACACAATGTCATTGTAGAAACGTGGGTCACGACCTTTCCAGGGATGTGTCTTATCCCATCCTGACTGCGGGTCGTCGAGAGGGAGACCGTTGGCCATACCGTAGTTGCTGACATAATTGGCGCAGGGGCTGAGATTGTTGCCACCTCCGTCGGGATGGTAAGGAGTCGGGACATACTGGAGGGCAAGACCGTAGCGGGTGTTCTGCCAGGGATCCCATTCCGGACCACGGAAAATCACTTCAGTCGAGCCGGGCATACGTCCGTTCTGACCGTAGGAATAGAACACATCAGCGATGCTGGTATAATTGACAAGTTCATACTGTGTCTGACCTGTCTCAACGAGATTGAGAAGTTCGCCAAGAGCATCGGCTGCCTTCTGGGCATACTCTTTATTATAGGTGGTGGCACCGGTGGATTCACGGTTCATCAGCGGTGAAGCTGCCCAAAGGTAATTCTTGCCGAGATACGCAAGAGCCATGACCTTATTGATACGGCGCTGGTTGTTACCGTTGGTGATGATGCTGATTGAAGTCTTGTCCCAGTCGATTGGAAGAAGATCGGCGGCACGGCGGAGGTCGGCGGCAGCCTTATCGGCACATTCATGGTAGGAAAGACGCGGACGGGTGAGCTGTCCGTTGGCATTCATCACCTCATCAATATAAGGCAGACCGCCGAAATATTGCATGAGCATGAAGTGGAACCAACCGCGGAAGAAGAGGAGCTGACCTTCGATGGCCTTCCTCTGCTCGGTCGTCGCATCGGTGAGGAGCTCAAGATTCTCAAGACCCATGTTGCACTGGCGGATACCCCACCATGCGCAAGGCCACAGACCTTTCTTGAAACGGTCCCTTTCTCTGGGCTGGAAATCCTTGCGGTCGAGCCAACCTGTTCCCCAGCCGTCGAATTCGCTCTGCCATCCCCAGAAATCACCCTGGTCAATTTTATAGACCATGTGATAGTTGATGTTGGCACTTGTCACCTCATCGTCACCCCAGTTGAAGGAGTTGGTCCAATAACCCTTGTCGAAAAGAGGAATATTATTGTAGAGAGGCTCGACGAATCCCTGGAAATTGGTGAAATCCTTGAACGGCTCGGTCGCGGAGATGTCGGACTCCTCTGACTTGTCAAGGTAGTCGGAGCATGAGGTGGCGGCAAACATGACGCCAAGGCTCAGCAGACCGGCTTTTATATAAGCATACTGTTTTTTCATTGTTTAAGGCGTGTTTTAGATATCAAACTTAAAGCCAAGGTTGAAACGGCGTACAGTAGGATAGGCACCCTGCGATGCGAGACCTGTTCCGGCGAAATTCGATTCGCGGTCGTCGGGCATCCTTGACCACATCCAGAGGTTGTTGCCGTTGAGATAGAGTTTGAACATGCTCATGCCAAGCTTCTTGACCCAACCGTTGGTCCATGTATAGGCGACCTCGGCATTTTTCAGACGGATATATGAGCCGTCGTAGTGATAGCGGGTTCCTTCATAGTAGGAAGGTGTCGTGTTCCAGCGGGGAAGCGGACTGTCGGCATTCTGATTTGAACCGGACCAGTATGAGCCTTCGTCAAACACATTGTTGAGGTGGTTGTTGAGAGACTTGAAACCGACATAGCGTGTCACGTTGGTAACGCCGTAGAACTGCACGAAAGCGCTGAAACCTTTCCACTCGAATCCGATAGTGGCACTGTAGGTGTTCTCGGGTGTACCGGTGTAGCCGTAGGGTGCACTGTCGTTTGAGTCAATAACACCGTCACCGTTATAGTCGACGGATATGTACTGGCCGGGAAGCTTATGGTTGTCGTTGGTGTTGTGCTGTGTCATACCGATAACCTCATCCCAGTTGTTGGCAAAACCGGCAGTGTAGGTGGCATGGTCCTGACCGATGGCGAAACCGGTGTTCTTCTGATAGGCAGGTGTCAGTTCAGGGTCGTCATACGACAGGATTTTGTTTGTCGCATGAGTCATGTTGAAATTACCCCAGAGGTGGAAATCACGTCCGAAAGTGTAGTTGAGGCGGAGTTCGAGTTCGAAACCGGAGGTGCGCACACGTCCGAGGTTGGCGGTAGGAGCTGTGGTTCCATAGTAGCTGGGAACGGCTCGTTTGTCACCTGTGATGAGGATGTCGCTGCGCTTGTCGCGGAAGAATTCAAGGCTACCTGCGGCGAAATGGTTGAAGAAGGAGTAGTCAATACCGAGATTCTGCTTGATGGCTTTTTCCCAATGCACATCCGGATTGCCAACTGCCTTTTCGTAGTACCATATATAAGGTGATTCCGTCTGTTTGTTGATACCCTGGAAGCCTTGACCGGCATTAGCACCGTCAGGACCGTAGCCCATCTGAGTTGCATAGAGCCAACGGGAGGGAACATAGTCGTCACCGACCTCACCGTAGGAGTAACGGACTTTGAGCATATCAAGCCAGCCACGCGAGAATTTCATGAAGTTTTCCTGAGAAATCATCCAGCCCACCGCACCTGAATTGAAGAAGGCGAAACGGTGTTTGCTGCTGAAACGCTCCGAACCGTTGTAAGCTCCGTTGTACTCGACAAAATACTTGTCGGCAAAATTGTAGGTTCCGCGGAATGCCCAGTCCTCACGATAGTTGGTGAACTGCGAACCGTAGGTGTTCTCCGTACGGTTGAACACACCCATGAGCGAAACGTCATGCACGTTAAACTTGCGTGCCCAGTAGAGCTGAGCTTGATAGAAGAGATTGCGGACAGTCTGATTGTTGTCAACGCTACCGCCACTGGTGTTCCATTTGATGCCCTCGTTGAAATCAAAACCGGTCTTGGTGTCGCCTACCTGAGAAGTTGTCACCTCACCTGTAATCGGATTGATCCACTTTTGCTGATAGGAGTTGTAGAGGTCATTGATACCGCGTTCACCCTCGACAAATACATTGTCCCACGACACGAGTGCCGAAGCACGGAGACCCTTGGTAATGAAACTGAGGTCCTGCTCGATAGAAAAGTCCGTATTGATTCTGGTAGTGGTCACCTTCTCGGCTCCTGCAAGCGCGAGGTTGGTGACGGAGTTGGGAGAGCCTTGGGTGTCAAGAGGATAATATCCCCATGTTCCGTCAGAATAGCGGGGAAGGAAGGTGTCGTGTGGTGCGCTGTAGGCAGCCTGCCAGAGCTGGGTTGTGCCCCATTCGCTGTCATTCATCTTCCACGGACGTTTTTTCTCTCCGTTCATGCCGAAAAGATTCACCTTGAAGACGGTGGTGGGAGTAATCTGGAAATCAAGGTTCGAACGGACGTTCACACGGTTGTAGCCATAGCCGGATTTGTAACCGCGACCGTTGTCCCATGTACGGAAAAGGTCACCTTCATGGAGGAAGTCGATAGCTGCGAAATATTTCACGTTTTTCGTACCGCCGGCCACATTGATGTTGGGGTTATAGGACATCGCATAGTCCTTGAAAAGTTCCTTCTGCCAGTCGACATCGACATAGCGCTCCCACTCGTCGCCGGGATTGCGATACTTCTCGATGAGCGCATCGGGATAGATGCTTGCCCACGAAGAGGGGTCGACACCGAGTTCACGCTCGATGGCCTGGTTGCGGATAAGCATGGCATCAGCCGAGCCGAGAGTCTCGGGAAGTTTTGAAACGACCTTGGCAGTGGCGTTCATGCCGATAGAGATTTTCGCACGTCCCTCTTCACCGCGCTTGGTAGTGATGAGGATAACACCGTTGGCACCTTTCACACCATAGACGGCTGTCGCGGAAGCGTCTTTGAGAACGGAGATAGTCTTGACCGAACTGATGTCGACCGAACTCATGGGACGTTCGATACCGTCGACAAGCACCAGAGGATTGGAGCTGTTCCATGAACTTGCGCTTCGGATGACAATCTGCGGATCCTCGTCGCCGGGCATACCGGTTGACGATGTGGTCACAACACCGGGAAGATTACCGGTAAGAGCCGCTCCGACACTGCTCACACCACCGGCACGTTCAAGAGTCTCACCTGAGGTCTGGGTGATGGCACCGACGATGGAGGCCTTTTTCTGCTGACCGTAACCGACGACGACCACTTCCTCGAGCATCTCTGTGTCGGAAACGAGCGTTACATCAACCACGCTGCGTCCGTTGACCTTGACGGACTGCGAGACCATGCCGACATACGAGAAATCGAGCACTGCGGTTTTCAGACTTGGAACATTGATGCTGTACTGACCGTCAATGTCAGTAGCCACACCCTGTGATGTCCCTTGCAGGAGCACTGTCACTCCTATCAGTGGTTCACCTGTGTCGTCAACCACCGTACCCCTGACCGTATCGGCGTATGCCCATACCGTGCCAAAGCTAAGGTAGAGCATCAGGAGTGAAATGCATCGAAATAGTTTCTTTACATTTTCCATTGTTATTAATTTAAAGTAATATAATTGGGTTGGTTATCGTGAGCGACGATAGGAGGAGAGATATATGGATAAAGCCGGTTAAATGACATAAACTAAATGTTGTTGGAAGCATAGACTCCGACTGTGGTGCCGGTGAAACCTCCAGCCTTTGCTGTCGATGTGAATCCGGCGTCAACGCCCGATGCCACTTCCGTCCATGTCCGGCCGCCGTCGGCTGAATAATGGAAACTTAAATCAAGGCCCTTGGAGTCAACTTTAAGTTTAAGATTATGGGAATCATCTTTTATGGCCTTAGATGCAATGTCCTCGGCACCATTCTCGCTTATCTTGCGCAGAACCACACAGTGGCCGTTTTCGTTACGGGTCTTGGCAAGGAGATACTGATGGGTCTCATCCTTCATGAGCAGAAGACCGGCACACTGCTTGTCATGTTCGGGATCAAAAGTCACGCCGGTGGTAGCAGTATAATTATGGTGATGAATGCGACGTCCGATATAAGGAATCACGGCTTTTTCAGAAGATGTCACATCCGCACACTTGACAGTAAGGAAGCCGGGATTATCGGTGAGCGAATAGAAATTTCCTGCTGTTCCGCGGAGTGTCAGCCAATCCATGCCGAGAACGGAATCAGTAAAATTTTCAACACGGGCAAAATTACCGAAAGTGACATCCGAGCCACGTTTCACACCTTCGCGACGGAGCTGCATGGGGACTGTCTCACCCTCGCGTGTCATGTAAGGCCAACCGTCTTCAGTCCATTTCACAGGCATCATGAATGTCTCGCGGCCGAGATTCTCCATGTCATCCTTTACAGGGCGGCAGGCAAGGAATACGCTCCACCAGTCGCCCTCCTTGGTCTGCACAAGGTCAGCATGACCGGCGCAAGTGATGGGATTAACGCGATTGCGGTCGAGAGTGCGCTGAGTGAGGATAGGATTTCCCTCCCAAGGAGTATAGGGACCGAATGGCGAGGGACCACGGTAGATGACCTCGCTGTGCCAGGTGCTTGTTCCGCCCTCGGCTGTCATCAGATAGTACTGACCTTTTACCTTATAAATGTGGGGACCTTCACACCAGATGGGTTTCTCTTCGGGACGACAACCCTTGTTGACGACAATCTTACGTTCGCCGACACACTTGTCGGTAGCAGTGTCGAATTCCACGACCCTGACGGTTCTATGGCCGGGGTATTCGGGATTATTGTCGGGCGCATCGTCATTGTTGACAATATAGCCCTTGCCATCCTCATCAAAGAAAAATGCCGGGTCTATACCCTTCACTTCAGGAAGCATGATGGGATCGCTCCACTCTCCGAAGGGGTCCTGAGTCTTCACGAAGAAATTACCGGAACCAACGTTGGTGGTAATCATGTAATATGTCTTGTTGGACGGATTGTAGGCTATCGCAGGTGCGAAAATACCTCCGCTGACATGCTGCTTCTCCATATTCTGCAACTGTGAGGGACGCGAAAGCACATGACCGACCTGCTTCCAGTTGACAAGGTCACGGCTGTGGAAGAGAGGCACACCGGGGAAATAGGTGAACGTCGATGTGGCGAGGAAATAATCACCGTCGCCGTTGGTACAGATTGAAGGGTCGGAATACCATCCGGGAAGAATGGGATTGTAGAATGAACTTTCGTCAGCCAGCGGATTGGCATTGTAATAGTCATCGTTGCCTTCATAGGTGAAGGAATCAAAGATGGCCACCGACTTCTGCGGCTCGATTGTTTTCTGTGACTCTATCGTATTTGAATTCGTAGCTGAGCTGCAGCTTCCGAATATGCCTGCCATAGCGGCTGAAAGGGTCATCAAGGTTAGTTTTGTTTTCATGAATCCGAATTTTTTTTCGATGATTGTGATGGTTGGTTAAACATTGCAAATTTATGTTGTTAACCTCAAAGAGACGGCTACCGGATGGCTCAATTCCTTTCATATCCGTAGCATCCATCGTTCATATTTGTATCTTTTCCGTTCATTTTTATATCATGACCGGAAACAAACGTCTAAATACCAACGAATTGAAAATGGCCGAAACTCACGTTCCGACCATTTCAGCGTAGTGTGTTCTTTAAAGGTAGTATTACCAAAATGCAAACATGAAAGAAAACTACGTCAAATTAATCTATACAAGATAAAACAAATCTTTAAACAATCTTTATTACTCTTAATAGAAGCTTACCTTAATGCACGAATATTATTTTCACTATACTTTGAAAGTGTGATGTCTGATGATGTTATCCGGGGAGACGTTTGTATCTGAAATAATCAATATCGACATATCCGCCCGGAGTCAGAGTGGCGTAATTATAGATGGCGAATCTGGTTCCCATGAAAAAACGGCGATAGTCAAAAATCATCTTGAAATCCGTCCCTACAGATTGCCACTTTTTTCCGTCGGTGCTGAAATGGAAGCGGGCGATGTCGCGTCCGGGCCTGAAATCAGCCTCTATCCTGAGATAGACGTAATCAGACCGGAGAGGAAGACGCTTGATTTCGCTGTCGCTGACATCCGTGATTGCATGTCCATCTCCAATACTTACCGAAGAAGTGGAGACAGAAAGCCATGTCCCATCCGAATCCTTGACAACTGAAAGGAGCCCCGAATCACCATTGAATGCAGCGAAGCCTGCAACATCTCCCGGTTTCATCCCGGATATATCCATCTTTATCTCAGCCTCACATTGCGGCCCCTCCATTCGTTGGGTAATCGTGTTAGGAGCATCGAAAATGCTTCGGGAAAGACGTGGCGTGGTCAGGCGCAGATGCCCTTTCCGAGCGGTGAGCGACCATGCATCGTCAACCGGATTGTGGTTCCATTCCCAAAGTATTGATTTCTTTCCATCGGAAAATTCATCGGAAGCGGCAATTCCATCGCCCGTCACAGGAACGAGCTTCTTGCAAACCGAAGCCGGAACCTTGCCCCCGGCATCACCGAGCATGGGCCATCCGTCGGTCCAACGGCATGGGTTGAGCGTCAGTATACGCCCTACGCCTCCGCGATCCTGAAAAATCATGCCCCACCAGTCTCCGTCAACACCATCGACCAGACACCCTTGTCCGACGTAGGGAAATCCGCCGAATTCCGATTGGAGAACAACTTTTTTCTCGTAAGGCCCGGTAATGCTATCGGCCCTGTAGCAAAGCTGTCGCCTCGCCTGACCTGAAGGCCACGATATGACAAAGGCATAATACTTTCCATTGTGTTTGATGACACGGCTTCCCTCATGAAGACCGGTCTCAGTGGAGTCGGGACGGATGACAACTGCATCAAGCCCATCCGGCTTCACGCCGGAGAGGTCCGGCATCAGCTCCCGGAGGCGGATTTCACCACCATTATAATATACATATACCTTGCCATCGTCGTCAAACAGCAGCGATGCATCATGGAAATGGTCCGTGCGACAAACAAGCTCCCATTTCCCTGCAGGGTCGGCGGTTGTATAGATATAGGATTTATACGGATGGTCGTTGGGAGAGAACAGCACATAGAATCTGCCGTTGTGGTAGCGCAGCGATGTAGCCCACTGACCCTTTCCATAGACAGTGCCACCCTCAAGATCATAGCGGGGTGTGTCGGTTAGCCGGTCAAAGACATAGCCGATTGTCTCCCAATTGACAAGGTCCTTCGAGCGCATCACCGGACATCCGGGCATCAGATGCATGGTCGTTGACACCATATAATAATTATCACCTACGCGAATGACATCCGGATCCGGGACATCGGCCCAGATCACTGGATTTGTAAACGACTCATTGGTCACGCATCGTCCGACGGGCGATACTGATGCGGCAAGCATGAGAAGTATGACAAATTTCTTAATCATAAACTTTACGACTTTAAGGTTAAACGTGAAAAGGCATAAAAGCCTGCGGTTCTCACATTGCAAAATTAGCGAGAAAGACTCTAATCCGCTTTATCCTATCACTCATCGAGGTAAATCCGCGATTTGCAGCCGTTTCTAAACATCTCATTCGCATTAATATTTGTAACATCCCTCCTTTTCCGCCGCAATCATCCGATTCAGCACAAAAAATTTTCTTAATTTTGCAATGTTCAGACACACCAAACCATGAGGATAATTAAAGTATTATTTGCGTTTATCTTACTCGTCGCGTCAATTGGGAAAATTGATGCGATGCACAACACACGCCTCTTCAACGACAGAAGTCTGGTATCGTCCAACTACAGCAGTTTCTGTCTTGACAGCGACGGCTCACTTTGGATCGGCACACAATCGGGTCTGCTCCGTTTCGACGGAACGAGCTTTGACAAATATCTCCATGACGACAGGTCGGAAACATCACTAAGCGACAACCGCATCATCAAGATTATCCGTGATTCTACCGACCGTATATGGGTGGCCACATGCGAAGGTCTTAACCTCTATAATCCTGACTCGGATTCTTTCACACGCATATCTCTTCCAAACACAGGCTTGAAAGGATACATCTCCGACATTCTGCAACAATCCAACGGCGACATATTCTTTATGGTAGCCGGTGTCGGACTCTATGTTCTCGATTTTTCATCCGGCGAACCTGTGGCTGTAAGAAATATGCTGCATGAACAGGAAATGATGGGCATCAACACTCTCGCCGAAAGTCCTGCAGGCGAATTGCTCGGAGGCACACACAACGGCGATGTGATACGAATTGCCGCGAACGGACAAATCAGAATGTATCATCCTGCCTCTTCATACATCAAGATTCTTCTCCCTGACGGCAACAAAAACATTTTTGTCACGACCAATGACAAGGCATGGATCTGGAACACCACCACAGACGTTTTCGAGGAAGTTACCATCGAGGGGAATCCGGTGCTGCACAGTGCGACAGTCACACACGACGGCGACATACTTGTCGGGACTGTAGGCAGTGGACTCTATAAACTGAAAAAAGGAGGCCTGAGACTCACACGCTACAGCGAATGTCGGAATCCGCTCGTAAATATCGACAGGGCACGTATATCAACACTTTACGAAGACCCACGCAAAAACCTATGGTTAGGATGTTCGCACCAGGGAATCCTGATGGCTCCCGCCGATGGACTTCCGTTCAATTTCATGAGCCTCGAAAACATTCTCCCGAACTATTCCGGCGGCACCACAGTCGTATGCACAGTTCCCGGCGACGAGACTATATGGGTAGGCATCGACGACGGACGGTTGGCCAACATCGACAGATACAGCCGCATTTTACACTCAAAGAATTTTGGCGGAGCCATAAGTTCAATCCTATATTCTCCACGTCATAAACGCATCTATGCCGGAGTGGACAACCACGGACTCTACGAAGTGGATCCTGTCACCCTTTCCACACGTCAGATCCTTAATGTTCCCGGTCGATACATAGCCAGTCCGGTCATGGAGGACAAAAACGGAGACTTATACCTCGGCATACACGGCCAAGGTATAATGAAAGTCAATCCTTCCACACTTGTAACCGAACAGCTTAAAGAAAATAACGACATTTCAAGTCTGCGTTGGGTTTCATCACTCTTCTGCGATTCGCAGGGAAGAATATGGATAGGCATGTTCGGTGCGCTTGCCGTATATGACATCAACACAAAACAATTCAAATCAATAAGTTCAAAATATCCACAGCTCAACAAAGGCGTACACAGGGCCATTGCCGAAGGCCCCGACAGCAAGATATGGATTGCAGCAAGCCACGGACTATTCATAATCGATCCTGACGATTTCAGCCTCACCCGTCTCACCACTAATGAAGGACTGTCCGACATCCTGCTGTCGTCGATTATATTTGACAAGGAGGGGAATGCATGGGTCGGCACCCACGACGACATCAACAGGATTGACAACCGGAAAAACATCACAGTGTTCCGCGCCAACGACAACATGGCAGACATCGACTATGCGTCTGCAACAACTGCCGGCGACGGTGTCAGCCTCCTGTTCAGTGGCAACAACGGCCTGACATTGTTCAACCCGCGCACGTTGAAAACGCCGACGATGGACTACGAGACATACGTCTCCGGCTACTATCTGAACGGTGAAAAAGTGACACGGGAAAGCCGCACCCTGGCAGGAAACAAACAAATCCTGGCCGGAGAGGAACACATCAACCTATCATATAAGGAGAATCCACTGACCCTGCGTATGTCGACCCGCGATTTCCGCACCACCGACAACATGATTTATCAATGGCGCATACCCGGAATCGTCAACGACTGGGTTTCGACTTCGCCGGGCAGCAACTACATCACTCTGCCACATTTCCAGTCCGGCAAAGTCCATCTGCAGATACGCGCCGGTGAAAACGGAGAGTTCTCGAAAGTCAAGACCATCACTATTTCAGTCACCCCACCCTGGTTTCTCACCCTCCCGGTCAAAATTTTCTTCTGCGCACTTATATGTGTGCTCATAACGTTGGCTGTCATTGTTCTGCGCAAAAAGAACACCGAACGCATCAACGAAGAAAAGATTAAATTCTTCATCAACGTTTCCCACGAAATACGCTCACCGCTCACCCTGATTCTCGGTCCGCTCGAACGAATCATGAAAAAAGACCATGATGCCGAGACAGCAAAAAATCTCAACGCAATCCATCGTAATGCCAACCGCATTCTCGCCCTTATCAATCAGCTCCTCGACATACGTAAAATCGACAAGGGTAAAATGGAAATCGAACGTTCGGAAACGGAACTGATAAGTTTCACGCGCGACCTCGTTGAAATATTCCAGACCCAAGCCGAGGAAAAGCGTCAGAAACTCAGTTTCTCCACCACCTCCCCTGATTTGACGCAATTGAATGTGTGGATTGACCGCAACAATTTCGACAAGGTGCTCGTCAACCTCCTCTCCAACGCCATCAAATATACCCCTGCAGGTGGAGATATAAATGTCAACGTGACAACCGGAATAGACACCACTCTCGGCGATTACGCAGAAATAACCGTTACGGATACCGGAATAGGACTCGACGAGAAAAATATCCACCGGATTTTCGACCGCTTCTATCAGGGCAAATTCAACAAGGGAGAAATGCCACTCGGATTCGGAATCGGGCTGGATCTGTGCCGTCAGCTCGTCGAACTCCACGGCGGAACAATCACCGCGTCCAACCGCACTGACACGAAAGGCAGCCGGTTCACCGTCCGCATCCCCTACCGTCAAGTCCACTCCACAACAGCAGATTCCCACAACGATGCAGCCACACCGCAGGGTGAGCACTCCCGTTCCGTCAAGTTTGAGCCGAAACTTGCCACCTCATCTCTTCCCGACTCCAAAAGAACCCGCAAGACTTCATCCGTCAAAATTCTGGTTGTCGATGATGATCCCGAAATACGGACCTATCTCAGCGATGTACTTTCCACAACAGGTCAAGTGACAGAAGCCTCCGATGGAAAGGAGGCGATGCGCAGCGTTACAAATTCAGCCCCCGACCTTATAATTAGTGATGTCGTCATGCCGGAAATGGATGGCCTGCACCTCCTGAAGACTTTGAAATCAAACGTCGGGACAAACCATATTCCCGTCATTCTCCTCAGCTCGAAAAACGATGTGGCCGACCGAATGGCCGGATGGGACAAGGGTGCTGACGGATACATTGGGAAACCGTTCAATATCAACGAACTCCTCGCTCTTGTCGACAGCCTCATCGATAACCGTCTGCGACTCAAAGGAAAATTCTCCGGCATCCAGCAGCAGGACAGCAATATAGACACTCCCGTTCTGAAAGGAAACGACAAAGCACTGATTGACAAAATTGTGCAGGAAATCAACGACCACCTCGACGATCCCGATCTCAACGTCGAGAAACTCTGTCAGCAAGTCGGTCTCAGCCGCGCCCACCTCAACCGCAGGATGAAGGAACTCTTCGGCCTCACTCCGAGCGAATTCATCCGCAACATCCGTCTGCGCAAAGCCTGCGAGCTCCTGCGCCGCAACGACATCGACATCTCACAGATTGCCTATAGCGTCGGTTTCACCTCACAACCCCACTTCTCGACGGCATTCAAACGTTTCACCGGCTTCACACCATCCGACTACCGCACAAACAATCCGGTAGAGAATACTGAATCATGATGCAGGATAAATTTTCATAATACCGGCCCTCAGATTATGGAAGAATGCCTCCTATTGTCCACTGTAGTTCCTCTTATTGGCATTTCCCTACACAGCACGAGCCTTTTTCCCTCATCCTCAGTCAACTATTGTTTTTTCCGTCAAACTCTTTCTCTGCCCTGCGGATTTGCATCGCAAAATACGTTTATACCTGAGCCACAATGGTTTTAGATGGATCTGAATTTTGCACTGCAAAACAGCACGCATAGCGGGTCATTTTAATGTTATCTATTTGATGCTCAGCGCTTGAACCAATTGAAACCTTTTCGGCGAAAGGGACGAATTGGTCTGCAGACCTAATGCCACTATTATAGCCGCCAGACCAGGCTTTTCTTGGCTACTGGGAATAGCATCCGGTTAATTTGCAAAGTTGATTACTTTTCAGTAATTTTGTCGTTGACCACAAAGTAAAAGAATCAAAAATGCCAACAGTTTTCGACCTCTTCGGAATCCGCGCCTTTATCATCCCTGGTGATCATGAGCCTATTCATGTTCATATCGAATCTGAAGGCGGATTTGCAAAGATACAGGTATATCCTGAAGTAAAAATCATCAAATCAGATGGCATCAAGACTGCAAAAATAAAGAAGATTCTCGCACTTGTGAGCAATTTCAGCGAAGAAATCGTTGAAGTATGGAACAAATATAACTCATATAACTGTTGATTATGGAAAAGATTCAGGAAATATGGTTTGATAATGGCCGCATCTATATGCGTTCGGTCTCCGGTAATATTTTCAGTCGCCCTCTTGAGGCCTTCCCGGTTTTAAAGGATGCAGACAATGTGGAACGCCAGCAATTCTATATCTGGGGCAACGGAGAATATGTACGTTGGCAATCATTGGACGAAGATTTATCGGTAGCATCATTTATGGAAATACAAGAGCCAAATCCGGATAATGAAATAGCTGAAATATTCAGACGCTGTCCGTGGCTTGATATAGCTGAAGTTGCAAAATACATCGGTATGCCTAAGGCTGTGCTTGATAGATTTATTTATGGTATATGGAAACCTAAAGATGATGTGATGGCCACCATTAAAAATGGCATTAAATCCATGGGGTCAGAACTATATCTGGCTGTTTCATGACAATCAGCGAATAGATTTTGAACTGCACATACCTATCTCTTACGGCTGGAACTGCTCAATAGTAGTTTCAGCCGTTATTTTATGACTACACGCTGACATCCGAATCCCCCGTCCGCATAAACCAAACCCCTCCACGGCATTGTGTAGTTGCCGTGGAGGGGTCGTGTGGTGGGGATGTTACTGTCCGCGCTTGTTAAAAATGCCTTAAAATTCCGATGTAAAGTGGAAGCGAATCTTAGGAAAATCGTTCTGGGCCATCTGAAGGACATAGTTTGAGTCGGCGAGGAACACATCGCGACCTTCACGGTCCACGGCCATGAACTGGAATTTGCGTTTCTTGAATGCGGCAAGTGCTTCGGGGTCATCGCTTTCAATCCAACATGCCTTGTAGAGCGAGATTGGCTCCCAGCGGCACTGTGCTCCATATTCGTGGAGAAGACGGTATTGAATCACCTCGAACTGCAACTGCCCGACAGTACCGATAATCTTACGGCCATTGAACTGGTTGACGAATAGCTGCGCCACACCCTCGTCCATAAGCTGCTGTATGCCCTTGTCGAGCTGCTTGGCCTTCATCGGGTCACTGTTTTCGATATACTTGAACATCTCAGGCGAGAAGCTCGGGAGACCCTTGAAATGAAGTGTCTCGCCCGAAGTCAGTGTGTCGCCAATCTTGAAGTTGCCGGTGTCGGGAATACCGACAATATCGCCGGGATAAGCCTCATCGACAATATTCTTCTTCTGAGCCATGAACGCTGTAGGAGCAGCAAATTTCATGGTTTTTCCCGAACGGATGTGACGATAGGGAGCATTGCGCTCGAATTTGCCGGAGCAAACCTTGACGAAGGCGATACACGAACGGTGGTTGGGGTCCATATTCGCATGAATCTTGAACACGAAGCCTGAGAATCCTTCCTCATCCGGTTTTATCTCACGCTCCTCTGCATTTGTCGCACGTGGAGCAGGCGCAATCTGCACGAAACAGTCAAGAAGTTCCTTCACACCGAATGTGTTGAGGGCCGAGCCAAAGAAAACGGGGGCTACACGTCCTTCAAGATACTCTTCGACATCAAATTCGGGATACACACCTTCAATAAGCTCAAGATCCTCACGGAGTTTTGCAGCATCGACCTCTCCGACATTTTCGTCAATACGGGGGTCATCAACAGACTCTATTTCCACTCGCTCGCTCACCCTCTGCTTGTCGGGGGTGAACAGATCGAGTGAATGTTCAAAGATATTGTAAACGCCCTTGAATTTCGCACCTATATTAATAGGCCACGACAACGGGCGGACCTTGATTTTCAATTCGCTTTCAAGCTCGTCGAGGATGTCGAACGGATCGCGGCCCTCACGGTCAAGCTTGTTGACAAAGATGATTACCGGAGTATTTCTCATTCGGCACACCTCCATCAGTTTTCTTGTCTGTTGCTCGACGCCTTTCGCAACGTCGACAACGATGATTACGCTGTCAACGGCAGTCAGTGTGCGGTAAGTATCCTCCGCAAAGTCCTGGTGACCGGGAGTGTCGAGAATGTTGATTTTGTAATCTCCATAATTGAAACCCATCACTGAGGTTGCCACCGAGATACCACGTTGTTTTTCAATCTCCATCCAGTCGGAGGTTGCGGTCTTCTTGATTTTGTTTGATTTCACTGCACCTGCCACATGGATAGCACCACCGAAAAGGAGAAGTTTTTCAGTCAGTGTGGTCTTACCGGCATCAGGGTGCGAGATGATTGCAAATGTGCGCCGACGCGCTATTTCGTCTTTTAAAGCCATATCTGCTTGTCGTTTTCGTAAAATGATTGGATGGATGATTCGTAAAAGCGACTGCAAAATTACGAAGAATTTGCGAAATAACCGCCAATATCATTTACTTATCAACCACCGCCTACCGAGAAATTCCGACTATTCCCGGTGATTCCCCATTCAAAAGTTGAGCAGACGATATGCAGCCTGCGCCCGGCGCTTGCTGACAAGGTTGAAATGCCACCATTCTGTCCGGAGAGGCTTGAAACCGGCCGAGGTCATCACCCGGCGCAGCAGCAGACGGTTCTGTCGCTCTGTCTCGGATATGATACCCTCTCTGACCATCCGTTCCTCCCAATCAATATTGGCTTCCTTGCCCAGATGGTCCACCGGAGTGCCCATCGGCAATTCGTTTCCTTGCTCATCGACAATGGTGATGTCTACCGCAAGGCCGTAATTATGAAGACCCCCACCCTTTGCAGGATTGGCCACATAGTTCGCCTTAGGAGTTCCCTTGACGGCATCAAACATCTTGCGCTGAACGCTCATCGGACGGGCAGCATCCTTAATCAGAAGATTGTAGGTCGGATACAAACGGTGCAACTCAGCCGAAGCCTTAACCAAAGCAACAGCCGCATCAGGATGAAGATAGCCGTCAACCACATCGTCATACAGCTTCACTCCGGTGAAATTATCCTCACCGGCATACATCAACCGAACCATCAGCGTGGTATCAACCTTATTCACCGCAACAAACCCGGCCTCATCCAACCGCTCACTCAAACCTTGGGCAGAAATATCCATACACATTACAACGGAGAGAAGGCCTATTAAAGATTTAATTCTTAAGTTCATTCCACAAAATTATGAAAATTCCTTAAAAATAACGGATTTTTTCACATAAAACACTACATTTGCCGTTGAATTCACAGAGGGCTTAATTTGCATGGCTTATTCAGTTCTGCAATCTTCCCGCTATTCCATGATTATAATTTTCCCCTAAGGTAAATGTCGCGTTTAAAAAGCTCCATCATAATCTTGTTCACATTTCTTTGCCCCATGCTCACGCTGAGGGCGCAAATCAACACCGAGCAGGTGATGAGAATCGGGGCAAATACAAATTATTTTGAAGACTACGTCCTTTCAATCCAATATTTCAATCAGGTCATCAGTGTCAATCCGCGTCTTGCAAAACCATATTTCTATCGCGCTATCGCCAAACTGAACCTCGATGATTTCCCCGGAGCCGAAGAGGATGCCTCGCTTGCCATCGAGCGCAACCCCTTCATCGTGGATGCCTACGAAGTGCGCGGGGTGGCACGTCAGAACCAGGGCAAAAACCGGGAGGCTATCAAGGACTACAACAAAGTGCTTGAAATGCACCCCGACACCCGCAGTGTCCTCTTCAACAAAGCCATGGCGCAATGTCAGATTAAGGACCACACAGGAGCCGACACTACTTTTGCAGCTCTTATCAGGAAATATCCGCGCTATGAGGGGGGCTATCTCGGTCGCGCACGGCTCAGGCTCGAAACAAAGGACACCATCGGAGCAAAGAGCGACATCGACAAAGCCCTTTCAATAAACTCCTCGGCAGTCAACGCCTATCTCATGAGGGCAGACATAGCTATAAACTCCGGACAGGACTACAAAAGCGCATTGGCCGACATGGATATGGCGGTGAAACTCAGTCCGGATTTTCCCGGCTACTACATAAACCGTGCATTTCTGCGCTATATGACCGATGATTTCTACGGTGCGTTTGACGACTATGACCATGCGCTGAAACTTGACCCGACAAACTCCATGGCACTCTTCAACAGAGGACTCCTCCGAGCTGAGGTCCATGACACCAACAAGGCCATCGAGGATTTTACAAGCGTCATAAATTTCAACCCTGACGACTACAAGACGCTCTACAACCGCTCGATGCTTCTTGCTGAAATCGGCGATTTTGAAGCAGCACTTTCCGACCTCAACCGTGTGTTGGAAGCCTACCCGGATTTCGCTGCGGCCTATTTTCTGCGCTATGACATCAAACGCCGCAAAGGAGACCTCCAAAGCGCCGAGAAAGACTACAACAAGTCTCTCGCACTTGCCAAGACAAAAGTTCCGGTCTCTCCCGACAAACAGTTTGCCGACAACACCTCAGCCGGAAACTCACAGGATGAGGACGGCGACGGTCCCGTCGTGACCGAAACTCAGGAACAGGTGAAGAAACGCTTCTCGTCGCTCGCCACCGTATCGGCCAACTACACATCGGAAAACGATGCAACGACCATACGCGGACGCGTCCAGGACCAGGAACTGAAAGTCGAGCTTGAACCAATTTTCATAATCACCTACTACACCTCACCGACAGAAATCAAGCTCAACAGCGAATACATCCGCGAGGTCAACGACCTCAACGCAACCGGTTTGCTGCGCTTCGGACTGCAAGTAGCCAACCGCGAATCCACCCTCCGGGATGACAATGTCGAGACCACCCACCGCTCGTCGATAGGCTTCTACAATTCCTACATCGCAAGCCATCCGCCACGTGCGATTGATTATTTCGGAAGGGCTATGGATTTCTATACACTCGGTGACTTTGATGCAGCCGTCGGCGACCTCACCACAGCCGTCAGACTCACGCCTGATTTCGCTTTGGCATATCTGCTCAGAGCGCAGGTGAGATATGCGAAAAAACATAAAGCGACCGATGACGGACAAGGCACCCACATTCTATCCGAAGAAGAGAGCGCCGACATCCTCGCCGACATCGAAAAGGCAATAAGCCTCTCCCCTTTCATGCCTGTCGCATATTACAACAAAGGCGTCGTGCTTACTGAAATCGGACATCTCGACGAAGCCCTGAAAGCCTTCACACGGGCTATCGAACTGAAACCTGATTTTGGCGAAGCTTATTATAACCGTGGATATGTCCACCTGACAATCGGTGACAAAGACAAGGCTTTCCCCGACCTCAGTCGTGCGGGAGAACTCGGAATCGTCTCTTCCTACTCCCTGCTCAAACGCATGGCATCAGGCCGATAAACCATAATACTTCTTACAATTTTACCTCTTTTCATATCAAAATCGAACCAATCAGGCGTTAAACTTTCAGTTTGACAACAGATTGGTTCGATTTTTAGATAATTATTAGTAAATTTGCCGATAATTTGCTAAAATAGCTCAATCCATCCATTTTGG
The DNA here is from genome assembly GCA_947381945.1 of uncultured Muribaculaceae bacterium. GTDB lineage: Bacteria > Bacteroidota > Bacteroidia > Bacteroidales > Muribaculaceae > Duncaniella. The sequence continues at coordinate 80,980 of CANCXM010000002.1, forward strand.
CACTTCATCAGTCAATCATCCGAAAAATCACATTACAATTATAATTATAAGGTATGAAAGTTTTAAAGTTTGGAGGTACCTCAGTAGGTTCCGCAGAACGTATCCGCCACGTTGCAGACCTCGTCTCTGAAAGAGGCAAGAACATCATCGTGCTTTCCGCAATGTCGGGCACGACTAACTCACTTGTAGAAATAGCCGATTACCTCTACAAGAAAAACACCAACGGAGCAAAAGAGACTATCAATCTTCTCGAATCAAAATATCTCAAAACCATCGCCGCACTCTACGACAAGCATGAGAGCCGCGAGAAAGCCCTCAAGGAAATCAAGGCCTGCTTCAACTATATCCGTTCGTTCACCCAGCGCGAGACTTTCAGCGAAATCGAGGAAAAAATCATCCTCGCACAGGGCGAAATCATGAGCGTGGCCATGATGACCATCCTCCTCAACGAGCGTGGCCTCTATGCCGAATCGCTCCCTGCACTCGACTTCATGAAGACCGATGCCAACGGTGAGCCCGACATGCAGCACATCACCCTCCATCTCCAGCCCCTCCTTGACAAGTATATCGACGCCGACATCTTCATCACCCAGGGATTCATCTGCCGTAACTCAACCGGCGAGATCGACAACCTCCAGCGCGGTGGCAGCGACTACACCGCATCGCTCATCGGCGCAGCCATCGAAGCCGAAGAAATCGAAATCTGGACTGACATTGACGGTATGCACAACAACGACCCCCGCTTTGTCGACAAGACAAGTCCAGTCAACGAGCTTCACTACGAGGAAGCTTCCGAGCTTGCATACTTCGGTGCAAAAATCCTCCATCCCACCTGTGTGCTCCCCGCCAAGGTCAACAATATTCCCCTCCGTCTGCTCAACACCCTCCAGCCGGAAGCCCACGGCACCCTCATCTACAACAACATTACCGAACCCTCAATCAAGGCCGTCGCTGCCAAGGACAACATCGTGGCCATCAAGATAAAGAGTTCGCGTATGCTCCTCGCCTACGGCTATCTGACCCGCGTGTTCGAGACATTCGAGAAATACCGCACTCCTATCGACATGATTGCCACAAGCGAGGTCGGCGTATCGCTCACCATCGACTCCGAGCGTTTCCTCCCCGAAATCGTCGACGAGCTTAAGAAATTCGGCACCGTCACCATCGACCGCGACATGGTCATCATCTGTGTTGTCGGCAACATGGAGTGGACCAACACCGGCTATGAGGCAAAGGCTATGGAAGCTCTTGCCAATATCCCTGTCCGCATGATTTCCTATGGCGGCTCCAACTACAACATCTCATTCCTCATCCGAAAGGAGGACAAAATCGAAGCTCTGCGCCGCCTGAGCGAAACACTTTTCAACGAGAAATAAATGACACGTTTCCCTATCGAAGAATTTGAATCGCTTCAGACACCCTTCTACTTCTATGATCTGAAGCTGCTCGACCGCACGCTTAAGGAAATCAAACGTACCGCGCGCGATCCCCGCTTCAAAGTTCACTATGCGATAAAGGCCAACGCCAACCCCGGAATCCTCCGCAGCATCCAGGCCGCCGGTCTTGGAGTGGACTGCGTCAGCGGTTGGGAAATCGAGACAGCTCTTGAAGCCGGTTTCCGTGGCAATCGCATAGTCTATGCCGGTGTCGGCAAAAGCGACAATGAAATCCGCCTCGGTCTGGAGAAAGACATCGAATGTTTCAACGTCGAGTCCGAACCGGAACTACGTGTCATCAGCCAGCTTGCCGAATCAATGGGCAAAACTGCGCGCGTCGCAATCCGCGTCAACCCCAACATCGACGCACACACCCATGCCTACATCACTACCGGTCTGGCAGAAAACAAATTCGGAGTCAATCTTGAGATGCTCCCCGGCATCATCGCGCTTGCCTGCACCCTGCCCAACATCGACCTGCGCGGTCTCCATTTCCACATCGGATCACAGATTACGGAAACGGAGCCGTTCGTGATGCTCTGCGAGACCATCAACCGTCTGCAGGACGAATACAACGAACGCGGCATCTACTTCTCTTCCATCAACGTCGGCGGCGGTCTTGGTATCGACTACGCACATCCCGAACGTCACCCGATTCCGGATTTCGAGAACTACTTCACAACGTTCCACAACCATCTGCGCATCCGCGAAGACCAGGAAGTGCATTTCGAACTCGGACGCTCGATTGTGGCACAGTGCGGTTCGCTCATCACCAAAGTGCTCTATGTGAAGCGAGGAACAACCAAGAAATTCGCCATCGTGGACGCAGGCATGAGCGACCTCATCCGTCCCGCCCTCTACAATGCCCACCACAAAATCGAGAACATCTCGAATCCCAACGGTGAGCTTCACCACTACGACGTTGTCGGCCCGATTTGCGAATCGTCAGACAGCTTCGGTCAGGACGAGACACTTCCCGAAGTGAAGCGCGGCTATCTCCTCGCACTCCGCTCCGCAGGTGCCTACGGTGAAATCATGGCCTCGCGCTACAACTGCCGCCCCTTCCCGCCATCCTATTTTTCCGAACAATAAACAAACCTTAAACCAAAACCATTCATTATCATGGCAGACAACAGAGAAGCCAAAGAAGTCTACATGGACGCTGACCCTCTGGAACTCCCCGAAAACGCCTTCCGCGAACTCGGAGAGGATGAGGTCTACCGCCCTATCATGCACCCCGCGCATGACTATCCGGAGGTGACCCCCTACTCAGTGACCATGGGACTCGTGCTTGCCGTCATCTTCAGTGCTGCGGCAGCCTACCTTGGCCTAAAGGTCGGACAGGTGTTTGAAGCGGCAATTCCAATTGCCATCATCGCTGTCGGTCTTTCAGGCGCGTTGAAAAAAGAGAACCCGCTCGGGCAGAACGTCATCATCCAAAGTATCGGTGCATGTTCGGGTGTGATTGTGGCAGGTGCCATCTTCACCCTCCCCGCGCTCTACATTCTTCAGGCCAAGTATCCTGAAATCACCGTCAACTTCCTTCAGATTTTCCTGAGCTCACTCCTCGGAGGTATCCTCGGCATCCTCTTCTTCATTCCTTTTCGAAAATATTTCGTGAAGGATATGCACGGTAAATACCCCTTCCCTGAAGCTACAGCCACCACTCAGGTGCTTGCAAGCGGTCTCGGGAAAGCTTCTTCGAAGAACGACGGTCAGGCCAAGACCCTCGTCCTTGCATCACTCATCGGCGGTGTGTATGACTATATCGTCGAGACCTTCGGCTGGTGGGCAGGTGTCCTTAACACAGCCGTCACAGGCTGGGGACAGACTCTTGCCGAAAAGACCAAACTTGTGGTAAGCTGCAACACCGGCGCTGCCGTCCTCGGTCTCGGCTACATCATCGGTCTCAACTATGCCTTCATCATCTTTGCCGGTTCAGTGTTCGTCTGGTGGGTGCTCATCCCGCTGCTCGGCACTTACGGTAGCTCCGACATGACCGCAATGGCACCCGAAGCCATCTTCGCTGACTATGCACGCCTCATCGGTATCGGCGGCATTGCAATGGCCGGCATTATCGGCATTGTAAAATCATGGGGCATCATCCGTAGTGCTGTCGGTCTCGCAGGACGCGAACTCCGCGGCAAGGCAGATGGCGCTTCCACCATCCGTTGGCAGAGCGACATTTCGATGAAACACATCGTGTTCTTCGTTGCAATCGCCCTCGTCGCCGTCCTCCTCTTCTTCTGGTTCGGTGTCATCAACACCTTCTGGCAGGCATTGGTGGCTTGGATTGTGGTGACCCTCATCGCCTTCCTCTTCACTACTGTTGCGGCAAACGCCATTGCAATCGTAGGCTCAAACCCTGTATCGGGCATGACCCTCATGACACTGATTATCGCTTCAGCCATCTTCGTCGGCATCGGTCTTAACGGCACATCCGGCATCGTGGCCTCAATGGTCATCGGTGGTGTTGTCTGCACCGCTCTTTCAATGGCCGGAGGATTCGTGACTGACCTCAAGGTCGGCTATTGGCTCGGTTCAACCCCCAAGAAACAGGAAAGCTGGAAATTCCTCGGCACCATCGTCTCGGCAGCAACCGTCGGCGGTGTCATCCTCCTGCTCAACCAGGTCTACGGATTCACCGGTGAAAACGCCCTCGTCGCTCCTCAGGCTAACGCTATGGCCAAGGTCATCGAACCCCTCATGATGGGTGGCGACACTCCTTGGATTCTCTACATGACCGGTGCCATCCTCGCCTTGCTGCTCAACTGGCTCGGTGTACCCGCCCTCGCTTTCTGCCTCGGCATGTTCATCCCTCTGCAGCTCAACACTCCGCTTCTCGTGGGCGGTGCCATCGCATGGTTTGTGGGCAGCCGTTCGAAGGACAAGTCGCTCAACGACGCACGTCGTGACCGTGGCACCCTCATCTCGTCGGGTCTCATCGCCGGTGGCGCGCTCTTCGGCGTATTCGCGGCCCTCACCCGCTTCCTCGGTTTTGAATACCAGAACCCGATGGACGCCATCGCCACCCAGTGGGCCGGTCTGGCAGTCTACGCACTTCTCATCATCTATCTTATCTGGGAATCAATGAAAGTGAAGACCCTGAAGGACTGATTACACAAGCATGAAACCAATTAATCGTGAAATACTGTCGATCGCAGTACCCTCGATTATAACCAACATCACCACACCACTGCTCGCGCTGATGGATGTGGTGATTGTTGGTCACATGGGGAGCGCTGACTATATCGCAGCCATTGCTGTGGGCGGTACTATCTTCAACATGATATACTGGCTGTTCGCCTTTCTGCGCATGGGTTCGAGCGGTCTGACCGCCCAGGCCCACGGTTCGCAGGACAAGGAGGGATGCGACCTCGTATTGCTGCGCGGACTTCTCGTTGTGCTCCTCGCATCAGCAACTATGATTGCGCTCCAACGGCCAATTTTCAAACTTGCCGGAGTGCTGTTTGAAATCGAGGACAATATCCTCGGGATGGTCCACGACTATTTCTCAATCCTCATCTGGGGCGCGCCCGCATCGCTCGGAGCTTTCGTCATCTCAGGCTGGTTCCTCGGGCAGAAGAATGCAAAGGCACCGATGAACGTGGCGTTCATCATCAACATCTCCAATATTGTCATCAGCCTCGCCCTCGTCTATCTGTTCGGAATGAAGATAAAGGGAGTCGCGTTCGGCACTCTCAGCGCCCAATGGCTCGGTTTCATAGTAGCTCTGACCACCGCCATCCGCAAGGATCATCCGCAACTGAAAAGTCTCGAAGAGATACTCGACACGACACAGCTCAAACGCTTCTTCTCAATAAACGTAAACATCTTCTTCCGCACGCTCTGCCTGATTGCCGTTACAGTATGGTTCACCCGCACGGGTTCCACCCAAGGTACCGACATTCTTGCCGTCAACACCCTGCTCATGCAGTTCTTCACGCTCTTCTCCTACTTCATGGACGGTTTTGCTTTCGCCGGAGAATCGCTCTGCGGCAACTATATCGGAAAGAAGGATTCCGAGGGCCTACATGCCACAATCAAGGCACTTTTCAGATGGAGCATCGTCATGGTGGCTCTTTTCACCATAATATATGCCTTGGCAGGTGAAGGAATCATGAGTCTTTTGAGCGATGATGCCGGAGTAATCATATCGTCCAAAGAATTTTTCTCATGGGTGATAGCCATCCCCGCAGTAGGCTTTGCAGCCTTCACTTGGGACGGTGTCTTCATCGGAGCTACCCGCACACGCGAAATGCTAATATCCATCGCATCTGCTACACTTGTCTACTTCCTTACCTACTATTTCCTCTTCCCCCGTCTCGGCAATCACGGTCTGTGGATAGCATTCCTCGCCTATCTGCTCTGTCGCGGCCTCGTCCTAACCCTCCTCCGCCACCGCATAAAATAAACGCACTACGAAAAGCGGTCAACTCGCATGTAGACGCTAAAAAATCGAGAGGTGCAGAAACCAATTGCGGTTTCTGCACCTCTCGATTTTTATGGCATCCGTAATGTCGGATTAGGAGAGCAAAAGTTCTGTTCTTAGACTCAAGCCTCGGCGTTGGCTGTGGAATCTCCGTAGGTCTCTTTGACGAGCGAGACGCAGAATGCACCTACCACAAGGAGAATGCCTGCAAGCACGAGCATGTTGACCTGACGGCCACCGAGGAGCGGAAGAATCACGCCACCGAGAGCTGCGGCGCAGATCTGCGGAATGCAGATGGTTCCGTTAAAAAGGCCGAGGTAGGTACCCATATTCTTACCTGAGATTGAATTGGTAAGGATAGTGAAGGGAAGTGCAAGCATCGCAGCCCAAGCGCAACCGATAAGGAGGAATGAGATAAAGAGGACATATTTATCAGTGATGAAGAGGGTCGACACGAATCCGATTGCTCCGAGAAGGAGGCTGAGGGCATAGACAGTCTTATGGTTCTTGAAACGGGGGATGACAACAGCCCAGAGTACAGAGCCTACGGCCTGAATCGCGAACAATACACCTACCCAGTTGCCTGCAGTCTGGTAAGCCTCGGTCTCAGTATTGGTCGTGCCCCATACGGTATCAGCGATGGCACCGGGAGTGTAGGTCCACATATAAAGGAAAGCAGCCCAGCAGAAGAACTGCACGAGACCCACTGTCCAGAAAGTCTTGGGAGCGTGGCGCAGGAGGTGAATCATGCTGCTCTTCTCCTCCTTCTGCTCCTCGGTGATACCGTGGTATTCGGCATATTCCTTGGGGGGCATCTCGCGGATTGTGGCAAAGCTATAGATGACGCAGAGAATCAGCACGGCGGCACCGATATAAAATGAATATGTGACAGCATCAGGCACCTGGCCGGTGGGCGCGATGTTGCTGATACCGATTGCGGTCAATGTGATAGGCGCGAGATAACCGACAAGGCTGCCTGCGTTGCAGAGGAAGCTCTGGATGGAATATGCAAGACCTTTCTGACGCTCGTTGACCTGATCGCCCACAAGCATCTTGAAAGGCTGCATGGCCATGTTGATGGATGTGTCAAGAAACATCAAGGCAACAAAACCGAAAATCATCGCTCCGGCAACCGAAAGGCCGAAACTTCCTGCATTGGGAAGCAGACACATGACAATAACAGCAATGGCTGCTCCGAGAAGCAAATACGGAAGTCGGCGACCAAGACGGTTCCATGTACGGTCACTGGCAGCACCGACAAGCGGCTGGACAAGAATGCCCATCAAAGGGGGAAGGATCCAGAAATAACTCAGTGAGTGCGGGTCAGCACCCAGAGTGGCAAAGATGCGCGAGATATTGGCGCTCTGAAGGGCGTAGGCAATCTGTACGCCGAAAAAACCGAAACTCAGATTCCAGAGTTTCATAAAACTTTGGTCCGGTTTATTCTTAACCATAATTTTGTTGTAAGTGTAATGATATAATCTGTTATTAATTTATTTTTTACCTATTGTGCCTTTAACCTTCTGAATCCATTCAGTCAATCATGGCATAGAGCCGTTTTATCTCCTCGGCCCATATCTCCTCATTGGGAGTTTCAAGTATAAGCGGCATATTGTTCATGCGCGGATCATTCATCAACCGTCGCCAGAATCCCTCGTCAAGATGCCCGGTGAAGAGCGGTGCATGGCGGTCAACCCTCGATCCGAGAGCCTTCATGGTATCGTTAAGGTGCATTCCGCAAAGGTATTTCATCCCGACCACACGGTCGAAATCATCCCAGGTGCGATTGTAGGCCTCTTCGCTGACCATGTCATAGCCGGAAGTGTAGGCATGACAGGTGTCGATGCAGACCCCGACACGGCTCTTGTCCTCAACCTTGTCGATGATATGGGCAAGCTGCTCGAAAGTGCAACCGAGATTGCTCCCCTGCCCGGCTGTGTTCTCTATGACGGCTTTCACCCCTGTGGTCTTGTCAAGAGCAAGATTTATCGATTCCGCGATGAGGTCGAGGCAGGCATCGGTCTCAATCTCCTTCAGATGTGAACCGGGATGGAAATTCAGCATGGTCAGACCAAGCTGCTCACATCTGCGTAGTTCATCGAGGAAAGCTACTCTTGATTTTTCAAGTTTCTCCTTGTCAGGCGAACCAAGATTTATGAGAAAACTGTCGTGGGGAAGAATCACATCAGGAGTGTAGCCATACTCAGCGCAATTAACCTTAAACGCCTCCGCTTCCTTGGCTGTAATTGCCTTGGAAGTCCATCTGGAAGGATTGCGCGTGAAAATCGCGAATGATTTGGCTCCGATAAGATGAGCTTTGAGCGGAGCATTGCTTACACCCTGCTCCGCCGAGACATGTGCCCCGATGTATTTCATTGATGAAGTATGATTACGCATTAAATTTTCGCAAATTTACTAAATTATCCGTATCTTTGCAAAAAATTAAAGGTAAACATTTGTAATCCTACACATAATATTACATTATGGCTCAGAAACCCTCCATTCCAAAAGGAACCCGTGACTTCACCCCGGCCGAGATGGCCCGTCGTAACTATATATTCGATACTATACGCAGTGTATTCCATCTCTTTGGATTCCAGCAGATTGAAACTCCGGCGATGGAAAATCTGTCGACCCTCATGGGAAAATACGGTGAGGAGGGCGACAAACTCCTCTTCAAGATTCTCAATTCAGGCGATTTCCTCCGCGGAGTTGACCCCAAGCTGATTGAAGCAGGCGACTGTCCGAAACTCGCCCCCAAACTCTGCGAGAAAGGTCTTCGCTATGACCTCACAGTCCCCTTCGCCCGCTTCGTGGTCATGCACCGTAACGACCTCTCTTTCCCTTTCAAACGCTTCCAGATTCAGCCCGTATGGCGTGCCGACCGTCCGCAGAAGGGCCGCTACCGCGAATTCTATCAGTGTGATGCCGACGTCGTCGGTTCGGATTCGCTTCTCAATGAAATAGAGCTTATCCAGATGATTGACGAGGTGTTCAATCGTCTTGGAATCCGCACCACAATCAAACTCAACAACCGCAAAGTCCTCGCAGGCATAGCAGAACTCGTCGGTGAGCCTGAGAAGATTGTCGACATCACCGTTGCTATCGACAAAATCGACAAAATCGGTCTTGACAAAGTCAAGGAGGAACTTGCAGAACGCGGATTGAGCGCAGAAGCTATTGACAAAATCACTCCCATCATCACCCTCTCAGGCTCGAACGAGGAACGTCTCGCAAAACTCTCCGAACTTCTTGCAGGAAGTGAAACAGGCCTTAAGGGCGTTGAGGAACTTCGCGAAGTGATGGAAGGCTCGAAGCAACTCGGACTCCGTGCGGAACTTGAACTTGATGTGAGCCTCGCCCGCGGTCTCAACTACTACACCGGCACTATCATTGAAGTCAAAGCCCGCGACGTTGAAATCGGCAGCATCACAGGCGGTGGACGTTACGACAACCTCACAGGTGTCTTCGGACTCCCCGGAGTGTCAGGTGTCGGTATCTCCTTCGGAGCAGACCGCATCTATGATGTGCTCAACACCCTCAACCTCTACCCTGCCGACATAGCCGGTGCAGCCAAGGTGATGTTTACCAACTTCGGCGTGGCAGAGGCAGCCAAATCACTTGAAGTCATCAAGAAACTCCGCGAGAACGGCATTTCCGCTGAAATCTATCCCGACTGCGCGAAGATGAAGAAGCAGATGGGACGCGCCGACGCGCTCGGAATCCCCTTTGTGGCCATCATCGGCGAAAGTGAGCTTGCCGAAGGAACCGTCACGCTGAAAGACATGAATTCCGGCGAACAGAAGAGCCTTTCGGTCGACGAGCTCGTGAAGGCACTTGCCTAAGCCAACCACGGATTGAACCATATCATACGCAGGGCCGCTTCATCAGCCGGCCCTGCATATCTATTCAATCGCTCCGAGCCATTGCAAACCCTCGCAGGCTCTCAATTTATGCCAATAATTTGGTCTTTTGACCCTCTCATGAACTTCCTTTGACAATAAATGGTTAATTTTGTCATAGGAAAACAACTCATTACATAAATTTCGGTATGCTTATATCCGACTCTCTGACCACATTTGGCACATATTGCCTCTTCATAAACAAGGTCTTTTCCATCCCCGACAAATGGAAGACCTTCTTCAAACGTACATTTTTTGAAATCACCAAACTCGGTGTTGATTCAATTCCGCTTGTGATAGTCATCTCGCTCTTCATCGGTGCGGTCATCACAATCCAGATGCAGCTCAACATCGTATCGCCTCTTGTCCCCTCCTATTCGACAGGCCTCGCCACCCGCGAAATCATCCTCCTTGAGTTCTCCAACTCAATCCTCTGTCTGATTCTTGCAGGCAAGGTAGGTTCCAACATCGCATCGGAGATAGGAACCATGCGTGTGACAGAACAGATTGACGCACTCGACATCATGGGCATCAACTCAGCCAATTTCCTTGTATTGCCCAAGATTGTCGGCTTCCTCATCTATATGCCGGTACTCGTGGTCTTCTGTATCTTCACCTCGTTCCTCGGAGGTGTGCTGATTTCGGTCTTCACATCCATCATTCCTCTCAACCGCTTCATCTACGGTCTGCAGACAATGTTCTCCGAATGGTATGTGTGGTACGGACTTATAAAATCACTCTTCTTCTCGTTCATCATCACCTCGGTTGCCGCATTCTACGGCTACTATGTGAAAGGCGGTGCGCTTGAGGTCGGCAAGGCTTCCACCAACGCTGTCGTTGCCTCAAGCATCCTGATTCTTCTCCTCGACGTAGTGCTTACCAAACTCTTGCTGCAATGATCGAAGTAAAAAATATCACCAAGTCATTTGATGGCAAGACCATCCTCCACGATGTCTCAGCCACCTTCCACACAGGTAAGACCAACCTTATCATCGGACAGAGCGGCTCGGGAAAGACTGTGCTTGTCAAATCACTCGTCGGGCTGTTGCGTCCGGAAAAAGGCGAGATTCTTTACGACGGCCGCGACCTGCTGAAAATGGACCAGAATCAGGTGAAGGAGCTGCGCAAGGAAATCGGTATGCTTTTCCAAGGCTCCGCGCTCTTTGACTCAGAGACCGTCCTGGGCAACGTAATGTTCCCCCTCACTATGTTCACGAAAATGAGCTACGGTGAAATCAAGGACCGCGCCCAGTTCTGCCTCGAACGTGTGAACCTGAAAGGTGCCGACAAGAAATTCCCCTCCGAGATTTCCGGCGGTATGCAGAAACGTGTGGCCATTGCACGCGCCATAGCACTCAACCCGAAATATCTTTTCTGCGACGAGCCCAACTCCGGACTCGACCCCCGCACCTCGATACTCATCGACGAGCTTCTGAGCGACATCACCCACGAATACAATATCACGACAATCATCAACACCCACGACATGAACTCGGTGTTGGGCATTGGTGAAAACATCATTTTCATCAACAAAGGACATCGTGAATGGGTCGGCGACATGCACCAGATTTACCAGACCTCCAACGAGGCGCTGAATGAATTCGTATTCGCCAACGACCTCTTCCAAAAGGTCAAAGCCTACGTCCTTTCAACCGAAACCACAAAGAAACCCGCCAACGTCTGAAAAACACGGATAATACTATATATAATTCAGTATTTCTGTTTTTTAGATACAAAAGCACAAAAGGGCATAAGAAACAAAAGGATATATAGCTCTCTGCAAGATTGACAGTTATCTTCAGATTCTTTGCTATATATCCTTTTGTTTCTTATGCCCTTTTGTACGTTTGTATCTCCTACGGAATCTATCGTGCGAATTGGCGGAGATCGGAAAGAGAAATGCGATTTTCGTAGAGAGCCTTGCCGGTTATGACACGTTTCATGCCCATATCATTCAGTCGCAAAATATCGTCAAGCGAACTTATGCCGCCCGACACGGTGAAAATGACATCCGGAAACTCCTTCGACAGACGGACATACATATCGTAGGCAGGGCCTTCGAGCATTCCGTCTTTCGATATGTCCGTACAGATTGCCTGTGAAAGACCGTGAGGTTTGAACCGGTTGATAAGGTCGTCAATTGTATCGGCTGTCGCTTCCATCCATCCGCTGACGGCCACTTTGCCGTCGCGCACATCTGCGCCGAGCACAAGACGATCGCCTCCACACATGTCAAGCCATGCCGACATCAGTTCCGGCTGACGGGCGGCCACACTGCCGATAATTGCGTAGGTCGCTCCGGCATTGAACACATCTTTAAGACTTTGGTCAGTCTTGATGCCTCCGCCCCACTCCACTTCAACACCGTTGAGACGTGCGATCTGTTCGAGTGTGCGGAGATTGCGCGGAGAGCTGGCTTTCGCGCCATCGAGGTCAACAAGATGGATGCGCGTGAGGCCATTGTCAAGAAACAGTTTCGCCATATCGACCGGCGACGCACCGTAGTCGGTGCAGCGGTCATAGTCACCTTGACTCAGACGGACACACTTGCCGTCAATGAGATCTATTGCAGGAATTACTTCTATCATGGTTTATTGTATAAGGACAATTCCGATATAACTGCTTTACGGAATTACAATGCAAGGAAATTTGTAATTATGCGCTCACCGACATCTCCGCTCTTCTCCGGATGGAACTGTGTTCCATAGAAATTTTCATATTTCAGAGCTGCGCTGAACATCGTTGAGCCATATCGCGTGGTGGCGATGGTGTCGGGACAGAGCGGCGCATAGTAGGAATGGACATAATAGACGTATGATCCCCTATCTATCCCCTTGAAAAGTTTCGAATCAAGATTGTTGATGCGGTTCCACCCGACGTGAGGCACCTTCAAGTCATCCTCTTCCGGGAATCTCCGGACTTTGGCATCAAATATCCCGAGGCAGTCCACATCACCCTCTTCAGAGTGACGACACATCACCTGCATACCGACGCAGATACCGAGCACCGGATGACGAAGGTCACGGATGACCTCACACAAACCGCGCTCACGCAGACGCGCCATAGCCTCGGCATCATTTCCGACACCGGGAAGCAACACTTTTGATGCCTGACGGATCTCTGCGGGATCGGCAGTCAGTTTCCACTCCGCACCAAGGCGGTCAAGGGCATTGCCGACCGAGCGGAGATTGCCCATCTCATAATCTATTATCGCTATCATAGGACACCTTTGCTTGAAGGAAGTGAATAACTGAACACATCGCGCCTCACGGCCATCCGCAATGCCCGCGCGAAAGCCTTGAACACACCCTCAATGAGATGATGGTTGTTCTCACCGCGCGCTGAGATGTGGAGATTGCAACGCATGGCCACACAGAGCGACTTGAAAAAATGTTTATACATTTCTGTCGGGGTATCGCCGACATACTCACGGGTGAACTCTACATCCCAGACGAAATCCGCACGGCCGCCGAAATCAATCAGTACCATCGCCTTACATTCATCCATCGGGAGCACGAATCCATAGCGGTCAATGCCGCGCTTCGACCCGAGCGCCGTGTCAATGGCCTGTCCGAGCGCGATGGCCACATCCTCCATGCTGTGGTGCTCATCTACTTCAAGATCACCCTCACAGCGAAGATTGAGCGAAATTCCCGCGTGGTGGGGAAGCTGCCAGAGCATGTGGTCGAAGAACTTCAGACCGCTGTCGATGTACGACGGTTCATGACCGTCGAGATCGAGGGTAATGGAGATGCGGGTTTCAGATGTGTTGCGCTCAACAGTCACCTTGCGGTCAGACGACAGGATATGGCGGGCAATTTCGTCCCAATCCTCCGTCAGCAGTTCGCATCCGTCCGGACATTCCCCGTCGGCAGGAGCGATGAGGATTCCGCGCGCGCCGAGATTTTGAGCAAGCTGCACATCGGTCAAGCGGTCACCGACCACAAATGAATTGGCAAGGTCATACGACCCGTCCATGTATGCCGTGAGCATTCCTGTGCGTGGCTTGCGTGTCGGTGCATTATCCTCCGGAAAGGAACGGTCAATCAGAATATCATCAAACCTCACTCCCTCACCTTCGAGAGTGGAGAGCATACGGTTGTGTGCGGGCCAGAATGTATCTTCCGGAAATGAATCTGTCCCGAGACCATCCTGATTCGAGACCATCACGAGTTCATAGCCACGGTTCATGAGCGAACGGAGGCCGGAAATTGCTCCGGGGACGAATTCAAGCTTCTCGAGAGAATCAATCTGCTCGTCGGCAGGTTCCTTTATGATGGTTCCGTCGCGGTCAATGAAAACAGCTTTCTTCAACATGGCATATCTGGAATTAAGAGTGTATCTAAAATTTTTCGACAAGAGAAATCACACGGTCATTTTCCTCCGGCGTACCGACCGTGAAACGCAGACAGCCGCGACAACCTTTCACACGGTTGCGGTTGCGGACAATCACGCCGTGTGAAATCAGATAGTCATACATGCCATCCGCATCCTCGACCTCGACAAGCAGGAAGTTGGCATCGGAATGATGCACCTTCCTCACTTTCGGCATACTTTCAAGAGCTGAGGCAAGGCGTGAACGCTCACTGATGATTTCATCCACATTTCCATTGATGTCCGTCTCACAGATTCGCCTCAGGAGCTCTTCCTGAGTAGGCCCGTTGACGTTGTAGGGATACTTGACCCTTGCGAACAGTTCAGCAATCTCAGGCGAGGCGAAGGCCATGCCCATACGGAGCGAGGCCATGCCCCATGCCTTCGAAAAAGTTTGCATGACTATCAGATTCGGGTGCTTGTCAAGTACGTTAAGCAACGAAGGATATGGCGAGAAGTCAATGTAAGCTTCATCGACCACCACCATACCCGGAAAACTGTCCATAAGTCTGAGAATATCCTCAGGAGCGAAAGCATTTCCCGTCGGATTGTTAGGTGAGCAAATCCACAAGACCTTGCTGTTGCCGTCGGCAGCCTCAAGGAGCGCATCGACAGGGAGGGAATAATCCTCGCCAAGCTCCACTTTCCGCAGAGCAATATCATTGATGTCGGCACTCACCTCATACACTCCGTAGGTCGGGGATATGGAGATGGCATTGTCGATACCAGGGCGGCAGAAGATACGGTAGACAAGGTCTATCGCCTCATCACTTCCGGCTCCACCGATGAATATCTGCTCCTCGCGCACACCTTTAAGCGCGGCAACCGCATGTTTGAGTTTCTTCTGATGAGGGTCGGGATAACGGTTAATCCCCGAAGGATAGGGACTTTCATTGGCATCGAGCCACACGGAGATGTCGCCCCCCTTGAATTCATCGCGGGCAGTCGAATAAGGTTCGAGCGCAAGGATGTTGGGGCGGACAAGGTCGAGAGGGTTTATTTTACCTGTCATCAGAAGAAAATTATATTATATAATATGTGTAAAGTCTATTTAAGTTGGTCAATCCTCACTTTCACTGCAAGAGCGTGGGCATCCAGCCCTTCGGCTTCAGCCATGCTGACGATTGTCGGGGCAAGGAGAGCCAGTCCGTCGCGTGTCAGTTCCTGATAGGTTATCTTGCGCATGAAGCTGTCGATATTCACACCGCTGTAGGAACGCGCCCACGCACCCGTCGGGAGCGTATGGTTTGTACCCGAAGCATAGTCACCGGCACTCTCCGGAGAATAATTGCCGATGAAGACACTTCCCGCCGCTCTCACCCGTGATGCGACCGACCACGCGTCGCGCATGGAAATAATTAGATGCTCAGGAGCGTATGCGTTGACAAAATCGAGCATTGTGTCGGTGTCATTGTCAAACACAATCAGGCGGCTGTGGGAAAGGGAACCTTCGACTGACTCCACTCGGCTGAGTTTACCGGACAGACGTTTTACCTCCTCATCCACCTTTTCGGCAATCGCCTTTGAGTTGCAGACAAGGATAGCCTGACTGTCACGTCCATGCTCAGCCTGAGAGAGAAGGTCGGCGGCGATGAATGTCGGCTCGGCCGTCTCATCAGCCATGACGAGGACTTCGCTCGGACCGGCAGGCATATCAATCGCTACGACGGAACTCAACTGTTGCTTGGCCTTGGTGACATAGCGGTTACCCGGACCGAAAATCTTATCGACACGGGCAATTGTCTCCGTGCCAAGCGCCATTGCGGCGATAGCCTGTGCGCCACCGACACGATATATTTTGTCAATGCCGCAGATTGAGGCTGCATAAAGAATCTCCGGAGCAATCGGTTGGTTGCGGCTCTGAGGCGTACACAACACAATCTCACGACACCCTGCAATCTTTGCCGGACATGCAAGCATCAACACGGTCGAAAACAATGGAGCCTGCCCGCCGGGAATATACAGCCCGACACGGTCAATCGCAACCGGACGCTGGACGCAGCGCACTCCGGGAATGGTGTCGACATCGACTTCATGAGGAAGCTGGGCAGCATGGAATTTGGAAATATTCTCCTTGGCCAGCCCAATAGCAGCCTTTACTTCTTCACTGACCCGGGCACACCCCTCGGCAATCTCGGCGGCACTGACCTCAAGCTCATTGACTGAGGTGCCGTCGAATTTCAATGCCATCTCGCGCAAGGCCGCATCACCCTTCGCACGGACCTCCTCGATGATTCCACTGACTGCCTGACTGACAGCCGGATCATCGGGAATGTTACGTTCGGTAAGTTCCGGCCATTCCTGACGTGATGGATTTAAGAATGTCTGCATATCCGATTATTTTACAATATTTTCAAGCACAAGCACAAGAATATCCTCTGCACCGATGGCCTTCAGACGCTCGATGCGCTCCCAAAGTTGCGATTCGGGAATGACGGCATGAATCGAAAGCCAGTCGGGATCGGCAAGATGAAGTATTGTCGGGCTCTTCATTCCGGGAAGCACCTTCAAGGCCTCGTCAAGCGACGATTTCGGAAGATTCATGAGCACATATTTCATGCCACGACTCTCGATGATCGAACGGAAACGGAAGCAGAGTTTGTCGAGTTCAGCCTGCTTCTCCTCCGGCAGTCCGGGAGTGGCAATGAGCACAGCCTGCGATTCAAGTATGGATTCCACCTCGACAAGTCCATTCTGAATCAGCGTTCCGCCTGACGACACTATATCGAAAATCGCATCGGCCATCCCGACGGCAGGAGCAATCTCGACCGATCCGGTGATAGTGTGGATTTTGGCATTGATATTCTTCTCTTTGAGGAAACGCGAAAGGATTTCGGGATAGGAAGTGGCGATGCGTTTGCCGTTGAACCATTCAAGGCCCTTGTAGTCAGCCTCACGGGGAACGGCAAGGCTCAGACGGCAACCTCCGAATCCGAGGTCGAGCACACGCCTGACATCGACATTTTTCTCTTCCACCTCATTCAATCCGACAATACCTATGTCAGCTGTTCCCATCGAGACGGCCTGAGGTATGTCATCGTCTCGAAGAAGAAGTAAATCCACCGGAAAACCCTTTGCGTGGGCTATGAGCGAACGGCTTCCAACAGAAGCCGAGATGCCGGCATCGGCAAGTAAGGCCATGGTCTTCTCGTTAAGCCGACCTTTGGCCTGTATGGCAATTCGAAGCATAAGAGGGTGTTTAATAATAAATGTTAATCCGTGGGCGGTTTATCTTTGAGGGATTATTCCGTAACGATGAGGGAGTGTGCCTCTTGGCACTCGACCGAGGAGTTACGGGATAAGCGCCAAAGAGAAACCGAGGCGACGGTATTATAGTTCCATTAGATTTCATTAAAGTTTATCATCTTTATAATGAGGATGCATTAATATGTAAAAGTTACCTTCGCCTTTCCGTCTTTCGGGCATCTTTTCCGCTTTATCTCAGTCGTGTACATTAAGTACACTCCATCAACTCAGCGAAAAAGCTCCTCCGAAATACGGAACCCACGGGTTAACATTTATTGTTAAACACCCTCTAAATACTCTTTTTTCTTAGAAATGGTTTGCAAAGTTACATGTTTTATTTCAAATTTTAATAAAATACATGTAAATTTCATCAAAAAGATACTAAAACACAAAATTTGCTTACTTTCCGTCATGAAAGCTTGTAAAAAATCTACGTTCCTGCGCAGGAACTCCCTCTGTTTCCTTTCGGGCATTTATAGCTTTTATGAGGAAAGCCATATTGCGTCCAAGATTGCGCATTGTCTGGAGTCCCTCAAGATCCTTTTCGACATCTTCAGCCACGAAACCGTGCACCTCATTCCAATATGTGCTCGACACAATCGGCATGGCACTGATGGTAAAGTATTTGTTGATTTCATCAAATGCCGATGTCGAACCACCCCTGCGGGATGAAATGACAGCCGCCCCGACCTTCATAGTTTTGTCGAAGGTCCCGGCTGTGGAGTAAAACAGACGGTCGAGGAAAGCAAGCACCTGACCGTTGGCTCCCGCATAATATGTCGGAGATCCGACAATTATGCCGTCGGCTTCCTCAAACAAAGGTGCGGTCTCGTTGACAAGATCATGGAACACACATTCGCCATGCTTGCGACAGAAAAGGCAGGAAATACACCCGCGAATATCCTGATTACCGACATTTACCCTGACAGTTTCAATCCCTTCATTCTGAAGCGTTGCTTCAACCTCATTGAGCGCACGGTCTGTACAGCCATGAAGATGAGGGCTTCCGTTTATAACTAATACTTTCATAACAATAGTTTTGACTTCTCTGCAAAGTTAAACAATAATTCTCTCACACGGGTTTATTTTTCATACAATTAATATATCTGGTATGAAAAAGCAGACACCTATCGAAAAAATCTACGAGGCATGGACGGCCCTCACCGATGGTCGCGTCAACATCCTTGCTGACAGCACCGTCGGTCATGGTGAAGCGAAAGTGGAATCCTCCGACCGCGCGAAGGAATATAAAGTGACATGGCGCGACGATGCAAAAGTCTTCACCTCCACCGACAATGCTACATTCTGGCAGGGCTACCCCCGCTATCCCGTCATCGCAGTGATGATGCGTCTCGGACTCCTGCCCTACGCTGAGGATATTGCGGTCGAGTTCGCAGGCATAAACTGGACCAAACTGAATGCTGAACATAAACGTGACTATGCCTCCGCACTCCTCCACATTGAACGCGAACGCAACATCGACCCCGAAGCAGCCGCCGCAGCCGCCTCGATAGCCTACACCGCCCTATTGGAAATGAACCTTACCATAAAAAGAAAATAAAAACCACAGCTTTTGCATCTTCGCACCTTTTCAGTCAAAACTGATAGTAATTTTGATGAAAAAAACCTTATCCGCACAAAACGCTTTACACCATGGAAAGAAGATAGAAAGTTTCTCAGGACAGATGCCATTGTCTCATGGAAATTGTGTATTTTTGCAATACACAATTTTATCACATGAACTTGCGCATATTACCTTTAAGCGCACTTGCCTTCCTTTCGATGAATGCAAGTGCTGAAAAGATTGATATTGAGTCATTCAAATATCAAGGACCATTTTCAATAAATCTCCCAGTAATGGTGGACAGTGTCGATGTCAATTCAAAGAAATTCGACCCCTCCTCGCTGCTTGCCACTCCGCTCTCGCTTGCATCGGCTGACAAAGGACAGTTTCACAACGGCGATTTTGTCCTTAAATCCGACGGTCATGCCCTCCACTTGCTGAACTTCACTATTGACAACGAACGCTACGTCACAGCATCGCTCAAAGTCAACGGTCTGAAGAACCATGAGATTTACCTTGACGGAAAGAAACTTGATGACAGCAAACTCCGCCTCACTCCCGCCACCCACAGCATCACCATCAAGTGTCTTACCAACAGTGCCTCCGCCGACTCCGTAAAGATAGCCCTTGAAAGCGAACGTCCCGAACTGATGAAAATCAATTCCGGTTCACAGCGCCGCTACACCCTCAACGATGTCATGACCGGTCGCCGATTCAGCTCCGCGTCGCTCTCGCCGAGTGGAAAATATCTCCTGAGAGTCTACTACACCACCCACGAAGGAGGTGCCAATACATTCTCCAACGAAGTGAGTGCCGCCAACGGTGGAGCCGTATTGGCAAAAAGGTCAGAAGCCCTCAAATGGATGCCGAAGAGCGACCTGCTCTACTTCACCCGTTACAAAAACGACAAACTTGAACTCGTCACCCTCAATCCGGCCAACGGACGGGAGGAAGTCATCGCCTCTGAACTCCCGACAAGCTATTTCACGATTTCTCCCACCGAGGACTTCATGATTTACATGAAGACTCAGGAAGGGCCGAAGGAAAAGAGCGCCGACCTCTATGAAATCGTCCATCCCGAAGACCGCCAGCCCGGATGGAGAAACCGAGGGACACTCATGAAAATGGATTTTGCCACAGGTCTGTCCACGCCTCTCACATTCGGTAACCGCAACATCGGATTGTGTGGAATTTCCGACGACGGCAGCAAGCTTCTTTACACCGTCTCCGAATCCCGGCTGGAAAAACGCCCGACCACCCTGTCCTCTCTCTATCTCCTGAATCTCGCCGACAACTCCACCCGCTGTCTCGTTGATAAGGAAGGATTTTTCGGAGGGGCCACCCTATCACCCGACGGCTCGAAAGTTGCGCTCATTGGTTCGCCCGAAGCCTACGGTGCAATCGGAAAGAATCTGCCCGAAGGTCGCACACCGAGCATGTATGACAATCAGCTCTACATCCTCGATGTCGCCTCTACCGACATAACTCCCCTCACACGCGATTTCAACCCCTCTGTCGAGAATGTCATCTGGAACCGCGCCGACGGCTGCATCTATTTCGCAGCCGAGGACCGTGACCGCCGTTCACTCTTCCGCGTCAATCCTGCCAACGGAAAAATCGACAATCTCAAAGCCAATGAGGAATATGTGGCTTCATTCGCCATTGCCTCATCAGCTCCGGCATTGGTATATGTAGGCCAGGGGGCTTCAAACTCCGACCGCCTTTATTCGCTCAACACCAAGAATCTCCGTCAGGAACTTATCGAGGACCTGAGTGCCGAACGCCTCGATGGCATACGCTTAGGCGAATGCAAGCCTTGGGTCTATCTCACATCACGAGGCGACAGCATCTGCGGACGCTACATCCTTCCTCCCGACTTCGACCCTTCGCGCAAGTATCCGATGATTGTCAACTACTATGGTGGTTGCAGTCCGACAAGCCGCACATTCGAAGGCCGCTACCCGCACCATGTCTATGCGGCCAACGGCTATGTTGTCCTTGTCATCAATCCGAGCGGAAGCGCAGGTTTCGGTCAGGAATTCGCATCGCGCCATGTCAATACCGCCGGTGAAGGTGTGGCTGAGGACATTATCGAAGGGGTGAAACAGTTCACTGCCGCCAATCCGTGGGTGGACGCATCTAAAATCGGTTGCATCGGTGCATCCTACGGCGGTTTCATGACCCAATACCTCCAGACACGCACCGACATCTTCGCAGCCGCTATCTCCCACGCAGGTATCAGCGACCACACAAGCTATTGGGGCGAGGGCTATTGGGGCTATTCCTACAGCGAGGTCAGCATGGCCAACAGCTATCCCTGGAGCCACTCGGACCTCTATGTGAAACAGAGTCCGCTCTACAATGCCGACAAGATTCACACCCCGATTCTCTTCCTGCATGGCGACGGCGATACGAACGTTCCCTTCGGCGAGAGCATCCAGATGTATACAGCCCTCAAACTCCTCGGACGCGAGACCGCCTTTGTTGCCGTCAAGGATGCCAACCATCAGGTGACCGACTTCAACAAACGCAAGCAATGGCAGGAGACTATCTTCGCCTGGTTTGCCAAATACCTGCAGGATGATGATTCATGGTGGGAATCACTCTATCCGAAAAAGACACTCGACTGATTCCACTACCGGTGAGGATGCAGACTCCCGATTGACTGCATCCTCACACCTAAAGCCATGCGTTGACACGCTCACGGATTGCTGCCGATTCGCTCAACATTCTCACGAATTCACGCATCGAACGCTTGTGGTAACTGTCACGCAAAGTGTGGACACATCCTATCATCTCATTAGCCGCAATGTCAAGGGGAACAGCTTTGATCCCCTTGACATTGTGCGTTGTAGCCTCTGCAAGGACGGTCACAAGATTGCTGCAACTGATGAGTTTGAGAAGTATGTTGACCTCATTAAGCTCAATCCTCACGCGCATATCCATTCCTTTGGGCATGACGATAGCATCAAAGTAATTCCGCGCCTGTAATCCCTTCGTAGGCAGAGCCAGGTCATAGTGGCTCAGCTCCTCCATTGTCACCTTTTGCTTGGATGCAAGCGGATGGCATGAGTTGACAATCACGGCTAAATAGTTCTGGAACAGCGCATGTGACTCAATCCCGTCGGTAGCCTGACGCGGACGGAAGGCCAACACGAAATCAACTTCCCTTTCGCTCAACATTGTCATCAGTTCCGAAACAGGCTTATAATAGATGTTGAGTTTGACCCCGGGATAAAGCTTCATGAAATCAAGCAAGGTCTCTGTAAGTATGGGGCTGAATGAATAGGTGACGCCGATGTTCAGCGTCCCGGCAAGCAACTCGCGCAAATCATTCATCCTCTCGTGGCAAAGCTGAGCGTCCTGAAGGGTACGGACAGCGTATGGCAGCAGCTCGCTTCCTGCCTCCGTAAGAGAGACACTGTGGCTGTCGCGCACAAACAGCATTGTGCCCATCTCCTGCTCCAGTTGCTTGATCTGCTGCGAAAGGGTGCTTTGGGTGATGAAGAGTGCGCGCGATGCCTCCGAGAAGTTCAATGTCTCGGCCACCTTGACGAAATATTTAAGCTGTCGAAGTTCCATGATGGGATGAATCTGAAATAATGGATGAATATATCTTGACCGGGCCACTGCCCGCGTCTTCACCTCGTTGCCTGAAACGAGATATTTTTAAACAGGAATATCGGAATAGTAGCGCCTATCACCATTCCGAGGAGGATGAACAGACAGGTCAGCCCGTTGCTGACGAAGAGGTAGAAATAATGGTCGAAAGCCTCTTCGCTACCGTGATACAGACACATCACCAAGCCTCCGAAAGTCTTGTAGGCATAGATGCCCGGAATCATCGGGAGCAGTGAGGGGAAAAGACATGTCTCCGCAGGCGTATGTGCTACGGGCGACAACAATACGGCAAGCATACCGACTATCAGCGCCGCCAAAGTGCTTGCTATGACAATATGAAGCCCGAGCAGACTCTCCTGCATCATCAGAAACCGTGCGGAATGCCCGACGGCGGCAATGACGGCGCAATAGAGGTAGGCCCTCCTTGGAGGGTTGCTTATCGCTGCGAAACCGATGGCTGCGATCGCTGCGAAGAAAGCATCTTGAAGAAATTCGCTTATCATAATGAATCAGAAACGTGGGGACTGCATGACGACAGATAAATCGCTGCACAGATCCTAAAACATGCCCATATTCATCAGCAACATCCCTCCGCACAGTCCGAACGAAAGGCAACATGTGAGAATCACTGCATGTATAAAACGTGAAAAAGAACAGATATAGTGTCCGGCAAGCATATCGCTGAATGAATTCAGAAACGGTATGCCGGGAACAAGGTAGAGCACACTGGTGCCAACGGCAATCTCCGGCGTTGTGCCTAAATTGAAAAGTGCGTCCGTCGCACCCAACACCGACGAGACAAACGCACAGATGATGAAGACGAGACGCATGTCCATCTTGTGCTCACACAACACCTGTTTCAGATAGAAACCGGCGATTGTCGAGAGAAACACAACCGCCACCGCCTGCCAGTCGCCGGTGAAAAGCCGGCAGAAAGCGGCGTTGGCACATGAGGCCAAGAGAAGCACGAGATTCTTATTGGCAGGAGGTGTATGTATGATGGATTCGAATTTCTCCTTGGCCTCATCAAAACTAATCTTGCTGTCGGCAATCTCCCAGCTCAGTTCACTCAGACGGGTGTTTATGTCGAAGCTTATGGGCATGGTCCTCGAAGCAGTTATATATGTATAGCTGTCCGAATGGTCCGGCAGGCAGACTGTGAGATGAATGTGGCGTGGAAGGATGGTCATCACCGCCTCGCAGCCCATAGCCTTCGCCATGCGGTTGACGTTCCGTTCGAGACGGATGCAGGTGGCACCGCTTCCAAGCAGCCATGAGGCATATTCCGAGAGGAACAGACAGATTTCTTTAAGCGAATGGCTCTCGCCGCACAGACAGTCCGAAAGAGCTATCGGCTCTGCGGCTGAGGCTTCAATCCTCATCGTCGTCATAGAGATCATCTTCTTTTATGAGCCTGTCGCCCGGAACGAAGAATTCTTCCCGCTCACTACCAATCTCAATGAGATGTCTGTGATGGGCAGGCTGATTGTAGTTCTTCTGACAAACTCTGATAATAATGAGTGCGACCATCGCGAAGGCGATTACACACCATGTAACTAAAGGAACATTAAGTGCGATCATAATGACATTCTGTTTTTAAATTTTCTGCAAAGTAAACACCTGTCAGGCCATCATGATTGCCGTTTGCTAACGAAAGTTTCGATAGCAATTATAGAACGGCGCAAATGTTAAAAAAGTTCAACAAAGATTTCGTATCTTTGCACTTGTATTCCCGGTGGTCTCAGTCCGTTTCGACTGCTTCACAACGGCCACCGGCCATAATTTCCAAACCGTATATTTATACCCCGATATGATACAGCAAATTGAATTCACCCTCCGCGCCTATCCCCGTGGCATCCATCTGGTGACAGGCGAGATAATGCAACAGATCGGCAACCTTCCCGAATGTGGGCTGCTCAATCTCCTCATCAAACACACTTCGGCTGCTCTCGCCCTCAACGAGAACGCAGACCCTGACGTGCGCCATGACCTCAACGCCATCTTTGACCGTCTCGTTCCAGAAAACGCGCCATATTATCTTCACACCGACGAAGGTCCCGACGACATGCCTTCACATGCCAAATCCGTACTCGTCGGGCCGTCACTAACCATTCCTGTCTCACGCGGACATTTGAACCTCGGGACATGGCAAGGCATCTATCTGTGTGAATTCCGTGACTACGGTGGTCCTCGCAAGATTGTAGCGACCATCGTGTCGTGACTCCTCACCGCGTCATCAGCCAAAACAGTTTCGCATGAGCAATCAGTCTCTCCATAAGGACATCGGTGGCAAGCAGTTGGCCTTCATCTCCTACATGCAGGTTATCGGAATCATCCTTGTTGTCGTCGGTCACTCCATGCATGAGTATCCCGACAACGACATGGGACGGACAACCCTGCTCTACCGTATGATCTACAGTTTCCACATGCCCTTATTCCTCTTCGTGTCGGGCTTCCTGATGGTCTACGGCATGGAGCTGAAAGGGCAGGCTGTCTCATGGCGGAATTTCGTCAGCTCGAAACTGCGGAGGCTTATGGTTCCATTCGTTGTGCTGACAGCAGTCACCTTCTTCCCGCGTGCGATGATGTCTGGTATGGCTGACGACCCGGTCACTCTTTCCGTCGAATCGTTCAGAGATTCATTTATCTACACCGGAAGCCTCGTCATCCCCTACTTCTGGTTCCTGCAGGTCTGCTTCACGCTATTGATAATAAATTTCACAATCCTGCATATAGGCCGACGGCTCCATCTGCCTGACTTGCCGGTTTACGCAGCCCTGCTATTGATATTCCTTATCACACCGTTCGCTCCGATAGGAACAACCAATACTTTTTCACTCCACCTCACTGTGGAAACCGGGCTGTATTTTATCATCGGGGCCATCTATGCACGATATTACCAACACATCAACCGCCTCTTTCCTCGAAATTCCACATCCGCATTTGCCGGAAGCGCCGCCCTGTGGGCTGGGCTCTTCGCATTGACAGAAAACACACCGCTATTCCCACTCTGCACGCTTGCGGGAATAACGATGTGCATTTCATCTTCAAAACTGCTCGACAGCCACGATATCCGAATCCTTGACCATCTCTCCGGAGCAAACTATATCATATTTCTCCTGTCGTGGTACTTCAATATAGCCACCCAGCAGATTCTCCACCACTTTGTCGAACTTCCCTGGTGGGTCTACTCCACCCTCTCCCTCCTCACAGGCATCTACATTCCCTGGCTTATCTACCGCTACCTCCGGAGCCATCCGGAAAACCGGATTTCCCTACTTGCTGCAATCCTGCTTGGACAACGGTTCAGTAAACGGGCGTAGGAAAATACATCAGGGGATGGATTCGTAGGCGCGGAGGGTTTGTTCGAAACGGTCGGCGAGGTCCGACATTTTGTAGAGGCCGTCGGAGTTTTTGGTCATGCCTTTTAAGGAGAGGGAATAGACCTGCGGGGGATTGTTGAGGTCGAGCAGCTCCATGTCGCGCAACTGGTCAACCGTCTGATAGACGAGGTTGAGGTCGGCGTACTCCTCTCCATCAGGACCGACAAATTTCTCAATCACGAGTTTCGACCCGATTGGCGTTTTCTTCTCTATCGCATCAGGCAGTTCATATTCCTCGACACCGAGAGCGGTCGCAACACTCGAAAGATTGCTGTCATGACCGACAAGGAAGGTGAATTTGCGGTCGGGTGAACGTAGTTCGTCATACATATACTGGATGAGGGGATGCGAGACATTGACCGCTACAATCGGGGCGGTGAACAATACGTCCTGATAGACATCCTTGACATGCGCCAGGCGCTCCCAGTCCTTACGGGTGAGATTGTGGCCGAATGCAGCTTTCAGTGTGTCCGGCTCCTCGTAATATTGAAGGATGAAGGCGTCGCTTGCCGAATTCAGTTCCTTCAATGCCGAACCGGCCTTCATGGACGGCTCCGCCCATTTTTCAAGCACGATTTCAGTGTTGTAGTTGTCAAGAGCCTTAAGTTTCGGGTCGTTCGATTTGGCCATAGGTGAATCTTTCACGTCAAGCACCTCTGTCATGAGAGCATAGTCAGGAGCAATGGCCTCGTTTATACCGACGATACCCTTTTCGCCTCCCATTGCGTTTATCTGTCTCATTGCCTCTGCCACAAATTCAGGGCTGACTTTGGTCAGTTGCGGATTGAAAAGCGGATCCATCTTGCTCGGCGTGTAACGGTGATTGACCTTGACACCTCCAACAGGCATGAAGCCTGACGAGAAATACTGCGCGGTGGCTATGCAACGCTGCATGGAGTTGGCAATCACGTTGAGGTCATCGGCCGTCGGGACATAATTTTCGGGAAACATTCCGGCATCAACGAGCCATTTGCGGAAGTACTGTCCCATCATCGTTTCGAGCGCACCGCCACGCGATGTAAGCTCGCTCTTCCCGGCGCTCCAGTCGGTCCATTTGTGAGGGGTCATGCGGCCAAGGTCGCTCTTACTGTCGGATAGCGGCGAACGGATGTTGTGACGGCTGAGGACCACCACTTCCTTAAGCTGATACTTGTCTTTGAATTCTTTGCTTCTCTGGGCTTGCGCCTCGGCCATAGCGGGAACGCTCAGCAGCATCAATGCGATGACTGACGGAAACAGGCATTTCATAATGGATAGATTTTGTTGGTGGAAGGCGTGGCGGAATGTCTATCCGCACGAAGGCTCTACAGCATCCCGCCACACCTTCGGATTGTAGGTAAGAAGATAATGTAATAAGTATTAAAGCATGGCGATGTGCTACCACCGTCACATAAAATCAACATCACCGGGAGCAACAAGGTTCGACAAAAACACACAAAAACCCCACACATCACTGAAATCAGTCGATGTGCGGGGCAATAGTGAATCAATTTGTGAACAGACGTTCACATATCAATCTTTTACCAGTCGGCATCCTGTCCGTCCTCAACCCATGTACTGCTCTTGTACTTGAACTGACCGGGACCTGAAACAACGTAGACAATGGTTGTTTCAACGGCCGCACCGTCATAGGCAGTGAAGTTGATGGTATATGTAACTTCCATTCCCTCAACAGGAGCAGCATCGGGATAAAGGATTCCGAGTGCACCGGGCATACTTTCGGTTGAGAAACGTTTCTTGATGAGAAGCATGATTTCGTCATCAGAAAGTCCGTCATAACCGTCATAGCCTTCCGGTGCATTGTTCTTGGCGGTTGTCGCGCGAACATCGACATTGCCATAATATGCTGATGCTCCCGAGTAGAACTCAGCATTGTTGCGATAGTCGATGAAGGGAGGACCGGGACGCTCACCATTGGCGGGAGTTGCATCAGGATAGAGCTTCTTAGTCACATTGTCAAACACCCAGTTCACACATGCCATATAATAGGTATAGCTGGGATCAGTGTTGCGGGCGTAGGGCAAGGTCACAATGACTGAGGGATTGTAGGCCCAGTTACCGTTCTGCTTGGTGAACTGATCAGTTGTCGCACCGGTGTTCTGAGCCCATTCGCCGTTAGCCTTGAAGAACTCGGTGGCACGGAACTCGGTGGCAGTACCGTCATAGTACTTGTAAACTACGATTTCAGCTGCATCATCGGCTGCATAGGGGAATTTCTGTGCAAGGTAAACAGGAAGAAGCTGCTGGGGAAGAGTTCCGCTGAGATTACCGTATGACTGTCCCATTGCAGTGTAGTCAGCAGGCTGAAGCACTACCATGGCAGATGAAGGCACAACCCATTCAGTACCGTTAAACAAATAAAGCGCATTGAGCTGAGTAGTAGGAACCTGAGCGGCAGGAGCACGGTGCACGGGAGATTTTGAAGGTTTGGGTCCCACGACAACGCGGACATTCTTCAACTCCCATGTTCCTGCTTTTGCAGCAGTACTCTTATAGCAAAATCCAATTTGAACGGACTTGCCATTATAAGCGGACAAATCAATATCATCGGATGAAAACCACGGATTCCATCCCATTGAACTAGGCATATTGGTGAGATTCAATTTAACCCACTGACCACCTTCTTCACGGATATTCACTGTTGCCTCATCAGCAGCAACCTCCAGAGAGCTAAAGAAATTCCAGACCTGATCAAATGTCAGGACTGCATTAGTAGAAGCTCCGAGTTTGATGACAGGTGAAATAAGCCACGATTCCGTATCATAATTTACTTTTGAAATGTAACCGGTAGCTTTCATATAATGATAGGATGCATCATGCGACCATATAGCATTCACTCCTTCAGGAAGGACAGTATTCTCAATCGTAAATCCCTCCATATCGTCAGCAAAAGTCTGATCAAGATAGATACCATCAGCAGGCTCATCCGAATCATCTCCACCAACATTTCCAAACACAGGGTTTGTAGAAGCCTCGTTGTATGTAACCACAGCATAGTTGCCACTTACGGCATCAGGCAATGCGGTCTTCAGAATCTCAGGAAGATTTGCATCAGCAGGACATACAGGGGCAAAGCCACTGATAAAATCTTCTTCACTACCCCAGGCGAGTTGATAATCAGCCTCTTTCAGCCGATATGACAACACATTGCCTGCCTTATTGATAGCCTTGACCTCTTCAGGCTGATTGGTCGAGAGATTATAGGTCACCTTGACTGATGAACCGTTGTTCATCGAGAAATAAGGGAAGGATGAATTGGCTAAAAGAGCGGGAAGATACAGACGTGCGTCGGCCTCTGATGCAAAAGCTCCGTTTGTGCCGATTGCTGCAAGAGCAGCGACAGCTTCCTCACCGGCAGCCTGAGCAAGCGATTTGTTTGTTGAATTTGATGCGATGGTCGCATAGTCGGCAGCAGTCAACGTATAGTTGACGGTCTCGACTTTCGAATATGACGGCGGAACATCGAAGCCGTCAAGCTTGTCGTTCCAATCGTTTTCGTCGCAGCCTGACAGCACAAGAGCGAACCCTGCTGCCAATAATGTATATTTAAATGAAATATTCATATCTGAAATTAACTTGATAACTGTGACTGTTGATTAATTAAAATTTCACTTTCAGACGCAGAGCGTAGGTGCGGCCGAACGAATAGAACACGCGGAATGCATTGTCCCAAGCACCGTCCTTGCCGGAAGCTGTATAGGCATCCATGACATAGTTGTAGTCAAAAAGGTTGTAGACGTTGCCAAAAAGGGTTGCATCAAGGCCGCCGATATTGAAGTTGTAGCTTGCAGAAAGGTCAAACTGGTTGCCCCAGGGAATTCTCCAGGGAGATGCGACGTTGATGACTGCACCGGGAGCATAGTCACTTGATGAAATCGAATAGTCGCTATAGTTGCGGGCATTGAAAGTCCAGTCAAGACCAACACGCCATCCCTTGACAGGCTTGACATTCAGACCGAGGAAACCGGTTGTCTGTGCCGAACCACCGACTTTACGACCCTTCTGGTTGAGGGTTGCGTATGCATGGTCAGCTGCATAGATACCCGATGCGATAGCACCATCCTTGGTGTTCTGGATAGGCTGACCGTAGGCATTATAGAAGTAACCCTTGGTATTGCTGTCCCAGATCCAGTCACCAATGGAGAGCATACCGTTGACGTCAAGCCAACGGAAAGGCTTGTAGACGAAGTTTAATTCGACACCCATGTGACGGGCATCCACGCCTTCCATGTTGAAGAAGTACTTCGTACCGTCGGAAAGTTCGCTCGAACGTGTGGCAGTCTTGTCCATCCATTTTGTGTAGTAACCGTTGACAGTAGCGGTGAAGATGGGTGAATGATACTCATATCCAACCTCGATTGAGCCGACCTTCTCGTTAACGGCGTTGGGGTTTGTTGCATTTGATGTCGCAGCCTGAAGGAAAGCACCGCCTGAGAAGAAAGGTGCACGGGTGATATAACCGCCATTGAAATAGATATTATTATGACGGTCAATGTTGTAGTTCACACCACCCTTGATTGTTCCGGCCATGAAGCTGACACGCTCTGATTTCTCATGCTGCTTGTCATAGTAGAGGAAGTCCCTACGCCAATAAGTGGTATTCGAAACAGAACCGGCAAGCACGGTGGTCAACTTGTTGTCGAACATCGAATATTCGAGCTGAGCGAAAGCACCTTCCTGAGCGGTATATCCGTTATAGTTACGGTAAACCACGTCACCGACACCAAGTTTCTCGTATTTCCAGTTGGGATCTGCAGCAGCCGCATTGTTGGCTGCGAGGACACCCTTACGGGTGCTGTCGTCCATATAGTATTCACCGCTGTAGAGGTCTACGATGGTATTCTTGTGATAACCGATATAGTAACGCATATCGATACCGGCAGTAAGATTGAGGTTCTTGAGAAGCTCATTTTTGTAGGTAGACACAAGACCATACCAGTTGTGGCTATTGCCGGACTTGGCCATAATCATGTTAGAACCGGTTGTCGAGGCCATGTTCATCTCCTGAATGGCAGCATAGTCAAACGTACCGTCGGCACGGCGGAAAAGAGTATTCAGAATACCGTTGCTTGAACCGTACCAGCTTGAATATGAGAGGGAGTTGCCATTGTAAGAGCCACGACCCTGACCGCTGTAACCGTAACCCGAAGCAATGCTGACATAGACAGCAGATGAGAGTGATGACTTCTCATTGATTTGCCAGATATGATTGAGCGAAATCTGAGGTTTGTGGTAAACATTTTTGTTCGATGAGCGCACCTGACCGTCCATATCATAACCGAAGGTCGGATTGTACTTATACATGCTTTCACCGTCCATATAGTTCTTCACGCCCTGCCAGCCTTCGATAGTCAGACCGTCCTGCGAAGAACGCTTATAGTGGGTCTGAGGTGAACCGAAAGCGGTCAACGAGAGCTGATGCTTGTCGTTGATACGTTTTGAGATGTTAAGGAAGTAGGTATAGGCATTGAAGTTGGTACCCTGCACATAACCGTCGCCCCATTTGCGCGCGCCGAGCAAAGTCACAGCCCAACCATTCTTCGAAACGCCTGTCGACACTGAGAAACCGATATGGTTGAGACCGTCATTACCCATTCCGTAGAAGATGTTACCACCTCTCTTCACGTCAAGGGACTTGGTTGTGATATTGATAGTACCGCCGACAGAGGGAACCGACACGATTGCTGCACCAAGACCACGCTGAGTCTGCATTGAAGCGGTCACATCGGAGAGGCCGGCCCAGTTTGACCAATAGATACCACCCCACTCCATATCGTTGACGGGAATACCGTTGATAAGGGCAGCAACGTTTTCGCTCTTGAATCCGCGCATGTTGATTTTGGCATCGCCATAGCCACCGCCATCTTTGGTTGCCCAGACACCGGGAGTTGTCTTGAGGACTTCAGGAAATTCCTGATTTCCAAGTTTCGTTTCAATAGTGGCGGCATCAACAGTCGCAATAGCCACAGGGGTGCGGCGGGTGCGGGCGATTGACTGGGTCACGACCACGTCCTGAAGCATCTGTGATTCGACTTCCATCGAAACTTCGCCGAGGTTTGAAGCGGCTTTGAGGTTGAGAGGTTTGTAGCCAATGTAGTTGACATGGATTTCTTTCCCCTTGGGGACATTCAGAGAAAAACGCCCGTCGACATCGGTTGTTGCCACGATTTTAGTGCCGGGGACCGTGATGGTGGCACCGATAATCGGCTCGCCATCTTCACCGACCAACACACCGCTGCACTTGATGTCATCCGGGGCAGCCATAGCTGACATACACGTCAGCACGACGGCTGCTGCTAAGAGAATGAGTCTCCTAATCATAGAACTTGATTGATTAGATTGTGAATAATTGATTGGATAGTTTATTTAACAATAAATTGATTTTCTGTTTATAAATAGTTGAATATCTGCAATCAGGAATACAGACTGCATGAGCACGGTTCAAGGTTAATCAATCATGCCGGACAATAAGGAACAGCCATCGAGGCCTTTTCTTACCGGCTACGCTTTGAAACTTTTTACAAATGTACCGATTATTTGGGAATTAATGTTAAAGAATCTTGTTAAATATTTACCTTGCAACCAAAAATTCATCTGAAATGCCTCGCGGAAGCCACTACATTTTGCATTTTTCGGTTTTTATCACTAAGTTTGCCGACAGATTTTTCACAGATGGACAGCACAAGCAAACGATATTATAAAATCAGCGAGGTCTCGGAAATGGTGGGGCTTCCGATGTCGACACTGCGGTATTGGGAATCATACTTTCCCGCCATACATCCGCAGAGGAACGACCGGGGCACGCGCTTCTACACCCCGCGCGATGTCGAGACCATCCGCATGGTTGCATATATGGTGAACGACAAGGGAATGAAGCTTGAAGCTGTCCGCGAAGAGCTGAAACGCAACCGCGACGGTGTGACAAAGAAGTTCGAGACTGTCGAACGTCTCAGGAAGGTAAGAAACCGCCTGCAGGAAATGCTTGACTCGCTCCACAAACTGCGCTGACCAATGGCAAAGAAACAATCATCAAATTCCGGAAACAAAAAGAAGAAACAACAGTCGTGGATCTATCGTCACTCGCTCGGTATACTGATAGCGGTGATAGCTGTTTTCGTAAGTGTATTGTCGGTACTCGCATTCGCGTTCATCCCCTACTCCGGCAATGACGGTGAAAGCGAGTGGATCTATATTCCCAAAGAGATTTCACAGACAGCCGTGAGGGACTCGATGAAATCAAGCCTCGGCTCGTCGATGGGCACCCGCGTCTATCTCCTCTGGAAACTCATGGGCGGAAGCGCCGACAAATCGCAGGGTGCCTACAAAGTTTCACCCGGACAGAGCGCACTCAACATCAGCCGCAGGGTGGCACACGGACGGCAGACCCCCGTGGATGTGCGCTTCAACGGGACACGCACAATGGAACAGCTCTCGCAGCGCATAGCCTCGCAGCTCCAATGCACTCCACAGGAATTTCTTGAGGCTTGCGAGGAGGTACTGCCCGACAGCGGTTTCTCACGTCCCAACTATCCCGCTGCCTTTATTCCCGACAGCTATGAGTTCTACTGGAGCGCCTCGCCGCGCAATATAGTGCGCCGTCTCCTCGACTACCGCAACAAGTTCTGGAACAAGGAACGGCGCGAGAAAGCCGCCGCCCTCGGACTGCGTCCCACCGAAGTGGCCACTCTCGCTTCAATTGTCGAGGAGGAGACCGCCAAGGCGGACGAAAAGCCAAAAGTGGCACGCCTCTATCTCAACCGCATCAACAAAGGGATAAAACTGCAGGCCGACCCGACTGTTAAGTTTGCCACAGGCGATTTCACATTGCGCCGCATCACCGGCAAGCATCTTGCAACAGAGTCGCCCTACAACACCTATAAGGTCAACGGTCTCCCCCCCGGCCCTATCCGCGTCCCGGCAGGAGCTACAATAGATGCAGTGCTCAACGCTCCGATGCATGACTATATATATATGTGTGCGAAGGAAGATTTCTCAGGCTACCACAATTTCGCTTCGGACTACGCGACCCATCTGGCCAACGCCCGGCGCTATCAGGCCGAGCTCAACCGCCGTGGCATAAAATAGGAGCTGCATCAAATCAATACAAGAGATACAAAAGAGATACAAAAGCACAAAAGAGCATAAGAGACAAAAGAATTTTACAATAAAGGCTATGAAGGCAATTCTCAATCTTTATAGAAAAAATATATATCTTTTGTTTCTTCTGCTCTTTTGTGCTTTTGTATCTCTTGTGTCACAGTCCCTATATACAGCTTTCATGTCCAAGAATCGGCAAAATAGAACACTTTTTCGGGCATGATACGACATTTTTCAAAAAAAATATCTACCTTTGTTGCAAATATAAGCCCTATCATACAAATCTCATCGCCTTTAGCTTAAAAGCATGTCTAATAAGCCAACTATGCAATCCGATTCCTCCGGACAACCGATGATAAGCGTATTCAATTCGCTTTCAGAGATTCCGTCAGTAAGTTTCCCTTCACGTCTCGACAGAATGCTTTTAGCAGTGTGTAAACGTGGAGAGATTTCAGCCATCATCGACGTAGCTCCACGCAAAATGGGGCCTAATTCCATAATGGTTCTCCGTCCGGGCCATATCATCAGCCAATGCAAGTCAAGCCCTGACTTCGAAGGATTTTTCATTGTGGTGCGTGAAGAAAAAATCAACGACATTCTCCCGTCGCTCCACTATGTGATTCCCTATAGTCTACATTACAACGCGAATCCCATCATCGACATCACGCCTGAGGAACTGGAGACACAGACATTGATATATGAAATGCTCCAACGTCAGATCCATTCTGCTGACAGACTTTTCAACAACATGGCGCTCAACTCGCTTTGCGAAGTGCTGTTCTACAACACTCTCGGCATATATGCTTCGCGCGTGAATGAGGCGAAACACCACTCCCGCCGCGAAGAGCTCCTCTCACAGTTCATCGACCTTATCGAGACCCATTTCAAGACCCAAAGGGCAGTCAATTTCTATGCCGACAAGCTTTTCGTCACGCCCAAACATCTGTCCGCAGTCCTTAAGGAGATGAGCGGAAAGACCGCGGGAGAATGGATTGACCATCGGGTGATACTCGAAGCAAAACTCCTGCTGAGGACAACCGGGATGAACATTCAGGAAATCAGTCTCGCATTGAATTTCTCCAACCAATCGTTTTTCGGAAAATATTTCAAACATCTGACCGGACTTTCGCCGAGGGATTACAGAAACAAGATTTCAGAAGCCTGAGGACAGCACCTTATCTTCAGCTTCATCACAGCCACGGCCACCGGCACAGTCAAACAAGCTCTAACCACATCACCATACTCTCCCGAACCAATGTCAATCACAAGAATCATCACCGCCTCCCTTATCATTTTCATCGGCATCTGCATGTCGGCAAATATTTCTGCCCAAACTCCGGAGGAAGATAGCGCCTACATGAAAAAAGTCGATGAGGCCGACAAAGCCTGCGCTGAAGGCAAATGGCGCGAGGCCGAAAGCGCACTTCTCGACGCCTTGCGCTCCGAACCTGCCAATCCATCGAACGTGTTGCTGCTCTCCAATCTCGGCATCATCCGCTATAATATGGGTCAGGATTCGCTTGCAATCGCGACCTTAACCGATGCCCACATAATGGCACCGTCGTCAGTGACGATCCTTTCCAACCGTGCGCGCGTGCTTGCGGCAAACGGATATGACAACGACGCTTATCTCGATTACGACCAAATCCTCCGGCTCGATTCAATGGAGATTTCGGCCCGTCTGCCCCACTGCCTGTTTGCTCTGCGCCGTCACGACTTCAGGACTGCCAAGGCGGACTTCGAGTTCATGCAACGCAACTTTCCAAAAGAAATCGAGACGGAGATAGCCGGTGCGACCGTACTTAGCGGGACAGGTGACTTTGCCGGTGCCATCCCATACTACAGCCGTGTGCTCATCGAAAGGAAGGATGCGGAGTATTACAGCGGACGCGCTTATTGCTACCTTCTGACCGGAGCATTGCAGGAAGCGTCGGACGACATCAACACCGCACTGAGCCTTACGCCGGATGACGGTGAACTTTACCTCTACCGTGCAGCGTTAAATAAGATGCGCTACCGTCCGGCAGATTCCGAAGCCGATGCAAGAAAGGCTGTGGAATTAGGCGTGGACAAGGCTCGCGCATCAAAATTTCTAAGCAAACCATTTCCTGAAAAGAAATAGAACCTAAGCTCATGACAGGAACCGTAATCAAAAATACAGGGAGCAGCTATGCAGTCCGCACTGACGAAGGGACAATTGTAAACTGCAAGATAAAAGGCAATTTCCGGTTGAAAGGAATCCGCACCACCAATCCGGTGGCTGTGGGCGACCGCGTCACCATCAACGGCGACCGCGACGAAAACAACTATATCACTGCAATCGAGCCTCGCCGCAACTATATCATCCGCAAGGCGACCAACCTCTCGAAACAGGGCCACATCCTTGCGGCAAATCTCGATCAGGTCTGCCTTGTGGTGACGCTCTTCCATCCAATCACGTCGACCACATTCATCGACCGTTTTCTGGCCACAGCCGAGGCATATCGCGTCCCGGCCATATTGGTCATAAACAAGATTGACCTGATTGAGGATGACGAGGAGGCGATGGAGTATCTCAATGCAGTCGCTTACCTGTATGAATCCATCGGCTACCCGGTTGTGAAGCTGTCGGCAAAGACCGGAGAGGGAATCGAAGCACTGCGCGAGAAACTTGCAGGAAAGACCACCCTCTTCTCCGGTAATTCCGGCGTTGGAAAATCGACGCTCATCAATGACCTCATTCCGGGACTGCATCTTGCAACAGGTGAAATATCCGATACGCATGATACGGGAATGCACACGACCACTTTCTCGGAAATGTTTGAAATTCCGGGAATCGAGCCGGGCAGTTATATCATCGACACCCCCGGAGTGAAGGGATTTGGCACCCTCGAATTTGACAAGCATGAGGTCAGCCATTTCTTTCCTGAAATCTTCCGCATCGGCGCCGATTGCCGTTACGGGGACTGCACACACACCCACGAACCCGGTTGCGCGGTGCGCGAAGCCCTGCTGGATCATCGTATAGCCGAATCGCGCTATTCATCCTATCTCTCAATCCTCGAAGATTCGGAAGAAGATAAATACCGTAAAGGATACTAAATACAGAAAAGGATATTAAATTGGATATTAACGGACATCTTCGATGCCCGTGTATCTAAAACATTACTGTCCGCTAAACTCTTTGTTGTTTAGCGGACAGTAACATTTTAGATAACGGTAACATTTTAGATATAAAAAAAGAGAGGGGGTCTCACGACTGCCTCTCTCTCCATTCATCACATTATGCTTATTTTAGTGCTATATTTTGTTTAGTAATGCTTGTTATTAGCAAATTGTTGTTTTTATGTTATTCCCGACGGGTTGCAGGGTCTTGATTAATCGTTAAATGTATCGGCTTGAAACGATGTCCCAGTCAACAATTTTCCAGAGCTCCTTAAGAGCATCGAGACGTCTGTTGCGGTAGTCGAGATAGTAGGCATGTTCCCACACATCGAAGACCAGAAGAGGTGTCAGACCTTCACAAAGCGGATTGCCTGCGTTGGATGTCTGTGTAATGAACAGTTTGCCGTCTTTGTCTTTTGAAAGCCATACCCAACCTGAGCCGAAAATGGCGGCGCCGGCGTCCTCAAACTCCTTCTTGAACTGGTCGAATGAGCCGAATTGCTCGTCGATAGCCTTGCGCAGATGACCTTCCGGTTCATGACTGCCATCAGGCGAGAAGGTGAAGAAGTAGAAGATATGGTTCCATGCCTGAGAGGCATTGTTGAAGATGGGGCCGGAAGAAGAAGTAATGATTTCTTCAAGTTCCATATCCTCATATTTGGTGTCCTTTATGAGACGGTTGAGATTATCAATGTAGGTGCGTTCGTGCTTTCCATAATGATAATCGACGGTCTCTTTAGAGATGGAGGGCGCAAGAGCGTCGTTCGCATACGGTAAATCAGGAAGTGTATAAATCATAGTTTTGAGTGTTTTTGTATTCGTTATATCCTAAAAACGCCTCCACAGGCCAATGGTTCGGGCATTGTCTGTTAAATATCTTCAAGAAATGCTTCATGATGCTATTTGCCAATCAAAAATATTGGCGTAAATTTGCCAACCCTTTTAACGCAATATCACTTCAACCATGACATCCACAGCGCCAACATCCGGCAAAACGGCTTTCGGCAACAGTGTCCGCGACTGGGCGGCCATTGTGCTTGGAATCACCATTTATGCCATCGGCTTCACAGTCTTCATCCTCCCCCATCATGTGGTCATCGGCGGAATGGCCGGTTTCAGTACCCTGATATATTATGCCACCGGCGGACTTCTCCCGGTGGCGGCAGTCATGTATGGCACCAACATCCTCCTGCTGATATGCGGCTATAAGTATCTTGGCAGAGGTTTCGTGTTGCGTACAATCTTCGGAACAACCCTTCTGTCATTGCTCATCGGCATGGTGGAAGGCTATTTCACATCACATCCTCCAATCGTGTCGAGCGCACCTATGAGCATCATTCTCGGTGGCGTCCTTCTCGGGTTGGGAATAGGTATCTACTACAGCCATCACGGAACCACCGGCGGAACAGACATCGTGGCGGCCATAATGTCGCACGTCAGCAATGTCAGCATGGGGCGCGTCATGATGATAATCGACGTCAGCATCGTAGCGTTCTCATTCTTTCTTCCATTTGACGGC
The DNA here is from genome assembly GCA_947381945.1 of uncultured Muribaculaceae bacterium. GTDB lineage: Bacteria > Bacteroidota > Bacteroidia > Bacteroidales > Muribaculaceae > Duncaniella. The sequence continues at coordinate 119,698 of CANCXM010000002.1, forward strand.
GATATGGAGGCCAGAGTGCAGGCACGCACTCAGACAATCATTTTCGGATTGCTTGCGATAGTCATATATTCTCTGCTCGCGGACAAATACATCGCTCAGGGCAAACAGACCATACAATTCATAATCCTTTCAGAAAAATGGAATGATGTGGCCTACCGAATCACCCACGAGACAGGTCGCGGAGCCACCATCTGGGATGCGCAGGGCTACTGGACCGGTGATGAGAAGAAACTGATGCTTGTGTGGTGCCGCGAGGTCGATACATATAATATATATAGGATTGTGCATGAAGTTGACCCTAATGCCTACGTCACCACCTCGACCGTGAGAAATGTCTATGGAAACGGGTTCGACCGATTGAAAATAAAGAAAAAACAGTTCCATAGACCCAATGCTGACACGAAGCAACAGGATTGAAGGCGAGGAGCCCCAACAATATACCAATAATGAAATAGACGAAGCCGGAAGGACTTATGCATCCTTCCGGCTTCGTCTATTTCATATCATCATCTGATGCCATAGTATGTCGGATATTATCACGCCGACAAATCATGACAACGAGACAATGAAGAGGTCAGTCTTCAAAATCCACGATGTCGACATCCTCGGCAAACATGGGATCCCACGGCGGGAGAAGAGTGGAATTCTGCTTCAGCACTTCCTTCACCTTAGGAGTGATGTATTTCTTGTTCACGACCACGCGGAACATGTATTCATTGAACCACTCGTCGGTCATGATGAGGTGACCGTCGTTCGCACCTGTTCCCCAGCTATTTTCAACCATCCATTTCTTTGACTTGCCGTTTTCGTCAAGGTCGACGGCCACCAGAGTCATCGCATGGGATGATGCTGACGAATGTGTGCGGATGCGGTCGGCCTTATCCATTCCGAATTTGGTTCCAAGGAGGGAATCATAGTCAAAATTGTTGATGTCGAGCAATCCGCGCTCACGGTCAAGGAATTTGTTGACATCGCAGGAAATATACATCGCATTGTTGTCCTTGATGGATGCGATGGCCATTTCCTTCAAATCATCGGCAGGAAGGTTGACGTAGGTCCAGTTGTAGCCGTCGTAGTTGTGGCGGTCATATTCAATCTCATAAAGTTTGTAATACTCACGGGTAGGGTCATTCATGAGCATCACATAGTCACCCTTCAGGTCATTTCCGGCAAAAGTCTTGTAGAAAGATTGAGGAGTGTAGGTCTCTGTGCTTACGGCGTTTCCGTCAGCGTCACGGCGGGTCCATGTGAATTCCGTCGGAGGCTCGCCAAGATTGAGGGCGAGGATGCGGTAGACCTCTGTCAGCATTTCCTTCTTGCGGGCATCGAGTTTCTTGGCATTTGCGCCGGCAGCAGCCATGCGGCGGAGTTCGAGACCATCCTCGCTCAGGCGCAGTTTCAAAAGGCTGCGCAGCTTTGAGGTCGCTTTGCTTGTATGGGTCTCCGGCATTACCTCGATGGGAACCACACCGTATTTCATCAGATTGTCGGCGACGCCTGTGTATTGTCCGCCGTCAGCGATTGCATTACTGAAAAGCCAGTCGACCTTACGGTCATCCTCGGGAAGTGATGCAGTGTCGATTATGCCCTGAAGGAAAAGGTTTGACTTCTCGAGCTGATCCCAGAAGAAGTTATAGTTCTGCGAAAGCTCAAGTTTCGGCAGATTATGGTCACGCATCATCTGCGCACGCAACACGTTCAGGCCCGTAAATAGCCAGCAACGTCCCGATGAACGTTGGTTCGTTATACCCTTGCTCTTCACACGATGCGAGAAATGGTTGTCGAAATTCGCCTTATTCGAATGATTCGACGCAAGAGCGGTGATACCATTGCCCGCGATGGCATTGTGGATGGCCTTGTTGGCTGGGGTTTTCTCGTAGGCGTTGCGGAAAGCAGTGATATCCGCATCAGAAATTCCACCTCCGTTTACCGGTCCGGCAGCAAATGCTGAGGGAAACGCGAGCGAGAAAGCAGCCCCGATAATCAGCAATGATTTTTTCATGATGGTATAATGATTGGTTGGTTTATATGGTAATTCTCAATCCATATCCCTACACGGAGGGATTGTGTCACAAATTTAGTGATTAATTTCTGATTTAGCCAAGGATGGCAAGGGGAATTTAATAAAGTCCGCCATCCCGGTCTAAGAATCAATTTGCCTGCTGCTCGGCTTTTTTCTTTTCGAGGAAATAGTTGATGTCGCCGAGATGCTCACGGACACGGCCGTCGGCAAATTCATAGACCTTCGTCACAAGTCCGTCAAGGAAATCACGGTCATGGCTGACGACGATAATCGTACCGTCAAAATCGCGCAAAGCCTGTTTCAAAATATCCTTTGTCTTCAGGTCAAGATGATTTGTCGGCTCGTCAAGGATGAGGAGATTGACAGGTTCAAGCAGAAGTTTCACCATACACAAGCGCACACGTTCACCTCCTGAAAGCACTTTCACTTTCTTTTGATTCTCCTCACCGCCAAACATGAATGCTCCGAGGAGGTCGCGGATCTTGAGTCTTATGTCGCCCACTGCAATATCATCAATGGTCTGGAAAACGGTCAGTTCCTCATCAAGAAGCGAGGCACTGTTCTGGGCGAAATATCCGATTTTCACATTATGGCCGAGCGTCAGGACGCCGTCATGGGCAATTTCCTTCATTATCGCCTTGACCATCGTGGATTTACCCTCGCCATTCCTGCCGGCAAAAGCGACCTTGTCGCCGCGCTCGATCGTGAATGAAGCTCCCGAAAAGACCGGGACTCCATCGTAGCTCTTCCCTACTCCTTCAGCTATCACCGGATAGTTGCCGCTTCGCGGACAGGGCGGAAACTTCAGACGCAATGCCGAGGTATCCTCTTCGTCGACTTCCACAATCTCCAGTTTCTCAAGCCATTTCACCTTGCTCTGGACCTGATATGTCTTCGAATAAGTACCTTTGAAACGCTCTATGAACTCGCGCGCCTCGGCAATCTGCTTCTGCTGATCGTCATATTGCTTCTGCTGTTGCTGACGGCGCTCCTTGCGCAGTTCGAGATAGTGGCTATAGGTAGCCTTATAGTCATATATTCGTCCGAGAGTGACCTCGATGGTACGGGTGGTGATATTGTCGATAAAACGGCGGTCATGGCTTATGACCACAACAGCCATCGGGCTGTTTATGATGAAGTCTTCAAGCCAGCCGATAGACTCAATGTCAAGATGGTTCGTAGGCTCGTCGAGAAGAAGCACATCCGGTTTGCGCAACAACAGTTTCGCAAGCTCGATTCTCATGCGCCAGCCACCAGAGAATTCCGAGGTCGGACGGTCGAAATCACTGCGCTTGAAACCGAGACCAAGCAACGCCTTCTCGACATCCTCCTCGAAGTGGGTCATGTCAATCGCATAGAACTTCTCACTCGCAGTTGCCACCTTTTCAATCAGCGCCATGTAGGAATCGCTTTCGTAATCAGTGCGTGTGGCAAGCTCCTCATTCATGGCTTCAATCTCCGCTTCCATCTCGCGCAGGTGGGAAAATGCCTGTGAGGCCTCCTCGAATACAGTCCTCCCATCTTCCGTCATCAAGTGCTGTGGAAGATAGCAGATTGTGCAGTCCTTCGGAGCCGACACGGTTCCTCTCGTCGGCTGCCGGACTCCGGCCAGAATCTTGAGCAGTGTGCTCTTGCCGGCTCCGTTCTTGCCCATCAGGGCAATACGGTCCTTGGGGTTGATGACGAACGATATATCTTTGAACAAGGTGGTGCCACCGAACTCAACGGTGAGTGCATCTACTGATACCATATAATTTTAGTTTGCCGAAATTTACTGCAAAGCTACTAAATATCCGGCACATTTTCATCCCCTGTCCGGTTTTTATCCCTTAGCAAGACCTGAACATATTGGTTCTCAGAGCCATTTCAACTGACCGAATCAGCGGGAGGGCATGGCTTGTCGGGATGAGGCTCCTGGGGATAGATGACATATTCCTCATAGTAGGCAAGGAGAAGGGTGGTCAGGGGAAGGGCGATTATCATACCTATCAACCCGAGGAGGGTGCCCCACACCGATAGCGAGAGAAGGATGATGGCCGGATTGAGTCCCATGACCTTGCCCATGATTTTTGGAGTGAGAATATAGTCACAGATACATTGGCTGATGACGTAGACAAGGAGGCATTTTCCAAACAGTGTCCAAAACGGAATTTCGCCTCCCATTGACGAAATCAGACATACGAATGCCACAGGGATAACGGTGACATACTGGAAATAGGGTATCATATAGAGCACACCGACCAATATGCCGAGCACTATCGCAAGCGGGATACCGACTATCGAGAAACCGATGCAATAGAACACGGCAGCACAGAGCGCGAGGACGGCCTGTCCACGGAAATAGCGGTTCATGCTGTTTTTGATGTCATTCCCGACCTTATTGGCAATCGGGCGGAATTTAGGAGGGACGAGAAGGCCGAAACCACGCATGATATGACGGTAGTCAAGCAGGATGAAAATAACGTAGATAAATGTGAGGAACCATTCGAGCGTATGGAGCAGAAACTCAACCGAAGCGGTGATGACAGTCGAACCTCTGGAAATAAGCGTCTCGAAACGCTGACCTTCCATAAGTTTTTTCATCATGTCCTCATCGAAATAATCCACAAGATAGTCATGAATCTCCTTCGGCAGAAATGGCATAAGCTCACCACGACGGGAGTAGTCGTTAATCATCACACCCATGTCGTGAATCTCCTTCATGATTGATGGCAAAAAGAGATAGGCAAGACCGAAGACAATTCCGGCAACAGATATGAGGGTTGCGAATATTGCCGCGATGCGCCAACGGAAATGGAGTTTAGTAAGGCAGAACTCCACTATCGGTTCAAGAATATATGAAATCAGACATGCCAGAAAAAAGGGCAGCAGAACGTTGCTCAGGCGATTGACGAGCCACACTATAGCTGCGACAATGGCTGCACCGAGAATAAACCGCATGACGCGGTCAAATGTGATGGGATGTGATGCTGACATGAAACATGAGGATTATATCTATTATAATCATCCTCCTCAACAAAAGGTTTAGCCGTGAAATGCTCCAAATATCTCAAATCCTGTCCATCAGTGGCTGTCCGCACGGACAAAATCGGACAAAACTGTCCGATAGCGGACAATGCTATTTTACGCAAAATATTGACTATCAATATTTTAATACTTTGGCACGATATTTGTCAATTATACCACTGAAAACAATAAAAATTTAAATCACATACTTTCATTTCAGACAATGGATAGAGAACTCACATCCGACGAACGCAAAAAAGCGATGCGCAAGAAGATGCTACCCTATATAATAGGTGTCGCTGTCGTGGTTGTAATAATCGCGATACTCATGATCACCCTCCGTTCGAGCGTAAACCGCGACGACCTGCTTGTCGCAACCGTCGACACGGGAACAATAGAAACCACAGTCACAGGCTCGGGCAGCGTCGTCCCGGCATTTGAGGAGATAATCAACTCGCCAATCAATTCACGCATTGTCGAGGTGTATTGCAAGGCCGGCGACAGTGTGGATGTCGGCACTCCCATCCTGCGTCTCGACCTCCAGAGCACCGAGACCGAGCTCAACAAGCTTAAAGACCAGATAGAGATGAAGCGCTACGAACTGGAGCAGCAGAAGGTGGGCAACGACACACGCATCTCCGACCTCACCATGCAGGTGAAGGTGAAGGAAATGACCGTCAACCGTCTTGAAGTCGAACTCCGCAACGAACGCTACCTCGACAGTCTCGGTTCAGGCACCGGCGACCGCGTCCGTCAGGCCGAACTCGCCTACAACACCGGCAAACTCGAACTCGAACAGATGCGCCAGCAACTCGCCAACGAACATAAGGTCACCGATGCAGGTCTCAGCGTGAAGAATCTCGACATCAACATCGCAAGCAAAAACCTCGGAGAGATGAGCCGCACACTCGACGACGCCCAGATACGCGCTCCACGCCGCGCCACCCTTACATTCATCAACGACCAGATTGGTCAGAAAATTTCCGAAGGCGAGAAAATCGCAATAATCTCCGACCTCAGCCATTTCAAGGTAGATGGTGAACTCGCCGACTCCTACGGCGACCGCATCCGCGTCGGGTCCAAAGCCGTAGTGCGCGTTGGCCGTGACCGTCTTACCGGAATGGTCAGCAATGTCACTCCCCTCTCCCGCAACGGCGTCATCTCATTCTCCGTGCGTCTCGACGACGAAGCCAACGCCCGTCTGCGTTCCGGTCTGAAAACAGACGTATATATAATGTGTGACGTGATGGAGGATGTGAAACGTATCAAGAACGGCACGTTCTATACCGGACCCGGCCTCTACGAACTCTTTGTCTTCGACAGCGATGACGAACTTGTCCGCCGCAGCGTGCGCCTCGGTGAAAGCAACTTTGAATATGTCGAGGTCATCAACGGTCTCGAACCCGGCGACCGCGTGGTTATCTCCGACATGAAGCGTTTCAACACCAACACCACTCTGAAAGTAAAGTAACTCCCATATACCGACAGGCTGAACCCTACACATAAATACTTTAGCTCCCGTTCACACCACACATACTCCAATCTCCCAAAAAACAATCATGCAAATCAAATCCTCACTCAAACAACTGTGGGCCGAGTCCCGTGCCAATCCCGGTTTCACATCGCTCTACATCGGCGGCGTTGCATTCGCGGTGGCGTTCACGATGGTCTACGCAATTGTATATTACGTCCACCTCGCACCGATATATCCTGAATACAACCGAAGCACAACGGCCTATATCAACAATATAACGGTGCGGAATGAAAAGACAAACAGCATGTCAATGGGATCGCCGGGATTAATTTTCTTCCGCGATTTCGTAAATAATTCCGAAAATATCGAATATTGCACTTTGTCATACGAAAAACCGGGTTTCATCCAGCCGCCCGACAATAGCGGGGACTTCAAAGCCCTATGCCGCTATACCGACCCGAACTTCTTCAAATTATATGGCTATGAATTTATTGCCGGACAGCCATTCAATGATGCAGAAACCGAGGCTGCAATAAAGAATATAGTTGTTGACCGTTCTATTGCCGAACGACTTTTCAGCACTCCCGAAAAAGCCATAGGCAACGAAATATCGTTTGATTTTGAAAATTACAGAATTGTCGGAGTCGTGCGCAATGGAAATCCTGTCGCCCACATGTCATACGCCAATATTTTCTTGCCATACACAATCTATACCACAATCGAGGATGGCGGCGGCCGAGGTAATCTGACCGACCTGCTGGGCGCTTTCTCCATACCTGTCAAATTCAAGGACAGCAAACAGGAATCAAAATTCCGTGAAGAAATAGCCGACAAAGTACGTCGGGTCAATGCAGCAGATACGGCAGGATGGGTCGTTGATCTGCGCAGCGCCCCTGTCAGCCATACAATGCGTGTGCTCTCTCAAAACGATAATCAGGAAGATATGACCATCATGCAATTTATAAAACCGTTGCTGATAGTATTGCTTGTGCTCCTCATCATACCGGCAATCAACATCAGCGGAATGATAAGCGGACAAATGGACCGCCGTTTAGCCGAAATAGGCGTAAGGCGCGGATTTGGCGCCACGCGCAGTGAACTGACAAACCAGGTCATGTTTGAAAATTTCGTCCTTACATTCATCGGTGGCCTTGCAGGTCTTGCAGTGGCATGGATATTGGTGATAATCTTCAAAAACACCATTCTTCAACTCATCGTCCCTTCATGGGACTACATAGAAGAAAACGTAAATATAAGCCTCGAAATGATATTTGCCCCGGTAATCTTCATGGCAACATTATTTTTATGTCTGATTCTCAATATGCTTTCCGCATATATTCCCGTACGCCTGTCGCTTCGTCGTACAATTATCTCCGCTATTAATTCAAAACGCTGAAATCAACCATGCTCAAATTAATATACAAGAATCTGCTCGCCCACCGCGGACGATACTGCTGGATCTTCATCGAACTATGCCTTGTGGCCCTCATCGCATGGTCGGTCCTTGACGAAGTGATCGTCAACACCTATAAGCTCAACATGCCGCCCGGCTACGATATGGATCGTCTCGTCACTTTCAATCTCAACGAATTCCCAACCGTCAATAAGGAAGACGACTTGGAAAAAGAAACGGAAATCACCTACGCCCACCTCAACCGGATTCTTGATCGTGTACGTTCCGACAACCGAGTCGAATCTGTCACATTCGTAAACAACAATTCTTTCCTCGCACAGTCTGTATCCATCAACAGTCTTGATGCCGGAGGAGATGACCATTGGGGATTCTATTACACCGTACATTTTTGGCCCGGAACCGATTTTTTCAAAACGTTCGGATTGAAGGATGCATACGCCGACAATAAAATATATGAAGAACAATCAATGTCGGGCCGTGACTTGATTGTCTCAAAAAGTGTAGCTGATTATCTCTTCAATGATGAATCGGCAATCGGACACTTTCTTGAAGAAAAGAACGAGAAATATGACCCTGAAAAATTCAGCCGTATTGTCGGTGTTGTGGACGATGCGGTCTACCGCTCAACTTATTTCCTCACTCCAATCGTCTATAAAACCCGTAAGGTGAAGGATATTGTCCGGGAAGGAATAAAATACATTCATCCTGTCATCCGTCTAAAGCCTGAGGTCGATGTCGATAAATTCATCGAAGATTTCTCACCAGTCATCGCAAAAGACATTCGCACTGACAACATCTACGCTCATTCTCTCCGAAGTTTCCGTGAAATAGATAAATCCATGTCGCGCGACATGAACAATCACAATTTTATCGGAATGTCAATCGCCCTGTTTTTCTTCGTCAATATCCTCCTTTGCATGGTGGGCACCTTCTATCTCCAGACACGCAAACGCAGTGAAGAAACAGGTGTGATGCGCACCTTCGGAGCTTCCAGAGGATTCATCATCCGCGAGATGCTTGGTGAAGGATTCATACTTGTAACCATCGCATGGCTACTGGGTTGTTTCTTCTATTGGCTTTACATAAAGGATGAAGGACTGGTGCAGATGGCCAACGCATTTTCCGAGAAATCATCATCAGCACTTACGAGAATGATGCCGACATGGGCAAGTGACTTCTGGCTACATTTCGCCATTGTCTCATTAATCATCTATGCACTCATGCTCATCTCGGTCCTCATCGGCATCTACATCCCGGCCCGGCGCATCAGCCGCATAAATCCTGTCGATGCACTCCGCGACGAGTAAAGTTAAATCAATGCATGATTCATGATTTATAATGCATGATTCATAATTTTTCAATCAAAATTTTCAAAACTGATTTGTAGGGACGCGCTGGCGCGTATGCCAAACAGAATAGTAAAAGTAAACAAGATTAATTAATGATTAAACAGAATAGTGAATAATAAAAATGGGATAAGACATCCATATACAAATTTTTATCCGTAATTACATTTTTCATCCGGCATACGCGCTACAGCGCGTCCCTACAATATCAAAAAATCAAAACCCAACCCTGACCTACGTCCGGGAACCAAATCAATCCCCATTCCGGCATCGGCCGGAAACCAAAAATTCTACAACAAACAGATTATAAACAAATTAAAACGACAACATATCATGGCAATCATCGAACTCAAAGGTATCAATAAGATCTACCGCACAGACGAAATCGAGACACTCGCTCTTGAAAACGTCAACATCAACATCGAAAAAGGCGAATTTGTAAGCGTCATGGGCCCCTCCGGCTGCGGAAAGTCAACCCTGCTCAACATTGTCGGACTCCTCGACACCCCGACGAGCGGAACGGTAAGCATCGACGGCATCTCGCTCGGAAAAATGAGCGACAGCAAACTCGCTGCCTTCCGCAACGCCAAACTCGGCTTCGTCTTCCAGAGCTTCCACCTCATCAATTCCCTCAACGTCCTCGACAATGTCGAACTCCCCCTCATCTACCGCTCCATGAGTGCATCCGAACGCTCGAAGAGAGTGCGCGAAGTCCTCGACCGTGTCGGCCTCAGCCACCGTATGCGCCACATGCCCTCGCAGCTCTCCGGTGGTCAGTGTCAGCGCGTGGCCATCGCCCGTGCCATCGTCGGCAATCCCGAAATCATCCTCGCCGACGAACCGACCGGTAACCTCGACTCAAAGATGGGTGCCGAAGTCATGGATCTCCTCCACTCGCTCAACAAGGAGGACGGCCGCACAATCATGATGGTAACCCACAACGAGCAGCAGGCCAAACTCACCGACCGCATCATCCGCTTCTTCGACGGCCGTCAGGTAATGTAAGTCTATGATTCCTCAACATTCCCGAAAATGAAAACCAACTACATAAAACTTGCCTGGGCTTCCATCAGGCAGCAGCCGGTGGTCAGCACCGTCAGCATTGCCGGAACAGCCCTTGCAATCTTCCTCATCATGATTATGGTGATGATGACCGAAATCAAAACCGCACCATTCGCTCCCGAAAGCAACCGCGACCGCTGGCTCGTGCAGAAATTCGCCTCCATCGCCCATAAGGACTGGGGCGAGGGTAACACCTCAAACGGTGCCCTCGGTTTCAACACCATCAAGGCCGTCTTCTATGAGATGAAGACTCCCGAAGCCGTCACTGCAATGGATGCATGGCCTATGGTCGCCTCCCTCTCAGTCCCCGGTCAGCCTGCCTTCGGTGCTGAATACCGTGGCGTGGACAACGGCTTTTGGGACGTGATGGACTTCACGTTCATCAACGGCAAGCCCTTCACCAAAGCCGATTTTGACGCGGGGATTCCCTTGGCTGTCATCAATGAATCAACCGCGCGCAAGCTCTTCGGCTCAACTGATGTGGAAGGCCGCGAATTCAGCATCAACCATGTCCCCTATAAAGTCTGCGGAGTGGTCAAGGATGTCAGCAACCTCGCCAACCTCTCCTACGCGGAACTGTGGGTGCCCTTCACCTCCACGAACTCCGCAAACCGCACCTGGTGCACCTACATGGGTGGTCTCAGCGCGATTATTCTACCCAAAAGCGTGGATGACATCCCGGCTGTCCGCGAGGAATACAAGCAACTTTTTGATAAGCTCGGCGATGAGGCGAAAATCGACGGTTGGGAATTCATCCTGCGCGACCGTCCCTACAATCAGGAAGTGCATGTGGCCACCCCGTGGGCAAACATGTCGCCCGATGTCAACAAAGACCGTCTCGAGCGCCTGACCATCTATCTGATTCTCCTCATTGTCCCTGCGGTAAACCTGAGCAGCATGACCCACAGCCGTCTGCAGCGCCGTCGCGAGGAAATCGGTGTGCGCAGGGCCTTCGGAGCACGCAGGACCGACATCATCACCGACATTTTTATCGAGAATCTCGTCATCACCATAGTCGCAGGCCTAATCGGCCTCGCACTCAGTCTGATTTTCGCACTGCTATGGGGTGGACTGATATTCCAACCAGGCTACGGTGTATCACTGTCGGCAAGCGGACTGAACCTCGGCATCCTTTTCCACTGGTCGACATTCGGATGGGCAATGCTCTTCTGCTTCCTGCTCAATCTGCTCAGCGCCGGTATTCCGTCACTCAACGCATCAAGAATCAACATCGTCAACGCACTCACAGGCAAATAACTTCTATGAAACGTAAACTTCTGAAACAGATAGGTAATGAATGGCGCTCAAACGTGTGGTTGGGTGTCGAGCTCCTGATAGTGAGCGTTGTGATGTGGTTCATTACCGACAACCTCTACACGGCCATCTCCACCCTTAACGAGCCGCGCGGCTTCAACACTGACCACTGCTACCTCATCAAATACGCGCTGCTCAACGAACAAAGCCCCGAATTCATCCCCGACAAATCAAACTCCGACAACAACGCGGACTTCCTGACCCTAATGGACCGCCTTGAAAAGCGTCCGGAAATCGAATGTGTGGCTGCCGGACAGAACTCCTATTTCTACAACGGCTCCAACTCGAATACATACATGGCAACGGACACCTTCTCATCAAGCGGTTATCTTCTCCGACGCCTCGTCAGCCCGGATTTTCCACGGGTGTTCCGCATCCGGGGAGCCAACGGTGAGACCCCTGAGCAACTGTCCGAACTGCTCAAGGAGCCACGCGCCTTTCTCATTTCCGACAACGCTTTCAAGGAAAAGTACAATCTTGACCACATGGGCGCTTTCATCGGCAAGGAGTTTTCAAATCACGCCTATGGTGACACCCTTGTCCTGAAAGCCGCCTACGAAACCGCGCGTTACAGCGATTTCCAGGCAGCCGAATGGTCCACCTCCATGATGTCGCTCTGTCCTGAAGGGCATTACATTGATGCGCTTAATGAACTGATGGTGCGTGTGCGCGACAACATGGACACTGACTTCATCGAGAATCTCATGAAGGATGCCGACAGTCATTTCCGCATCGGCAACCTCTACATCTCATCAGTCCAGTCATTCGACGACATACGCTATATCCATCAGCGTGACAATGTCACCGGGATGCGTACATTTTTTGCCGGAGCCGCCTTCCTCGCTCTTAACATCTTCCTCGGTCTGCTCGGGACATTCTGGTTCCGCACCCGTATGCGCATCTCAGAAATCGCAATCCGCAAGGCCAACGGAGCCACCCGCAGCGACATTTTCCGCCGTGTCATCAGTGAAGGAGAAATCATTCTGCTTGTCATCACTCCTTTGGCTATCTTCCTCGACTGGCTGATTGTCCATTTTGAATTCAACACCTACTACCACGGCGCATATTTCGAACCCTCGCGCTTCATTGCCTGCGTCGTCATCGCATGGGCCTTCATGGCCCTAATGATTCTGCTCGGAATCCTCCTCCCGGCCAACCGTGCGATGAAAATAGCTCCCGCAAAATCCCTCATGGGTGAATGACAGTTATCAAAATAGCTTTTAGTAAAATAGCTTTCCATGAAATTTATTCAACAATTGATGCTTCTCGGTTCACTCGCAGTCGCCATGACTGCGGGTGCTGCTGAGGAAGCGGTCAAAACCATAACTCTTGAGGAGGCCATATTGACTGCACGAGCGAACAGCGTCGATGCAGCCGTGGCCCTCAACGAACTCCGCACAGCCTACTGGACTTACCGCACCTACCGGGCCGACCTTCTGCCGGAAGTCAACTTCAACGCGACCATCCCGAGCTATCACAAGAGCTACAGCCCATATCAGCTCGACGACGGATCCTATACGTTCGTGCGCAACAACTACATGCAGATGAGCGGCGAGGTCTCCATCGACCAGAATATATGGCTGACGGGCGGTACGCTATCACTCAACACATCGCTCGACTTCCTGAAGCAGCTCGAAAATCCGCGCTACAACCGCTTCATGTCAGTACCCATCGCGCTGACACTCTCCCAACCCATCTTCGGCGTGAACCACACCAAATGGAACCGCCGCATCGAGCCGGTGAGATATGAGGAATCAAAGGCTACCTTCATCAGCGCGACCGAGACAGTGGCCCTGACAGCCATCAACTATTATTTCTCCCTCCTGTTGGCCAAAGAGAATGTCGACATTGCCTCGCAGAACCTTGCCAATGCCGAGAAGCTCTATGAAGTGGCCAAGGCTAAGCGCGAGATGGGACAGATAAGCAAAAATGACCTCCTCCAGCTCGAACTCAACCTGCTCAACGCACGGTCGAACTTCACTGACTGTGAGATAAGCTACAAGTCCAACATGTTTCAGCTCCGCGCTTTCCTCGACATTCAGGAGGATGTGACGCTCGAACCCGTCGTCCCGGAAAAGATTCCATATACAATGGTCAGCTACAACGATGTCCTTGAAAAAGCCCATGCCTACAACAGTTTCTCTAAGAATATCCGACGCCGTCAGCTCGAAGCAGACTATGCCGTCGCCCAGGCCAAAGGCAACCAGCGAGAGATAACGCTCTTCGCCCAGATAGGCTATACGGGGACCGCCGACAAATTCGGACCGGCCTACGACACCTTGAAAGACAACCAAGTGGTCGAAATCGGATTCAAGGTGCCGATTCTTGACTGGGGCAAACGCCGTGGAAAGGTCAAAGTGAGCGAAAGCAACCGCGACGTAGTGAAAAGCCGTCTGCGCAAGGAGCAGATGGACTTCGACCAGAACATCTTCATCCTCGTCGAGCGTTTCAACAATCAGCAAAGGCAGCTCGACATCGCTCTCCGTGCCGACACGATAGCCCAGAGCCGCTACGACACCAATGTCGAGACCTTCCTCATCGGCAAAATCTCCACACTTGACCTCAACGACTCCCAGACAAGCAAAGACCAGAGCCGACAGGACTACATCAATCAACTTTACTATTACTGGAACTACTACTACCAACTGCGCAGTGTGGCCCTCTGGGATTTTGTGACCAACAAGGGGATTGATGCCGACATTGAGGCTATACTCAGGCAATAGTAGTCGGAAGATATAGGAAATTTTTGACCGGGCTCCGACCCGGAGGGCGGGATTTTTTCATTGTTACAAGCCATCCATTATTACGTCTTTAAAATATTAATCACTACCTTTGCATCATGATTCTAATTGTAGATGATGACGCAGGCATCAGATTGTCACTGCGTCTGCTGCTCTCCCGAAACGGTTACGATGTTTCCATGGCTTCCAATCCCAAAGAGGCCATGGAAATCGTGCGTTCCTCCACTCCTCCCGACCTCATCATGCTCGACATGAATTTCTCACGCGCCACTTCCGGCGACGAAGGACTGACACTGCTGAAACAAATCAGGATTTTCCTGCCGGATGTGCCTGTCATATTGATGACAGCATGGGGCAGCATTCCTCTCGCCGTCGAAGGAATCCAGGCCGGAGCGTTCGATTTCATTACCAAACCCTGGGACAATGCCTCGCTCCTGCAGAGGATAAATGTGGCACTGGATCTCCATGCGTCCAAATCCACGACTGATGAAGAGGTCCGTAAGTTTGACCGCTCATTCATCATCGGTAAAAGCCCGGCGCTGCTCAACATCCTCCACACCATCGAGCGCATAGCGGCTACCGATGCCCCTGTGCTCATCATGGGCGAAAACGGTACGGGCAAGGAACTCATCGCCGAGGCCATCCACCGGAATTCCCACCGGCGCGGTGGGCCGATGGTGAAAGTCAATCTCGGAGGCATATCCTCGTCGCTTTTCGAAAGCGAGATGTTCGGCCACAAAAAAGGCGCCTTCACCGGAGCGGTGGCAGACCGTGAGGGGCGCTTCGGAATGTCGGACGGCGGAACCATCTTCCTCGACGAAATCGGTGACCTCGATTTCAACTGTCAGGTGAAACTCCTGAGGGTGCTTCAGGAACACACCTACGAGATGCTCGGCGACAGCACTCCGCGCCGCTGCGATGTGCGCGTGGTCTGCGCTACGAATGCCGACCTCCCCGCAATGGTCCGCGAGAGGACTTTCCGCGAAGACCTCTTCTACCGCATAAATCTCATCACCGTCACTCTTCCCCCTCTGCGCGACAGGAGAGAAGATATTCCCCTGCTCGTGGAACATATCGTGGCGAAACACTGCGACACGGTGGGCTGCGAACGCACGGAAATCACTCCCGATGCCATCTCTTTCCTCCAGTCACTGCCCTATCCCGGCAACATCCGTGAATTGAAGAACCTCGTCGAGCGAACCCTCCTCGTCAGCGCGTCGCCGCGTCTTGATGCCCGCGATTTCCGTGCGCAATACACCGGCGACACAATGTCGGCACTCTCCTCATCAGATATCACCCTTGAATCCAAGGAGCGTTCAGCGATTGAGAATGCACTCGCCCAGTCCGGTGGCAACATGTCGCGCACAGCCGCCCTGCTCGGCATAAGCCGTCAGGCACTCTACCGCCGCATTGAAAAATATGGAATCAAACTATGAGACTTAAGTGGATATTCATATTGATTGTCCTGATTCTCGTCTGTACCGTGGCCACAACGTTCATGATACCGACGGAGGATGACCCGACTCTCAGTTGGGTCACACGCGGCTCATGCGGTCTTGCGTTGCTGCTCATGGTGGTGTTCTATATCAACATCATGAAGCCGCTGCGCAGCATCACCAACGGTTTTGACCTCCTGCGCGCACAGGATTTCAGCAGCCGCCTGACCCACGTCAACCAGCATGAGGCCGACAGGATAATTGATATGTTTAACCGAATGATGAATTCCCTGAAGGAAGAACGTCTGCATCTGCGTGAGCAAAACCACTTCCTCGACCTGCTCATAAATGTGTCGCCGATGGGAATCATCATCCTCGACACCGGCGACCGTATCGTCAATGCCAACCCCTCGGCCACAAATTTCCTCGGATTTTCCAAAAAGGATAATGCGGGAGGACGCAAGCTCGACACACTCGATTCGCAACTCGGCCACACGCTCGCAGCCTTGCAGCAGGGGGAGGTCAGGACAGTCCGTCTGAACGACTCCATGATTTACCGCTGCTCACGCCTCTCGTTCATGAACCAGGGCTTCGCCCATCCGTTCATCCTGATTGAGAAACTTACCGATGAAGTGATGAAAGCCGAGAAGAAGAGCTATGAGAAAGTGATAAGGGTGATTGCCCATGAGGTCAACAATACAATGGCGGGGGTCAACTCCATGCTTTCGACTGCCGGCACCATCCTTCAGGAGCATCCCAAAGAGAATGCCGACATTCTCGAAGTCATCGGTGTTTGTGAAGGTCGTTGTGCTGCCATGAGCAATTTCATCACCTCCTACGCGGATGTGGTCAAAATCCCCGAACCGACTCTCATCACCACCGACCTTAACCGGGAGATTGACCACTGGCACATCATGCTTGAAAGCTTGTGTGCCGGACGGAATATCAAGTTGCGTCGGAAGCTCTGTCATGAATCGGTCAAGGTCAACATTGACCCGGTGCTGATGGAACAGGTGTTGATCAACATCGTAAAGAACTCTGCTGAAAGCATCGGCACGGACGGAGAGATAACAATCAGTACCGCCCCGTCGCCTCCGACACTGACAATCACCGACAACGGTCCGGGCATCTCGGAGGAGACGGCCAGAATGCTTTTCAGTCCCTTCTTCTCGACAAAGGTCAACGGCCACGGTATCGGCCTCCTCTTCATCAGCGAAGTCCTCCACCGCCACAAATGCAAATTCTCCCTCAGCACAGCCACCGACGGTCTCACCCGTTTCACAATAAGTTTCACGAACGGCTGAAATTGACAGCGGCTGTGCAAATCAATCCCAAGGATAGTCCAAGGATAGTTTTGAAGATTATACAAATTTTCGTATCTTTGCACCGATTACAAAATCATGCCTTGGTAGTTCAACGGATAGAATGGGAAATTCCTAATTTTCAGATAGGGGTTCGATTCCCCTCCGAGGTACAAGTAAATCCTTAGAACCTGCTGGGTTTTAAGGATTTGCTTTTTATTCGGGGGAGCTGCCGAGTGATGATTGACAACAATACCTCTTTCGTATGCGTTTTTATTTTGATTGTTCATGACTGTTTTGGATAATCGGAGAGCTATCTGACAGCAATCATCGTTTTCAACAGTTAAACTTCAATTTCTCATCATAATATATTTGTCCCATCCTTCCTTATGCTTCTGAATATATTTTTTCTACTGCTCGGACTGGGCTTGATTCTCGTCGGAGCCAATTGTCTGACAGACGGCGCCTCGGCAATTGCCAAACGTTGGGGTGTCAGTGATTTGGTTATAGGTCTGACCGTGGTTGCGTTCGGCACTTCCGCGCCTGAACTTGCAATTAGCCTTATTTCCGCTCTCAACGGGAGTGCGGAGATGGCCATAGGCAATGTGGTCGGTAGCAATATTTTCAATATCCTCGTCATAATCGGAGTGACAGCGATGGTCGTGCCCATCAAAATCCAGCGCAGCATCATGACCAATGAAATTCCGCTTGTTCTTCTATCTGCGCTCGCACTGCTGACGATAGCCAACGGTCCCCTGCTTGATGGCGCTCAGTCCATGACAGTCAGCCGTGTCAATGGCATTCTCCTTTTGCTGTTCTTCCTCATATTCATGCGCTACACGTTCTCGCAAGCCAAGGATGCATCAACCGAAGACCCTGCCGCAGAATCCGGAGCCGGTGTCAAAGCCATGCCTATATGGAAAGCCGCCCTGTGGGTCATCGGCGGATTGTGTGCGCTTATCTACGGTGGCGACCGCTTTGTGGTAGGCGCATCGGGCATCGCCTCAGCACTCGGAGTGAGCGATGCGATAATCGCACTTACAATCGTCGCTGCCGGGACTTCTCTTCCGGAACTCGCAACCTCCGTCACCGCTGCCATGAAAGGAAAAACGGGCATAGCGCTCGGCAACGTCATCGGCAGCAATATCTTCAACATATTCCTTGTGCTCGGAGCCACTGCCACAGTGCGTCCGCTCGGATTCGGCAACATCGGCAATCCGGACCTCCTTGTGCTGACCGGAGCATGTCTGCTATTCTGGATATTCGGCTGGTTCTTCAAAGAGCGCACCATCACCCGCATCGAAGGAGCCCTCCTCACGCTTTGCTATATCGGCTACATCCTATATATGATTATGGCTCAGTGACGTTATATCTATATCCTGCCTGATTTTATATGAAAAACCAATATTTTTCTTCATCGGTTTTGTAAATTCGCACCTTTTCGGAAAGTTCATGATGTAGATTTGCATCAGTATTTAAACACACTGTTCAACCAAAAAATCACTCTAACCATGAACCACGAACTTTCCACAACAACAACAATCATCACCAACGCTTCATCCGGTCATGCAAAATCCTTACACCAAAGCTCTGATTGCAACCGTAGTGAATCCGGCACGAAACGCAAACGTGGCAGACCGAAAAGTCCGATGGGGAAAAAGCCTTGGACTCTTCCTGTCTCCAAGGCTTTCTATGAAAAAATGCGTCGGCGAGGCGAGATGATTATGGATGCTCTCGGTTATGGCGCGGAATGGATGAAATATCTGATGCCTCATCTCGACGCCTACATGCTGAAAGGCGAAAAACTTGGCTATCATTATGAATATGAGTGCATGAGAGTTGTGTTCACATGTCTATGTCTCGACATCGACACTGCCATGCAGCGCTCGGCCCGCGCAAAGGCTCGCGCAGCCGAACGCCGTGCGGCTGCCGAAATGACCAAGGCTGAAAAATCCGAAGAAAACAAGGCTACAGAAAGAAACCCAACCGAACAAGCAACCTACTCCTCCACTCCGGAAACAAGCATATCCGGACCAATTCCTGACGTGTACAACCCGGCTGGCGCAGATAAACTCTCACTTCACCGCACAAAGAGATTTTTCAGAAAAAATACGCTGAAAATAAAAAGGACGCAGGTCCGGAGGGTGTAGCCACACGGACCTGCGTCGGTTGTCTTCGTATTATCAAATAAGCAAGATGGATGTTACTTGGCTGTCTTCTTCATGAGATGCTTGGTTGCTCCGATGAGCTGGTCGTCAACACCGCTGAGGACATTCTCGGGAGTGTTGTAGATGAGCACGTCGGGATTGAGCTGTTTGTTTTCAAGCGGTTCTCCGTTGACATCAAGGGATGTCACCTGAGGAATACCGAAGTACAGCGTGGGGTCAATCTGAGTCTCCCACCATACGGCAGTCATTGTTCCGGGAACGGGAGCACCGACAACATCGCCGATCTTCAAAGTCTGGTAGACGTAGGGCGAACCGTGAGCATCGCTGTAGTTGCTTTCATCAACAAGCATCACAGAAGGCTTGGTCCACTGGGAGAACGGCTCGGTACCGATATACTGTCCACGGGGATTGAAACGGACATAAGCCTTACCTCCGAGAAGAAGTGCAAGGTCGTTGTGGAGCCAACCGCCGCCATTATGACGGGTATCGACAACTACTGCATCGCAGTTGCGGAACTTGCCGAGCAGACGGTCATAGACCTCGCTGAAGCTCGAACCATCCATGCCTTGCACATGCACATAACCGATGCGTCCACCGGAAACGCTGTCGACAATATGCTCGTTGCGCTCAACCCAGCGGTCGTA
Source organism: uncultured Muribaculaceae bacterium (assembly GCA_947381945.1). Taxonomy (GTDB): domain Bacteria; phylum Bacteroidota; class Bacteroidia; order Bacteroidales; family Muribaculaceae; genus Duncaniella. The sequence goes on from CANCXM010000002.1 coordinate 139,627, forward strand.
GAGGAGCTGATGAATGGCGCCGGCGCTTGTAGCCTTAGCATAGACAGTCTTCTTGTCGCCATTGCGCTTCTTCACATCTAGTTTCACCTTCTTCTTGCCTTCGAGCAGAGGGAAATAGTCCTGACCGGCAAGAATGGTAGAGTCGTTGATGGCAAGGATAATGTCGCCGGCTTCAACACCGACATTCTTGGCCGACAGCGGACCGCGCTTGATGACCTCGGCAACCTTCAGACCGTCGCCCTTATAGCTTTCATCAAAGAATGCACCGAGGCTCGAAGTCGAGAGGCGGTTGCCCGGCGAACGGTAGCCACCACCGGTGTGCGATGCATTCAGTTCGCCAAGAATTTCGCTCAGAAGAATGGCGAAATCGTAGTTGTTGTTGATATAGGGGAGGAATTTGGCATACTCATCGCGATATTTTGCCCAATCCACACCATGAATATTGACATCATAGAACTTGTCGAGAACCTGACGCCACATGTGTTCATAGATATAGTTGCGTTCATCGGATGCACGACGGGTATATTCAGCCTCAAATGTGACAGGTGTCTGTTTGCCGGATGCAAGATTTACCTTTGAGATACCGCTACGTGTCATGACGAAAATATTCTTGCCATCCTTGTCGGGAATCATGCCCCATGCGCTCAGGCCCTTTGCAAGAATCTTGGTATCACCTTCCTTAAGATTGCGCTCGTAGAGTGAACGTCCGTCGGGGCTTGAAGCGACATAGTAAAGTTTATCAGCCTTAGGCGATACATAGTAGCTGCCAAGCATTGACGACGAGCCGGTGATGCGGCGCAGACGATGACGGCGATCGGCAAGTTCGAAGGTGAGGGGCTTGACATCTTCCTTTTTCTTGTCGGCCTTCTCGTCTTTCTTGTCTTTCTTTCCTTTGCCGTCTTTCTTATCTTTCTTGCCGTCTTTTTTGTCAGCTTTGTCCTTGCCGTCCTTTTCCTTTTTCTCTTTCTCAGCCTTTTCGGCAAGTTTGACCTCCTCTTCTGTCATATTGAAGCGGTCGTAGGCCTCACCGTCGAGGAACATGAGAAGGATATCGCTCTCATTGCCCCAGCTACCGTGGCTCTTATAGCCATATTTTCCGGTGGTATAAGCGACAGCCTTACCGTCAAGCACCCACTGTGGACTGCCGTTGCTGTAGCCGCTTTCAGTGAGATTGACAACCTCGCTGCCATCGGCTTTCACGAGCGCAATGTCGGAATTGTTCCAACCTCCGACACCGATATAGTCAATGAGCAGCCAGTTGCTGTCGGGACCCCATTCGAAACCTATGTCGCCATCCTGATAGCTATAGTTGAACTTTCCGTCGAGAGCCGTGGTCACTTTCTTTGACTTCAGGTCGAGTACACGGAGAGTTGTGCGGTCCTCAAGGAATGCAACTTTCTTGCCGTCGGGACTGTAGTCGGGGAAGAATGCAGGCTTGTCGCTCTTATAGAGAGGTTTCTCGACAAGTTCAGTTGCATAGAGAAGCGATTTTTCCGACGGATCCTTGATTTCGGTGGTGAACAACTGCCAGATGCCGTCGCGGTCACTGTCATAGACAATGCTGCGGCCGTCAGGAGCGAAATCCACCGCACGTTCCTGAGCAGGAGTGTCGGTGATGCGGCGGGTGGTATTGTATTCTGTGGAAGTCACATAGACATCACCTCTGAGGACAAATGCCACGAGTTCGCCGTCGGGCGACACTGCAATCGACGATGCACCCGAACGACGCAGTGATTTCTCTGCCGGTGAAGCATATTCGTCAGTGATAATCTCTACATTGACCTTCTCCGGTTTCCCGTTCTCGTTCATGGTGTAAATCTCACCGTCCCAACTGAAGGCAAGCGTGCCGTTGTTGGAAGCCGAGAGTGAACGGACCGGATGGGTGGTGAAAGAGGTCAACTGCTTCTTCTGCTTGCCATCGACCGAACGCTTGTAGACGTTGAGCGTTCCGTCCTCCTCGCTGATGAAATAGAACGAACCGTCAGGAGCCCATACGGGATTCAGGTCATGACCGTTGAAATCGGTAAGCTTCGTATGCTTGCCATCCGCCATAATCCAGATGTCGGATGTGCCGGACGAACGTTCGTGCTTACGCCAGATATTCTCCACACCCTTCTTATCGTGATAGAGAAGACGGCCGTCACGACCGATGCTGATTGACGGCATCGTGAGCGACATGAACATCTCGGGGCGGTGGCCTTCAAGGTCAACGCTGTAGACCTGCGAGGTGAAACCGGCCTGTGCGGCTGTCGGTGAAGGGAGGACGGACGCACTGAAAAGGATGTGTCCGTTGTCCTTGAAAGCAAGAGGAGTCTCATTGCCTGAATTGGTGGTCAGACGCTTGGGAACACCGCCACGGCTGTTGACCACAAATACATCCATCGAACCCTCACGGTCACTTCCGAAAGCAATCTTGCTGCCATCGGGACTCCAGATGGGAGTGGTGTTGTAGCTGCTGCCCGATGTCAACTGACGGGCCTCACCACCCTTGACAGGGACAGTGAAAATATTGCCTTTATATGTAAAGGCAATCGTGGAGCCGTCAGGAGAAATGGCTACATTGCGCAACCAGAGAGGTGCGGCAGATGCACCCACGGCTGAAGCCGCGAGCAGAGCCAAAGAAACAATACTTTTTCTCATAACGTGATATTTAATTGAGTTGGTTTATCTGTCACCGACAAAGGAGTCCTGCGGGATGCGGGAACTCCCAATATATATTAGACGAAAGCGATTGGCAAAAAGTTACTTATGCCATCGTCTTTTTTTGCATAAAATCCGCTGAATATTTCAACATTGCCGTCATTCAGCCCCCGACTTTCCGTCAAAGATACTGTCGGTCGGGATACGTTTGCGTTTTTCAAGCACACTTTCGTTCTGCGGAACGGCCTCATCGTCGTTGGACTCCTTCTTCTCCTTTTCGCTCTTCTTGTTATCTTTCCGTCGGCGCAGGAAGGAGAAGATGTTGTCGAACTCACGCTTGAACACAATACCCACACCCTGAGTTGTCAAGGCGCTTTTGAGGTAATAGTTCTGGTCGTTGTAGCGGTTGTAGGCTTTCAGTTGGATAGTGCCCGAGCGGTTCAAAAGATAGCGGATGTCGAAATCGCCGATGAAACTGTTGTTGTTAAGCGACTTGTCACGGTAGCCGAGATTGCCGTTGAGCAGCAGACGGTTGTTGAGCAGATGGCTTGACAGCGCAACATCAACCTCCACATCCGAGAAGTCGCCACGGTCGCTTCGGATAGCCGGCGCGATGCTCCAGTTGTCGCTCAACTGTCCGAGCATTGAGCCGAGGCGCGATGAGAGAGTGGAAGAGAGTGTCGAGGTGGCCACTGCAGCGAATTCGTTGTTGCCGTGGTTGACAGCCATGTAGTCGGGAGTGTAGAATTTGTTGAGTGCAAGCAGATAGATTATCTGGCGGTTCATCATGTCCTCGGTGGAGACAATCGAGCGAACCTTACGGTAAATATCCTGCGAAAGACTCGGGAATTCAAGGTCAAAACTGATGTCGGGCTGACGGATGTCGCCACGGACAAACATCAAGGCATCCACCCTGACATTGGTGCGGTTGAGTTCCCTATCCTCCAGAAATGATTCATCGAGGTCACTGAGATTGGCGTTCACGGCGTAGGAGGCAATGATGTCAAGCTGCGCAGCGTAGGGGTCACCGAGGAAGGTAATCTTGCTCCCCTCGCGGATGTCGAAATCCTTTATGATGATGTCCTGAAGCGTGAAGTTGTATTTACCGCTATTGATGGTGTACTCGCCATACATCCTCATATCTCCATCCGAAGAATAAGTCATCCTGAGGTTACCGCTGCCGTATGCCGTAATCTTGTCACCGCCGACAGGGTCCATGATGAGATTTATGGCAGCATCAGGGGTGATGCCGACCTTGAATGTCATATTGTAGAGCGAAGGACTCCCCTCCTCCTCATGCTTCATGCGTTCCTTCAATTGACGTATGACAATCGGAGTCGGGTCAAGCGCCGCGATGGAATCTTTCTTGGCCTTGTCGCGGTCGCGGAGAGTTATGAAGTTGTAGTCCACAGCCTGTTCGGAATCGCTGAGCACGAAGGTGAAACGCGAATTCTGTGCGGTGGTCATGTCGACATCAATATCGACCTTACCCGGCACTCCCGTGACGGTTGCGCTTCCATTTCCGAAAATCTTGCCATACCAGGGATCCTCGGTGTGATTCTCCTTCACGTCATAGACAAGAAAATCACGGGCATTTCTCACATTGAATCCGAAAGAGGCATCGTGGAAATAGTTATGGGTGACGTAACCGCTAAGGTCAGCGGTCTTGCCGTAGCGGTCGGTAAGGCGGATATTGTCGAACTGTATGCGTCCCGGAGTGATGTGGACACTGTCAGTAGCGGTGTAGGTCACATCGGTGAAATCGAGTTTCATCGACAGATTGTCGACAAAAATATCACCGGTCATGTCAATATCCTTGAAAGTTCCGTAGAGGTGGGCATCACCTGAAACCTTGCCGGAGACTTTCGAGGTGAACGCCGACATGAACGGAGCCATGAACCCGACAGGAGCATCCTTTGCAGAGAATTTGAAATCAAGTTCCTCCGTCATGGGTTTTATGTAACCGTCAATCAACGAGGCCTCACCTGTAGGTTGGGTGATTGTGGCATTAATCATGATGCGCTTGTTGGCATGGTCCCAATAGGAGTGGATGTCACCGTCGCCCATGACACAACGGTTGTATTTCAGTCCCTTTACCTTCAATTGAGGGGTGAAGAGGACGGGATGGCCCGACAAGAGGCTAAGGCCGTAGAAATCACCGTTGGCGCGTCCGCCGAACTGGACAGCATCACTGAGATTGAGGCTTTCAAAAATATAGTCAAGGTCGATGTTACGGAGTTTCAACACCAGACGGTCAGTCGAATCTGCTGAGGCTACACCGTTAATGCTGAGCGACTGCCCCTCGCGACCTCCGCTGAGGTTATCGACGACAATGCGTCCGGGAGCAATCCTGATTTGAGAGGGATTGACAGTCCATGCGGAGTCGTTGAAAATGAGTTGGGACGTGTGGAAATCTATGTCGGTGAGAAGGGCGTTGCTCTCCTCATCACGGGCAAAAACTGTTGCGAAATCAAGATTTCCCTTGAATTCTTTCTGACGGTCGACCACCCAACCAATATCCGTATGAATTGAGTCGGTCACACCCTTCGACTCGATGTCGAGCGCAAGCATACCGTCCTTTGTAGGGACTGAAGTATGGGCAATGAACTGAAGTTGACGTTCAGCACCATCGAGAAGCAGTGACAGACGACTGCCCTCAATGAGTTTGTCCTTCTTGCGAAGGAAGGGCATGTCGACCGACAGACCGAGTGTCGGGGTTTCACCACCCTTCGCCATTGATGTGACAGAGACGGGATAGATAAAGTCGACAGGCAAGTTGAAGAAGCGCGACAGAGTCGTGTCCTCCTTTATCCTGATGTCGAGATTGCAATCCAGAGTATTTTCCACATCAGCGACCGGAGGCACGAGAGCAGGATAGACCGAAGAAATGATTCCGGCGACATCACGGCCTATTGATTTGAGGCTGAAACGGCCGGAGATGTCGGCATCCGCCTGAGGGCTACGCAGTGTGATGGACCTCAGCGAATCCGGCCCGGAGGCTTCAAGTTCGATATAAGGTATGGCAAGCGATTTTCCGTTTGCACCGGCCATTTTCAGACCCTCTACCTTGACCCAACCCTCCATTGAGTCGGGATTACGGCCACGGACAGAAGCATCGATATCACATGCAAGCACATAATCCTTCATCGCTCCTCCCTTCACGAATGGGGCGAAGGAGAATTTACGGATTTCGGCATAAAATTCATTGAGAGGCATCTCCCTCTTGAAGTCGGCACCTCCACTCGCGATAAAGTCAACGTAGGGTGAGGCTGAGGAGGCGGAAAATTCAAACTTGTCACCGAAAAATTTCGCTCCGGCAGTGATATTGTCAAGTGCATAGCCATTCCATTCGAGTTCAGTCACGTTGACCTGTGCGTTTCCGGTGATATAGCTGTTCTGCGCAATCACGACGTCGCCCGAAGCATCGAATGCGACATTGGCAAGCGGTGCGAGCTGCGGAAGGATATTAGCAGGGGCAAAGGAAGATGTCGTCACGCGACCGTCAATCTTCAACGGACTTGATTTTCCGTCGCGATAAAGGCCTCCGTCAATGTCGATATTGCCACATCCGGTATTCAACGAGCCGTTGAAATCAAGGCTCTTAGGGGTAAACGAGAGGTCGCCGAGAAGGTCTATGTTGCCAAGTTCAGCCAAAGGGGAAAGTTTTGCGTACAGAGAATGGAACATGCTCGACGGCGAAGCCATGAAACCAAGCGCGGCAGGGACATTGGCCACAAGATTCAACCGACGCAGGTCAACCGAGAGGGAATCGCGTCCACGGGTGAGATTTTCAATCACACCGTGTGTGCTCAGACGGGCATTGCGGTCCGGAAACTCCAGTGAGAAGCGATGGATAAGAATATTGTCAAGCTCACCTTCTGCTTCAAAATCAATATCCATCCGCTCGTCAATCTCACCGAGTTCAGCAACGAATGGAGCGAGGTCCGAAAGGACAAGATAGGTGTCGGGAAGGGTTTCAAAAGAGGAACGGAGCATGGTTGCCACATCGAATCCCGGTCCGAGAGGCGATGACAAAGTGATGTCATTGAAGGCAAAACGCGACCTGCCAACCTCAAACATCAGATTGTTGATCTCCATGTTTTCAGTATCGGCAAACACTGAAGCCGTGAACTCCTTCAGGACCAAACCTGAGCGTTCGGAAGCTCCAAGACGCTTCACGTCGATGTGCAGACGATTGTTGGAAATCTTAGGTGCGCTTATGTCGGTCCTGAGACCTGTCACTGAAATATGGTTCCTGTCAAAACGACCGGAATCCGCAGGCTCAGCATCAAGGACATCATATTTCAGCTCACTACGCCGGATGACCACAAGATTGACGGCAAGGTCAAAGGCTATCGGCTCCTTCTTTTCTTTCGACTTGAAGCGGTCGAGGATGGGCTGGATGTTGAGCGGAGAGGAGGCTGTTGGCTTGTAGAGTGTCATCTTCAAGTCAATCAGCTCAACGTATGATATGACCGGGCGGCTCGCCCACAGACTCTCCCAGATGCTGATGCCTGCACCGAGATGGTCAATCGCCAGAGCTTTGACACCGGCATTGTCCATGACAGCTACATCGGAAAGCACGATGCGGTTAAACGGCGCGACATTCACCTCCCCTAAATGCACGTCAGTGCCGAGCAGGGCGGTGAGCTCCTGTTCGGCACTAAGCGCAATCTGCTTCTGTACTGAGGGCAGCGACAAAAGCACATATAGGATTATCGGTACTGCCAGAGGTAGCACAAGCACAAACACAAGGACAAACCTAAGAATCCTATAGAAAGTTTTCAATTCAAATACTGAATATCAATTCCTTATTCAAAATTTTTCAAGTCTCCGAGGCTACCGGTGACTTCACCGGCAATGAAGTGGATACTTAGAGACGACGAGCCACTGATGAATCAAGAGTGGAAATGTCGGACACACGCTCGACAACGTCGCCGTTTCTGTCGAAGATGAAAATAGCGGGAAGAGCGCCGACGTTATAGTCGCGGAGAGCCTTGTCGCCATCGTTGGGGCCGTTGAGGACAGTAATCCACGGAAGATTCTTGGCAGCCTGCTTCCAGGCATACTCGTCATCGTCAAATGCGACCTGGAAAATCTCAAGGCCCTGCGAACGATACTTCTCATACACTTTGTTGAGGGCTACGTTCAATGCAGGGGAACCGTCGGCTGTATAGGCTGTGAAATTCAGAATCACGACGTTGCCTTTCGAAGTCACATCGAGAAGAGAGTGTTCCTTGCCGGTGTTATCGAAAAGTTTGATGTCGAACGCACGAACCTCGTTAGCCACACGGAGATTGCCTTCGTTCAGGACATCAAGATTGCTCTTCGGACGGTTGTCGAGGAAAAGACGGCGCAGATAGCCGGTACGGGGGTCGGAAGGACGGCGCTCATTGAAGGCATTGGCAACGGCACCGATGATACGAAGGTCTTCCTTGACGGAAGGATTGAAAATGGGCTTTCCGGCCACGCTCTTATTTATTATATAATAGGTGACGATACCTGCGGGGTCGGCCACTATCATCTGACCGAGCTGACGCTTGAGTTCAGCATTGGTGCTGACGGAAGCTGCACCACCTTGAGCGGCTGCCACACGAATCATGCTGTCGACACGGACAAGATTAGCGGCCTGAGGGGAGCCTCCGAGAGTGAAAGTCGACTCAATGTCAGGAGCCTCTGCTGAAAGTGTGATGGACTCGATACTGTCGACCGGGAAATAGACGGACTTGTCACCCACGCGAAGACGGTAGATGTCAGGATAGCCCTGAGCCTCACGGCTGTAGGAATAGGAACCGTTGGACGACACCTCGATTGTATCCATCGGATACCAATAGCCTTGGTTGTTGCCTTCGAGAACCACCATATCGTCTTCCGACAAACCTGAAATCTTGCCGTCGAGATGCCATTTGTTGCCTCCTCCACACGATGCGAGGAGGGCTGTAAGGGAGAGAGCTATGAATTTGCCTGTCTTGTTCATTGTTTAGATGTTATTTTAACATGCAAATTTAATCATTTCCCCTCTAAAATTCAAGTTAATTTCGACCGAATAGCGTTTTCAATCGTTAAAACTGCCTCACGACAAATCTTCCCGCCGTTTTTTAACCCTCAGTACAACGGATGTTAAATTCTTCCGGGACATTAAACCATCGGCATTGACGGCAGTCTTAACAGTACAATAACACAGAAAATCAATCATTAAAAAAATAACCTCTCCTTAAAAAACGACGAACATTATGAAGAAAACAATTCTCAGTCTCGCAGTCCTTTTCGCCTCGATGTCAGGTTTCTCAGTTGTAGCCCAGACCCAGTCAAATCCCACCACAAAGGCAACTACCGAAACACAGAAAGCTGCCAATAAGAAGAAAGCCCCCCGCCACAATCCCTTCGAAGGTCTTGGCCTCACTGAAAAGCAGCAGAGTGAGCTTCAGGCACTCCACGCATCAAGGAGTGGTGAAGCCAGGAAAGGTGGCAAGACAGCCGACAAGCAGAACAAAAAGCAGCTCACTCAGGAAGAGAAACAAGCACGCCGACAGCAGCTTGCCGAACAGCGTAAGGCCCGTCAGGAACAGCGTCAGGCACGCATGGAGCAGCGCAAACAGAACCGTCAGGACTATCTTGCAAAGGTGAAGGCCATCCTCACTCCCGAACAGTATGTGAAATTCCTTGAGAACAACTACTGTGACCGCGGAATCATGAATGGCAGGGGACATGGACACATGAAGTGCAAAGCCCATAAAACCATGGCAAAGAACAAAGATTGCAAACGCCACGGAAAAGGCAAAGTCAACCGTAATCTCCGCAACTCCAAGACTACGACAGGTGCAGTTGCAAAGACAGACGCATAAACGAATCGCGTACACATATCGCCGCGACCGCCAACCGTCGGTAGAAACGGTCTGTCAGGCCGGGAAGCCTGCGAACTTTCCGGCCTGCAATCAACTATCAGAGACAAGTGCCAGCATCCATTTTCATCGGCAAGCAATCATGACAAAGGACAAGGAAAACATTATTTTACTATCTGATACAAAAGAAGTTAAATCCATCATCGCCGAACTAAACCTTTATCTTATCAAATTGTCTAAATAAATGTATAAATTGAATGACAATATAATACACACATTCCATAAAACACGAACTATTATGAAAAAGACAATTCTCAGCATCGCAGTTCTCCTCGCTTCAATGGCCGGCATTACAGCGTCAGCCCAGAGCCAGAACGCATGTCCGCAGGCAAAAACAGAATGCACCTCCGGCAACTGCACCAAGAAAGATGCACCAAAATATAATCCCTTCCAGGGACTTAATCTCACTGAAAAACAGCAAGCCGAACTGCAGGCCCTCAAACCCGCAAAGGGTGCAAAATGCGCCAACGGCGAAAAGAATGCCTCTTGCAGCAAGAACAATCAGAGTTGCACTAAAAACAAAGACAAGCAGCAGCTCTCTAAGGCTGAAAAGCAGGCACAGCGCAAGCAGTTTGCAGAGCAGCGTCTCCAGAACCGTCGCGACTATCTTGCGAAAGTCAAAAACATCCTCACCCCCGAACAGTATGTGCAGTTCCTTGAAAACAGCTACGTCGATCAAGGCATGAAGGCTCCAGGCCACAAGCATATAGCTAAAGGCAAGGATGGAAAGCATCACCGTCATGGCAAGGACCAAGCCTTACGTGGTGAGCGTCATGGGAGCAAAGCCAATTCGCAGGGTCGAAAGGGCAACAAGCCCAACTGCACCAACAGCAGTACGTGCAAGCAAAACCCCGCTCAGCAGAATGCATCAGCCGATGGCTCGTACTATATCGATAACGGACTGATCAAGGTTTTCCCCTATCAGGCACAGAAATAGAAGGTCACAACAGCATACACGGATAATTTTCCCCGGAAAAGTCATCGAGACTTCCGTTTTCCCGTAAAAGGGAGAGCAGAAGTCTCGATGACTTTTTTCTTATATTCAGTAATCACCTTGCCGGATGGCAGCTTACCGATTGTAGTTGTCGTTGCCTAAGAGCCATACCACAGAGATTTCGGCTTTGACAGGGCCGAAATAATGCAGTTTACGGTTGCCGTCGCAGACATATTTTCCACACTGATAGCGGTAACGTTCATAATGCGAGTGGATGAAACCGATACCGAGGTTAAAATCGAGGTTGATTCTGCGCGACAAGGGGACCGAATAGCCGTAGCTCACGCCCCAGCTCGCAGCTACGTCAGGACACTGGCGGCCTACGTCTCCGAACTTGATGTCGTAGGTGAACAGCCCGACAAACACGCCTGCATGATGACCTGTCAAGGTCTTTTCCATCGTGGTTTTTCCGAACCAGTAGCGACCTTCGACCTCACCGCCATACATGCGCCATGTCTTCGCACTGCCACCCCACCATGCGAAAGCCCATGTAGCGACGGCACCCCACTGCCCGCGACCACCCTCAAAGGAAAGGTTTGGAACAAGAGCAGCATCAAGCAAAGCATTACTGCGCAGGGCAAAATATGGACGGCTACGGTCCGGGGCATCAGCATCACGGAGAACCGTCTCATTATCATACAGTTTAGCAGCCTCAGTCTCAATCACGGATGACTCATTCGGAATTATCAAAGATGATTGTGCGTCAAGCCGGGCGGCTAATGCGATGAATATTGACAGTAGTATTATAGATCTCACCTTTAAATGTTTTATATATGATTTACATATATTAAAACATTCTGTCTACGCTGAGGGTTCAACACAAGCGGATATACTTGTTACAAAGAGGCTCCCTGCTGCTGAAGGGTCTCACGCACGAAGGCAGCCGTGGGCGAATCGGACTTCGCAATCTGCAGAGGGGTACCTGTTGCTATGATGTGACCTCCGTTCTTTCCTCCACCCGGTCCCATGTCGATGATATGGTCAGCAGAGCAGACGACATCGAGATTGTGTTCGATGACGAGAACAGTATTACCCTTGTCGACAAGGCGGTTGAGGACGTTGAGAAGCACACGGATATCGTCAAAGTGCAATCCGGTTGTCGGCTCGTCGAGAATGAAAAGGGTCTTTCCGGTGTCGCGGCGCGAAAGTTCGGTTGCGAGTTTCACTCGCTGGTTCTCACCGCCGGAGAGGGTCGATGAGGGCTGGCCGAGCTTGATGTAGCCGAGACCTATATCCTGCAGCACCTTGATTTTATTGATAATAGCCGGGATACCACCGAAAAATTCCACAGCCTGATTGATGGTCATATCGAGCACATCAGCAATGGACTTGCCTTTGAAACGCACCTCAAGGGTCTCGCGGTTGTAGCGTTTTCCTCCGCAGGTCTCGCAAGGGACGAGGACATCGGGGAGGAAGTTCATCTCGATGGTCTTGTAGCCATTGCCGGCACAGGTCTCGCAACGTCCACCCGCCACGTTGAAGGAGAAGCGTCCCGGACGGTAGCCTCGGATCTTAGCTTCGGAAAGTGATGCATAGAGATCGCGTATGGCCGTGAAAACTCCGGTATATGTAGCCGGATTCGAGCGCGGCGACTTGCCGAGAGGTGACTGGTCGACAGTGACGACCTTGTCGATATTTTCAAGCCCCTCAATCTTGTCGTAAGGCAGAGGCGAGGTGTGAGAACGGTAAAACTTCTGACTGAGAATCGGCTGGAGAGTTGCATTGACAAGCGACGACTTACCGCTTCCGGAAACTCCGGAGACACATATCAATTTGCCGAGAGGTAAAGTCAGGGTGACGTTGCGTAGGTTATTGCCGCGCGCTCCACGGAGCACAAGCCTCTTGCCCGTCCCCTTTCGAGGGGATGACTGCCAGGGAATCATGTCCTTGCCGTTGAGATAGCGCGCCGTCAGTGTATCGGTAGAAAGCATCTCGGATGGTGTCCCGCTGAACACCACTTCCCCACCCTTGCGTCCGGCCTTGGGACCGATGTCAATGACATGGTCGGCCTCGAGCATGATGTCCTTGTCGTGTTCGACCACGAGGATAGAGTTGGAGGCATCGCGGAGCTGTTTGAGCGAGTCGATGAGACGACGGTTGTCGCGCTGATGAAGACCAATGGAAGGCTCGTCGAGAATGTAGAGCACGTTGACGAGCTGACTGCCGAGCTGCGTGGCCAGACGGATGCGCTGGCTCTCCCCGCCGGAGAGTGTGGCCGAGGCGCGGTTGAGCTGAAGGTAATCAAGGCCGACATCAATGAGGAATTTCAATCGGCTGCGTATCTCCTTCATGATTTCGTGGGCTATGACGGCCTGCGTCGGCGACAAGCGGCTCTCCACATCCTTCGACCATTCGTAGAGGTCGGAAATATCAAGACGGCAGAGCTCGGCAATGTTCTTGCCGTCGACGAAAAAGTGGAGGGCCTCACGGTTGAGACGGTCGCCGTTGCACTCGGGGCAGACTCCTCGCGAGAAAAATCCCTCGCTCCACTTCTTGGCTGCGGCCGACGACTCGTCGGACTGCTGCATCTCGATATACTTCACCAGTCCGTCGTAGGTCTGGAAGTAGTTATAGGTGGCCATAGTCTCGTTCTCGATGACAAGGCGTTCGGAGGTTCCGTTGAGAATCTCATTCATCGCCTCCTCGGGGAGCTTTTCGACCGGAGTCTTGATTGTGCAACCGTACTTCTTGCAGATAGCGTCAATCTGCCAAAATATCATGGCGTTGCGGTGTTTTCCGAGAGGCAGGATGGCACCCTCGTGGATAGACAGAGCCGGATTGGGAATGATTTTGTCGCGGTCGACGATGTTGACATAGCCGAGCCCCTTGCAGCAGGGACAGGCTCCGAGCGGAGAGTTGAAAGAAAAGTTGTGGGGAGCCGGTTCACGGTAAGATATACCGCTGGCAGCATCCATGAGTGTCTGGGAGAAGTATGTGACCTTATCGGTATCGACATCATAGACCATCACCTGCTTATCGCCCTGGCGGAGCGCATCCTGCACGGTGGCATCAAGACGGCTCATGTCCTTATCGGAGACCTTCAGCCGGTCGATGACCAGTTCGATGTCATGATTTTTGTAGCGGTCCACCATCATGTTGAGGGTAAGGTCGCGCAGCTCTCCGTCGACACGCACGGTGAGGAAACCCTTCTTGCGCAACTGCTCGAAAAGTTCCTTGTAATGGCCCTTGCGGTTCTTGACCAAGGGGGCGAGGATGTAGACCTTATGGCCGTTGAACTTTTCGAGGATAAGGTTGACAATCTGCTCGCGCGTATATTTGACCATCGGCTCTCCGGTGACGTAGCTGACAGCGGTTCCGGCTCTCGCATAGAGGAGTCGGAGGAAGTCATAGACCTCGGTGGTGGTGCCGATGGTGCTTCGGGGATTCTTGTTGACGGTTTTCTGCTCGATGGCTATGACGGGGCTGAGACCGGTGATGTTGTCCACGTCGGGACGCTCGAGGTTGCCGAGCATGTTGCGGGCGTAGGAAGAGAAGGTCTCGATATAGCGGCGCTGACCTTCGGCAAAGATTGTGTCGAAGGCCAACGACGATTTTCCGCTGCCGCTGAGTCCGGTGATGACGGTGAGGGTATTGTGGGGAATCTCCACATCTATGTTTTTCAGATTGTGGACCCTCGCGCCCTGGACGCAGAGCTTGCTGCGGGTATAGGGAGAGGCGTTGCTGCCGTTGATGATATTGTCGTCCTGTTGCTGCTGATGATTATTGCTTGCTGTCGTCATTTCTGTCTATGGAAAATATTCGTCAGTCGGTGACCCATGCGGGGTTGTAGACCGACTTCTTCTGCCGCTCACGCGACAGTGACTCTTTGGTCGGAATGTTTACTATATATGTCTTGCCTGTCTTGTTAGGGAGGGACTTCGCGCGGATCCACGGATTGTGGTCGCGGAGTGTCATATAGTCGATGCCCTGTTGCTTGGCCCATGTCGGCCAGTCCTCAACCGGAGTGTTGACCTCGACAGTTGTGTATTCGAGGGGCTGATAGAGCTGGTCGGCGGTGATGCGGAAGCCGTAGTCGGCGGGGTTTTCAAGTATAAGCTTCATGGCGAGGAGGCGGAACATGTAGCGCATGGTCTCGTCGGCGAGATAGAGATCGTAGGCGGTGTCGACCTGCTGTGCGGCAAGCTCATTGGTGATGCGGGCCATGCCGCCATTGTAGCTCGCGGCCACTGACTCCCAATTGCCGTATTTAGCATAGCTGTTTTTGAGATAACGGCAGGCAGCTTCGGTTGCCTTGACCGGGTCATAGCGCTCGTCGACATAGTCGTTGACCTCAAGACCGTATTCCTTGCCTGTCGAGGGCATGAACTGCCAAAGACCGCCGGCCTTTGCCGGGGAGAGAGCACGCGGATTTAGGGTGCTTTCGATGACGGCGAGATAAATCATGTCGTCAGGCACTCCGTTTTTCTTCAGAATGGGCGCGAGGACAGGGAAGTAGCGGTTGGCACGCTTGATGGCTAAAAGAGTGTTGCCGTGGGTATAAGCCATGGCTGTCAGTTCGCGGTCAAGACGCTCCCAACGGTCAGTCTTGTCGAGGTCAACCTTCTTGCCCGCGAATTTCACCGATTTCGGTATGACGGGATTGATAATCTCGGAATACTGCTCACTTGCAGGTTCTGGGACTGAAGCCGATGGAGAGAGGGCCTGCATGTCCTCCGTAGGAGCGAAGAAGGCAAGAAGTGCAAGGGCGGCTACTGAGCCGATAAACGATTTATGATAGTTGTTCATTGTTTCAGTCGTTAGGGGTGTTTATATGTTCGTATGATAGCCTGGGGGAGGCTCACTGTTTGTAGTTGACGATGTTGATGTCGCCCGCGAGGTCATAGACCTTTCCGTCAGCGCCCTTTGCCTTGATGACATAGTAGTAGGCGCCCGAGGGGACGGCCTTGCCCTTGTATTTCCCGTCCCATCCCTGTGAAGGGTCGGAAAGGGAGGTCATCTTGTGGCCGTAGCGGTCGAAAATATGGCATTCGAAGCTGATGATACTCGAATAGCTGACTTTCCATTCGTCATTGACACCGTCGTCGTTTGGAGAGAAAGCGTTTGGACAATGGAGCGAGGAGGTACCGATGGAGATGGTGTAGACATCACCGTGGGCCTCGCAACTGCCGTCGGCGTTAGCGCAGACGAAGCGGACGTATGTCTGACCCTCCTCAGTGAAGGTGTAGTCAAACGACAGCTCCTGAATCCGCAGTCCGGCATCATCGAACTCCTGCGAACGCGAAATCTGCCACTCCTTGAAGAGAGCGCCGTCTGTGACAGCCGCCTCAAAGCTCATCCGGCAGGGTGCCGATCCTCCGAAGGAACCTCCCCCGGAGCCGGAACCCACCTCATTATCCACGTCGCGCTGTTCCTGACGGGCAGTGGTGACAGTTGCGACAGCGTAAGGGGCGATGGTAGCTGATGTCGCTTCGGCTTCCTCTCCCCACTCGCGCAGGAAGCGGTCACCGCTGACGGTAAACTCTGTCGGGCAGAGGGCAGCCGGGACGCAGAGCGGCGACTGGAGGGAGGCAAAAGTCTCCTCTCTGTTTACTTCGACAAAGGCAGGAGTCCCGGTCTCACCGGAAGTCACATCGTCATCCTGAGTATCTGCGAGGAGTGTCAGATATGAGACTTTAATGCTACGGTCAAGGATGAAGCGCCGTCCGTTTATGCCGTAGTAGACAATCTCATCTCCCTCGCCATTGACGTCGAGCATGGTGAATGAGCAATCCTTTTCGGCTCCCTCACTAACAGAAGTGACGGAGAAGGGGTGACGGCTGTAGTCGACCACCCAGAAGCAATATTGCTTTCCGGCCGTCTCAATTATGTAGCCCATATCACCATCAATGCTACCAAGCACCGATTGCCCGTCGGCAAAAGTTATGCCGGAGGTTATTTCCTCAGCATAGCCACCTCCGAGTGTGGAGTAGCGATACCATCTCACATCCGAAGCGGAAGCAGCCGACGTGGCGACTGTCACTCCACTCATCCCGTCGACGACACAAATCTCTTCAAGACCGGTAGAGGATTCGGGGACAATTCGTATAACACTCCTTGACGTGCCGCTCCATGAGAGCTGCGCGCCTGTGGCCGGGAGGGTGAATGCGAGGGCTGAAAGAAGGATGATGAGCTTGCGTTTCATGACTTTGGGCCGAGAAGCTGTTTTTTCGGGCTTTCTCAACTTACAAAGTTACGGATTTTTCTCCATAAAAGCAACATCCTGTCCACAGCATGAATCCACGACGATGTTAAAAAAAACGATAGACGGACAACCGAAAGGTTTCACCGGGTTAATCTCACCCGACCCTCACGACTGTCCGTCATTTAGTTCATCTGTCTACAAAAAACACGAAGCACTTACTACTTAATACTTAGTAATTAATACTTAACACTTAATACAGTGCCCCGCACTGTTCTACATGTCGTTGTTGCGTGGATTGTTGTTGAGTTCCTTGGTATCCTGCTTGACGAGTTCGGGATTGACCTTGTTGTTATCAGCTTTGTTGATGTCCACTCCGCGATACTGTTCCTCATCGTTGGCGTTGGCAACGTGTTTATCTTTCTTTTCCATAATATTTATAGATTAGTGTTTGTAATTTTTATATCATAAAAACATTCTTAACGCCTTTAGGGTTCGCATCCGGAGCAGCTAATTTCTTGTCAAGCCTCCTCACCCTCGGTCTCGACCGGAAGTTTATTGAGCTGATCGATATAGTCAAGAAGCTCGTCACGGCCCCTGCGGGTCTCGCTTGAAGTGAGGAATATCGGGGGCAGCTCCTCCCACGTCTCCAGAAGAATTTTGCAATATTCCTCGACATTACGCTTTCCCGCCTGCGACCCCATCTTGTCGAGCTTGGTGAACACGATCGCAAAAGGCACACCGTTCTCGCCGAGCCAGTCGAAGAAATCAAGGTCAATCTTCATCGGCTTGTGGCGCGAATCAATCAGCACGAAGAGGTTGGTCATCTCGCGGCGATTGAGGATATAGCCACGAATCATCTTTTCAAGCGCTTCGCGCTGCGACTTTCCTCGGAGAGCGAAGCCATAACCGGGAAGGTCGACGATATACCATTGGTCATTGACGAGAAAATGATTTATCAGGAGTGTCTTTCCGGGGGTCGACGATGTCTTGGCAAGGCTCTTGTGGCCTGTAAGCATATTGATTAGCGACGACTTGCCGACATTACTCCGGCCAATGAAAGCATATTCGTGGCGGGCATCCTTCGGACACTTCCCGACCGATGAATTGGAGATTACGAAACGAGCTGAATTGATGATCATTTATTTTAAGTATAAAATATAAAGTATAGAGTATAAAGTATAGAGTATAGAGTGACACTGGGACGGACGCGTCGATTAGGCGGTAGGGACGCTTTTCAAAGCGTCCGCATCCTCTATGACAATCAAACGCAGGAAACCGACGTCCGCATCCTCCACGGCAATCAAACGCAGGAAACCGACGTCCGCATCATCCACGGTAATCAAACCCGCATCCTCAATCACAATCAAACCCTTCAATCAAGCATAAGACTTATCATAGGTCTCACTGAAGGGAAACGGATAATCGACCCGATGGCCGAGGAACTGAAGACTATATCGGCAAAAACATCGACCGTCACGTCAAAATCGAGATGCCCATCGTAGTCATCGTCAATCTCACACCGTCCGTCGCGGAGGATGAATGTGTGGGAATTATAGTCGGGCAGGATGTCATCTGTAACCCTTATACGCAACGAGAACTTAGGGTCAGCAGCAGCGACAATCGAGAGAGCCTTGCCGACATTGACAAAACGCCCCATTCCGCGCGGCATCAACCGTCCGCCCATCGAATCGTCAGGGTGGCCGTAGAGGAGCACCGGAGTATTGCCTTTGAGACAGCGCAACTGCCTGAGAGCAGCCAGACGTGCGTCAGAGTCCTCCCCCATCACATCGGTCACGAGCAGGAGGTCACCCTCCTTCCTCGCCCACGCCATCGAGACTATCACACTACCGCTGTCCTCGTCGTCCTTGGCCATAACCACGAAGTTGCCCCCGTCGGTCTTAAGGTCAGAAAGGATATTGTAGAAGTCACGACGCGAATGAAGGACATAACACTTGCGACGGCGCTGGAAACGGTCAAAAGCACACCACACCTCGTCGCTCATTTCATTGTCGACGTGGTGATACTCCCCCTTCACCGAAAATGAATGGAAAGAGGTGAAGCGCTGCTCCTTGGTGTAGAACACTGTCGAGAACCCATAACGGCGGTAGAAAAAGAAAAGGGCCTCATCGGCAGGAATAAGCGAACAGAGCATATCGCCACGGACAGCCGACTCGCGAAGCGCATCGACCATGAGACGCGACATGTAGCCCTGCCCGCGCTTGGAGCGACGGGTAGCGGCCCCTGCTATGTAGCTCACCGACGGTTCGGAACCGTGGAACGACATGGTGAAATGTTGCAGCAGCAGACTGCTCACTGCAGCTCCCGACTGGTCTGTGAGGAGCATGGCCTCATCATCGCGATAGACCTGATCGAAAAACATATCGACATATCCACGCGGGTCCTTGAAGCACTCGGTCCATATTTTCTTTATCTCATCTCTCTTGCTCATTGTGATGACTTATGTGAAGAGGTTACATTATATAATTATGTATATATAACACGCAGGAGAGAAATATAGCCGACATCCTCCCCGAAAAAAATCAATAACCTCCGATGGTAAGGCAATTGACGTCTGCCTGAAAGGCACATAAAGACATAAGGTCAGAAGAAACATAAGTTTTTTGAGCTGTCGGGATTAGCGGCAGTGAATTTCATCGAATATAGGCGCGATTCAACCGCAATTTCTTTGAAAGAAAAAACTTATGCCCCTTCTGACCTTATGTCTTTATGTCGATTCCCTGGACAGCATGGTAATGCTGCGGCGGGCGCTATGAATAGCGTCCCTACGACATGGAATATGGGATTTCAGCAACCCAACAACATGAAATGCGGAATTTTAACGTCCCGCTGACATGAAATGTGGGATTTTACTGCTGATGTGCGGGACGAAGAAGGTCGTTGACAGTCTTGACGGGGTTGAAGGTCGAGATAGGTACTTCAACAAACACTGTGTTCCAGTCGCTCATCGCTCCGTTCCACAGACCCGGAAGCTCCATAGCGCGGAGTTCCTTGCCATGGCTCGACTTCGACGAGATGAAACCTGTTGCAGGGTCGACATACTTCGGAAGGTCGAACTTCTTGCCGTGGATGTCTTTGATGTAGCAGACGAGGTCGACCGGATTGAAATGGGTGGCCGAAGCCATCATCTTCATATATTCCTCATTCTTCGGGTCTACCTGATTGCTCTCAAGAATCTGCGGCGAGGTCGAACCGTCGGGGTTAAAGGCGATAAACGGACCGCCGCCGGGCTCACCCTCGTTGCGCACCATACCGCAGACACGCAGCGGACGGTCGAGCTTGGCACGGATGTAGGCAACAACGGCATCGTCGTCCATCTCCTCGAGCTTCGCATCGCGGACATTGAGGACATTGTTGAGATAGTCAAGCATACGCTTGATGTCGTCGGCGCTGTAAAGCTTCTCGTCAATGGCGATGAGATCTTCCTCAATCTGGTCGTGGACCTGAAGCAGCAGACCGCCGAGCACTTCTTTGAATCTCACTGTATCGCCACGCTTCGAGTCGGGGACAACATTGTCGATGTTCTTGATGAACACCACTGCCGATTCCATATCGTTGAGGTTCTGGATGAGCGCACCGTGACCGCCGGGACGGAAAAGCAGATGGCCGTCCTCCATAAAGGGAGTGTTGTCGGGGTTGACAGCGATGGTATCGGTCGAAGGCTTCTGCTCGCTCATGCTGACATTGAACTTCACACCTGTGCGTTTCTCGGTCGCGGGAATAACCTCAGCGAGCTTCTCCTCGAAGAGCTTGCGGTGGTTGGCCGACACGGTGAAGTGAAGATTCACCACACCCTTTGAATTGGCAGCAGTCTGCGCTCCCTCAGTGAGATGTTCCTCAATCGGAGTGCGCGAACCTTCGGGATAAGTATGGAATTTCAGAAGGCCCTTCGGCAGACCGCCGTAGTTCATGCCCTCAGGGTTAACGATAGCAGCGATGATGTCGCGGTTGCGTCCCTCGGCAAGCATTTCGTCAAGCGACTTGCCATAGAGTTTCTCCACTGTGGCACGGAGCTCGGGGAGGAATGGCAGCTTGTCGACATCGGCAAGGAGCTTGGCCACGGGAGTGCCTTCCTTCAGCTCATCGGTGCCACCGTCAACATATTCAAACAATGCTTTGAACATACGTGAAGCTGCGCCCGATGCAGGCACAAACTTGCACACCTCACCGCCATGTTCGAGATATTCTTTCCAACGCTCCAATGCGGCCTCAATCTCCTCGTCATCGAGACGGAAGATACCGGCGCCCACACGGGCAGCGTCGTTGATTTTCAAATAGGGGAATCCGGTCACGAAGCGCTGGAGCTGGGCTTCCACCTCTGCCTCGCTTATTCCTTTGTTTTTCAGGAGTTCAAGATCTTCGGGTCTTAGCATATCATTTGCAATTTAAGTGTTTGGTTAAGTGTTGGTGATTATCACAACCCAAAGTTAACTATTTTTTTTAAAGATTCACTCTTAAATTTACTAAAATCTCACCACACCCCTCTCGCCCCACGTCTGCTGGAATGGCACATAAAGCCAAAAGACGCTATGTTTGCCGGTGAATTCGGACGCCGGCCAAACATGGAAAAGGT
>CANCXM010000003.1 GCA_947381945.1 uncultured Muribaculaceae bacterium
AAAATTTGGAGTAAGTAGCTTTATTCGCTTGAAAAGGCAATAGTATAAACTAATATAAATAATAATTAGTAATAGGCCACCTCGTGCTATAGTACCAAAAATTCCAATGTCCGATAAAAAGAAATGTTTTCCAAATAGTGATTGAAAGCCTCCATTATGGAAGTGAGCAGATAGATTTCCAATACCCAATAATAGATTATCCATAATATATGGCATGATTTGATCAACCTCCTTTATACGCGCAAGTGTTGAAAAGTCCTTACTTTGCTCTCCATCAAGCACTGTCGTAAATCGTCCTAAAATAGTCGGATCTAAATATATTAATGTTATTCCACCTATTACCGGCACGATTATCATGCAGAGTTTTTTTAAATTGAAGCCTTTTAAGCTTAAGAAATATAATAAATAAATTATACCCATAACGGCAATCGGTTGCCTGCCTTTATTTACAAAAAGAATATATATTGTAAGGATTAAAAAGGAACACCAATTTTTCCGCTTTCCAAATTTTAGAACTGCAAGTTGATAATAAATTAATGAAAATATCATATAAGCAGAGCACGCTGTAAATCTAATACCACGGATATTAGCTCCATCTATGCCCGTAGACTCTCCTGTTTGACCTTGACCTAAAATATTATTACTGGCCATCAGATTGTAGAGTTTTGTCGGAGGAATTTGCAAGATAAGAATGGTAATTATAGATATTATGGCGACAACAAGATTAATTGAATTAATCTGAGAAATTAATTTTTGGTAGTCATACTTTATTAGGAGTAAAAAATAGGCTAAAAGTACCATTGACAAATATCTTAGAGACGCTAATCCCATAAAGAAAGATTGACCAAAAATCTCATTACTTTTATATGCGCCATATATAGGGAATACTACAGAATAGAGAAGTATACAAGTGGCAATATTATCCCATTTATGCTTGGAATAATAAATAATAAAGGATACACCACCTATTCCAAGCAATATATAATGGAACAAACTAAGAAGCGTTGTACTTCCCAAAAATGCTAACGCTCCTATGAAATATAATAGGATTATATATACTATAATTTTCATTAGTCTGTATTTAATACTAAATAGTTATTTTGCGTTTGAATACTGCAAAATATAAATATGCAGAACAGAGCATGCAACCTATGATTATGACTAAAAAAACATTCTCAACCTTCGTAGCGATATTGCATAAAATAATGCAAGGCAGGGAGAGAAGCAGATATTTTCCTATTTCCTTCAGATTAGGAAGCGCCATATATTTATATTTCCCTATCATAAAAACATAATAAGATGTCACTGCAATCTCGCATCCCAGAAGGGTTATGGCTGACCCGATGGCTCCTAAGTGTGGCGTGATGAGAAGATTGAGGATGATGGCAAGTGTACCACCAATGATTGATGCATAGAGTAGAACATTATCTTTACGGAGCGGTAGAAGACCTTGCAGAACAATCACCTGCGAGAACCATACGAGGAAAAGGGCCGGCATGAGTATGCGCATCGGCAGAATCGCATTTTCATATCCCGGGCCGGACAGAATCTGAATTATCTGTGGCGCGAGGATGACACTGAAGATTATTACCGGAAAGGCTGTCATCATGACGAGGCGGAATGACATTGAAAGATAGTCGGAGAATTGTTTTTCCTGATTCCCCGAGATGAGAGCCGACATTCGCGGAAGCATGACATTGGTGTAGGCGGAGAACATATTGACAACGATGAAGTACATTTTGACGGCCGTGGAATAGTAGCCGACCTCTTCGTTGTCAGTGACGAGTCCGAGATACATGACATTGAATGTTATGTACATAGATGTCATTATGGTGTAGACTCCTAAGCGGAAATTCTGCTTTAGATAGTGGATCGAAAATATGTCTTCACGCGTGAGATGGACAAATTTGCGTGAATATGTGAAATTGATAAAGGAATTGATTACTATTGACCCGATTGTCAATAGGAAATAAAGCAGATAGTCGGGAGGAGTCTTGACGAAAATAAAGACAGATGCGACGTATAAGGTCTTGATGATTACACTTCGTATGGTTATGTATTTGAAATTCTCAAGACCGGTGAAGAACCATTCGATTGCAAAGGCAGTGAATAGGATTTTTGCAGCTCCTATCAGAAACAGTTCTTTTGCCGCGTAAAATTTAGGTATGACGAATATGCAGCCGATGTAAATGAGAAGCGAGAGGGCGGTGAACCATACGTTGAGACTGAGAATGCGGGTGAAAGTCTGATTAAGATTCTGTTGACTGCTTCTTGCCGCGGCTATTTCGCGTGTGCCGATTGTCGTTATGCCTAAGGTGGCAAATAGCAGAAAGTAATCAACAGTATTGAGGGCGAAATTTACCAGACCAAAGTTGGCGGGACCAAGTACTCGGGTAATATAAGGGAATGTGACGAATCCAAAAATGTAGTTGGAGAATGTTAGGATTCCTTTGTATGCAACGTTCTGTTTTAATCCCATTTAACAGATAATTAGAGTTCAAAACTACCCCATCTTGAATGCTTCGCGGTGGAAGGGGTGGAGGTCAGGACGGGTGGAGAGAATGTGGCGGAGGTGTGGTTCATTGATGATTGACCGGCCGGAGGCAAGACCGGAGGAGAGGGCTGAGGCAAGACCGGAGGCGAGGAGGGCATGGTTCAAGGGGAAGAGGCTGAGGAGCGTCGGGGTGTCGAGCCCTTCGAGGACGCCAGTGGCAGTCAGTTTGGAGAGAAGACGCCTGGCAATGACTGACTTGAAATCCTGCTGACGGGAGACGAACGAAAAAAGGTCTGAACCAAGCAGTTCGGAAGTGATACACACCTCCGAGTGCAATGGCAAACGATTCAGACGGCCCTCTTCGGCCCACGCGGTCCAGTCGCCAAGAGTCATGGAATACCATTTCAAGGGTCTGTCGAAATACGCTTCATCGCGACGGCGGTTGAGAGCATCGCCGATTGCATGGAATAAGCGGAATTCGTCGACCGTCATGTCACCATGAATCCGGGCGTCGAAAGCACTGAGAATATGATTGTTGAGGAATTTTTCGGGAGCCGGACTGCTGTAGGCTATGCGGTGCATCCAGTCATAGCTGTCGAGGAGTTTCAAGCGATCGTCGCTTGACATTAATGCGATATTCTCCTCTACGCCATACACCCAGTCCTTCGCACTGAGCCGCAACTCCCTGACTGCTTGCCGGTGAGCTGTGTCAGAAGTGAACATCCCCACCCTATCGGCAGTCGCCACCGTAAGCGCAGCAAAACCGTCGACGGCATCAGAGTCCATGAAGTCAACTTGCGATATGTCCAACAAAGTCGAAGTCATTGCAAATGTGTCAGTATGAAAAGCAGGGAAAATACTGTAGAATAGATGATTATATAATGAGAAGCGATTGCTAATCCGGACTGTCGATAGCCTCAAGCAGGTCCGGATGAATGAAAGGGAGCATGACGAGGCAGATTCCTTCAATCTCAATCACGACATGCCGGTTTTTTCTAACCCTTTGTACTGTTCCTCTATAGCCTTCAAAAATCCCACCGGTAACTCTGACGCGCTGCCCCTTCCTGAAATCCGTTTTCGAGAAAATCTCACAGCGTGAAGTATCGTCTGCCGTGAGAAGCCTGAGCAAATTAATCTGCTGTTCGGTAATTATCTGAATTGCCTCATCCTTGTGGTAGCGGTAAATCCAGAACGGGACAAGCATTCCATCCTCCTTTCGGCTTCTCGATTCGAGTTCAAGCGCCCTGTCGTGTGATGTCTTGATGAACAGCACATGCGGGATGATGGCCCTTCTCTGAAGGATTCCTGACGAGGTTTTCTTCTCTTCTTTCGGAAAAAACACCTCCTCACATTCCTCTGCAAGCAACGATTCGGCCTTGGAATCATGCCTTGTCCTGATGGCATACCAGTGATTGTCTGCTGTTTTCATTTTGTTAGAATAATAAAGGATACATTTCTTCCTGTTGCACGGCGCAGAGATTCCGCAACATGCATCAGCCACAACCGTCCGCTTACCAAACGCTTCGGATCTCAGGGATGAGCCTATCCAGGAGCTTTCCCAATGGTTGGCAGCCATTTACGTCAATCTAAATGGCCGGTTTCCGGCAGTATCTTTTAGTAAGAGATATGGATTCTTGACAATCATAGATAAATCAATATCTTAGCATTGTGAGTATGGTAGAATATGTTTTCGGTAAATGGAATTTCCAATTAATCTGCATCAGAAATTCACTCGTAGTCCTTTCACATACAGGATTCTAATTTGCACATATTAAAATTAATGACTAATTTTGTAGCGTTTTTAGGACAGATCTTTTAGAAGTGTTAAGATCTCTTACTAAGAGATTTTACATATCTGAAAAACTCATTTAAAATAACACCGGTAGCCGCCATTTCAAACCTAAAGAGATTTTGAAATGGCGGCTACCGGTGTTATTTTTACGAACTTGGAATATCAGATGGGCCAAGGCCAACCGGGGACGGCTGCTACCTATACTACACGGTCAGGGAGGTGGAGGGTGGCGAGGAAGCGGCGGACGGTGGAGGGGTCGCCGGTGTATTTGCCTTCGTCTTCACTAAGTTTACACGTCAGGCTGTAGAAGGGCCACGACTCTGTGATTTTGACTGCCACAAGTTTTATGACTATGTTCATCGGCTTGATTCCCGGAAAATCATTGGTGAAATGGGTGCCGATTCCGAATGATGGCTGACATTTGTCGGAGGCGTAACGGTTGATTTCTATCGCCTCGTCGACATTCAACCCGTTGCTGAACACAATCTGTTTGGTACGCGGATCAATATTGAGCGAACGGTACTTGTCGACAATCAGATCGAGCTGCCGACGGTTGTCACCGCTGTCGACACGCAACCCTTTGAACATATTGGCAAAGTCTTCCGAGAAGTTGAGGCTGAATATGCGCCAACCGTAGGTGTCATAGAGATATGTGCCCAACGCACCTCGATAGGTCTTGGACCATGCGCTCATCGCTATATGGTTGGCCATCAGAGGACCATACATGCCGGCAATGGCACATACAAACTCATGGGCCATGGTTCCGATAGGAACAAGGTCATACTTCATGGCAAAGTAAACATTGCTTGTGCCGACAAAACGCCCCGGACCTGCAATAGCCTTGTTGCAATCGGACATGGCCTTGACGCAAACATCCTGCGAGGCAAACGACAGGCGCCGACGTGTCCCGAAATCGCTGAAATTACATCCCGCTTCGATCATACGCGATGCCTTTGTATATGACTTATCATAGTATGCCTCATAGTCTACGCCGTCGGCCTTACCGGTCATCATGTAGTACAGCTCCGAGACAATCGCAAGCACTTTCACTTCAAGCAGAATAGTATCGCTCCAACATCCCTCGAAAGAGATTGCAAGATGCCCCTCTTCGTCCTGACTCACCTTCACCCACCTACGGTCGTAACGGAAACCCTTCAGATAACTGTAGAACCAAGTCGGGATATATGTACAGCGCCTTCGCATGAAAGCAATCTCCTCATCGGTGATCACAACATTCTCAAGCATGGCTATCTGCTCGCTCACAGCCTCTGCAAAGCCCGGAGGATAGACGGTGTGGTCACGGTCAGTGAAACTGTATTTCACTTGTGTGCGCGGATAAGTATCGATCACCGCGCAACACATGGTGAATTTATAAAGATCGTCGTCCGTAAAATGTGTTATTATCTGTCGCATGTCACTTGTAGTTTAGCTATAGCCTTGGCAAGCGCCTCCCCGCCATCGAGTGACGGTGAAAACGAAGTCAAAACGTGAAACATATTCTTACCGAAGATACCAACTCCCTCAGTCAATGTGGAACGGACACAGACATCACCTGCAAGTCCGCAGATGTCAATGCGCCCGATTTCCTCATCCTCAACAATCCGCCTTATCCGCTCGACTGCACAGCGATTTTTAAAGATGGAATATTCTTCCTCGTCGCGGTTCTCACCTTTATATAGAAAGGTGACAGCGCCCGAAGTTGAATATAACGGGGCAAAAAGAGGCTGCCACACAGCCGCTCCGACAGTGTCATGGACACAATGCCGTGGCCACGGTCCACCGTGACCGTCAAACGAGCAGTGATCGAAAGGATGACGGTCTGCTGTGACGATTTTATGGGCATAACGTCCATCTGATTCATGTATGTACTCAGCCAACCGGTCCATAGCCTCCTCTGCTCCGGGAACCGGAAGAGTCCCGGCTATGAAATCGACCTGAGGATCAACAATCAAAAGCAATCTCTTCATCTCAATATTAATGTAAAACGTGAAGGTATCTTTATTTGTAACGTAGAGAAACGTCTATTGTTTTACCCTCATACATTGAATTATAGTAAGTCCTACAGGAATATGTGGATTTTGCCTATTTCCGGTGTGTGCAATTACGCAACAAAATTCACAGTCCGGAATTTTTTGGCTAAATTTGCAGTCCAAAGCAGATTTTCACAGAAAAGATAAAGCATCGAGATGATAAAGGCTATATTTTTTGATATTGACGGGACACTGGTGCCATTCGGTTCCCACGGCATACCTCAGGAAGTCAAGGACGCGATTGCAGAAGTACGCAGGAAAGGAATAAAGGTATTCATCGCCACCGGACGACACCTGAGATGGATTGACAATCTCGGCGACACAGAATTTGACGGTTACGTCACGGTCAACGGAGCGATCTGCCTGCTTTCCGACAAAGAGACATGTATCTTCCGCCGAACAATCCCGCGGACAGACATCGAAAGGGTAATCCCCTTCTCCCATGAGTCGACGATACCATTTGTGGCCATTCCATTGGACGGAGATATTTTCATCAACCGTATTGACGACGGTGTCCGCCACGTCATGAAGCTTCTACGCGTAGCCCACATTGATGTCCGCGACCTTGACACAATCAATGGCAGGGAGGTTGTGCAGATGATGGCGTTCGGAACTGAAAAAGAGCGCACTGACAGTGGAATCTTCGGGGAAATCCTCACTGAATGCGAACCGACGAGCTGGAATCCATACTTCTGTGACATTATTCCACGAGGAAGTGACAAGAGCGTTGGAATCGACAAAATCATTGAATATTTCAACATTCCGCTCTCGGAGACAATGGCATTCGGCGACGGTGGCAACGACATCGGTATGCTGCGCCACGTCGCCATCGGTGTAGCGATGGGAAACGCAGACGAGAGCGTAAAAGAAGCAGCCGACTATGTGACGACTGCCGACACCGATCATGGCGTGGTCAATGCCTTCCGCCACTTCGGATTAATCTGATAATTACTTCCCCCCCTATTCATCCGCCTCACCTGCCCCGGTAGCACTGAGTATGGATGTCCCGGAAATACCACCTATACGTCCCGACAACTCCGGAAGTAGGTCGAGTGGAAGCGAAATAGTGATTGAACAGGTATTGTCAAACGCCTGTTCAATTATTTTTATGACCTCACGACCACCCGGCGGATTCTGAGACTTCAGAAGCTTCATCACATCATTCATGGCAAGATAAGGAAAGGTAAACGACAGAGTGGTCATGTCCTTACCCTCGATAATCTCCGCAGCCTCGATAGCAAGACGTGCAGCCTCTCGATAAGCAGCGATAAGACCCGATGTCCCGAGCTTGATACCGCCGAAATACCTCACCACTATTATAACTATGTTGGTAAGGCCAAAGGAATTTATCTGTCCCAATATCGGCTTACCCGCCGTTCCCGACGGCTCGCCGTTGTCGGACGACAGAAACTCCTTGCGGTCCGAACCAATCATATAGGCCCAGCACACATGGCGAGCGTCATGATACTCGTTGGCATAGAGGCCAACATATTCCTTCGCCTCCTCCGCAGTAGTCACCGGAATGGCAAAAGAGATGAAGCGGCTCATCTTTTCACGAAAAGCCGCTTCACTTTGAGATGCTATGGTCAGATAGTTAGCCAAGATTGCTATTGATTTACCAAATGACCTATTTCTTTATGATACGATGAGCATTGCATCACCATAGACACCAAACTTGTAGCCCTCCTTCACAGCCTTTTTATAGGCATCCATCACGAGGTCATAACCACCGAAGGCCGCAACCATCATGAGCATGGTCGAATAAGGGAGGTGGAAGTTTGACACCAACGCATCAGTGACAGAGAAATCGTAGGGCGGGAAGATGAACTTATTGGTCCATCCCGTATAGGTCTTCATGTGATCGCCCATGCTGACAGAGCTTGCGATCGCGCGGAGCACGGAAGTGCCTACAGCGCAGACACGATGACCTCCATCCTTAGTGTTGTTGACAAGGTCAACAAGCTCCTCGCTTGCCTCCATCTCCTCTGAATCCATGCGATGCTTGGTAAGATCCTCGACATCAATCTCACGATAGTTGCCAAGACCGCTGTGGATGGTGATGAAACCCTGGTTGACACCCTTGATTTCAAGACGCTTCAAAAGCTCACGCGAGAAGTGAAGACCCGCACCGGGAACAATGACGGCACCTTCCTTGCGCGCAAAAATGGTCTGGAAACGCTCTGCATCCTCCTCGTCCGGTTCACGGTTGATATAGTAGGGAAGCGGAGTCGTGCCAAGCTTGTAGAGTTCCTTCTTGAACTCATCGTGAGGACCGTCATAGAGGAAACGAAGTGTACGGCCACGGGAAGTTGTGTTGTCGATCACCTCCGCAACCATCGACTCATCGTCACCGAAATAAAGCTTGTTGCCGATACGGATTTTGCGGGCAGGTTCGACAAGAACATCCCACAGCTTATTTTCCGCACTCAGTTCACGAAGCAGGAACACCTCGATGCGTGCGCCTGTCTTCTCCTTATTGCCATAAAGACGTGCCGGGAATACCATGGTGTCGTTGTAGACAAAGAGGTCACCGTCATCAAAATAATCAATGATGTCTTTGAAGATCTTGTGTTCAATCTCGCCTGTGCGTCGGTTGACTACCATCATTCTTGACTGGTCACGCTCGGGAGCGGGACGCTGGGCGATAAGTTCCTCCGGCAGCCGGAATTTGAATTGAGAAAGCTTCATGCTAAAAAATTTCTTATATATTCTTTTCTGAATTATCATTAAAAAATACCCGTTGGCAATTAATTTATCATATCTTTAAATTCAACGGATCATACAAGGGACGAAACGCACACCTCTACTCTTCGCACCCGGCCTGATCGTCGTCGGGGAAAGTAATGTCAGTAGTGCGGATAAGCTCGACAGCCTGCTCGACAGAAAGACAATTGTCAATCACAGCCTCACCGACGCGAGTGCGCCGCAATCCTATGAGGTGACCGCCCGAACCGAGAGCCTCGCCCAAATCACGGGCAATCGCACGGATGTAGGTTCCCTTGCTGCAAACAATCCTCAGCGTCAGCACCATCTCGTCGGGGTTGAAATCCATAAGCTCGATCTCATCTATCACGAGTACTTTAGGTTTCAGTTCGACCTCATGACCCTTACGGGCCATCTTATAGGCACGTTTGCCATCGACTTTGCAGGCGGAAAATGCCGGAGGGACCTGCTCTATCCTTCCGGTGAACTTGGGAAGGACTTCGCGTATCTTTTCGATGGTGATATGCTCCGTGGGATAGGTTGCGTCAATCTCGGTCTCAAGGTCAAACGAGGGGGTCGTAGCACCAAGCTTAACGGTTGCGACATATTCCTTCACACCTGCCTGAAGGGATTCAATCAGTTTCGTCGCCCTTCCGGTGACCACGACCATCACTCCTGTTGCAAGCGGATCGAGCGTCCCGGCATGACCCACCTTGAACTTCTTGCGGTGGAGACGGTGGAGCAAGACACCACGAAGACGCTTGACCACGTCAAACGAGGTCCATTCCAGAGGCTTGTCAATATAGAGTATTTCTCCTGTAACGAAATCCATAGGCGTTTATTACCAGAAGATACAAAGGAGACCTACACAGAGACAGTAGACAGCAAACCAGATAAGCTTGCCTTTCTTCACGATATTAATCATCCACTTGCAGGCAATGCATCCTACAATAAATGAAGCGAAGAAACCGACAATCATAGGCCACATACCGATGGACTCATTCACACCCTCGCCACCAATCATATCCTTCACGTCGAGAAGTGCTTCGCCAAGAATGGGGATAATGACCATAAAGAATGAGAACTGTGCAATCTTGTCACGCTTGTCTCCGAGAAGGAGACCGGTAGCGATGGTTGTACCGGAACGGCTGAGACCTGGAAGAACGGCCACAGCCTGAGCGCAACCGATGACGAAAGCATCCAACCATGTGATGTCGTGGCCCTTGATGCCTTCGACACGTTCACGCTGGGGATTGCGGAAAAGAAATGCGAATGTGAGGAGTGCAGCCGTCACGAGAAGGCAAAAACCGACAACAGTCAGACCGCTACCAAAGAACTGCTCCACGAAATCCTTGAAGCAAAGGCCGACAATGGCTACCGGAATACAGGAAAGAAGAATCTTGCAGACATAGAAAAACTTGTCGTCCCTCGCAATTGTAAAGAATGACTTGCAGAGTGGCACAAACTCATTCCAAAGCACCACGATGGTACTGAGGACTGTTGCAACATGGAGCACGATGTCAAATTCGAGAGCGTCAGAACCGGCAAGCTTAAGGCCGAGAATTTCTCGACAGATTTCAAGATGACCACTGCTACTGATGGGGAGATACTCGGCAAGTCCCTGGACTATACCTAAGATTAGAGCGTCAATACAATCCATTTTCAAAATTAAGATTTCAAAGTTCGATATATGTGTTAAACGTGAGGACGGAGGACTATTTTTCAGTTCTTTTTGTTCTTGGGGCTATACATTATTGCAAAGCCCATGAAAATGAATCCGAGGAAAGCTATTGTCGGACCGACAACAATCCTGCGAGTCGAGAAAATATCCGCGTTAAACGCATCCCAATCCGTGGCGCCACCGGCCATCAGACAGAAACCGAGCACGATCATCGCACCCGCAATGGCCATGAGTATGAAATTTATTTTAAGCAGCGGAAGGCGGCTCTCACTTTCCAATTGCAGACGCGATTCGTCGTTTTCGCCCTTAGGCGTAGATTTAATAGCCATTTCTACTATATTTTTTATTTAAACATTTCATCATACGAGAGACGCAGATAGCGGTTGGCGGCAAAGATAGCCGCGACGAGGCATATCAGCATCCCGGTGACAATAACTCCCGCGAGGACGGCGGCAACAAGCTCCCATTCTATCAGACCGGCAATCTCCTGCTCGAATGTGCTGCCGTAATATACCGTCGCAACGAGAGCAATGGAAGCAATCAGACCGGCCACAAGACCGTTTATCAGATTATCCGTAAGGAAGGGACGGCGGATGAAGGAAGAGGTGGCTCCGACAAGCTTCATCGTATAGATGGTAAACCTGCGGGCATAGACCGTCAACCGGACTGTATTGAATATAAGAATGAACGATACCGTCAACAATGCAATCGCAACGAAGACAAGGGCCATTGATATGCTGCGCAGTGTGGCGTTAACGCGGTCAACCATTGCCGTGTGGACCTTTACCTCACTCACCTGCGGCATGAGCATTATCGGAGCGGTCAGAAGGGAGATGCTGTCGGTTGAGGCATAGTCCGGCAAGACCTTCACCTCAATCTCACCGACGAAGGGGTTGACATCGGCAAGCTTGATTATATCCTCATCATCCCCGACCATCTTCTGCCAACGGTCAAGCACCGCATCAGGCGACGAGTATATCGTCTCGCGTACACCTGTCATTTTCTTAAGACGCGTTTTGACCGCATCAATGTCCGATGCAGTCACATCTTCGTTGAAGAGGACAACGAAGCCCATATTCTCCTTTATCCCTTGTGTGACCTTGTGGGCAGCTATCCCCATGAACGAAGCAAGCCCGAGGATGAAGAGAACCAGCGCAACCGAAAGGGTCGCGGTAGCACGAGTGGTGAACAAGGGTATTAAGTGATGACGCCTTTTTGCCATAATAATTAATAAAGTGCAAATTTACAACCTGCGGAAGCCGATGTCAAGTGATTTAACGTTATTTTAACACCTGAATCAACAAAGAGTTGACAAATACCCCTCCAAGCGGATGAAGGAAGGAAGTTTTTCACCCTATTTTCCGCTATTTTTAGTATAGGCGCGCCATTTTTCAATAAGGGCGGTCATGTCAGCGGGAATCGGAGCGGTGAAAAACATTTCTTCTCCCGTATCCGGGTGTACGAATCCGAGAGTCCTGGCATGGAGAGCCTGCCGGGGACAAAGCTCGAAGCAGTTACCTATGAACTTCTGATAGGAGCCGTTGCGCTCGCCACGGAGGATGACGTCGCCGCCATATCGTGCATCCGAGAAGAGAGGATGACCGATATGACGCATGTGGACGCGGATCTGATGCGTGCGCCCCGTCTCAAGGACGCATTTCACGAGGGCTACATGGATGAAATCCTCAAGAACCTCATAGTGCGTGACGGCATGTTTACCCGTAGGGTCGTCGGGGGGAAGCACTGCCATCTGCAGGCGGTCCTTGGGATTGCGTCCGATATTGCCTTCTATTCGGCCCACAGAGGGTGAAGGCACACCCCAGACGAGTGCGTTGTATTCGCGCTTCGTTGTCTTGTTGAAAAACTGTTTTCCCAGATGGGTCTTGGCATCGGGAGTCTTGGCCACGACGAGCAGTCCTGACGTATCCTTGTCAATGCGGTGGACGAGACCGAGGCGCGGGTCGCTCACATCGTAATCAGGATTGTCGCGGAAATGCCATGCGAGAGCGTTGACAAGAGTACCGGAATAGTTGCCGTGACCGGGATGGACAACGAGACCGGCAGGCTTGTTGACCACAAGAAGGGCGTCGTCCTCATAGACAATGTCAAGGGGGATGTCCTCCGGAATGATTTCCAGTTCGTAGCGCGGACGGTCCATCACGATGCGGATGTCGTCAAGCGGCTTCACGCGGTAGTTTGACTTGACAGGCTTACCGTTGACGATGATGCAGCCCGCATCGGCAGCCTGCTGGATGCGGTTGCGCGAGGATTTTTCAAGGCGCGTGACGAGATACTTGTCGATTCTCAACAGTTGCTGACCTTTGTCAACAGTGAAGCGGAAGTGCTCATACAGTTCTCCGCTCCCACCATCGTCAGCCCCGTCAAGCTCCTCGGCATCAATGTCGGCGTCGTCAAACGGAGCAACAGGCCCGGGAACGGATGTGGCGGTCATGTTTTTCTCAACCTCTTTCATGACTGTCATTCAAATAGGTTAAGCTGTTCGGATGTCGGGACGGACTCTTCAGCCACACTGTCGGTTTCCTCGTAAACGTCTGTAAGGCCCTGCCCCACTTCGAGCTCGATGGTGGAATTGACAGGGACACGCGCACCGGGTGAGAGACGACGTCCTTTGTAGTAGACACCGAGGACAAGATCCTTGAACTCACTGGGGATGCGTTTCTCGACCACATTCTTTATCTCCAGACCTTCAAGAATCGACTTGGCCTGACGCAAGGAGATGTCGGTAAGTGTCGGGAGTGTGACCATCTTGGGAGAGAAGGCATTGATGGTGAGATAGATCTCACGGCCTTCCTTGACGATCGTCCCGACCTTCGGGTTCTGCTCTATGACCGTTCCTGGACGGGTGGTACGGTCATAGACGGAGTCGCTGAGGACAGCCACAAGACCTTCTGTGGCAAGTGTGGTCGCGGCACTCTCGTAGGTCATGGACTTGACGGAGGGAACCGTGATTGTCTGATCGTGACGTGTCCACACATCGAGCCACATCATGGAGAGCCAACCGATGACTACGGCGACTATGAGCATAAGCCCGATGTGGAGGAGGATTCTTTTCATACCTTATTATATAAAGGGTTGATTTCTGATTGAGATTAACAGAGGGAAACAGCGTTGGCTATCGTCCGGACTATTCCGCAAGAGCTATCGCGAAGACTTCGTCAATGGTGGAGACGTAGTGGAAAGTAAGACCTGCGATATAGACCGGCTTGATGTCCTCGATGTTCTTGCGGTTGTCGCTGCAGAGGATGATGTCGGTGATTCCGGCACGCTTGGCTGCGAGTATCTTCTCCTTGATGCCACCGACGGGGAGAACCTTGCCACGGAGAGTGATTTCGCCGGTCATGGCAAGGCGGGGCTTCACGGGGCGTCCGGTCAAAGCTGAAAGGATGGAGGTACACATGGTGATACCTGCCGAGGGACCATCCTTGGGAATGGCACCTTCAGGGACATGGATGTGGAGCTGACGGTTGTCGAAACTTTCAGGATCCACACCGTAGCGCGAGGCACGGGCCTTGACCACCTGTGTGGCTATGACGGCGGATTCTTTCATGACATCACCAAGGTTGCCGGTGATGGTGAGTTTCTCCCCTTTTCCGTGGGTGAATGAGGATTCTATGAAGAGAATTTCGCCACCGACAGCCGTCCATGCGAGACCGGTCGCAACGCCGGGGGTGTCCGACACCTCGTAGCGCTCCGGAGTGTAGGTCTCTACACCGAGGTAGCGGCGCAGATCCTCCGGTTCGACATGGAGACGGTAGTCCTCACCGCGCATCTTGCCGAGCACAATCTTGCGGACTACTTTCGCGAGTTCCTTTTCGAGCAGACGAACTCCACTCTCGGAGGTGTAGCTCTCGATGATTTTTGTGAGGGCTGCGTCGGAGAATGTAATCTCATCCTTTCCGAAACCGTTTTCGGCGGCGAGACGGGGAACAAGGTGTCTTCTTGCAATCTCCATTTTCTCCTCAGGGAGATAGCCGGAGATGTCGATAATCTCCATGCGGTCGAGAAGCGGACGGGGGATGGTGGAGAGGGTGTTGGCTGTGGCGATGAAGAGGACGTGCGAGAGGTCATAGTCCACATCGACGTAGTTGTCGTGGAAATGGCTGTTCTGCTCCGGGTCAAGGACTTCGAGCAGAGCCGACGACGGATCACCCTTGAAGTCACTTCCGGTCTTGTCAATCTCATCGAGAAGGAGAACCGGGTTGGAGGTGGCGGCGCGGCGGATGGCATCAATGATGCGTCCGGGCATGGCACCGATGTAGGTGCGGCGGTGACCGCGTATCTCCGCTTCATCATGGAGACCTCCGAGCGATACGCGCTGATAGGCCCTGCCGAGTGCTTTGGCTATCGACTGACCGAGGGAGGTCTTGCCCACGCCGGGAGCACCGACAAGGCAGATGATGGGTGAACGTCCATCGGGGGTGTTCATCATGACGGCAAGCTGTTCAAGGATGCGCTCCTTGACCTTCTCGAGTCCGTAGTGATCCTCGTCGAGAATACGTTCGGCCGACTGGAAATCTGCGTCGAGATGGCTGTATTTTCCCCACGGGAGATCGGTGAGGAGCTGAAGGTAGCTGTATTGTACGGAGTAGTCAGGGCTCTGGGGATTGAGGCGGCGGAGCTTTTCAAGTTCCTTGGCGAAAGTGCGCTTGACATTTTCAGGGAGGTCAAG
The DNA here is from genome assembly GCA_947381945.1 of uncultured Muribaculaceae bacterium. Classification (GTDB taxonomy): domain Bacteria; phylum Bacteroidota; class Bacteroidia; order Bacteroidales; family Muribaculaceae; genus Duncaniella. The sequence goes on from CANCXM010000003.1 coordinate 15,391, forward strand.
TCCGGCAGCTTTCCCTTCGAGGGCGCTGCAATCGTCATCATCACCATAAAGCTGCTCGCGCAACACTTCAAACTGATGCTGAAGGAAGGCGTTGCGCTGCTGCTCGTCGATGTTGCGGCGCGCCTTGCGGTGAACCTCAGCGCGTATCTCGGCCATCTCCTCGCTGTGGGCAAGATGGCTGAGGAGGAGCTGCGCGCGGTCCTTCATACGGTTCTTGCGCAGTAGCTCAATCTTCACGTCGGCGGGGAAGGGGGAATGGGTGGCGATAATGTTGATGAGCAACTGGGGGCCGGGGATGTTCTCGATATTGAAGGCAAGATCGCTCATCTTGTCGTTGCCGGCATGGAGGATGTTGAGCGTCGTCTGACGGATGTCATCGACGAGGGCTATGAATTCCTTGTCGCTCTGGCGCGAGGTGGAGTCATGGATAGGCTTGACCTCGGCTGAGAGGGCTCCGGGGATTGAGGCGCCCCGTCCCTCACCTGTGATGCGCACCTTGCCGCGGGCCGAAAGGATGGCGGTGTGAGTGCCGTCGGGGAGGTCGAAGGTCTTGAGGACGTCGGCAACCACGCCGAGGTCATAGAGGTCGGCGAGCGTGGGGCTCTCGGTCGACGGATCGCGCTGGCAGAAGATACCGACGGGGATATGGCCCGAGGAGGCGGCTGCGGCTGTGGCGACGGAGCTTTCCCGGGCAAGGGTGATGGGGAATGTGACCCCGGGGAAGAGGACGAGGTCGCGCATGGCGATGATGGGGAGATCCGTAAGGTCGGGCTCGGGACGCTCGGCGGGAAGGCCGATGTCAATCTGTCCGACCGACACGATTTTCGTATTGTTGCTGTTGCTGCTGTTGTTGTTGTCTTCTTTCATCTTCTTCTGTGCGTATGAGAGTGAGCGTATGTATGGTAGGGAGGCGCGCGAAGCCTGCGGCTGCACGTCTCTCCAACCTTTTCCAATGCCACTGCCGGAACCCTCCGGGACCTGCGGCGGCAAAACGCGACCCCAAAGTTAGTGATTTTTCCCCAATCCGTCCCAATCGGTCCCCACCTATTTTATATACCCGCCAAATCCACGCCACATCCGGATATATATCGAAAACGAAAATTAAATCTTAACATTTTTTAACTTAATTACATTTTAACGCCTTTCCAACCCGCAGTCCTAACAAAATGCAAGCCTCCGAGGGCTGATGATGTCAAATTTTCATTCCTATCCCCTCTTAGCTCCGACATGTCGCAGAGTTGTGTTTTAAAGCAGACAATCACCATTAGGTTTTTTCAAAATTAAAGTATAACTTTGCATCAACATCGAAGGGGCGCAATGCTCAAAAACATTAAAGGTAAAACAATCCGGCTCCCCGTCAATGTTACAGACAGACAAACTCTCAACCACAAATCAAGAGACATTTGCATTATTAGACATTTATAAATCCACTGACGTTAAGTACTATGTGTAAGCAGCGAAGGATGACCGTGAGGCCACCCTTCGTTTTTTTATTGTCAAATCCCGGAGGGGCGCCTGACGCGCCCCCGGGATTCAATATTTTCACCACTCCGGCTCATCCTCTGTCCACGGTTCCTTCCAGAATCCATCGGGGATAGGAAGGATGACAGGGACATCGCCCCAGCCCGGAGCGGAGCGATAAGCCTCGACAGTTCCTGCGGGGACATAGAGCGAGTCAATCCGTGTGCTTCTTGCCGGCATCCACACCGGAGGAGTATCCTGCTCCAGATACAGGTTCTTCACCTTAAGTCCATTCAAGGCATTTGAAGTGGCCTCCATACATACCGGAAACAACAATGACTCAATTACGCTCCCGTTTGTAAAGAATGCCCGGTCGCCAAGTTTCCTCATATCAGACAGCTTATGGATATAGATTTCACGAAGGTTTCTGCACCCGGCAAAGGCATTGTCGCCTATTTCATCCACCGTCAGCGGAATAAAAATCCGTTTCAACCCGACACATCCCTCAAACGCGCGCCTCCCTATATTCCTCAAATATTTTGGCAACCGGCATTCGACCAGCCTGTCAATGCCTCTGAACATACCATCCGGCATTATATCATCATAAAGAATCCGCATTCCCTCTACGAGCGTCAAAGGCGTGTAGTAATAGTACGGTGAAGGCGCACACCCCTTGAAGCTGGCTTTCGACAAGTCAATCGAGATGGAATCGGAACCCCTCTGGTGGAGAAAGTCAAAAATCGGCCCCATATCGTAGTCATCCAAATCTCCACGGTATTCCAGATGTTTTATACGTCCGATATTCGTAGCATCCTCTCCGAGCAAAACGCTGAGTTTTCCGCTGCGGCTCCAATTAACAACGACAACCGTATCGCCAAACTGCATCGGATCCTGAATCAATGGCAAATCGATATACCCCTCGATGGGAGTCGGATTGTTGGCCGATATTCGCAAAGGCAATATGCGTCCGAAGCCGCCACTGTTGTCTTCAGCCTCAATCACAACTTCATAATTGCCATCCTCATCCTTTTCGCAGGAAACAACCTCCGCCCATTCAAAATTAGGCAGCGTCACACTTGGTTTACCCTTTGCCCACATTCTGAACGAGACCCTTCCACCGCTATTTTTCACTCTGAGCGGTTTCCGATCCACAATGAGACCTCCGTAGCAGTCCTGGGCCACCCTTATCTCCTTGATTTCACGCCCTGCTGTAATCGTGACCACTCCCGTGCGAATCTTACTGCTGCGGTTCGGTTCGACCAAAACGGCAAATTCTCCATACCCTGCCGACACTTTACTCTTGACCTCCATCCACTTCTCACCCGCATCCACCGACATCTCAGAAGAAACCATCGGTTGTATGCCACCCTTACAGGTAAAAGCCGTTGCCCATCCCCCTTCTTCCCAATCAAAATTGATTCCGGTCTCGCATACATCCTCCTGCCCCACTGCAAATCTTATCGAAGAGGAATCATCATCCTCCTTGCAGGAAGCAAACAACAACGCGACCAATACAAACCAAAGACAATTTTTCATAATAGTTCTGATATTTGTTAGTTTTAACATGAGTTACATTTCATAAGTATCAGGATTCCATTCCACAATATTTTTGGATGGATAACACTTCTGATAGCTTTCCTTACAACCATAAGGGACATAAAGTGTCCTTACCTTATTCAATCCCGTCACCGGCGGCTCATCCCAACACACATAAAGATTCTGTACTATGCCCAGACTACCGGATTCAAGGCTGCAAGTCTCAGGTAAATACATATTGTCTATATTGGTCCACAAAAACGCTCCATCCGAAATTTCATTCAGACAGGAATTCTTTCCGATGGCCACTGTCTTTAGTCTATTACAACCGGAAAAAGCCCTTCCTTCGATAACGGAAAGCGCGTTTGGCACCTGCACTCTTGAAAGACACCGACACTCCTCGAATGCGCTCAGTCCGACACACTCGGTATTGCCCGGCAGAATAATTTCACCGAGAGCAGTAGAACCGTAAAATAGCCTTGGAGTAATTCGCTCATCCTGCCATCCCTCGGGCCTCACCTTTTCAAGCACTCCTGAAGAAGCCCCGAATTTAGCATAATAATTATCAACATATTTGATTGCAAGATGAGCAGCCCCTAAATCAAGCTTGACTTTCCCCTCTGCAACATTTTCTTTATTCACGCACCATGCCAGCATGGCCATATCAAGCATATTAAGGATGCCTTCAATCTTAAGTGTGGATATTCTTCCGAAGTTTTCCCTGTCAAACCCAAGCATACCCCATAATTGTCCCATTCGGGTAGTTTTCACAACTACCTCATCATCGAATGGAGCCGGATCCTGCTGTATGGGCAACTTCTTCACCTCTTCCGAAATGGCTTCAAGCCTCAAACCTGCGATTCGGCCCAACCCCATATTTTTAGACACACGAAGTTTAATCTCATAGCTGATTCCGTCATCAAGCTTTGAAAATGACTCCATTTCACACCACGGAGTCTCATCCTCACTGACAAGCGATGCAGAAAGCTCCACATCGGATTGACATTTTACGGTAAGTATACCCGAAAAATCGGAAGGGACAGTTCCACCACGCTTTTCATACAGACCGGCAACCGATTGTGTCACCAATATACCCTCTTCACCCCTCTGCACCACTTTCAGCCGTTTAGTTTGCTTATTGATGGTGACAATCACCACTGCTTCACGCTTCACCACACTATTATTGGGCGAGATAATCAAATGAAGTATGGATGTTGTTGCAGTTACATGCGAAAAATATGCAGCCACAAATCGTTCCTTACATTCAGCAGGATAATCTACAACCACATTGAAATCACACTCCTCCACATGTCCAAATAAAAGCTCGGAATGAACCTTTTTAGGATGAAGATTGCTGAGATCCCGCCCTATAATCTTAGCGGAAGCCGCATCCCACCAAAAAGAATCAGGTTCATCAGAATGACACGAAATCATCAACAATGAAAACACCAAAATCAGGAACTTCGAATTTAACATATTACAATATTTTCAAATTTCACAAGACCATAAGCAGCATTTATAGAGAGATTCACGCAATCTTTCCATAAATACCATCCATATATACAACTTCTATAATGCGATAATATTATAATCCAATTTTGCCAATGCAAGCATAGAGTAAATTTCTTTTTTCATTTGTGGTATTATTGGTTTTTACAAGTTTTTTCTTAATGGACAGTTCATGGGAATGACTAAAACTGCAAGACCCCTTTGAACTTACTTCCGGAATCTGTGATACATACAATCTGCACTTCCCCATGCAGTTCAGGAATTTCAACCTCAGGATTCACTTTGTTAACAAATCCGACCCATACAGGAAACATTTCATCCCCTAATATGATATTGACAGCATCCACATTTGGCGGAAGCTCGAAACTGAGATGACCGATAGAATACCTACACAGAATGGAATAACGCGCAGGCATATTGGGTCGATTGGTCGTTTTAGTGCGGTGCATAAAAGTCACCGACTCCTTCTCTGTCTTAGGACGTTGAGGCTTATCAGACTGTGCAAATGCGACAGAACATGAACCACTAAGGCACAAAAATGTTAAGATTAGAAAAATTTGCCTTTTCATAAGTAAAAATAGGGTGTTAATAGTTATTTCGACGGCAAAGTTACGTCACCATATACATATCCGCCAAATAATCCCGCTTTTTCCTCTTGGTTTTTTATTTTTGTAATACCCTATCTGTCAATCAATTGCATCAAGGCCAAAAAATATATTTTTGGTCTTGATGCAATTTGTTTATACACAAGCTATTATAAACTCCATGTTTCAACTGCTAGCCCACATCAAAAGCCTCATTTAATAAATGAAATATACCGTTGGGACTTCTCCACATCCAATTTTTTCAGCTTGTCTTTCAACCTGCGCTTACGTTCATATATTGCACTTATCCTTTCTTCTTTTATAAAAATAGAGATAGCACTGATCGAAAATCCTAATGCTGAATACAGAAACAACGCATAGTCAACCTCTTTCATCTTCGGCAAATCAGCCCTTAGATCAGCCATAACATTATCATAACTCTTATCGACAATTTTTTCAATATCAGTATAAGCTTTTGAGGATACCCCAAAACCATTGATTAGTTGACTGACGGCCTTGGATATTCTTTTTTCAGCCGAGATTGCATCATGGCTTTCATACATAGCACGACAAAAATCATCGAATATTCTGACTTTATTGTCTAAAAGGCTCCGAACGGTCGCACGAGCTTTCGAGCACTCAGTATCTTTCAGCTCTAATACATCATGCAGATTATTGGCGATAGCAAGATTCCGTTGCATCATCGCCTTGTAATTTCTATAGTATCTACCTGCAATGAGGATGACACATACTATTGTCAGAACAAGAATGACAATCAACAGACATATTATTATATTAGACTCTTTTACTTCAATCTCTTTTTTATTTTTTTCCAGAGCATAGTGATCAAGAACCGACTTTGTAAGATTTACCTTTATTCTACCCTCAAAAATTGCATTGTTGAGACTGTCCACACGTTCAAGTGAAATCATCGCATCATGAAGATGTCCGGCCTCACGATAAAATCTATACCGTACTCTTTCAGACTTCAAATCATCCGAGTTTTCCAAAACGTCCATCATTCTGAGAGCCTCTTCAGTTTCTCCATTTTTAAGATAAGCATAGCTGAGATATATGGAATCCTCTTTTGAAGCCAATCCGGAATTACATACATTCTCAAAATATTGTAAACTCTCGCCTGGTGAGCCATCGCCTAAAAAGGAAAGTCCAATAAGTCCGTTAGCCAATGTACCTAAATAAATATCATTATAGTAGGTAGCAGAATCAAGCACCTGTTTCGCAATCGCCAGTGAATTCTTATAGTACGTATTTGCCGAGTAAGCACTCGCCAAATCATACAAAGCATAATTTATATATGGTTGCCGACCGTATTGCTTCAGACATTCATATTCTATCTTTGCATATTCAACAGCTCCATCACTATTATATGAATCATAATACACATCCGCAATTCCTCTTGCCGACATTCCCATCCAGAATTTATCGTCGATTTCAGTCGCGAGATCATGTGCCTTGAACATGGCCACAAGGCTTTCCGGATAATCCTCAGTCTGATACTTCACCCGTCCATTAAAATAGTTTGCAAGCATGAACCGGCGTATATCTGACGAGTGACGCGAATAGAACTCAACCGCCTCGCTTATTATGGAATCAGTCTCGGCAAGCGGCTCGTGATTCTTGTCAAGAGCCTGTGTCAGCAGCACCGCATAAAGCGCACGCTCCGAAGCTCGGTTCATATCCTTCACCTCAACACCACGAAGCACCGCGAGTGCCGAATCAGGACGCTCATCCATAAAGCTCTCCACATCCGCAAGGGTCTCCCCAACTTTCGACGGGCCACACGACGACACACAGACGAGTGCCATCACACAAAAAACTAACCGTGAAATCAAACTTTTAAATCTCATATTCACATTCCTAATCCTGAAAATCACAATTCTTCTGTAACTTCTGCTCTTATGTCCGTCTGTATCGCCCTAAAAACCAAAAACTCACAACTAAAAACTACAATATCGGACTTAGGAGCCTATAGACCGACTCCTGGACACGGCGTGAACGCTCGCGGCGGTTCCAATCGGCCAGTCTGAGGCGTGTCGACTCCGCCGCGTCTGCCTCGAATGAACGGGCAAGCACACGGTTGGCCCCCGGAGCATACATCACCAAATTCTCCTCGAAATTATGCTCCAGACTGCGGAAATCGAAATTGGTGGAGCCGAGGGTCGAAAAATCGTCGTCGACTATCAACACCTTCGCGTGGAGCATCCCCGCATCGTAAAGATAGACCTTGATTCCCGCAAGCAGACACTCCTCGATGTAGGAATGAGATGCAAAAGTCAGCACCCGCGAATCAGAGCGGCGCGGCATCATCACCCTCACGTCAACCCCCGCGAGTGCCGCACTTTCAAGCGCTTTCAGCAAGCCCTCGCTCGGAAGGAAATATGGAGTCTGCAACCATACGCGACGGCGCGCCGTTGAAATGGCCTTGTAGAACAGCAAAGTCATGTTGCCCCAGCGGTCATTCGGGCCGGAGGCAAGCACCTGAAGCGTAGCACCCTCGACATCCGGCGCCCCACCACGAAAATCCGGAGCCTTCACAGGATCGCAGAGGAGATCGTGGCCCATGAACTTCCAGTCGACAGCGAAGTGATACTGCAACGCTCCGACACATGGGCCGGTGATACGCACAGCGGAGTCGCGCCACTTCCTCCCGGGGGAAGAGCCGCCGAGATAGCGCTCGGCCACGTTCATGCCTCCGATATAGCCCACGCGCCCGTCGATGACAACAACCTTGCGGTGGTTGCGCCAGTTGAGGCGGTTGACATGGGATGGAAACGAGAGCTTGAAGAAGGAATGGACCTCCACACCGTTCTCCTTCATGCGCTGGAAGAAATCATGGCGGCGCGCATCGAAGGACCCGATGTAGTCATAAATCACCCTCACCTTCACCCCGGCACGGGCACGTTCGATAAGGATGTCGCGCAGACGGCGACCAAGAGGGTCGGAAGCAATAATATAGAACTGCAGATTGATGTACTCCCGTGCATGGCGCAGGTCGTCGAAAAGTTCCTCGAAAAATGATGCACCGTCAGAGAAAAAGCGCAAGTCATTACCGGTGTAGAGATTGGCACCACCGACACTGTAGGCCAACCGGATACGCTGACGGTTCTCCGGCGAAAGCGCGCCGTCGAGCTTCGGCAGAGGCTGAGTCCCCTCATGGCGCAGGAGCTTGCGGCGATTGCGCCGCGAAATCATCCTGACATTGCGGATGCTGCGGCCAAAGACGAAATAGAGCACCACACCGCCCACCGGGAAAAGCAGCAACGCCGTCACCCACCCCAACGCCTTCAGCGGATTGCGGTTCTCACTGATGACAATGGCAATGACGCAAAGTATCAGAGCGGCATAGCCTATCACGAGGCTCCACCACAGTCCGTTCCAGCCAAGATTGATGAAATCCGTGTGCATATCTGTTTATATCCTAAAGCGTCAAGGGGTCAGTCGCGCAGGCCCTTCAAAGAGCTGCATTACCGCAAAGTTAAACCATTCCACCAAAATTATCAACAGAGATGGGCAAAAATCGAGAAATTATTCATAAATTCGTGGTCCAACTCTCCCAAAACAGCAAACATCCCTCCTCACAACCCAAAACTGTCAACTCAAAACCGACAATTGTCAACTCAAAACTCATAACTGACAACTCCAAATAACTGTCAGCTCAAAACTGACAACTAAAAACTCAAAACAGAGACCATGCACTCCGGATTCCTACGCGTAGCCGCCGCCGCCCCCACCGTCAGGGTCGCCGACGTTGACTTCAACCTCTCTCAAATCAAAGCCAAACTCACCGAACTGGAAGCAAACGGCGTTGAAGTAGCCGTCTTCCCGGAAATGTGTCTGACCGCCTATACCTGTGCCGACCTCTTCCACAACACCACCCTTCTCGATGCCGCCGCAAAAGCACTCATCGAACTTCGTGACATCTCTCGCTCACTCGCGCTCCACTTCGCAGTCGGCCTCCCTGTCCGTCATGCAGGCGCGCTCTACAATTGCGCCGCCCTCATCCGCAACGGCTGTGTCGATCTCGTCGCAAAGACCTATATCCCCAACTACAACGAATTCTACGAACGCCGCTGGTGGCGGCCTCTGCAGGAAGGCGAAAGCCTCCGCGTCGACATCGCGGGCGAACAATTCGAAATGTCGACGGGACGCATCTTCAGTTCCCACGGTGCAAAGATAGGTATCGAAATCTGCGAGGACCTCTGGGTCCCGATTCCACCATCATCGCGTCTGGCAATGCAGGGTGCACAGGTAATCCTCAACCTCTCCGCCTCCGATGACCTCATCGGCAAATACGCCTACCTCCAGTCGCTCCTGCGCCAGCAATCGGCCCGCTGCCTCTGCGCCTACGCCTACGCCGGAGCCGGTTGGGGAGAATCGTCCACCGACCTCACATTCGACGGAAAAGCCATAATAGCCGAGAACGGCACCATCCTCAAAGCTAACCGTCGCTGGGATCCCGCCGACAATACCTCCATCGTCGACATCGACATCGAAGCTCTCGACCGCGACCGCAACCACACCACTACCTTCGCCGACTGCGCACAGGCCGAATGTCACGATCGATCCTGCGTCTGCGAAGCTGAAGAAACGACACCGTGCACAACCACCGCGCCTCGCACACTCATGCGCTACATCGACCCTCATCCCTTCGTGCCCTCATCCGATGCCGAACGCCGCGAACGCTGCGAGGAGATCATCAACATCCAGGTCGCAGCCCTCGCCAAACGCCTTGACGCAATCCACTGCTCCACTCTCACCGTCGGAATCTCCGGAGGCCTCGACTCCACACTCGCACTGCTTGTTGCAGCCCGTACATTCGACCGACTCGGTCTCGACCGCAAGGGAATCATCGGAGTCACAATGCCCGGATTCGGCACCACAGACCGCACCCACACCAACGCCGTCGAACTCATGGAAGGCCTCGGAGTGTCGATGCGCGAAATCTCCATCGCCCCCGCCGTTACCCAACACTTCAAGGACATCGACCACGACCCCGCCATCCACGATGTCACCTACGAAAACTCTCAGGCCCGTCAGCGCACTCTCCTGCTCATGGACATCGCCAATCAGACCGGAGGCATAGTCCTCGGCACCGGCGACCTCTCGGAACTCGCCCTCGGCTGGGCTACTTACAACGGCGACCACATGTCGATGTACGGTGTCAATGCAGGCGTACCCAAAACACTCGTCAAATACCTCGTCGGTTACTTTGCCGATGAAGCTCCAACCGACTCAACCGTGCGCCGATGCCTCCTCGACATCATCGACACCCCCATCAGCCCCGAACTCATCCCCGCCGACAGCAACGGAAACATCAAACAGAAAACCGAAGACCTTGTAGGCCCCTACGAGCTCCACGACTTCTTCCTCTACTACACACTACGCTTCGGCTTCACTCCCGAACGAATCTACCTCCTCGCCCGCCACGCCTTCACCGTTGAGGAATACCCCGACGAGACCATCCGCCATTGGCTCTCCACCTTCTTCCGCCGCTTCTTCTCCCAGCAGTTCAAGCGCTCATGCCTCCCCGACGGCCCGAAGGTAGGCTCCGTCTGCCTCTCCCCCAGAGGAGACTGGCGAATGCCCTCCGATGCATCCTCAGCCCTCTGGCAGGCCTCCGCATCGCTCTGACAGCCATTTTCCCCACCATCAAGCATCTAATTTCCACCATCAAGCACCACCATGAAAAGAATCGGACTGCTACCCCGAATCCTTATAGCCATCGTAGTCGGCATAGCCATCGGCTATGTCGCCCCGATGTGGTTTGCCAGCGTCATGGCCACATTCAATGCCATATTCTCCCAATTCCTCGGCTTCATGATACCGATGATTATCGTCGGTTTCGTGGCCCCTGCCATTGCCGACATCGGAGGGCGTGCCGGCAAACTCCTCATCGCCACAGCCGCCCTCGCCTATTTCGCGACATTCATGGCCGGACTGCTCTCCTATTTCACAGGTTCACTGACCTTCCCCTCCCTCATCGGTGGAGAAGAAGGAATAGCGCTGGCCGAGGATTCGACCAAGGTACTCCCCTACTTCAACATTGAGATGCCACCGCTCATGACCGTCATGACAGCCCTCGTCCTTGCCTTCATGCTCGGTCTCGGAATGGCCTTCGTCAAGGGGACAGCCCTGCGCAGAGGCTTCGAGGAATTCCGCGACATTGTCTCCAAGACCATCGATGCAGCCATCCTTCCCCTTCTCCCCATCTACATCTTCGGTATCTTCCTCAACATGACCATGGAGGGTCAGGTCGGGATGATATTGAAATGCTTCATGAAGATTATCGTCATCATCTTCATCCTCCATGTCCTCATCCTTGTGATTCAATACTGCATCGCCGCCCTCTTCGCGCGGAAGAATCCGTTCAGTATGCTCCGCACCATGCTCCCGGCCTACTTCACGGCCCTTGGCACACAGTCGTCAGCGGCCACCATCCCCGTGACACTCCGACAGGCTATAAAGATGGGCGTCAGCGAAGACATCGCAGGCTTTGTCATACCCCTCTGCGCAACCATCCACATGAGCGGAAGCACCCTCAAGATTGTAGCCTGCGCCCTCGCGCTCATGATTATGCACAACCAGCCCCATGACCTCTCCATCTTCTGCCATTTCATCGGAATGCTCGGAATCACCATCATCGCAGCACCCGGTATTCCCGGAGGAGCCATCATGGCATCCATCGGCCTCCTGCAGTCCATCCTCGGTTTCGACGAGCAGATGGTAGCCCTGATGATTGCCCTCTACATTGCGATGGACAGCTTCGGCACAGCTTGCAACGTCACCGGCGACGGTGCTCTCGCAGCCATCATCGACCGTCTTTTCTCCAAAAAGAAAACCGCTCAGGCATAGACCATTCTGAGAGCTAAGCCCTGCGGACTGCGCAGGGCTTAACAAATTACCGAGGAAAAACGGCTTGAACATTAGCCCTTTACTGACAAATAAACAATTTTTTATCATTAGAGTGTAACTATTCACATTCTTTCACGTCTTATATATGTAATCGCATCCCCAAGGATGTTTCCACATGTATAATTAATTCACCAAATACCCTAAAGACAATGAAGAAATCAATTTTTACACTCTTCCTGCTCATTGCCGGTCTCGCAGCCTTCACTGCCGAAGCCGAGACCCGTGTGCTCAACATCAGGCAATCATTCTCCGCGCTCGACGCAAGCGCAGGTGTCAAAGTAATCTACCAGCCGACATCCGGAGGCCAAAGCACCGTAAAAATCACCGGTGATACTAAACGCATCAATGAAGTGGACGTTCGCATCAGCGGAAAGACTCTCAAAATCTCTCCCAAACCTGACAGGATGGGAAGCCGTTCGGGCAACCGAATCAAAGGCGTAGTAGTCACCGTCATCGCTCCCATGGTCGACGACATCGAAGCCTCATCCGGCGCATCAATCCGCTGCAACGCAACAATGTCGGCCAACGGACGAAAGATGGAAATAGACGCGTCATCCGGCGCTGCTGTCTCCCTGACATCCGTCAACTGCCGTAAAATCGAAATCGACGCCTCGTCAGGCTCAGCGGTGAGCATAAAGACCCTCAATGCCGACAAGGCTGAACTTGAAGTCTCATCCGGAGCATCCATTTCTCTCTCAACTGCCACCACAAAGGACATTGACTGCGAAGCATCTTCCGGAGCCGCAATCAAGCTTGGAGGCGGAACTTCCATCAAAGGCTCCTTCTCCGCATCGTCAGGCGGAGCAATCAAAGGCTCAGCCTTTACCGTCCGTAACTCACGCATTGACAAATCCGTCGGAGGCTCAATCAAAATCAACGCAAGAAATTGATTCCTCCACGATAGCCCGACTGTATTGGTCTATACGTCCCAACCCCGCGACAGGGGAAATACAAAAATTTGAAGCCACGATATATCGATTGTCGCGATATACCGTGGCTTCAATTTTACTGTTTACAGGTCAACTTTGTGCGCAACCTATGAAACTCAATATTCAAGGCTGAAACAGCATGTCAATCTCTTTACGCTGTCGCAGTCGATGCAGGTGCTGCAGGAGCAATCTTATTGGCCATCTCGACAGCCTTTGTGATGTGTGAGCAGATGTGGTCCTCACCAAGCAGTTTGTCGACTCCGGCATGGACGAGCGCAGCGCGTACATTATCCTTGACACCTGAAAGCACAACATGTATGCCCTCCTCCTGCGAAGACTTGATTAGAGTCTCAAGGTTATGGATACCGGTGGAATCAATGAAAGGCACCTTACGCATACGGATGATGCGGACAAGAGGCTTGCGGCCGATGGTGTTTCGCATAAGCTCGTCAAACTTGGTAGCCACGCCGAAGAAGAACGGGCCGTCGATTTCATACACTTCCACGCCGGGATTCACATTCAGCACTTCATGATGAGCCATCTCTGAGCCCTCGTCAATGTCAAGCTGACCGGAGTAGGCCTTGATTTCAGTATTCTCCATCACACGGCGGAGGAAGAGGATGACTGCGAGGAGCAGACCCATCTCGATAGCGATGGTAAGGTCGAAGATGACGGTCAGAAGGAAGGTGACGGCAAGCACTGAAATGTCGCTCTTCGGATTGTGGAATATGGAGCGGATGGTGCGCCAGCCACTCATATTGTAGCTCACCACAATCAGCACCGCTGCAAGACATGCCATCGGGATAAGATTGATAAGAGGCATGAGGAAAAGGAAGATGAGGAAGAGAACAATCGCATGGATAACACCGGCCACCGGAGTGCGGCCACCGTTGGTGATATTGGTCATCGTGCGGGCGATGGCACCTGTCACGGGGATACCGCCGAAGAAAGGCACGATGATGTTTGCCATACCCTGACCGATAAGCTCGGTATTGCTGTTGGTGCGTGTGCCTGTCACACCGTCGGCCACAGTTGCCGAGAGAAGTGACTCAATCGCACCGAGAATGGCGATGGTGAATGCCGAGGGGAGAAGGCGGTTGATGGTTGCCATGTTGAGTTCAAAACCGTGGGGCTGGGGAATGTCGGTCGACATAGAGCCAAATCGGTCACCGATGGTCTCGACATGGATACCGGGGATGAGCGAGACGGCAGCCGTAACGAGGATAATCGCAATAAGCGCACCCGGAAGTCGGCGCGACAATTTCGGAGTGACAATTATGATGGCGAGAGCAGCAAGACCGACAGCAAGCGTTATCCAGTCAATACTTCCGAAATTGGAGATGTAGGCTCCCCACTTCGGGATGAATTCGCTCGGAACATTCTTAAGCCCGAGACCGAAGAAATCGTTAATCTGCGTCGAGAAAATCGTCAGCGCGATACCGGCTGTGAAACCGACTACGATTGGATAAGGGATGAACTTGATGACAGTACCCAGACGGAAAAATCCGAGAGCCACAAGTATAAGACCGGCCATGAACGTGGCCACAGCAAGTCCTTCAAGACCGAAATTGGCAATGATATTGTAGACTATCACAATGAACGCACCGGTAGGACCACCGATCTGCACCGTACAACCACCTGCAGCCGAAACGATGAAACCGCCGATGATGGCTGTGATAAGACCTACCGTCGGACTGACACCGCTGGCAATACCGAAGGCGATGGCAAGCGGAAGAGCAACAATACCCACCACAATGCCGGCCACAAGGTCATTTTTGAACTTGTCTGCTGAATAATCTCTCAGAGCCGAAACCAATTTCGGCTTGAAATCAATTGAACCGTAAAAATTCATTTGTGTTTACCTTATATGTATAACCTAATTCTTTATATGCACATCAATTCCCCCTTCAGACACGAAGAGGACTTTTGCTTCAATTATCTAAAAATCGGATACGATGTTTTTAAGCACTGTTTTTAAACAAGAATCACGACATTCTGAAAACAAAGTGCAAAATTACGCAAAAAATTCATAAAGTCCATAAAAACCCACATACCATTATGGAAAATAAATGCGAAAAAGGAACAAATTAACACATCAGGACAGTCACACGAATCTGAATACACAAGAAAAGGGACAATCCATACGTTTGCATTGACAACTGCAAAACGCATGAATCGTCCCGTTTCAGAGGGTATCTGGCAATAACCATTGCACACCCTCCTATATTTTTTGGACAGAAGTCCGGTAATTTCTAATTCTCAAGCACAAGGCAAGTCCAACGGTCAAGCACCTGATGCGACTTGTATTTGAGTCCGAGCGGCTCGGCCACAGCGAGAATCACCGGGACATCCTCTTCATAAAATCCGCTGAGAAGCATAGTTGCCCCCGGAGCAAGCGTAGTGCAATAGGCAGCAAGGTCGGCCGTGATTATATTGCGGTTGATGTTGGCAATGAACAGATTCACATTGCCGATAAGCGCGAGCTTTGCAGCATCACCGAGATGCAGATAGATATTCTCGGCGAAATTCAGACGCACATTCTCCACCGCATTGTTGAATGCAAACTCATCAATCTCGATAGCATCAATCCTCGCAGCGCCACGCATAGACGCAAGAATAGCAAGTATGCCGGTGCCGGTACCCATATCCACAACTTTGAGTCCTTCAAGATTCCTCGACAACAACTGACGCAGAATCAGCGTGGTCGTTGCATGGTGTCCCGTTCCGAAAGCCATCTTGGGGTCAATGACAATGTCGTAGGTACACTCCGGAATATCCTTATGGAATGAGCTGTGGATGACACAACTGTTGTCAATGACAATCGGCTGGAAATAATTCTTCTCCCACTCGCTGTTCCAGTCACGTCCTTCAACCGTGGTGTCGGTGAGCTTGAAACTCGTTTCCATAGGGAAATCAGCCAAAATCGCCTCCACGGCATCCTTGGAATACTGTTCGGCCTTTATATAGGCAGTAAGTCCCTCCGAATCGGGAACAAAACTTTCAAAACCTGCTCCTGCAAGGAGCGCTGCAAGAATGTCGGTACGCGTCTCGTCACACGGGGTGGCATCCAGACGCACTTCTACATAATCGTTCACTTTATATAAGCACAATTTATTATTGAATTCAATGACAGAGATAAGCGGTGACAGGAACTTGAGCGCACTGCGATGGCAGCGCCACCCGGACAATCAGCGTTTCCTACCCTTCAGGAAACGAACTGCCTTGAAGGCCTTGCTGCCGACACGGAATGTGAGCAGGGCAATGTCAATGTAGCTGAGAGTACCCAGCAGCTTTCCGAGCATACCAGATTTTGGAACGGGGCCGGAATCCTTAAGTCCTGCGAAGTTTCGCTGAAGACGGTCACGGTTGATTTCAAGGCGCGCAACCGTGTAGGCGCGCATATATCGCAACTCTTCGAGAGTGTAGCCCGACCATTCAGGCTTCTCGTGAGGAAGTTCTTTCGTATTCGCCATAGAAATGTGAGGTTAAATGTCAGGGATTAAAGAATATGCGCGAAACAAAACGCGCAATGGGATTGACAATAAGCTGCTTGCGGAATGCAACCACCACACCGAGAAGCACCACATAGAAACCACACATTATAAAGTAAGCCCAGATCAGACCTACACCCGTAGCAATGCAGCGCACGATAGCAATGGAAAGGAAGAACATCAGCAGCGAAATCAACACGAAACCGACGAGTGCGAAAGAGATGGTCGTCAGCAGAAGTGTCAGTTTCTCGGCGGCGGTAAACTTCGCATAATTGACGTTAAGCTTACACGTCTCCTTCAGTTCAGCCCAGAAAGTGTGGATTTGATTTTGTTTTTCAGTCATAATGGGAA
The DNA here is from genome assembly GCA_947381945.1 of uncultured Muribaculaceae bacterium. Lineage (GTDB taxonomy): Bacteria > Bacteroidota > Bacteroidia > Bacteroidales > Muribaculaceae > Duncaniella. The sequence continues at coordinate 32,185 of CANCXM010000003.1, forward strand.
TGTGAATCATATTTCCGACTTCAAGCCCGCGCCACACATACGCCGGAAAGATATATGTGCGACACGAGCTTGCGTGTTAGTGTTCAAGTCGGGTTTTATATGCCTTATTAGTCGTCAATTTCGGTGGTGAGCTGTTCAACGAGGGCATCAATCTCATTGTCCGAGCAGATGATACCCTTCTTGCGAAGCAACTCTGTGATGCGGGCGCGCACATCTTCACCCTTTTCAGGTGCAAAAAGGACTGCGGCTCCGGCACCTACGATAGCACCGCCGATGAAGGCATAAAGCAATGATAAATTTGACATAGCGTAAATGGTGTTAATGAGTGTCACAAAATTGGTTTTGTTGAAATCAGAGAGTAAGTCTGCGCTTTCGGCTGTTATTACTTCTTGATTTCCTCAGCGATTTCGTCGGCGAGTTCTTCGAGCTTGCTCTTCTGAAGCTTGATACCCTTGCTTTCGAGATACTTCACGATGTTGTCACGAGTTTTTTCACCCTTTTCAGGAGCAAGGAGAAGACCTACTGTAGCGCCGGCTACTGCGCCGCCAATTACTGCGAGCACGATGTTTAAAGCTTTCATTTCTTTTATAATTTTTAGGGTTATTGGTTTTACAATGTTAAAACGTTCCGCATTGGAAAAAGTTCATCGGTTGATGCGATAAAGATACAATCTTTTATCCATCTTTCCAAATCAAAGTGAAAATAAGGCCAATAACCCTGCCATTTAGAGGGTGTTTAATAATAACTGTTAATCCGTGGGCGGTTTATCTTTGAGGGATTATTTCGTAACGATGAGGGAGTGTGCCCTTTGGCACTCGACCGAAGAGTTACGGGATAAGCGCCAAAGAGAAACCGAGGCAATGGTATTATAGTTTCATTGTATTTCATTAAAGTTCATTTCCTTTACCATGAAGATGTATTAATCTGTAAAAGTTACCTTCGGCTTTCCGTCTTTCGGGCATCTTTTCCGCTCTGTCTCGGTCGTGTACATTAAGTACACTCCTTCAATGCAGCGTATCATCGGCTTGCCGCTTTCGCAGAAAGAAATCTGCTCCGAAATACGGAACCCACGGGTTAACATTTATTGTTAAACACCCTCTTAGCCTGCGATTGCTTCGATACGCTTGAGATTACCGACGACCCACACAGTGTCATCCTCAGCGAATATGATTGAAGCATCCGGCTGAAGATAGTCCTCACCACGCTGGACAGCTACGAGAAGGGCCTCCCATACGTTGCGGAAATCAGACCCGGCAATGGTCTTTCCGATTAGAGGTGAGGTAGCTTTCAGACGTATACCGGTCAGTTTGACATCGGTCTGAGTTGTATCCGAAGCCTCGTCCTCATTGGCTTCCACTACGGGAAGAAGCCTCTGGATCTCATCATCCGTTCCTATGACACCGAGCACATCGCCGGGAAACACCCTCTCGTCAGCGCCGGGCACCATAATCATCTTTCCACCACGCTGAATTGACGATACAGAAACACCGAACTGTCCTCTCAGCCCCGAATTCTTCAATTGCTCACCGACAAACGGACACTTGTAGCCGACAGTCATATAGGCAAGGTGCATGTTGGGAACGAGACGGTTTTTGGCACCGCTGCGACGGAGTTCACGCTCATTAAGATTGTCCATGAAGCGCGACTCTATTCTGACCATGCGCTTGTGGGCCGACTTCGAGAATGACAGCGCCAGGATAAGGAACAGACCTACACCGATGGTCCAGCCAACGGTCATCGAATAAATCGAGCTGAGAAGATAGACAAGAATTACCATCGCGATGAGCAGTCTGACAATAGTCATGATGATAAGCGGCACATCATACTTCGCATTAGCGGCAATCAGACGTTCGCGTTCTGTCTTTTTCGATGCTGGATAGGTCATCGCAAGCAGGAAGGGCGACATTATAACGAGTGCTACAACCGTCGTGATGAACCGCCCCCAACTCGGGAACAGCCCTACAAACATCGGGCGGAGATAATCAAGGGAGATTATGCAAAGAGCTATCAGAACCATCGAATAGAGCACCACTCGCCATAGATAACGCTTGAACAGCGAAGCCCAAAGCTGCTTCGTGGCACTTGCCGAGGTCGTCGCATCCTTCGTGTATCGGTCAATCAGAAAATGTAATCTTTTCGGGAGATGTGACTCGACGAAATCACAAGCCGGGTCGGCCATGCGGATGAAATATGGAGTCGTGAAAGTCGTGATGACCGACACAGCCACCACGATGGGATAAATCTGCGGGTCAAGCACACCGAGCGACATGCCGAGCGATGCGATGATGAATGCAAACTCACCTATCTGCGTCAGCGAGAAGCCCGACTCGATTGCCACACGGAGCGACTGGCCGGTGAGCAACATGCCGGTAGTGCCGAAGAATATCATACCGACGATGACCACCGCCGACAACACAAGTATAGGCGCCCAATATTGGACAATAATATGCGGGTTGACCATCATGCCCACGGAGATGAAAAACACCGAACCGAAAAGGTCCTTGACCGGAAGTGTGACCCTCTCGATGCGCTCGGCAAAACTCGTTCCTGCAAGAATCGAGCCCATGACAAACGCTCCCAACGCAAGCGAGAAACCGCAGGCCACGGAAAAGACAGCCATTCCGAGACAAAGTCCCATAGCCACTATAAGCAGTGTCTCCGAATTGAGAAAACGGCGCTGCGAGTTGAGAAGCGACGGCAGCACGAACACCCCGACGAGAAACCATATAATAAGGAAGAAGGCAAGTTTGCTGACACTATAGAGCATCTCCCCACCCTCGACACTGTTGTTGATTGCGATTGACGAAAGTATCACCATCATCAACACTGCGAAAAGGTCCTCGACGATAAGCACGGCAAACACGAGCGAAGCAAACTTCCTGTGACGGAGGTTAAGGTCGGTGAATGCCTTTATAATAATGGTGGTGGAGGACATCGAGAGCATTCCGCCGAGGAAAAGACTGTTGATATGGGAGAAGCCGAGGATATGTCCTACGGCAAATCCGGCCCCCATCATTCCACAGACTATGAACAAGGCTGTGACCACGGCCGACCCTCCGGCATTGACCAGCTTCTTGAAACTGAATTCAAGTCCAAGCGAGAACAGAAGCACCACAATGCCTATCTGCGCCCAAAACTCAATGTTCTCCTCGGTCGACACTGACGGGAGATATTCAAAATGCGGACTGGCAAGGAATCCGGCCACAATGTAGCCGAGCACCACCGGCTGTTTCAGCCATTTGAACAGAAGAGTTGTGACAGCTCCGAGGATAAGGATAAAGGCAAGGTCGCGGATAAGTCCCTCGACATTGAAAGTCTCGGACGCGGCAGCCGCATTGGCGAGAATCAAGTTGAGAATCATTTGTGAGTGATAGGGTCAGATTGACGTGAGTAGTGTTGTTCAGTATGTGTCAGGACAGATCGGCCTGATTAGAGAGCGAGATTGAGATTGTGGGGTGTACATCATGCAACGCTGAAAACACCTCGATGAAGTCGGAATGTTCACGGATAAGAATCAGAAGATTCATCCGCGTCGTTTCCCCTTCATAATCATATTCCACATAGACTCGTGAAAGATGGATGTTGTAGCGTTCGAGCACATCACGGTAGGGTTTGATTGTCTTCACGATTCCCCGCACTTTAAGCCTTATCGTGCGGGCCTCGTTACCGACATTCACACGGTGTTCAAGCTGTTCGAGGATGGTCAGCACCACAAGCACGAGCATCGTAGCCACGAATGCTATCAGATAGAGCCCGCAGCCGACGGCCATGCCAATTGTGGCTATGATCCAGATTCCGGCCGCAGTCGTCAGACCGCGGACCGAACCTTTCATCTGGATGATGGTTCCTGCACCGAGGAAACCGATGCCCGACAGCACCTGGGCCGCGATTCGGCTCGGGTCGCCGCGAAGAAGCCCGACCGTTTCCTGGCAGACATAGATCGAAAGCATCATGGCAATACATGCTCCCATCGAAATCAGGGAGAATGTACGCAAGCCGGCCATCTGCCCCTTGCGCTTACGCTCTATACCTATCACGCTTCCGAGAAGCAGACTGACGGTTATACGGAAAATTGCAGAGGTAGTAGTCAGCTCGACGCTTGTGACTAATTGCCAGAAATGTTCCATGTGGGGGGATGAGAATCGGAGAGTGATTGTTGGGAGGGAGATTATTTCTTCAATGTGAAACGGCGCGAGGTCAGGCGATAGCCGTCGGTGAACAGTTCGACGGTGTATTCACCGGGAGTTAGGGTTGTATTGACATCCCAATACATTTTCACGCCAGGAATTTCGTCGCCGGCATATTCGATGGGCTTACGCGCTGTGCAAGGTATCGACTTGCCCTCGAAAGAGAATGAGCCGGCTCCGCCGAGTAACTGGCCTTCGGGGTTTACAATTCGCAGATAGATGGTCTTTTCACCGACAGGAGTGGAGTTGTTCTGCGGAATGGTGAAGCTGACAAGTAGCTGCTTGGCCTTGGTGATGTTCTTCTCTGTCTTGCCATTCTTTTTGAGACCGGTAATGGATACGCCGGTGACGTTGAGCTTCTCTGCAAGCGTCATGCGCTCACTGAGGGTCTCGGCTGTGCGGGTGACAGCCTGTACCTGCGACGAAAGGCGCTCGTTCTGGCTCTTGATTTCCTGATTCTCGGCGCGCAGACCGGCATTTTCTTTGTTCAGTGAGTCAATCTGGGCGATATAGTGGCGGAGAAGGCTCTTGAGAGTAGCGATTTCCTTCTGAAGCTCATTGATGCGGGCCTGGGATTTCACCTTCTCGCTCTTGAGCTCCTGCATGAGCTGCTCGACCTTCGCCTTGGCGGCGGTATATTTTGCAAGGATAGTGTCGTTGGCAAGACGCTGTGCCTGGTCCTCATACTGCTGGAACTCGGCGTTGAGCACATCAAACTCATTTGAAAGCTGCAACTGCTCGTTGGACAGCTTAAGCTCCTCATTTTCAAGTTGGGCTTCCTGCACCTGCGACTTCAACGACGCAACCTGTGTGACACCGAAACCGACTGCAATAAGCAATAAGCCTGCCAGGACTATGATCAGAATGACCATTGGCGACATTTTTCCTTTCATAACTCTATTCAGAATATTATAAATTGATGAAATGATATTTTACGGACTGATGAAATGTGAAATAATGATTATAATTTCACCTGCCGGAGAAACCCTCTCCGGACAAACTGCAAAATTACTAAACCCGCCCCTATAATCCAAATCCACAGCCTTAAACTTTGTCAAGCGCACTATGGACACCGTCGAAAAGCAGAAATGCCGTATTCCACAAACAACCCATGAATGCCAATCGCAACCGAAACACTACCATAGTCCTCAATCTGCCTTATTCAAATGTGCGGACAACACAGATTATCATGCTTAAATTATCTCCCAATGGCCCCCATTGCGGGCGCCTACTCTTCTTATGATGTGCTTTAGTTTTTTGATTTCACGATCCACGGTAGTGGTGCCGATTCCAAGCTCCTCAGCAATTTCATCAAGAGAAACAGTTGGATTAGTATTTATAATTGAAATTATACTCTTTTGTCGCACAGTAAGATTACTAATATTTTTAGCACCGTTTTTAGCACCAGTTTCAGCACCAGTTTTAGCACCAGTTTTAGCACCACCGTCTTCACTTTTTTGCACGCCTCTTACCATCATGAAGATTTCACGCGGAATGATAGCCGTCACTCCGCCTTGTTCCACAATGAACTCAGGACGCTTAAGATTCGCATTATCAAATGCACTCATAATCTTCTCATAGCCACGTCCCCATGCCTCTATAAACCCTGCTCGATAGAAAACTTGCGCCATTTTCGGGTTACGGGGTTTGGAGGTATGCTTACTCATGAGCGTTTCAACGGTATAATCTTCAGGCAACACACCCTCATTCCACAGACGGATGTGGTCGTCATAGATGCTCATCTGATTCCATGTACCAAATTGTAATTTATGAACAATACTGTTAAAGATTATTTCACGAAGAGCTTCTTCCGGGATTTCCAACGGTTCTTTGCGCTGCAGACCCTCGTAATGAATCGGACGGATAAGGTGCTTACTGCTTAAAACCTGTATTATCCGATCTGTCATTTGAATGAGATTGCCCTCGATTTGGTCCTGATTCAGCAGGTCAGCGTCATCTGAGCCAAATCGGCCAATTTTGAAACTTGAGGTTACAAATTGGCGTTGCGGATATTTCCCGAATAGCAAAACTGCTCCGTTTGTGGGAACACCGCCAGAAATAAGTCCTAAATTTGAGAGAACTTCTTCCTTGGAAGATTTGCGTGATTCGGGTTCCATACGTCCTTCCTCGATAGCATGATCCAAGAAATATCCAATCGCGTTATCATCAATATCATCTAATGTCGCACCATCACACGGAATATCCTCCCAATTCAGCCCCATCCTCTTCAATAGGAACTGGTGAAGAGCCGATCCTCGAATCTCCTGCTTTGTTGCGCCACTCCGATAATAATACACCCCTCTATAAGATATAGGCATACCACACGGCTCAATGATAATCTCGATTACATCCTTACCATCCATTACGACATGGTTGGTTTCCGGGAACACGCCGGTTAGATTTATGATTTTGTTAGGTATATCCTCCATCTGCTCATGCAGCTTGCTGACACCTACCACACTCATATCATCATCTATGCCGATGTAAATCTTTCCTCCATTAGCATTAGCGAAGCCGGACACCCACTTAAGGTATTCGTCTTTCCAGATGCGCTTGTATTCTATATTCTGCCCTTCGAGATCCATAACGCAAAATTAACGAAAATTCCTGACACTCACAACAGTAAATGCCACAACTAACGCAACCAAAACAATACATTTTTAGACGTCGCCCTAAATCCGCCAAACGAATTCGCCCACAAGCACCGATACCATAAAAAATCATGAGCGCAGTAATTTGCCACTCCGTCAGGCAAAAGAAGCCTTATCCTGTCACTTTAGCTCTACATTTTGTTGGTAGATTCCGTCGGGTATTGTAACTTTGCAGCATCAATCATGTGTAAGTTCACGCATTATCTTCTCTCACTTCCAATCATTGCTGCGGTCCTGCTTCTGGCGGGATGCAGTTCGACGCGTCATGTCCCTAACGGTTCTTATCTCCTTGACAAAGTCGATATTGAGATTGACGGAGATGACGAAGTGACCGTCTCCGAACTCGACAACTACCTCAAACAGGTCCCCAACCATAAGGTGCTCGGCTTCTGGAAACTCCAGCTCGGCACCTACAACCTTTCCGGAAAGGACTCCACGAAATGGTACAACCGCTGGGTGCGCCGCATGGGTCAACCTCCGGCCATCTATTCACAGGCACAGACCGACGCCTCCATCCGTCAACTGAGACAGGCACTTGTCAACCGTGGCTACCTCGAAGCGCAGGTTGAAGCTGACACGCTCCTTTTTCCCGGCAAAAAGAAAATCGAAGTCACCTACAAAGTGACCACCGGCGAACCGCGCCGCATCTCCTCCATCGCCTACGAGATACCCGACACAATCATCGAGCGCATAGTCCTTGAAGACTCCGCGCTCTTCACCCTACAGCCGGGCAACCGCTTCGACCGCGACATGCTCGACACCGAGCGTGCCCTCATCACGCAGCGTCTCCGCAACCACGGCTTCTACTCCTTCAACAAGGAATATATCACCTTCTACGCCGACACATCGGAATACTCAAAGGAAGTGGACCTGACCCTCACCGTCCGCCCTCCACTGGTCATGAAAAGCGGAAAACTCACCGCTGACTCCACTGCGAAACATCAACAATTCTACATCAACAAAATCTACTTCATCACCAACGGCTCAACTCCCGGCGGCGCGATGACAGAGACAACAGTCGCCGACACCGTCAGCTATAAAGATGTGGAAGTCATCTACGGCAAGGACCGATACATCAATCCCGGGACACTGCGCCAGAAATGCTTCCTCATTCCCGGACAGCTCTACAGGGCGGCAGACGTTGACCGCACCTACGAAGCTCTTTCGCGCCTCGGAATCCTCAAGACCATCAATATCGAGCTCGTCCCTGTGGCCGACATCGACGGCAAACGTTGGCTTGATGCCTATATCCTCCTTTCAAGAAACAAGAAGCAGTCCATCACTTTCGATGTCGAGGGAACCAACTCCGAAGGCGACCTCGGATTCGGTCTCGGAGCCACCTATCAGCACCGCAACCTCGCCAAAGGCTCGCAGTTGCTGACCGCCCGTCTGCGCATGAACTACGAAAGCCTTTCAGGTAAATTCAACGGCCTCATCAACGACCGCTACACCGAGTATGCCGGTGAGGTCGGCATCACCTTCCCGAAGTTCGAATTCCCGTTCGCATCGCAGCGTCTGCGCGAACGGCTCAACGTCAGCACCGAATTCGCCCTCTCGTTCAACTATCAGGAACGCCCTGAATACACCCGCATCATTGCCGGCGCGGCATGGAAATACAAATGGGTCAACCGGAGCAATACACGCCGCCACTACTTTGACCTTGTGGACATCAACTATGTCTACCTGCCGGAAAGCACAAACGATTTCCTTGACCAGATAGCGCCCGACAATCCGCTCCTGCGCTACAGCTACGAAGACCACTTCATCATGAGCCTCGGATACCGCTACTACAACACCAACAAGCGCATCCCCTCATCGATTGTGCGGACCTATAAACTACAACCGACAGTCTACACCATCCGCACCTCCGTAGAGACTGCCGGAAACCTGCTCTATGCCATCTCATCGTTCTCCAACGTGAAGAGACGGAACGGCGCATACAGGGTATTCGGCATAAACTACTCGCAATATGTCAAGGCGGAGGTCGACTATTCAATCACACGCAACATCAACAACCGCCATTCGCTTGCCTACCACGTCGGTGCCGGCATAGGCATCCCCTACGGCAACTCTACGGTCCTGCCGTTTGAGAAGCGTTTCTATGCAGGTGGAGCCAACGGTGTGCGCGGATGGGGTGTCCGCACCCTCGGTCCGGGCAGCTATGACTCCCGCAACTCCGTGACCGACTTCATCAATCAGTGTGGCGACATCCGTCTGGACATGAGCCTCGAATACCGTGCCAAACTCTTCTGGGTCCTCGAAGCCGGAGCATTTGTCGATGCCGGCAATATCTGGACCATCCACAACTACGAGAACCAACCCGGCGGAATGTTCCGCTTCGACACTTTCTGGAAACAAATCGCCCTTGCCTACGGACTCGGCATAAGGTTTGACTTCACATATTTCCTCCTGCGACTCGACCTCGGCCTCAAGGCTCACAATCCCGCCAAGGGACAGGAGCACTGGCCAATCATCCATCCGAACTGGCACCGCGACGCGACCTTCCACTTCGCCGTCGGCTACCCGTTCTGATATCCACAGGCAGAAGCATCGTCGACACAACGATCCATCTGCCCCTACCGCATGAAACAAAGCATCCTTCACCCTCTAAAATACCACAGTCATCATGAAGCAACTGGTAATATTCGACCTTGACGGCACTTTGCTCAACACCATATCCGACCTCGGAGCTGCTACAAACTACGCCCTGCGCACCTGTGGCTACCCCGAACACCACCTTTCCACCTACCCCAACATGGTTGGCAACGGCATCACGCGCCTCATCGAACGGGCCCTTCCCGAAGACCTCAGGGACAATGCGGAGATTGTCGAGAAAGTGCGTGAACATTTCAAAGAATATTACGACCGGCATCAGACCGACCTCACTGTGCCATATCCCGGCATCCCCGAACTACTGCGCGAACTATCGGCAATGGGTGTAAAAGTGGCAGTAGCCTCCAATAAATACCATGCAGCCGTAGAATCACTCATCAAGCACTACTTCCCCGACATTGACTGGAGCGCGGTTGAAGGACAGAAGGAGGGTATCCCTACAAAGCCGGACCCATCCATAGTCTTCGAAATTCTTGCAAAATGCCCTACCCGCAAATCAAAGGTCCTCTATGTCGGTGACTCAGGTGTCGACATGGAAACAGCGCGTCGCGCCTGTGTCGATTCATGCGGAGTGACGTGGGGATTCCGCACAATCAAGGAGCTTAAGGAAAATCACGCCGACAACATCGCAAACACTACGGACGATATACTTGCCATCGTCAAGCGTCCGGGACTCGAACTCGACGCATGACACTTCAAAAATCTTTTACCATATAACACTACCGGCAATCAACACATTTCAACATTTATTCTCATGATAATCCGCAATCTCATAATAGCTATTGGCCTGAGCCTGACCACATCCACGGCCTTTGCCGGCTACCGCTACAGCAACAAGGCCATCAGTGACTCACTCCTGACGGAATTGAAAAAAGCCACTGACGCGCAGGACTCGCTCCCGCTGATGTGCGACCTGTTCGACGTACTCCCGCGCGATACCGGCTTCATCATCGGTATGCAGACTTTTGATGTTGCGAACCGCGCCGGAAATTCAAGTGTCGCTCTCGAGATGATCCGCCATCTCGCCAACCGTTCCGCACGCAGTGATTCAATTCTCAGAGAATTATCCAACATGACATTGCGTTACTCCAACCCGGACAATGTGGAAATCATGGCTGTAAACCGCGAGGAACTTCGCGAGACCCGAGCATTCATCAAAATCAAACGCAACTATTACCGCGCGAGAGTCTCGGAGGCTGAAGAACGCCAGACACTCCTGATGGAACTCATCCAAACAATGGCAATCGAGCCGCCGACCGACATCTACGACCGCATTGTCCTGCAGGATGCCATCTGCATGTTGCTTGCAAAACTCGGTGCAAAAGACCTCCTGACCAAAGAACTTGACAAACTTGGCAGCTACATCAATGAGCTGCCACCGTCAGCCACGGTCCTGCGCAACACATACTATGTCAATGCCGCCTTGCTCTACAGCGACAACGGCGAATACGAGAAATCCATGCAGGCGGACAGAAAGACTCTCGAAGGCATAGCCCAACTCGAAGAGCAGTACAAGGCTAACAACAGGAAATTCAGGAACTTTGACGCGAACCGTTACATTATCTACACCCGTTTTCTCTCCAACTTCCCTGTCCTTCCCCCTCATGAGATAGAAGAATATTACAATGAGGCTATGAAAATCGTGGAGAACGACTTCACAGCGTCAGAAACCAACGCCATCTATCCGGGACCGCAGATATACTACAATCTTTCCTACAAGAACTACGCCAAGGCGATGCCACTCATCAAGAAAGCCATCGCAAACCCCTACAATGCGCAACACTACCGACGTCTGTTGAAATATGAAATAGAATGTGCCGAGGCTCTCGGCGACAATGAATCGCTCATAAAGGCATCCCGTGAGTACAACACCATGCTTGAAAACTATCTCACCGAACGCCTTGAAGAGAAACTCCGTGAATTCCAGGTCATTTCCGAGACATCGGAAATAACCGACAAATACAACCGCCTCTTCGTGGAGAAAAAGCTCTCCGAGGCTAAAGCCCTCCGCCTGACAGTCATCATCGCGATTATAGCGGCCATCATCCTGCTCGTCTCCGTAATCGTCCTTTTCACCCTCAACCGCAAGAACCGCTCACTTGTCAAGACACTCGACAAATCGAACCACGCCCTGCGAATTGAGAGCGAGAACCTTGAAAATTCACGCAAGGAACTCATCAAGGCCCGCGATGTAGCTCAGAAAGCCAACAATCTGAAGACCGACTTCATCAAGAACATGAGCTACGAGGTCAGCGCTCCGCTCAAAGCCATAAACGAATACTCGAAACTCATTGTCGATTGCGCCGACGCAAGCAACCGCAAGTATCTCGAACGCTTCACGGCGCTCGTTGAGCTCAACAGCGAACTCCTGACCACAATCGTCAACGACGTCCTCCACATATCTGAAATCGACAGCAACTCCGTGCCTGTCAACAATCGCTCGACCGACCTCCGCTCGCTCTGTACAATGGTGCTCGACGGAGTGCGCCACCGAGTAGCACCGTCGGTATCCTTGCTGTTCGACACCGCCTCCCCTCAGATAAGCCTCTTCACCGACCCGCAGCGTCTCCACCAGATACTTCTCAACCTCCTCACCAACGCGGCAAAATTCACTGTCAGAGGAAGCATCACCCTTGGCTACAGCATTGACGAAGACGCAGAGAAAGTGATTTTCACTGTCACCGACACCGGTATCGGCATCAAGGCCGACAAGAAAGAAGCCATTTTCGACCGCTTCGTCAAACTTGACAAGGAAACACAGGGAGCCGGTCTCGGACTCACCATCTCCCGTATGCTCGCGCGCATCCTCGGTGGCGACGTCTACCTCGACACCACCTACACCAAAGGCGCCCGCTTCGTACTAATCCTCCCGAAAAAGTAAATCAAAGCTCAGGAAACTTACAGAGGAGCTGTATCATAATTCAATATTTACGTTTTTTTGATACAGAAGTAAAAAAGCGCATAAGAAACAAAAGATATATATTTTTCTATTAAGATTGATAGTTACATTCATATCATTTATTGAAAAATTCTTTTGTCTTTTATGCTCTTTTGTGCTTTTGTATCTCTTGTGTCGATTTGATACAGTTCCATTTCATTCTTAATCCGAGAATTTCCAAACAACATCTTTTTAATGTCTGGAAGCTGAAAATATCGCGGTTTTTTGCTACTTTTGCAGTCATTATGGCAGAATTCAAAAAACAGCCCAGATTCCGTACCGTAATTGACCCCGCCATTGTGGAGAGGGTCAAGCAGCTCGTGCTCGTTGCGAGAGACATTGTCATCACCTGCCATGTCAGCCCCGACGGTGATGCCTTGGGTTCGTCATGCGCACTTTGGTATGTCCTCAAGGCGCTCGGAAAGACAGCCAACGTAGTGACCGCTGACTGCGCTCCGCGTTCGCTCCAGTTCCTGCCCGGTGTCCGCGACATCGTGGCGGCTACCCGTCAGGCCGACCGTGCCCACGAGCTTATCGCCCAGGCGGATCTCATCTTCTGCATGGATTTCAATGACCCATCGCGCGTCGACAGGCTCACCGACGCGCTCACGTCATCCAAGGCCAAGAAGATTGTCATCGACCATCACCTCGATCCACGTATCGAGTCCGAGATTCTCATCTCACGTCCGGAAGTGTCCTCCACCTCCGCCCTGCTCTATCTGTTCCTTTGGCAAGCCGGATGGACCCGCTATCTCAACCGCAGCGCTGCGGCCTGCATCTACACCGGAATGATGACCGATACCGGCAACTTCTCCTACAATTCCAACGATCCGGACCTCTACCTGATTGTCCACGACCTCATGCGCAAGGGCATCGACAAGGACAATCTCTACAAGCTCGTGATGAACACCGCCTCGGAATCCCGTGTCCGCATAATGGGCTACGCACAGTACAAGATGCAGCTTCTCCCCTCACACCGCGCAGCCATCATCACTCTCAGCGAGGAGGAGCTGAAAGAATTTGACTACAACAAGGGCGACACTGAAGGACTCGTCAACGTTCCCCTCTCCATCCCTGAAGTCACATATTCCGTCTTTCTCCGCGAGGACGACAAAAACTGCGTCAAGGTGTCGATGCGAAGCAAAGGCGACTTTTCGGTCAGCCTTATGTGTGAGGAAAACTTCGACGGCGGAGGCCATACCAACGCCGCCGGTGGTGAATTCCACGGTCCTCTTGGCAAGGCACTTGAAAAATTACTCGAAATCATACCAAACTACGATAAATATCTGCAATGAAAAAATTTCTTTCTCCCATAGTCCTTCTCATCGCCATTGCGATGGGTCTCACATCGTGTGACGATTCAAAGAGCTATGCCGAACTCCTCGCCGATGAGAATCAGGCCGTCAACAAATTCCTTGTCGAATTCAAGGTGGTCGATGCCATTCCGGCCGACTCAGTCTTTGAAGTCGGTGAGGACGCTCCGTTCTATCGCATTGACGAGAATTCCAACGTCTACATGCAGGTGCTCTCCGTCGGCACTGATGAAAAGCCTGAGAAAGATGACCGTGTCTACTTCCGCTTCACCCGCTACAACATGTTCTACTATGTTGTCGGTGGAGACAACACTCTTCTCGGCTCCGGAAATGCCGACGGAATGAACACTGAGGCGACCTTCTTCCTCTTTGAAAACACGAGTGTGTACCAGTCTACTCAGTATGGCACAGGCATCCAGCTCCCGATGAAGTTCCTCGGCTACAACGCCAAAGTCAATCTCGTCATCAAATCGCAGGATGGGCCGACCGATGAGATGTCATACGTCATCCCCTATCTGTACACCATTACCTACTACAAGTCAATGATTTAATCCCACAATAGATACACAATAAGCCATGTCACTTATCAAAAGCATCTCGGGAATACGCGGCACCATCGGTGGCGCTCCCGGCGACGGTCTCTCACCTCTCGACATTGTTAAGTTTACTGCGGCCTACGCAACCTTTATCGCTGCAAATACAACCCGCGCCAACCGCACGATTGTGGTCGGACGCGACGCACGCCTCAGCGGAAAGATGGTCAACGACATAGTTATCGGCACCCTCACAGCAATGGGATTCGATGTCATCAACATCGGTCCGGCTTCGACCCCCACCACCGAGATTGCAGTGGTTGCCGAGAAAGCCTGCGGAGGCATAATCCTCACCGCAAGCCACAATCCCAAGCAGTGGAACGCCCTCAAACTTCTCAACGAGGATGGTGAATTCCTCAACGATGCCCAGGGCAAGGAAGTGCTCCGCATCGCCGACGAGGAAGCCTACACTTTTGCAGAAGTCGACAACCTCGGTCACGAATACACCAACAACACCTATAATCTCCGCCACATCGAGCAGGTACTCGCTCTTGACCTCGTTGATGTCGAGGCAATCCGCAAAGCCAACTTCACGGTTGCTGTTGATGCTGTCAACTCCGTCGGCGGTGTGGTCATTCCCCAATTGCTCCGTGCCCTCGGTGTGAAAAACATCATCGAGCTCAACTGCGAGCCCAACGGCAAATTTGCCCATACCCCCGAACCCATTCCTCAGAACCTCACCCAGATTTCATCGCTCATGGCTGATGGCCGTGCTGATGTCGGTTTCGTTGTCGACCCCGACGTTGACCGCCTCGCTATCGTGATGGAAAATGGCGAGATGTTTGTCGAGGAATACACCCTCGTTTCAATCGCCGACTATGTTCTCGCCCACACTCCCGGCTCGACAGTCTCCAACCTCAGCTCTTCACGCGCTCTCCGCGACGTGACCCGCCGTCATGGTTGCGAATACTCAGCCGCTGCAGTAGGTGAGGTCAATGTGACCACCAAGATGAAGGAAACCGGAGCCATCATCGGTGGCGAAGGCAATGGCGGTGTCATCTATCCCGCCGCTCACTATGGCCGTGACGCTCTCGTCGGTGTCGCCCTCTTCCTCTCGCTCCTCGCAAAGAGCGGCAAGAAGGTCAGCGAACTCAAAAAGACATATCCCGCCTACGAAATCGCCAAAAACAAAATGGAACTCACCCCTGAGATTGATGTGGACGCCATCCTCGCAGCCGTAAAGGAGAAATTTGCAGGAGAGCAGATTACAGACATCGACGGAGTGAAGATTGATTTCGAGGATTCGTGGGTTCACCTCCGCAAGTCCAACACCGAACCGATCATCCGCATTTACAGCGAAGCCGCAACAATGGCCGAAGCCGATGCCCTCGCCCAGCGCATCAAGGACATCATCACCGAAATGATCTGATGGTTCATACGATGGGTGAAACGACCTGAGTAAATTCATTAAATTTCCCCAATAGACTGAATTTTTTCGAAAAAAAATAAATCCAACAGTGAACCAATCACCGCCCCTTGCGTTATAATGGTATAGAAAATTTACTTTTTCCATTGCAAGAAATGTGATAATGATTGGTTTATTAAACGAAACTAAGGCTGTCGAGATGACAGCCTTTTTCGTTTATATCACCTATCCAATATATCACACAAAAAAATTTCACATCACCATCCAAAAACAATTGCAGAGACGTGTCATGGCCGGTTGTAGGGACGCGCTGTAGCGCGTATGCCAAATGAACCGGACATTCCACTTGCCACATAAATCAGTGGTACAGAAATTCAAAAATAACATAAATTACAAATATTTTTTCAAGGCTGGTATTTTTCAAAGCCGGTTTGATTAATCCATCAAATCACCGACAACTGAAAACCGTCTGTAATTTGGCCTATAAGTCTGTTATTTTTGAATTTCTGTACCCAAGTTTTTTTCATGGAGTTTACTATTTCATTCGGCATACGCGCTACAGCGCGTCCCTACAACCAGCCTTAACCCGTCAATCCAACCGGCCATGATGCGTCCATACAATCTGTCATTACAGGCACTGCATAATGGAATAAAAAAATTTTTCAACCTTCCATGAACCTTTTTCCTGACCACCGCGTTATAATGGCATAAGAGAAAAATTACTTTTTCCATTGCAAGAAAAAGAAATGTGATAATGATTGGTTTATTAAACGAAATTAAGGCTGTCGGGATGACAGCCTTTTTCGTTTACATACAATTCTAAATCCGGACGTATTCAATAATAATCTGATTTCAACTAAACATCCATCCAACCATAATCCATTCATCCTCCAATTATCGCTTGACCACCAACATATACCCGAATCCCCGTTGATTGACTATAGTTATGGATGAATCATGGCGAAGGAGGCGACGCAGTTTGTGAATAAAGCCGTGGAGTGAATTGCGGTTGCTCAGATCGTCGCGCTGCCAAATAGCAATCATGAGCCTGGAGGCATCCACCGTGTGGCCCATCGATGCTGCAAGTTCCGAAAGCAGACGCGCCTCAATGTGTGAAAGGCTCAGTTCTTTCCCGTCAAACCTCAGTGTCTGAGTAGTGGCATTGAAAGTATAGGCACCGATTTCATAGACCAAATCGGATTCCTCCACTGTCGCGAAGGAACGCACACGCAGAAGTGCCTTTATCCTTACGATAAGTTCCCGCAATTCAAAAGGCTTCTTCAGATAGTCATTGCCACCGGCATCAAAACCATCCTCGACATCATCAATCGAACTCTTGGCAGTAAGAAAAAGTATGGGCACCGAAGGCGACAGACGCCTTATCCTCCTTGCCATTCCAAAGCCGTCGAGACCGGGCATCATCACATCGGCCACTACCACGTCGGCTCCTTCCGACTGAAACTTGGACAGTCCGTCGAGCCCGTTGACCGCAACTGTCACCTCGTAGCCCTGTCCGCGCAATGTATCGGCGACAATCATTGCAAGATCCGCCTCATCCTCGACCAACAATATTTTCCTTGCCATAATCATTGAATTTTATCGTGAACTCCGACCCTCTTCCGAGACGGCTTCTGACACTGATTGTCCATCCCATCTTTTCGAGTATCTGTCTGACATAATAGAGACCTATACCATAGCCTCTTACTTCGTTGCAATTTCCGTGTGGCACACGGTAGAATTTATTGAATAGCTGCGGAAGACTTTTAGCCGGAATACCGATTCCATTGTCAGCCACACTGACACCATCCCGTGAACAGTTTATCCTGATTTCAACGCTCTCACCCGAATACTTGATTGCATTGTCAATCAGATTGTTCACCACATTGGCGAAATGCACCCTGTCGATCCTCACCATGATTTCCTCCTCAACTGCCTCCACTGTAATCTCAATCGGCTTCTCCGCCCTCATCCGCTGCGCCGAAGCGATTTCACGGACAAACCCGACAAGCTCCACATCATCCATCGAAAGCTGCATAGTCTGCCTGCGTTCCATGCTCATTGCCAATATGCTCTCCACCAGTTCGCCAAGGCGTTTGAGCTGACGGATGGCAATGGTAAGATATGCCACCTTCCTTTGCGGGTCATTGGCAGTGTCGAAATGCAGCAGGGCATCGTTGGCGGAATAGGCAATGGCAATTGGCGTTTTAAGTTCGTGAGTCATATTGTTAACGAAATCATCCTTCAGCTCCTCCAATGTACGCAGCCGACCGACCGTCAGCAAAAGATAACGGAATCCGACCGCAAAAATCAATATCAGCACAAAATTTACCGCAACCACGCCCGCCATGCGCCGGAACACCTGCGACATTAATGGCGACATATAGACGAGATAACGCTGACCCTTACCTTTGCCATAGCGGTGTTCAAACACATCAAGTCCGCTCAGATCCCGCTCCAACCTCGGATTGGCACAAACCACATTCCCGACGGAATCCACCAGTTCAACAGCCACGAAATCCGGACTTATCCCTCTCTCGTTGAGACGGCGGAGAAGAATACTGTCGGACACCGAGACATCCAACGGCATGTCACTGTCCATCTGGACGTGCATCTGCTCGCTCATCTCATCCACAATCTGGGCAGTGAACGCCTCGGCCTTTATCAACCGGCGCTTGTTGACAACTTTCTCCGCTCCGTCAGAACCTGTCGCCTTCATCACCAGGGTGTCACTGCCATTTTCCAATGTACCTTCAACTGACATGGCCTGCAGTTTACTGAAATTGATGGTGCGTTCCCAAAGCTCGTCAATATCCATGTAGACTATCGACACGGAAACATCGCGCCTCACATCTTTCTCTATCGAGCGGTAAAGCGCGTGAAGGCAGATTATGTCGATGACAAAAGCCACGACAGAAGCTGCTATTATTAATGTGGTGACAGTCTTAAAATTCTTCATAAAACTCTGTTGCACAAGGACTGCGGACCATAATACCGGTCAATGATTACCGCAATGCTAATAATCATCCGGCTCCAAGCCCAAATTTACGCACTTTCCACCATTCAGCCAACCTCCACAGAAAGAATTAAGACTAAATAAGCCTGAGCTAAGACTAAATAAGTAAATTCCGTAGGCACTGTGACGGCGTATGGATAACTTTGCTTCGGCTCCCGGAAACACCGACCACGCCATCAATAACCATCAGAAATAACAGAGTGCATCATGATGAAATCCGCTTTACCCATACTGCTTCTCTTCTCCTCAATGGCATTACCCCTCTCTGCCATAAACCAAGCGCCGGACTCACTCTCAGCTACCGGACATCAGTCCTCTCCACTGCTCCAAACGTCCGGCACCGACTCCATTCCTGACCAGATGCTCAATGAAGTTGTAGTCAAAGGTGAGAAAAGTCAAATCAAATCGCGCGACGGAAGCATGGTGGTCGACCTTCCATCCATCGTCAGGAATAAACCGGTCAGCAACATCCTCGAAGCATTGACATATCTTCCCGGAGTCACTTCCGACGGAGGAATGCTCTCACTTGCGGGAGCAGGAACAGTCAGCATCATCCTCAACGGCGAGCCAACCGACATGTCGGTCGAAACCCTCTACCAACTCCTCTACTCAATGCCGGTCGACAAATTGAAAAATGTCGAAATCATGTATGCCGCTCCCGCAAAATACCATGTCAAAGGTGCGGTGTTAAACATCATTCTTAAAACTCCCACCCCACTCGACGGACTTCAAGGACAACTCCGGGCAGGCTATGAGCAGACCCACCGTCCGACTTACGGAGCCGGCGCAGCCGCAACCTACGCAATAAAGAAGTGGACATTCGACATGAATTACTCGCTACGGGATGGACGCGGGAAAGACCGTGAAGTGACCCGTTCAAACCATCTCGTCGACGGCATCCGTCATCTCATCGAGGAAGACAACAGCAGAATCTCACACAAGCTTTCAAACCTCATCTATGCCTCATCAGCCTATTCATTCTCCAAAGAAAGCAGCCTGAAACTGACCTACAACGGGCAGTTCACATCCAATTCCAAAAACCTGAGCCACACCACAGGTACTCTCGGACAAAGCCTCAACACCTCAACCTATCAATCACCCATAGCCTTCCACTACGCAGCCTTGCGCTACACCACTCCTTTCGGCCTCGCCGCAGGTGGTGAATTCTCCCACTATTCCGAACGCCGCCATCAGTATCTTCAATCCCTCTCTCCCGATGCTCCCGTCATGGATGCTTCCAACAGGCAAAGGGTGAGCCGGACACACGTCTATGCCGACATGACACACCAAATAAATGACATGGCGATAAACTACGGTGCCGAATACACCTCTGCCTCCGACCATAGCCGTCAATCATTCCTCCTGCCCGAAAATCCGGGCTTCAACAGCACTCTCAATGAAAAAACCATCCAGGTCTATGCCGGTATGCAAGGCTCGTTTCCATTCGGGCTATCCCTCACCGCCTCACTCGCAGGAGAATACTACCACAATGCAAGCGTCCACAACTGGGACTTTGTCCCGCAGTTGGGAGCGACATACTATCGCACACCGACAAGCATCTTTCAGCTCTCATTCTTTTCCGAGCGCGTCTATCCCTCATATTGGGAACTGCACGGAGCGACAGGCTATCTGAACCCCTACAGCATTGTGGTCGGCAATCCCGATCTTCTCCCCACGCTAAAATATTCCGGCCAATTCTCCTACATTTTCCGGCAGAAATACGTGGCCACGCTCTATGTTAAATACAACGACCGTGCATCGGTCCAGCTCCCCTATCAGTCACCTACGGAATTGCAGCTCATCTATCAGACTGTCAACATGAACTATACCCGGACCGTCGGGCTGCACCTCCATATTCCGCTCGAACTGAAATCAATCTTCAATTCGACCATCACGGCCAATCTCTTCAATCAGCGCGCGAAAGCCGACAGATTCCACGACATCAGTTTCGACAACCGCCGATGGACATTCTACGGTGAACTCAACAATACCCTCCGCCTCTCCCCGACCTCTCCCATCGCTATTTCACTCGACATCTCCTGCATCACCCCATCCATTCAAGGTATAGGCAATCTGACAGGTTTATGGAAAATTGATGCCGGCCTCAAATGGAGTTTTGCAAAGAAACGGTGCTGCGAATTCAATCTGAAATGCAATGACATCTTCAACACCTGGTCACCTACCCTGACCATCGACACCCGTGGACAGGACTACCGCATGAAAGTAGTCGACATGACCCGAAGCCTCAACCTCACCTTCGTCTACCGCTTCAACGGCTTCAAACCCCACGACACCGACATCGACACATCCCGCTTCGGCACATGGAAATAGGAGGTGGGTGGTTTGTCGAGCATTCCAACAATGATTGTAGGGACGCGCTGAAGCGCGTATGCCCGATGAACCGGCTATGATGCGTCCCGCCATGAAAGGCACTAAATGATGGAATAAAAAAATTTCAACCCTCAATGAACCTTTTTCCTGACCACTGCGTTATAATGGCATAAGAGAAAATTTACTTTTTCCATTGCAAGAAATGTGATAATGATTGGTTTATTAAACGAAATTAAGGCTGTCGGGATGACAGCCTTTTTCGTTTATATCAAGATGCCACTTAATTAACGTGAGTCCGATATTAAAGCGCAAAATGGTTTAGAATTAAGCCAATTAATACATTATAAATCTAACTATGGCCGAGTCTGGCCGTGGCCGTTGATGAGGTAGCGGTAGGTGGTGATTTCGCGCAGACCCATCGGACCACGGGGGCCAAGTTTCTGCGTACTGATGCCTATTTCCGCACCGAGACCGAACTGTGCGCCGTCGGTGAAGCTCGTCGGAGCGTTGACATAAACACATGCAGCATCCACCTCACGCTGAAAACGGTCGGCTGTCTGCTCTTCATCGGTAATGATACACTCACTGTGGCCCGAACCATAGCGGGCAATATGGTCAATAGCCTCGTCAAGCGAAGCGACAGTGCGGATACCCATCTTATAGTCCATCCATTCGGTTGCGTAAGTGTCCTCGTCCGCATCTTTCAGCAACGCAGCGGGGTAATGTCCGGAAAGGGCTTCACGCGCCGGAACATCGGCATGAATTTCCACATTCTTCTCGGCAAGCCTACGGCAGAGTGCGGGAAGATCGGCGAGGCGGTCACGATGGATAAGGAGAGTGTCGAGGGCATTGCACACGCTCACCCTACGGGTCTTGGCATTGGTGATTATGTCGCATCCCATCTCAACATCTCCCGCCTTGTCAAAATAGGCACTCACAACCCCTGCACCGGTCTCAATCACAGGAATGCGGGCATTGTCGCGCACAAAGTCAATCAGTCGTCGTCCGCCACGGGGAATGCACACATCGACATAGCCTACCGCATTAAGCATGGCTGCCGTAGCCTCATGAGTGGATGGTAGAAGAGCCACGCAAGCAGTGTCCATGCCCGCATCGGCAAGCACCCGATGAATCAGCCCGACAATTGCTTCATTTGACGATGCAGCATCCGCACCACCCTTCAGCACACAGGCATTTCCACTGCGGAAACAGAGCGAGAAGACATCAAAGGTCACGTTGGGTCGGGCCTCATAAATGACGCCTATGACACCAAACGGCACCCTAACCCTGCGCAGACGAAGACCATTGGGCAGAGTACGCTCCTCGATAACTTCACCGACGGGCGACTGAAGCATGGCCACATGGCGGATGTCGCCGGCAATGGCAGTCAGTCTATCCGGAGTGAGCTGCAGACGGTCGTAGAGAGGATTTGCCGGATCCATCCGTTGAAGGTCGGCCGCATTGGCAGCAAGAAGCTCCTCCTGAGAAGCATCGACAGCATCGGCAAGACTCATAAGGAGCGCCACACGCTCCTCATCGGAGATAGACGACAGAGAGCGTGAAGCCTGTTTCACGCCGGAAAGAATGCCGGTTATATTTTGATTCATATTTTTCCGTTTTTAATTTGTCAATTCAGAATGCGTCCCTATACATCACACAATTAATAACTGTATGCACACATCTGAAATCATCTTGTTATTCAATGAAAAGATAATCGTAGTGAACGACGGGGCGACCGCCACGCTGACCAATCATCGCGGCTGTCTCTCCACTTCCGAGAGCGGCACGTCCGACCCCGATGACCTCACCGCCATCAGTCGTAAGGGTGATGATGTCGCCCTCCTCCCATTCACCATCAATATCGGTCACACCGACAGGCAGAAGACTGACCGCACGGTCACTGCGCAAAGCCGCGGCGGCATTCTCATTGACCGTCACGACACCCTTGGCAAAACTTCCGCTGTGGGCAATCCAGCGCTTGATGTTGCTCAGAGCCTCCGGGCGGGGTTCAAAAAGGGTATGAGGTACGGTAGAAGGGGAATTTATAAGGTCGACCAACACATTCGGACGATCGCCACGCGCGATGAACACACTGACACCCTCCTCCGAAAGTTTGCGGGCTATTCCACACTTTGTGCCCATGCCACCGCGGCCGAAACCACTCTTGGAAGCCACGACATTGGAACTTACATCCTCTCCCGGACGCACCCGCTCTATCAGACGCGACGACGAATCGGACGGATTTCCGTCATAAATACCATCGACATTCGAGAGGATAACAAGCATGTCAGCATCCATCATCGCCGCAATAAGTCCCGACAGCTCGTCATTGTCGGTAAACATCAGTTCCGTGAGGCTTGCCGTATCGTTTTCGTTGACAATCGGAACGACACCGTTTTCAAGCATGGTCTGCATACAGGCCCTCTGGTTGAGATAGGATGTGCGCGACGAGAAATTTTCCTTCTGCGTCAGCACCTGACCCACGACATAGCCGTATTCGCTGAAAAGCGAGTTGTAGATGTTGATGAGGCGTATCTGACCGATGGATGAAAACAACTGACGTTGAGCCACCGAGTCGAGCTGACGTGACGGACGGAGCGCACCGCGTCCGCAGGCAACAGCACCGCTCGACACGAGAATCACCTCATGGCCCTGACCACGGAGCACGGCAATCTGGTCGACAAGCGCCGACATATTGGTGACATTGGGCTTGCCGTCGGGACGTGTCAACACATTGCTCCCGACCTTCACGACTATGCGCAATCCTTTCTTTTCTTCTGCCATAATTTCAAAGGGATTATTTCACAGATGCTTTAAGCCCACGGATTACCGCGGAAGTGAAACCGGCATGTTCCATCTCGTTGAGACCACGGATGGTTATGCCACCGGGAGTTGTCACCTTGTCAATCTCACTCTCCGGATGAGCGCCCTCAAGCGAAAGCAGAGCGGCGGCTCCACGAAGAGTCTGCACGACCATTTCCTGGGCGGCGGCAGCCTTGAAGCCAAGTTCAACGCCACCCTCGACAGCCGCACGGACATAGCGCATGGCGTAGGCTATACCGCATGAAGCAAGCGCGGTGGCTGCCGGAAGATGAGCCTCGTCGATGACCATAGTCTCACCGAGGAAGTCGAAAACTCCGGCCACATCAGCCGTGACAGACTGCGAGGCATGGACAGGGACGATGAAGGTCATCGACTGAGCGACCGAGACAGCGGTGTTGGGCATGGCAATCAGCAGTGACGGCTCGTCAGCGCCATCCTTTCTCAGCCATTCCATCATCTGAGCTCCTGTCAGTCCGGCGGCGATGACGACAACGGTCTGACGGGAATAATCCAGCGAATCCTTAATTTCAGTAAGCACGGTCTCAACAATCCAGGGCTTGACTGCAACGATGACGATTTCTGCATCACGCGCAGCCTCGACATTATTGTTTGTGACTGTAGCGCCCTCCGCCGACAGGATTTCAAGCGGACGGGCAGAGGGATTGGAAACTGTAAGCGAATATTTATCCTTTGCATAATTGAGCAGTCCGGAGGCGACAGCGCCACCCATTGCTCCTGCTCCAATGACAGCAACTTTCATATATTTTCTACCTTAAATTTATAGGGTCGTACATTTGTTCTGACGACGGACATGCGCCCGCGTGCCATTTGCATCAGGGACAAAGATACGGATATTTACGAAATTTTATGGTCTTCATCATCAAAAACTTTGACACAGGCATGAAAAATGCGAATCTGACGATGCAAAGAGCTTGCCCAATTGCGCGTCTGAATGTTTTTGAGTACTTTTGCAGCCGAATTTTTTGGCATCGCTCTCCACCTCTGACAATATCCCCTACTCCTTTCCCATTTTCCGCAAATTATATCCGATTACCCTTATCCCTCATCCACAATGCAGCTCATACATAGTCAGAACAAACATCCACTTATTGCAAACCGCACGGCCTTCATGATTATCGGTTGTCTGGAGGCCGCCTGGGCACCGCTGGTGCCATACGTCAAAAGTGCGTTCACCCTCGACGAGGAAGCACTGGGTCTGCTCATGCTCTGCTCCGGCGTAGGGTCCTTGCTGACTCTTCCTGTGGCAGGATGGCTCTGCATGAAATTCGGCTCCAAAGCGGTTGTCTATTTCTCCGGATTCCTGATGGCACTGGCTCTGCTTGCAATCGGCCTCATGGTCAATCTGTGGCTCACAGCCGCGATGCTCGTCATCTTCGGCGCCTGCACGATTTCCATTGATGTCGCCGCCAATGTCAACGGTGTGGCAGTCGAGCAACAGACCGGCCGACATCTCATGTCGGGCTTCCACGGAGGCTATTCCCTCGGAACCCTGTTGGGCGCGGGGGCGATGAGTGTGCTTTTCTCGCTCGGAATAGTGCCTGTATGGGCTGTGGTAATCTGCATGGTGCTGACACTTGTGGCCATGATAGCCGGTTGCCGCGACCTGCTGTCGAAAGAAAATCTCAAGGCAGCCGACCACCCTTCACCCCGCAGCGGAAAACGACTATATATTCCTCCGATGGTTATCGTGATAGGACTGCTCTGCTTCATAATGTATGCCTCCGAAGGAGCCGTCATGGGTTGGTCAGCAATCTTTGTCAGCGAGGAAAGGGGTGTCGACATATCCTCGGCAGGATTTTTCTACACCGCCTTCGCCGTGATGATGACCGTCATGAGATTTTTGGGCGACAAGATTGTCGACAGGCTCGGCCAGCGGCGTGTTGTGGCGTTCGGTGCGCTCTCAGTGGCCGCGGGGTTCCTCCTTGTCATACTCATTCCAAACATCGTCACCACCATCCTTGGATTCGCGCTGATAGGCGTGGGAGCGGCCAACATTGTCCCGCAACTCGTCTCGTTCGCATCGGGCATCAAGGGAATGGAGGTACATAATATTATAAGTATAATCAACGCCCTCGGTTATTCTGGCATCCTTCTCGGCCCGGTGATAATAGGATTCGTGGCAAAACACCACGGACTGCACACGTCCTTTGCAGGGATAGCCGTATTCGCCCTTGTCGTTGCCGTTGTCTCTGCGGCTGCATTGCGGAAAAGGGATTGAGAATGGCATGTAGGCCATCATGGCGAGGCATCAGCCTGTGGCGGTCAATGGCTTTATCCGTGTGCGGGCACGGCGTTTCATATCGTTCATAAACAAGCGGCGCGCACGGCGGTTGGGAAAGGGAATGGAGGAATAGTCCGGCTCATCGCGGTCAGGACAGATGGATGCTTCATAATCGCAGTCCTGACAGACAGGGACTTGTTCATTATTGCTGTCGGAGGTAATGCGGTCAGTTGCAATGGGCAGTACATCTTCAACCAGAGCAGAATCGCCGCGGCGGATGGCGGCACGCCGACGCGCAGAGGCTGAACGCTCAATTGCGCGGTCAATCTCAGGACGCAGAATTGTAAAAATCATCATGCAGACCGCATCAGAATCAGCCGAGGGTAGAACACCGTCGGCTATATAGACGTCAATCATCCCTGAAGCCACAACGGCAAGAGCCGGTTGTCCATAGACGGCACACGCCTCACTCACCCGTCCGTGGATGTAGGCGTGGAATTTTTTTGAGACTTTGGAGCGGGGAGCTTTGTCGCTTACTTTAGAAAATGAGGTGGAGGATTGTTTCATCGCAGTATTTCGGTTTAAGGGTGATATTATCTTCGGCAAAGTTAATATCCCGGATATATGGAAATGGTGCGATAATGCAAAGCGTGTGAAAAAAATTTTAACATCACATAAAATATCACGGTGCAGCATTTCTGTGTTTCTAAAAAAATGATTAACTTTGCACGCAATAAATTTTAATCGTTATATGTCATTTATTGCTGATCGAGTAAAAATGGACGGACTCACATTTGATGATGTCCTCCTTATTCCGGCTTATTCGGAAGTTCTTCCCCGCGAAGTAAACCTTAGCACCCGATTTTCCCGCAACATCACGCTCAACGTTCCCCTCGTCTCTGCCGCTATGGATACAGTGACCGAGGCTGCATTGGCTATCGCCATCGCCCGCGAAGGTGGTATCGGCGTGATTCACAAAAACATGTCGATTGCCGAACAGGCTCGTCAGGTTCACGCTGTGAAGCGCGCGGAAAACGGCATGATTTATGACCCTGTGACAATCAAACGCGGCAGCACCGTGGCCGATGCCCTCAACATGATGCGTGAATACCACATCGGCGGTATACCCGTCGTTGACGAGGACCGCAAACTCGTCGGTATCGTCACCAACCGCGACCTGCGTTTCGAGCAGAACCCCAACCGTCCGATCGACGAGGTCATGACAAAGGAGGGACTCGTTGTGACAAACCAGTCGACAAATCTCGAAGAAGCTGCACAGATACTCCAGCAACACAAAATCGAAAAACTCCCCGTCGTTGACTCCGACAACCGTCTCGTCGGCCTCGTGACCTATAAGGACATCACCAAGGCAAAGGACAAACCCTACGCCTGCAAGGACAAGCTCGGCCGTCTGCGTGTTGCAGCCGGTGTCGGCGTGACAGCCGATTCGATGGAGCGTGTCGACGCTCTCGTTGAAGCCGGTGTCGACGCAATCGTCATCGACACTGCCCACGGCCATTCGAGAGGCGTAATCGGCGTACTCAAAGCCATCAAGGAGAAGTATCCCCATATCGATGTCGTTGTCGGCAACATCGCAACCGGCGAAGCAGCCAAATATCTTGTCGAGAACGGTGCTGACGGCGTGAAGGTCGGCATCGGCCCGGGTTCAATCTGCACAACCCGCGTCATCGCAGGTGTCGGTGTTCCCCAGCTCAGCGCTGTCTACGACGTGGCCAAGGCTCTGAAAGGCACAGGTGTGCCTCTGATTGCCGACGGCGGTATCCGCTACTCAGGCGACATCGTGAAGGCTCTCGCAGCAGGTGCATACTCAGTGATGCTCGGCGGAATGCTTGCTGGAGTCGAGGAATCGCCCGGCGATACCATCATCTACAACGGACGTAAATACAAATCATATCGCGGCATGGGTTCGCTCGAAGCTATGGAAAAAGGCTCGAAGGACCGCTACTTCCAGGCCAACGAGACCGACGCGAAGAAACTCGTGCCCGAAGGAATCGCAGCTCGTGTCCCCTACAAGGGTCTTCTTTACGAGGTTGTCTACCAGATGCTCGGCGGTCTCCGCGCCGGTATGGGCTACTGCGGTGCCCCCGACATCGAGCGTCTGCATGAGGCCAAGTTCACCCGCATCACCAATGCCGGTGTGGCCGAAAGCCATCCCCACGACGTGGCAATCACTTCCGAAGCTCCCAACTACAGCGCTTCGGCACGATAACTCCAGAATTCCTCAGCGCCGGTAAGGACTGTCGGCGCGGGAAGATACGCATACGGAGGACGAAAGTTTCAGATACGGATATATCCGTGGAATGGAACATTCGTCCTCCGTATGTGTGTATATTCCCATGCCATTTACTCCGCCACGACAACCCATCCGCACCAAGCTCCTGCGACAACCTTTGAATAAGATGTTTTAGATGCATGACCGCAATAAAGCGTGGAGAAATCCGTTAGATAAATGTAACTGAAAACATTGGTCTATACGCCACAAAATCATGAAGAAAAAAACGCTTATCCTGTCTGCCATAGCCGCATCGGCCATCATCTCGGCCACGGCTGCAAAGACAACCGACCCCGTCGTGATGACTGTAAACGGGAAGGACATACGCCAGAGCGAATTTGAATACCTCTATCAGAAAAACAATCTTCAGCAGCTCGCTCCGCAGACAATGGAGGAGTATGTGGACATGTTCGTGGTCTACAAGCTCAAAGTAGCAGAGGCCGAAGCCGCAGGTCTGCATCTGACCGACGGATTCAAGAAGGAATATGAAAGCTACTGTGCCGAACTCTCCAAGCCATACCTGAGCGACACCCTTGTCGGGAAAAAGCTCATTGACGAAGCATACGGCCGCCTGGCCACCTCGCGCCGCGTCAGCCACATCATGCTCCCGATAGGAAGCACATACGATGAGAACGTGGCCAACCGCCAGCGCCTCGACAGCATCAGGAATGCCATCGTGAACGGCGGTGCTGACTTCGGCGAGATGGCGATGAAATATTCGTCGGACCGCTCGGCGCTCCGCAACCGTGGCTCAATGGGCTACATCCTTGCGAACCGTTTCCCCTATCCGTTCGAATATGCTGCCTACAACACTCCTGTCGGCGAGATTTCAGAAGTGATTGACGATGCTCCATACGGCTACCATATCATCAAGGTAGAGGACGAGCGTCCGAACCCCGGAAAGGTCGAAGCCCGCCATATCCTCAAACTGACACAGGGACTTACTCCTGAGGAAGCGGCAGTCAAGAAAGCGCAGATTGACTCAATCCATGCCCTCCTGCTCAACGGTGGTGACTTTGATGCCATAGCCCGTGCGGAGAGCGAGGACCCCGGTTCGGCAGCCAACGGCGGTAAGCTCGGTGCATTCGGCCCCGGCCAGATGGTCAAGGAATTCGAGGAAACATCCTTCGGATTGAAGGAGGGGGAAATTTCGGCTCCGTTCCAGACTTCATACGGCTACCATATCGTCCAGACCCTTGCTCACCACAGCATCGGCACCATCGAGGAGGAGCTTCCGGGCATACAGGCCGCAATCAACCGCGACATGCGCTCGACAATGCCTGAAAAGGAACGCCTTGCGGAACTGAAACGCGAGTTTGGCGTGAAGGTTGATTCAACCGCGCTTTTCGGTGTGAAGGACAGAATGGGTGCGGCTTCCGACCTCGCAGCTGCTTTTGCGACAGCAGGCAACGAGGTGGTTGCGACTGTCGGTGACCGACAGCTTACAGCCTCCGATGTCCACAACTTTCTGCCTGAAAATGTGCGCAAAGGCGCAGCGGATGCTTTCACCGCTTTCAACCTTGGGATGAACAGCCTCATCGACGAGACAGTCATCGGCAAAGCGCGCGAACGTCTTGCAGAAGAGAATGCCGACTACCGCAACCTCGTCAATGAGTATCGCGACGGTATCCTTCTCTTTGAAATCAGCAACCGCAATGTGTGGGAACGCTCGACAACTGACAGCGAGGGACTCGCAAACTACTTTGCAGCAAACCGCTCGAAATACAA
This sequence comes from uncultured Muribaculaceae bacterium, assembly GCA_947381945.1. GTDB lineage: Bacteria > Bacteroidota > Bacteroidia > Bacteroidales > Muribaculaceae > Duncaniella. Next base: position 62,276 of record CANCXM010000003.1, read on the forward strand.
CTGGGATGCCCCTCACTACAAAGGTTATGTGGTCTTCGCGACCTCCGACTCCATTGCAGGAGCGGCCAAGGATTATCTTGCATCAACCAAAATCGAAAATGATTCGCTCGTCAACCGTCTGCGCGACAATTTCGGCCGTCATATCAAGATTGAGCGCGTGGTGACTGCCAAGGGTGAGAATGCTATTGTCGACAATGTCGCTTTCAACGGCGAACGTCCCGAAGCACCCGGCAAATGGACCGCATGGTTCGCCTACAACGGACGTGTCATCGACACACCTGAGGAAGCAGCTGACGTGCGCGGCGCCATCACCGGCGACTATCAGCAGGAACTCGAACAGAACTGGGTCAACTCCCTCCGCAAGAAATACAAAGTCAAAATCAACAAGAAAGCCTTGAAGAAGATAAGGGATTGAACGATTTGACAAAAAAACAGAATATTATCGGCCTGGTGCGAATTCGCATCAGGCCGATAATATTCTGTTTTTTTTGAGAACCTGTCAGAGATACTTTATTTCCGTAATATGCGGAACAATCGAATCAATGTCGGGCAAAGACATGAAATCACCATAAATGGATTCCAAGTAATGCTCCGCATTCACCGGTATGGGAAATTCAGTGTCTTCAAAACGAACAAAACGCACAGATTCTATATCCGCCTTAAAACGGGGCTTATAATAAGCTGTTCCAAGACGATGACGATATTGTCCACGGCTGTTAATATTTCCAAGCAGATTCAGTACCGGATAGACACCATGTGTAACGAGTATTCTGGATAAGTTCAGGATGGTCCGACGAACAAATCCATGACTTATTCTTTGAGGTTTATAGAAAAACCATTGCTGAAATTTCTCACCGAACTTATATAATTTCACTGAAGAACTTGGCCTTAATACAAATACATCTATGAAGACCCCTCTGAACCTATAATTTCTATCAGCATTCTCCAATTCAGAAATCTGCGTACGGGTATCCCTTATCTTAGCAAAGGGCTGGACGTATTCAGGATCAGTAGATGCGTCCTGCCATATAAGGTCATTCCCTCTGTAGGCAAGCATTGCCCGGCGTAATTTTTTAAAATCAGACTCCATCATCTCAATATCCACATCATCATCCCAAGGAATGAATCCGCCATGACGCAAGGCCCCGATACAAGTACCTGAGCTCAGCCAATACCTGATATTGTTTTCACGACAGACGGCATCAATTTTTTTCAACATGCCGAGCATTAATATCTGATGCTTGCGCAAAGGAGAACCGTCAGGATTGAAACGCTGACGTAATGAAAATTGCAATTCTGGAGAAATAACCGGTGAAGATGCAGACATTACTAATTCATTTTCGTTTATTCACAAATTTGCTGACTACAAGACCAATCTCACCCATAACTTTGAAACGCATGATATATGCCAAACCTACGTAAGCGATAAGATATATCACTGCGACAAGAATAAAATGGAGATTTAACAAGGTCTGCAAAGTAAAGACTCCGGTCATACAAACAGCAGCGAGCAAAAGCACTGGAAGTATATCGCCCATCTGCTCAGAGAAACTGTAAGGCGTATGGCGGGAAGCCAACAGCACGTTGACCATGAATATATTGAAATTACTGAGGACCATACCCCACAAGAGACCGGTCATGCCAAACAGCATTCCAACAAAAAGACACACAAGGAGGAAACTCCACTTATAGATGCTCCAATGAAACAGCAAACGGCTCTTTCCTTTAGCAGCAACTACAAAAAAGTTGGTGTTCTGAAGACAGATAAACAATCCTCCGACACACAATATCTGAAAGTATGGCGCGGATGGCTGCCACACATCTCCCCACAGCCAGACAATCAAAGGTTCGGCAATGAGAATCAATATAGCCATCAATGGGAAAATCACAAAGGATATAAGACGCGTATTCAGACCTAACATGCCTGCAAGCCTCTCGTCATCATCCTGCACCGATGCATAGACCGGAAACATGACCTGCACAAGGATATTTGGCAAAGTGTAGGATGCGATTCTATCGAGTTTATATGCCTGAGAATAAAGGCCCATATCAGTTGATGAAAAACGTTTGCCGATAATCACTCCCTGGAGATTCCTGCATATCTCCTGCAGCAGACTGGCAGCCAACAGATAGCCTCCGAAGCCAAACAGCTCCCTAATGGATTTTTTCGAGAATACAAAAGCCGGATGCCATCCTGTCATTATCCACAATAAAATTGCAAGCAACGAACTATAGCCAAGCTGAAGGATGACCAGACTCCACACGCCCAAACCATTGTATGCACCAATTATCGCACATGCGCCACTCGACGCATAGGCAATGAGATTGGCACATGCAAGTTTGTTAAGTTCAAGAAACTTCCGCAAGCGGTTGGTCTGAATGACAGAGAGTGCATTGGTAATCAGAATCAAACCTATCACCCTCAACACGGATTTCAATACCGGCAGATTAAAGAACTCCGCAACAAATGGAGCACAGAGGAATATTATGGAATAGAGCACTAAAGCCACTACAATATTCCAGTAGAATATTGTAGAATAATCCGTCTGGGTAGGTTCTTTTTTCTGAATCAGAGCAGAGGCAAAGCCTCCATCAATAATCACCTGAGAAACCACAATAAATATTTCGAGCATCCCGATGGCACCGAAATCGCTTGGGAGCAGAATACGGGCAAGCACAAGATTCACTCCGAATTGGAGCGCCATATTGCCAACACGGTCAACGCTCGCCCAAACTGTCCCTTTTATAGCCTTTCCTCCAATCGAATCAGCCATGATGAGAGTCGATTAAGCGTTGTATTATATCCCGGTTAAGACATCTGATTGAAGCTGTATCATCATTCCGGGCAATCAAATCGCCATCAAGAAGCCTTTTTCCTGATAATCCTTCATACCAATGGATGATACGGTCAATCGCGGGTGTCTTTATAGCCATGAGTTGAGCCATATACCTTATCAGCATCAATCCGTAAGGAATATCTTCAGAGAAATACCGATTGTCGTAATTGGGAGCGAATGTTCCGTCCTCCTGACGCACCGTCGGGGCGTAAATGCCCTTGAACGCAGTGATTGAACGCAGTTTCGCTGCCAAAGACTCAGCATCTTTAGACTCATAATACTCCAGCAACGTGGGAATTATACCATCTTTTATCCCGACAGCCTTTACCACTTCCTGAAACTCACGGTCACATGCAATCAATATCTCGGAACTCTCCACAGTCCAATCTTCATAGAACAGCGGTGGTTCCAAAAACGGATGGGAGGAATCATAGTTGGAAAACAGCGAATAAAGCCGTGCCGGATGAAGAATCGGATTGCTATTTGTCATGGTCACATCAAGCGGGTGGCCGAACTTTGACACAGGTGTCAATAATAATTCTGAAAGAAGGTCAACATAATATTCCTCATCCTGAATATTCCAGAACGCAACATTCAATGACCTCTTATAGCCCAAAAGATTTGCAGAATGGCCATATTCAGTCACCCTTGAAATAAACGGGACTCTCTGAAAGCCAAACAAGCCTGTCCTGTCGCCCAAGACATCCATTGCCATAATGAAAAATCCGGTTGAACAAAACACACTGCCGACAATTGCTTGCTCAGACAAATAAGGCTTGATTTGTGTCAGCTCCTCATGTATGGCATAACCGGGCAGACATATAAATACCATGTCGGCCGTTGGAATAACATCCGACGGTTTATCCGACACCTTATTCAAGGGTCCGTCGAAAATCCTGCCATCGGGGTCTGTAACCGTGAGATTCCGTCCCCAGCGGGAGGGCCTACCGGTCAATATGTTTACTCTATGTCCGGCTGCCGCAGCGACTCCGGCAATAACCGTGCCGAGACTGCCGCCGCCACATACACATATAGTTATCTTTGAATCCATTGCTATAACGACCTGAGAGCTGTGACCAATGCTGAATTATCCTTTCTATCACGGATTGCAATCCTCACATATTCGCCTGAATTTTCAAAACCTTTCTTCGACGAGCAATCCTTAATCAGGATATTGAATGAGGATAAAAGTTCACGGGTCAATTGCTTCGCCGTGAATCGTCCGGTAATCTCACAAAGGAAGTAGTTTGCCTGAGAGGGAATCACGCGGATAAAATCTACCTCCGAGAGCTCACGGAAGAAAATATCACGCTCACTACGGAAGCATTCACATGATTTGACATAATCAGCCTCATACTTATTGAATATCTGCATATAATATTCCGCAAAAGAATTTATATTCCAGATTGCCACATCTTTTTTCATACGCGAAATCAACTCGGTATCGGATGAAGCAAGCACGCCGAGACGGAGGCCGGGTACGCCATAGGATTTAGATATGCTCTTCATCACGCAGATATTCGGGAATCTACTGAGAAAAGCATTATCCAGCAATGTATTGTGGCATCCATCTTCCGAAAAATCAACGAAAGATTCATCAACAACAAGGCGGATGTTTTTTCCCGCGCTCCATACTGCCAACAATTCCAATCCATCACGGCTGATGAAATTTCCGGACGGATTGTCGGGATTGACAAGCAGCAATGCCGAAATGTCCTTATCGTCAAAATATGAAATCAGATCCTCGGCTGTATATGAAAAATCTTTATTTAAAGGTCTGAATACCTCAACAGAAGATTTTGGCAATCTGTTGGGATATTCTTCAAACGTCGGGTAAGTGACACCGAGCCGGCCCGTAAAATTCTCCATAAGGCTCTTTATGAGTTCGGCAGCTCCATTTCCGACACAGACATACTCCTGCCTGATGCCGAAATAACGTGCAGCCAACATTGAATTGACCCCCATTCCTGACGGATATTGCCGTAAAAGGTTGTCAAAATTAGCTTTAAGCTCATAAACCATCTTCGGAGACGGGAAATATGGATTTACGAGATAGCAGAAATCGAGCATCGACTGATAACGCCAGTAGCCACCGAAACTATGTTGGATTTTCTCAAGGCGCAAATCATCATCAGCAAAGATGGTCTCAGCAATACGGAGATCCTGGACATCATCAATCTCATACCATTTTCTGTCAGCAATGTCAACAGCCTTTATCTCGCAATTGTCAATGAGAGTCATCACTCTCAACACTTGCTCATAATATTCATTGTTGCCCATCGCCTTGATATAAGCTTCAAGGAAAGGCAAGTAGCGCTGTGAAGAAAATTCGCGGCTGAATTTATATATGTTGACAGTCTTATAATACAGGCCGGTGTCAGCATAGTCAAATGCCGATTTCGGTATAAAGGTCACAATATTGTCGTCGGCATCCTTGCAAATCATGGTTCCATCCATCCACGGCTCATATTTGGCAACCAGCGCAATGTTGGGATAGGCTGATTCAAGCGCACAATCTATCACCCCATCTTCAAAAATAAGATCGGATTCAAGCAAAAGGGTGTCATCCGACATCAGATAATCCTTTGCAAGCCATAACGAATAGATGTTGTTGGTCCTGTCATACACAGGATTTTCAACAAATTCAATGTTCAGAGCCGGATAAGTCTGACGGACATAGTCCATCAGATTCTCACGCTCATAGCCAACAACAATGACAATCTTGGTCAGATCAAGCGATGAAAGTTTATTTATGAACCTGTCAATAAGCCTTACGCCATTGACCTCAAGCATACATTTGGTATTTCCCTCTGTAAGCTCCCTGAGACGCCGGCCCATTCCAGCCGCTAAAATTATTGCTTGCATCGTGTATTCGTTATTCTATAATTACAGTCGTCAAAATCACGACCAATTGAAAGGTTTTCAGATCCATGTATTATCTGAGGATAATAATCGCAAAATTAACAAAAAAAGCGGTAATATTATGTATCAAAGCAACAATATTAATAATGTCATCATCGCTTTCAGCCATTCACCACAAAGACTGTTGGAGGGGGTAGGCCCTATTTTTGAATCAATTCATCAAGAATAGGCACAAGATAGTTGTGGGCAATTGAATTCCAGTTGCTGTCCGAGAGAGAAGCTCGAAGGGTAGCCTCATTGATACCCGGACGGATAGCAAGGTATTGTTCAAGTCCGTCGCAAAGGCTCTCCGGAGTGTCCCGAATCAGCAGGCCATTTTCCTGGGTGATTATCTCTTTGTTGGCTCCGGTAGCGGTTGCTATGCAGAAAAGCCCCGAAAGGATGTATTCGAATGTCTTTGTCGGAGGTTGATGCTCGTAATAAGGAGTCATCGGGACGAAACTTAATCCGACATTACATCTGTCGAAAAACGGTTTGACCTGTGTCAAAGGTACATAGCCATGAAACTTTACAATCTCATCCAAACCAAGTTCTTTTGACTGTTTTTTCAGTCCATCAAGCATTCCCGGCAATCCATCGCCGACAATATCAACCGACATCGGCAAATTGCGGTGACGGTCGCGGAACAATTTGATTCCTCTGAGCATCACATCGAGCTTACGGTTGGTGAAAGTCCCGATATAGAGCAGATTCAACCCCGTCATATAGTCTTTAGGTTCAGTCGAAATAACGTCTGCACCAAGAGGAAGCAAGCGGACAGTGTCCAGCCCGATTTTTCCGGCAATACCTTTAGAGAGTGTGGAAACAAGGTCAAAACGACGGCTTTCTTTCCGCAAAGCCGCATCAGCACGACTTCTCACGTCCGAATCGGCTTCAATCGAAAATGTACGGACATCCATAATCATCCTCCGCCAAGGGCAAAGAAGTTTCAAAACAGAGCAACCTTTGAAATACTCCACCAATATCGGGCCTTTGAAAAATGCGCTTTTCCAAACAGCACTCATGATAAAGATAATGCCACGCACCAAATGGGGAAATTTAAACGGGACATATATGACATTCACGCCGTTCATTTCCCAAAACTTTTCCTTATGCCTCGTCGTGAGGACTGTTATATTATAATCGTACCTAAGATACTCACACCATTTGTATAAATCTGTGAGTTCTCCAAACGGGACCTTGTCTATCAATAATAATTCAGGATTATTCATCGCTGTTCTCTTTTTGATAAGCCACACAAGCTAACCATGAGCCTCATTAAAAACTTCAGCAAATATCTTTCGTCGGGATGCGATAGACTGCTCCAATGAAAATTTTTCGGCGACACGAATGCAATTGCCGGCCATAGATTTTCGGAGAGACGCATCTGAAAGACGATTAATCGCGGCTGCAAATCCATGAATATCGCCCGGTTCATCGACAGTAAATCCTGTAAGATCGTCAATTACATACTCCTTGATTCCCTGAACAGCAGTGCCAACCATCGGGACTCCGGCACAAAGTTGCTGGATACCGGCCATCCCAAGTCCTTCACGAACCGAAGGAATAACTCCGATATCCGCACAATGGACGAGTTTGTCTATATCACTTCTGAAGCCAAGCAATTTAAGTTGCACTCCATTATTCTCACAAAAGGCCTGAATCTCCTTTCCAACGCCCGAGGAAGCGATCTCCCTTCCAGCGATTGCATATACATAACGGTGAGTATCAGGTAATGATGCCAATGCGCGGGCTATCACGATGTGATTCTTACGCTCTGACAATTCACCTATGGCCAACACCAAAATTTTATCATCAGATACGCCTAAATCATGACGCATGGCAATTCTATCAACATGAACATACCTATAGCCGGCTATATCACATCCGACACCATTAATCTTATACACATTCGGACAATTAAACGACTGTACAGCCTCAAAATCCTCATTATTAATAGTTATAATGGCATCGCAAAAACAGCTTGCAAAAAACTCTATCGGCTTAAATTTAATCTTCGTTTTCCAATCTGAAAGATGGGTCCAAGACAAGCCGTGGCTGACATAAATGACTTTTGCCCCGGTCCCGATAGCAGCCATGCGTACGGCCAAACCGGTTATCGGGGTATGACATACCACAGCCTTATATCCTCCGCCATGAATCAATCGGTAATAGTTTCTGTAACAATCCCAATTAATCTTCTTCACGGGTGATTTGGTATCCATCCTGATATCGACGAAGTTTGCACCGCGACGAGCTATCTCTCCGCGGATGTAATCTTCACCAAGACGATTGTCAGCAGCGACAGTCACATCATAGCCCATATCACGCAAGATGTCAATATCATCAAGTATGAACGACATGAAACCGGTGAGACTCACGGCTATCAATGCTTTAGGTCTTATATTATTGTCTTTTTGAGTCCTCATTTAACAAGTTGTTTCAATATTATAATCCTGTCTCCAGTTTTTCAGACATTCTTCACACTTTCACCATCGCTTTCAGAAGAGAATACATAACCTCTCATTGCAATGTAAAAAAGAATAAAAGTAAACGGGAAGAAACGCAGTGAGTCATTATATAATAAAATCAAGAGGATTATAATCCATATAAAACATTTGATATTTATACCGAGAAGAGAGGCACTGCGCGGAGCCATTAATGTCACAATATTGAAAACAAACCAAACAAAGCCAACAATCCCCAACTGAATCAAGATGGAAAAGGACAACGGAAGAGAACCGCTCAGCAGCCACTGCCATTCGGATGCAAACTTCGACATTTCAATAACGGTTCCACCTTTAAACTGTCCAAGACCTGCGCCAAACAAAATTCCTCCGGAAGAATACGAAAGTGCTTCCGGAACAAAAACAATCTTTGTGAAGCGTGGTATATCAACCACACCTCCCATATCCTCTATAGTATATACTTCATCTTGAATCAATTCCGCTACTTCCATCAGACCTTCCGGATCCTCTCCTACCATATAGGCTTCCATAGCGTCTTCTGAAAACACTGCTTCCATAGCCTGACCGGTGATTCCAAGATATGCCACACCGGCTCCTATCATTCCGACAATAATCATCGGGGTTGATACAAGAAGCTTGAATACAGTTTTCCATTCAAATTTAAGCAGAAGCAGAAAATAGGCCAATAGAAACAGGAAGCTGATTTTAGTCTCGTTAAGGAATGTCGGATAAAGGAGAAAAACGTAGACTTTATTTTTTGCCAACTCCCCCCAGTAGTTACCGAATTTCCATTTTTTGGAAATAAGATAAAATGAGATGATATAAATGGATGTCGATACAATACCGGAAAATCCATAACCCATCGAGCCTCCGCCATGGTCATTGGCACCATAGCGCAGGAACTGCTCAGTCATGCAGAATGCCTGAATCCAAAGGAAGATGTAAAGCTGCTTGTCAAACGACTCGATGAAGCGCTCACGATGACGGGAAGTCAGCATGAAACGAATAATAGGAGCAGCAAACAGGAGTCCGAAAAAATCACGCGCGCCGTTGACAGTGAAAACAAATCCAAGATGGTTCAAACAAGCCGATACCACTCCAAGAACCACAAAACTGCCAAACACAATTATATCGCGCCGGTTCCGTAATGTATAGAGTCCGCAAACAAGAAATACAAAGTCACACAAGAGGTAGACCGCACTTTTTGCCGATGCAAGCGGGGGAATGAGTTCTTCTGCGACGAAACCGAAGCATAGAAGAGCCCACATCGCACCGAAAAACAAGCCGGAAAAGACCTTGTATTTCTCTACCATATCAAAGTTGGTTCACCTTGTTTGACCTTATCTTACTTTTTTACTCTGACGGACAACCGGAACAGAAATTATTTACGGGCACTCTTTGCAGAATAACCGTAGCCGTAGCCTTTCTTTGAAGTGGTACCATTGACCACAACTGAAAGTTTCTTAAGACGGTTGTTGGTATAGATGTCCTCAACGAAGCGGAGGTCGGAGACTGTGCTGTAGTTGACACGGGTGACATAGACTGTCGCATCGGCCACGCGGTCGAGGCTGAATGTATCGCTGACCATGCCGACAGGAGCGCTGTCGATGACGATATAGTCATACATCGTGCGGAGCTTGGCAAAGAGTTCATCCACCTTCTTCGATGCAAGGAGTTCGGCGGGATTCGGGGGAATCGGACCGGCGACAATGACATCGCAGTCAGCAACACCCGGGACGGGCTGAATGATGGATTCAAGCGAGACATTGCTTGCCGAGAGATAGTTGGTGAGACCCATCGGGGGATTGATGCCCAGATAGTTGGCAAGCTGCGGGTTGCGGATGTCCATGCCGACGAGAAGCACTCTCTTGCCTTCAAGGAGGGAGAGAGTAGCGGCAAGGTTAAGGGAGATGAAGGATTTGCCTTCGCCCGAACGGGTTGAGGTCATGAGTACAACCTTGTCGTTTTCACCGCCCAGCATAAACTGGAGATTGGTGCGGATGAGGCGGAAAAGTTCCGTAGCTGAAGAGGTGTCAGTAGCAGAGACGACGAGGTTGCGACCCGAGCGGTCCACACACATCTCGCCAAGTATAGGAGCCGAGATGCGGCGCTCCACGTCCTCCTTCGTCTCGAACTTGCTGCGCACGAGACTGCGGATATAGAGCAGCATCGGGGGGAAGAGAAGACCGAGAACTAATGCTATCAGAAGAATCACCTTCTTCGAAAGGCCAAGGGGCTCGCTGAGCGAAAAGGCCTCGTCGATAATCTGGCCCTTAGGGATAGAGTTGGCAAGGAGCATGGCATTTTCCTCCTGCTTCTGGAGAAGGAAAAGATAGATTTCCTGCTTGATTTCCTGCTGGCGCTTCATATTGATATATTCGCGCTCCTGAGTCGGGATATTTCCGAGTTTTCCGGCAATAGAACTTTGCTCTGCCTTAATCTTGCTGAGATTGAGTTCGGCATTTTCAAGAGCCTTATCGCTCGATACAAGGAGGTTGGCACGGACGAGATCCATCTGTTTTGTCAACTGACGGAGGGCATAGCTGTTCTGCTTGGCATTCTGGGTGAGTTCAAGGCGTTTGAACACAAGGGAATTATAGGTGTTGATACCGCTCTGCACACCACCGTTGGCCACGGACGCAGGGATGAGTTCAGTGTAGTTGAGTGAGTCTGCGAGGAATTCGCGGGTGAGTTTGAGGAGGGCGATTTCTTTCTCAGTGTTGAACACGGCGGATTCCATCTGACCCTTTTTGACACTTTGGTAGTTGGCCTCGGCGGCAACGTCGACTATCCGGTTTTGCTCCTTATAGCGTTGGATTGCAGATTCCGACTCATTGAGCTCGTTAGACAGCAGTCCTATGCGGTCGTTGAGGAAGGCCGCCGTCTTCTCGCCCTGAAGATTCTTTTCATTGATACCACGCTCATTGTACTTCTCGATAATCTTGTTGAGCACGGCGGTGCCGTATTCAGCGTTAGGTGTGTTGAGCGCGAGGCTTATGACATTGCTCTTCTTACTTCCACGATAGGCCATGACCTCCTTGTCAAGATCCTCGGCCGCAACGTCATAACCGGTAAAACTGATGGTGGTTTTCAGAGACTTACCCTTGACATATTCCGGAGTGGTGACAATGGTGAAATCACCATAGTCGGTGTGGAGTTGAGCCGGAAGAGTGACATCCTTGGCTTTACCGATTACATCGCGCTTCACTTTAGCTTTGATATTCGCAAGGCCCTTATCGTTGATTTTCACCTTAAACACAATGGTCGACATAAGCGTATCGGCAATGCCGGGGGCGACGACATCGACAGGGAACTCGGGATAAGCGAGGTGCGATTTGAGGAAACCGTCACTGACATAATGCATCTTGTTGATACCAAGCTCTTTGGCCACATCGCTGAAAAGCGAATGTGAGGCGATGACAAACACCTCGTCCTCAACAAAGCCTTTCGAGCCGAACAGACTGCCCATGCCACCGAGGTCAGCCATGGGGTTGGAATCCTCCTGCTGAATCAGGACGTTGGCCCTGATGGCCATCGGACGCTTGTAGATGCGACAGAAGAGGAAAGCCATGACGAGGCAGAAAATTACCGAAATGACAAACCAGTACCATTTCGACACGTATGTTTTAACCAAAGCATTTACATCAAAGAAGTCTGATGTGTTTTTCTTTGCCATAATTCGAGATATTCGTGTTTACTTATTTTACAGTGAGAGCAATGACAAGTGAAGCGATGACCGAAGCGGCGCTGACCACTGTTGAAATCACCGAGAGCTTGAAGGCATTGTCCTGATTATATTTGGAGTTTGCCTGACGGACCTTGTTGGGTTCCACATATATGTAATCGTTCTGCTGGAGATAGTAGTACGGCGAATCAAGCACATCGGATTTATTCATGTCGAGATGCACATATTCCTTCTTTCCGTTGTTCTCACGGATGAGAAGCACATTCGAGCGCTCGCCGTAGGGGGTCATGTCGCCTGCGGCAGAGAGAGCATCAAGAATCGAGAATCGGTTGCGCGTCACACGGATCTGACCAGGATTGTTGACCTCACCAGCCACATTGACCTTGAAGTTGACCAGGTCTACGATGACCATCGGGTCCTCTACGTCTTTGCTTATCTGACTTGTAAGTTCCTGCTGGAGCTGTTCAGTGGTCATTCCGGCCACATGGAGCTTGCCGAGTTCGGGGAAATTGATGTCACCGGTGCTGCTAACGACATAGGTCTGAGGAGTCGGGGTAATCGTATTCCCGAACATTTCACGGGTCGCGGGATTCAGCGTAGGGACATTGTAGACTGCCGTGGCCTCGGGATTGATTGAGGTCACGGATATGAAAAGTTCATCATCAGGTTTGATTTCCGGCATATAGTTCTCGGCCGGGAAACTCCCCTCTTTAATGGTTGAAATGTCTGTGAAATAAGGCAAAACCGTCTTGCTGCTATTGCAAGAGGCAAACAAACCGGCAACAATAACGCTCAGGAATAATGATTTGGTTTTCATAAAGAGTTGTTCTCGTAAAGCATAATACCACCGAGGCATTACACTAATCTAACGTTAACAAAACGTTAATATTATAAAAGCATGTCAATTTCATGCGTCAGCGGATTGCCTGACACAAAAATTCAAATAGCCTCCTCTATCCGGGGAAGCACGGGGAGTATGGAATCGTTGACAATTATCCTGACGCAGGCGTGTGGCTCAACCACCTCGAACTGGTCCTGCGAACTGATGCGCGCAAGCACCTCATTGCGGCCAAAGCCGTTGCGCGCCATGACCCTCGCTACACGGACATCAAGAGGTGCCTCCACCTCCCACACCTCGTCGACCATCTTGTCGAGACCGCTCTGATAGAGTATGGCCGTCTCCACAAATGACTTCGGCGAGGTCTGTTCGCCATACCATCGGGCAAGATCGCGCCTGACAGCTTCGTGGACAATCGAGTTCAAGCGCTGCAGGGCCTCGTAGTCGGAAAAGACGATTTCGCTCAGACGTTTGCGGTCAATTTCTCCGGCAGGGGTGATGCATTCGGGATGCACATGCTCGGCCAGATTGGCTTTGATTGCAGCATCTGTGTCCATGATGCGGGCAGCACGGCTGTCGCAATCATAGACCGGATAGCCCATGGCCGCCACAATTCGGCTCACCACGGTCTTTCCGCAGCCAATACCACCGGATATAGCTATCAGCATAATATTTTCAGGATTGTATATGGATTAGAGGTCAAAGGCAGGAACGGGCAGAACGTCACGGAATCATTTGCTGTTCTCAATGATGTATTCAACGCTGTCAGGCGTAAAACTTACATTGTGGTAAACCGCCGGAAGTGAAGAAAGCGACACACTAAGCTTCTTTTTTGATGGTTTTGCAGCACGGAAGTCAACGTAGGCCTTCACGGGATAGTCATCGTTATACGCGCTCATAGGCACAAGATAGCTGATCTCGACCTTCGAGGGGAAGGTGATGAGATTGGTTTCCTCAGGAAGGTTTTCGACCTCAATGCCGATAGAGCGCTTACGCATGATCAGAGGCTCGATAGGCACGGTGACGGTCACCACATCAGGGATGATGCGCACGCCGGCAATCGGCTTCACCTTCACCTCATAGCGCGTCGTATCCTTAAGATTTGATTTCACAATAGGCTCAGTCGAGACGAATTTGAGCGAATGAGGAAGATCAGCGACGGAATAGAGGGTCACGGAATCAGTGCTTGCCATGATCGGACCCGAAATTATGTATTGGAGATTAGGGTGGATGTCAGCCTGGACGATGAGTTTCACCTTCACTCCCGGCTGGGTCGTGAACGGAAGGCGCAACGAGTCGGGACGGCATGAGACAATCTGCACGCCGTTGCCGAAATATTCCCTCATGCGCGAATCGAGTTTCTGGTGGTTGAGGACAAGCGCATCGTCCTCGATATTGTCCTGCCATTTCAATTTGACAGGCGACAGCTTGCCCCAGAGGAAGCGCAGGAGCTGCGAATCCTTACCCTTGACACTCACTCCGAGCGATGGGGGCACCTGCCCTATCACCGTGACACTGTCGGGGACATCCTGCAATTCGACAGGAATGTCGAAATCACGCTGCACCTCGGTGTCGAGCGAAAGAAAAACCCAGAAGACAAAGGCCACCGCCACAAAGAGGAGGTAGAGCAATACGTTTTGGCCACGGCTCGATTTAAGAGCCGTAGCCACTTTCTTCTGTATCTTCTGAGCTTTCTCGTTCATTCAAAGGAAGATTACTGTTTGTTTTCCTTCTCGGCGGCATCGCGGAGAGCCTGCTGGGCAGAAGGATAGACAGAACCCTTGTCGATTGTGATGCGGACATCCTTTGCAATCTCGACAACGAATGTGGTTTCGTCGATGCTCTTGATCTTGCCGTAGATACCACCGGCGGTCACGATATTGTCGTTGACGCGGAGACCTTCACGGAATTTCTTGATTTCGTTCTGTCGTTTCTGCTGCGGACGAATCATCATGAAATAGAAGACTGCGATGAGCGCGACAATCATCAGGATGTTTGCCCAGCTTGCGCTGTTGCCCTGAAGAAGAATAGTGTTAAGCATATTTTTCTGTTTTTATATTGGGAGATTAGTATTCTGTCTGTTTAATGGGATAATCAGGCCTTCATCAATTTACCATCTTCTTTAAGATGGTTGATGACGGCATAGAGGATACCGTTGATAAACGCTCCGCTCCTCGGAGTGCTGTAGGCATTGGCGATCTCTATATATTCGTTGAGGCTCACGGCAAGAGGTATCGCGGGGAAATTCATGATTTCGGCAAGGGCAGTGACCATGATGACGATGTCCATGAACGCAAGACGCTCGGCATCCCAGCGGTTGCGGTTGACGAAGGAGTCGATGAGTTCGCGATATGCCTCATAGTTCTTGACGGCAAGTTCGAAAAGCTCGCCACCGAAGCGGCTGTCCTCATCATCCTTGAACTGCGGGAGGAGCGCGCCGAAGACATCACCCTGACCGATACGGCGGATTGTCTTGAGAACGAAAGTGCCGATGACATGGAGGTCGTCGTTCCAGTACACGGACTTCGATTCGAGAGCGTCAGCGAGTTCGTCGCCCTGAAGGATAATGGTCTTGTAGACCTGTCGCCAGAAATCGGCATCCTCTTCGAGAGTCGGTTCACCATCGCGGCTCATATATTCTTTATAAAGATCGCTTTCAGTAATCTTGTCGAGAATGCTTCTGAGAAGGAGAGCATCCGAGTCCCAGTTGAGCTTTTTCTCATCGACCGCTGCGATGAAATCCTCATTCTCAGAAAGCGCCTTGACAAATTTGTTCTCGACAAAGCGCATGTTGGGATGGAGGTCCTCGTCGGTCGGCAGGAACTTATGTTTGGCAGCATCGAGACGCTGGTCCTGCAGGCGGGTGAGCTCTACCGAAAGGAGCAGGAGGCTGTGGTAAAGTTCATGAGCCTTGTCGAGCGAATAGTCAAGAGCATGACGGGCATGGTTGAAGAGACCACGGTTGTCATTATACTCGTTGAGAGTGTGCATGAGCGAATTCACTCCACGAGTGAAACCTGCCACTGTAAAGCCGGGGTTCTTGCGGGCCACAGCCATGAATTCCGGATTGTTGGCAATGAGGTTGGTGATGATAGAGGCCCAGAGGGTCACATCGTCCTTAAGCTCGGGTTTCTTGATACGGATATAGCTTTTATAGGCGGGAAGTGTCGGGATGGCATCGTAGATCGCGGGGATAATGGAGTCGAACTGCGCCACTCCCGAGCGGTCACGCAGGATAATCGCCCTGATCTCGTCAAGCCCGTTCAGGGAGCGTGCGAGTGCGTTATGGTCAATATGCTTGTTGAGTGCAATGCCACGGAGAGGAGACTGCCGGCGACCGGAGGAGACATCGAAGCCTGACATTTCCAGAACCATCATCAGCAAATCAAGATAAAGTTCATGGCCATATTTCTTATCGCGTGAAGGATTTTCCACCGGGGGCTCAATCTTGAATTCGCTCTGCGTAAGCAGATAGGAATAGAGGAGCTGCACCACTTTGATTCGGATCAAAACTCGATTTATCATGATTATAAAGAGCTATTTTTATAACTTGCTAATGATTTTAACGCTGCAAATTTACGACTTTTTCTGAATATATCTCACAATTATGGGATGAAAACACAATATAAAACATTTTTCATGTTTCCTTTGTTGTTTAAGAAAAATAGTTGTATCTTTGCAGTGATTAAAGTTCGGTCTTTTCCAAGACTGTATCAGCGACCTCCCCCTCTTCATAATCCATGATAAATCATCCAGGTCGCCGGTTGAGATTCTCAACGAACATCTCTTCCTCAAAAAAATCCACAGAGCAGTTTTCAACTATTTTTCATTCGGTGAAGCAGTGGTTTCTTACGTCCGTCCGTTTGGGCGTAGCTCCCCCCACTCCATTTTACACCACTCCCCTTCTCCGCTCTATTTTCAATTCCAAGCAATCCACATTCTCACACCCCACCCTCTCCCTCTGACAATTTATTTCAAATGCAATTTGTCAACCGCAGATAAAAAATCAACTTACCACGGCAAAAACAACACCGGATTTTTTATCCTACCGGATTCACTTAAAGATTTCTATTTATTAATATATCCCCCCCAGGGCCGCTGAATACTTTCAGCCGCAATCTATATATTAAATATGTATAACTACAATGAGCTTGAAGCCATGGACGACTCGCAATTGCGGGAAATCGGACTATCACATGGCATAAAGAAAATCGACTCTTCCGACAAGGAAAGCATCATTTATGACATTCTTGAACAGCAGGCACGCGACGTGGCTGCCACTTCGACAGCCAATATAGCGAAGGGCCGTCGAAAAAAAGACAATAATAATAAGGAGGAGAAGCCCCAGAGCGCTCCAAAACAGAAAAAAAACAATCCTGACGAACAAACGCAGCCTGCCGAAGCAGCCGCTGCACAACCGACTGAGCAACCGGCAAAGCGCCGCGGACGCAAGCCTAAGGCCGAAAACGCTCAAAACCAGCAGAATCAGGAAATAGCAAACACTCCCGTCCCCGAAGTGCAGGCACAGGAAACCGCACCTCAGCAGGAAGCGGCAATCGCTGAACAGCCTGTCGGCGAAGCCCAGCAGGAACAGGGCGAACAGCAACCGAAGCGCCGCCGTGGCCGTCCGCCACGCAATCCGCGCCCCGAAGATGCAAACGCTGCCGCTCCGACCGCAGAAAACGCAACGGAAAACGATAATGCAGAAGCAAACGAAGGCGACGTCAAGTCTTCCGAACCCAAGGGATTCCTTCCTGCAGCAAGCAACAACAATACTGATACAGACAATGCTCAGGAGAATCAACCCGTGACTGAATCCGCTGAGGGTCAGCCCAAAGAAGAGCGTCCGCGCCACGGTGTGTTCATCCGCCCCGGCCAGTCGCCCGACATGATTGGGCCCGCTCCCGACAATGACAACCGTCCTGACGGACAGCAGCCTAAACGCGACTTCCGCCCGAAGGACAGCTCGTTTGGCTCATTCTTCCCCCGTGCCGGCGGTCGCACATTCGCACCCCGCACCCAGCAGGAAAAGGAACAGGCCATGCAGGCTCCGCAGCCCGCTCCCACTCCTATGCCTGCAGCTCCAATCGTGCTTGGCGAACCGGGAATGGAGAAACAACAGCCCCAAAACAAGAAGAACAAGAAGAACCGCAACAAAAATCAGCAGTTCGATCAGCCGAAGCCTCAGCCCTATAATTTCGATGGCATAATCGAGACCACCGGCGTGCTTGAAATCGACCCCGCAGGTCATGGCTTCCTCCGTTCAAGCGACTACAACTATCTCCCCTCGCCTGACGATGTCCTCGTCACCAAGGAACAGATCAAACAATATGCCCTCCGCACCGGCGACGTTGTCGACGCAACTCTCCGCGCTCCCCGCGAAGGTGATAAATACTATCCCCTCAGCTCAGTGCGAAGCGTAAACGGCCGTTCACCCGAATATATCCGCGACCGCGTGGCATTCGAGCATCTTACACCCCTCTTCCCCGACGAGAAATTCGACCTTACTTCAGGTCGTTCGAGCAATATCTCGACCCGCGTCGTCGACATGTTCTCCCCTATCGGCAAAGGTCAGCGCGGCTTGATTGTAGCGCCTCCGAAAACAGGTAAGACACTCCTACTCAAGGACATCGCCAATGCCATTGCAGAGAACCACCCGGAAACATACATCATGATTCTCCTCATCGACGAACGTCCGGAGGAAGTGACCGACATGAGCCGCAGCGTAAACGCCGAAGTCATCGCCTCGACATTCGACGAACCTGCCGACCGCCATGTCAAGATTGCATCCATCGTGCTTGAAAAGGCAAAACGCATGGTTGAATGTGGCCACGATGTCGTGATTCTCCTTGACTCCATCACCCGTCTGGCCCGCGCTTACAACACCTGCGCCCCAGCTTCAGGCAAAATCCTCTCAGGCGGTGTGGACGCCAACGCACTCCAGAAGCCCAAACGCTTCTTCGGCGCGGCGCGCAACATCGAGAACGGAGGTTCACTCACCATCATCGCAACAGCTCTTACCGAGACAAGCTCCAAGATGGACGAAGTCATCTTTGAGGAATTCAAGGGAACAGGCAACATGGAGCTGCAGCTTGACCGCAAGCTCTCCAACAAGCGCATCTTCCCCGCCGTCGACATCATGGCATCCTCAACCCGCCGCGACGACCTCCTGCTGCGCAACGAGACCCTCAACCGCATGTGGATTCTCCGCCGTTTCCTCAGCGACCGCAACTCAATCGAGGCAATGGAATTCATCAAAGACCGTATGGAACGCACCTCCGACAACGACGAACTCCTCCGCACAATGGGCGACTAATCCAGCCGCCTTACAAAAGGACCAATTTCAAAAAAAGATAGAAAATCAGCACAACAGGCCCGTGGAATTCAGAATTCCGCGGGCCTGTTGTGCTGATTTCAAGTCAATCCTAAAATCATGAAAACAGATACAAACGAACAAAATAAGCAAAAGTAACAAAAGTATAATTCAATTAAAATTAACCTCTTGCGCCCTCCGACTTTCTGTCGTTCCGTACCTTTTTCAGACGTTTACAAATTTCATGCACTATAATTACCCCCCTCTTATTCATATCTATAACTTAACATATTTGGTATCAATCCAAAAATCCAGATTAACATTCTATTACAGTAAGGAAAAATTCGGATTACCATTCCATTATCGGAAGGCAGCAAGCAAGCTGCGAAGCAGCGGTACGGTGGTAGCCCCTCATCGAGCGCGATGCAATGAAGCCCGCAGGGCGAAATTGCGGCGCGCGAAGGTGTGGGGAAAAGGAATATCCACTCACGGGCATCGAAGATGTCCGACAATAACCAATTCCCTCGTGTGGTATTATCGGACATCTTCAATGCCCGTCATGAAAAAAATCTACTCTACTCATGAATATCAATCGGATATATGCTCAAAGAAAATAATTATAACCAATAATTTCATATTACTTCCAATAGAATATATCAAATCCATAATTGGCAAGACAATTCATATTTGGTAAGACAATCCATATAAATGGTTAGTCAAGGGAATTGGGAAGATATTAATTTTGCAATATCCGAAAACTGCACAATGGCGTGATAATACCATTATGAATAAAATCAAAAAAAATCTATGAATAAAAATTAAGATGAAAAAAGATGTGATGATATTGACCGGCGCTGACTTCCTTATCGACGGAAGGGCTACAGCCTCATATTTTTACGGACCATTAAACCCAAATGCAAAATGAAAAGGCCATACATAGTTTGCCACATAGTGGCATCAATCGACGGACGCATCGACTGCTCGATGGTCGACAAAATCAGTGGCGACGAATATTACGACACCTTAGCCAAACTCGAATGCCCGACGCAGCTTGAAGGCCGCGTCACAATGGAGCACTACAGCGCATTGAAAGAACCATTCGTAGCCAATGACAAGACTCCGCTCAGAATGACATCGGTCTATAAGGCCATCGACTCGGACGGATATATAGTGGCGGTTGACACCTACGGCAAATTGTGTTGGCCGTCATCTGAGATTGACGGTGCGCCACTCGTCTGCATTGTCAGCGAACAAGTATCGCTGGAATATCTTGACATGCTAAAAAATGAAGGCATCTCATATATCTGCATCGGCCAAAATGCCATCGACTTACCAAAGGCCATGGAAATCCTGCACTCCGAATTCGGCGTGAAGCGCATGGCCGTCCTTGGCGGCGGACACATCAACGGCGGTTTCCTTGCAGCCGGACTGATTGATGAAGTCAGTCTGCTCCTTGCTCCCGGCATTGACGGACGCAAAGGTCAGACAGCTCTTTTCGATGGCATAGAGGATATGAACCATATCCCGGTTAAATTATCGCTGGAAAGCGTTGAGCGCATTGAGAACGGTACATTATGGATAAGATATAAAACTAACTATTGATGAGAAAGATAATCAGCATGGTTGTCATGTTTGTAGTCTCTGCCATGTCAATGATGTCATGTGCGGGTAATGACTCCAATGCGGCAACCGATTCAAAAACAAGAAAAGAAAAAAGTATGGAAACAGCATTGCCAGGCAAAAAAATTCTTGTGGCATTTTTCTCCCATACCGGCGAAAACTACGGCGTAGGCAACATATCGGAGGGCAACACCCATATCATCGCAAAAATGATATCCGAAGCAACCGGAGGCACGCTCTTTGAGATTGTACCGGAAAAGGAATATCCCCACGACTCATACGATGCTGTGGTTGAGATTGCCAAACAGGAGAAAGCCAAGAAGGCGCGTCCCGCAATAAAAGGCGACGTCAAGGTAGAAGATTACGACGTTATTTTCATAGGCTATCCGAACTGGTGGGGCGATATGCCGATGCCGGTATATACATTCTTGGAAAAGCATGATTGGAACGGCAAGACCGTCGTCCCGTTCTGCACCCATGAGGGTAGCGGTCTCTCAAACACCGAAAAACATATAGCGGAAACCTGCAAGGGTGCAACTGTCGTTAATGGCCTTGCGGTCCGTGGCGCAACCTCACAGAATAATCGTGAACAAGCCCGAAAAACTGTCAGCTCGTGGCTCAACAAATTATAGAATCCACAAAATAAAATGACAAAAAATCCGGAAGCGACATGGATTTCCATCTATCGCTTCCGGATTTTTTGTATTTATACGTTTAGCTGAAGATTATTTCTCAGGTACAGGTATCTTCTCGACACGGCGTTCGTGACGGCCACCGTCAAAGGGAGTATTCAAGAAAGTCTCCACAATATTGATTGCAGTCACATTGTCGATGAAACGGGCGGGAAGCACGAGGACATTGGCATTGTTGTGACGACGTGCGAGTTCGGCAAGTTCTACATTCCAGCAGAGAGCCGCACGGACACCCTGATGCTTGTTGAGTGTAATGCCGATACCATTTCCGGAGCCACAGAGGGCGATACCGGGATAGACTTCGCCATTCTCGACAGCAAAAGCGCAGGGATGAGCGAAATCGGCATAGTCACAACTGTCAGCCGAATATGTGCCGAAATCCTTATATTCAATGTTCATGGAGTCAAAATAGCCTTCAAGAACCATTTTCATCTCATAGCCGGCGTGGTCGCTGCAGAACCCTACAGGTGTATTTTCTTTTAAAATTGACATAAGTGGTGGATTATTCTTTATTAAGGTTAGTGTTCAGAGATTGTCGTCATCATCCTCATCATCCGAGGCAGACGAATAGTAGATGTTGTTGAGCGGGCGCATAAGATTGCACACACGCTGGCTCCAATATGCACCGAAATCATCCTTGACGGCTGTCAGGGCTGAGTTGATCATTTCTTCCGGAGCATCCTTCACCATGACAAAGAAATTATAAAGCACCTGGAACACATCACAGATACCCTCCGCCACACTCATGCCTATCGGCGTGTCGGAATATTTCATGTCCTCTTCGAAAACTTCAAGATACACGTCATCCTCCCCAAGCAGGTTTTCAATCTGGCGTCGGATGGACTCATAGTAATCCTCATCGAGAAAACTCTCGATGTAGGCATCCTCTTCGTCAAGCAAAGGTGCCGGTTTCAGATCGGATGCGGAAATATAGATGCGTGGAAGAAGCCTGAGCATCGATGCGACGAAGGAATTACGGTTTGACTCGCGCGCATTTTCGACGGCCAGACAGAATTCATTGCAAAGCGCAATGAAAGCAAGTGAATTAGGACTTAGCTCCATAAAGATTGTTTTGTTTGATATAATCAAAGACACCGTGAGGGAGGAAATAGTTCATATCCTTCCCTTTTGCGATGGCTTTGCGCAGGAAGGTGCTCGACAGGTCGGCCATCGGAGCATTCACCACGTCTACGCCATCCTCATAGATGGTACCGACAGGATAGCCGGGTCGTGGATAGACGATGACACCGAAATCCGACAGGATTGCCTCATGGTCCTTCCATTGGTCGAAAATCTTCCAGTTGTCGCTTCCGATTATGAGTTTGAAAGTATGACGCGGATAGCGCTTGGCAAGATAGCGGAGAGTGTTGATGGTGTATGATGGCTTCGGCATTGTCAGCTCGTAGTCACACACGTTTAGCCCTTCGGCTTTCTCCGTGGCTATCTCAAGCATTTTCAGACGGGTAATGTCCGGTATAAGTTCATCCGAACCGACTTTGAGCGGATTCAATGGCGAAAGCGTAAGCCATACCTCATCAAGTCCTGCAAACTGCTGCAGATAGCTTGCAAGCATCAGATGTCCAATATGCACGGGATTGAAAGATCCTCCTAAGATACCTATCGTCATGTCTCAAATTCTTTAAGTTGAAAAAATGCTTGTCAGAATATCGGCAGGTCAGTGAGCCGGAAAGGACTTGTCACTGTTAACCGACAAAATTCTTGATTCTGGCGTCAACCTCGGCTATCGCATGGTCAAGATTATCGTTGACGACAACGCAATCGAAGTCAGAAGCGAACGACAGTTCATATTCAGCTTTCGCGAGGCGCTGCTCGATGGCTTCGGGAGCATCAGTGCCTCTTCCGGTCAGACGCGCGCGCAATGATTCAAGACTCGGTGGCTGGATAAAGATGCTTATGGCCTGCTTGCCGTACATCCGTTTCACATTCACACCACCTTTCACGTCAATGTCGAGAATCACATTGTGGCCTTCACCGGTGATACGCGAAATCTCACTTTTCAATGTCCCGTAGAATCTGCCGGGATAAACCTCCTCGAATTCAACAAAGGCATCATTCTCGATTGAGTTTTTGAACTCCTCGTCAGAGAGGAAATAATAATTGATACCATGCTGCTCCTCACCGCGCGGAGGGCGGTTGGTGGCTGAGATTGAAAACTGCATGTCAATCTCGCCCTTGTCAAGAAGCGCAGAGATTATTGTCGATTTTCCTGTCCCGGATGGAGCCGATATGATGATTATTTTACCTGTCATAGGTGAAATCGTATATGGTTGAGTCAATCTTACATCACGTTGAGCACCTGCTCCTTTATCTGTTCGAGCACATCCTTCATCTGCACCACAATCTTCTGCATTTCAGCATGGTTGCTCTTGGAGCCGAGTGTATTTATCTCGCGACCCATTTCCTGACTGATGAAACCGAGTTTCTTGCCTTGACCTTTGGGTCCCTCCATTGTCTCGATGAAATAGTTGAGATGCTGGGCAAGACGCTGCTTTTCCTCGTTGACATCGAGTTTCTCAATGTAGAAGAACAGCTCCTGTTCAAGACGGCTGCGGTCATAGTCAACACCGTGGATTTTGGCAAGGCCCTCTTCCATGCGGGTGCGTATCTTTGCCACACGCTCCTCCTCGAACTGAGGCACGAGTGCGAGAAGCTGGCGGATACGTTCGATGCGGGTTGCGAAAAAGCTTTCGAGTTTCTCCCCTTCAGTCCGGCGGAAAGCCATCAGACGGTCGGCGGCAGCATCCAGTGCCTCCATCACCCCGCTCACTTCGGTCTCGTCGGCCTCGCCGGGAGTCTCGCTCTTCATGACATCGGGGAAACGCATCAGAACACCATACCAGTCCTGCGGGACGGAAATACCAAGTTCAGCAGCAGCGTTTTCAACATCTTCTTTATAAGCCTTCAAAGCTGCGACGTTAAGTTTCACCGATGCATCACCGGTCACATTCTCCACATAGACGGTCATGTCGACCTTTCCACGTTCGAGAATTGCAGCCACACGGTTTCTCATTTCAAGTTCCTGAGCGCGCAACGACGACGGCACACGCGCGGCAATATCAATCTGCTTGCTGTTAAGCGATTTGATTTCTACCGTAATTTTTTTGCCGGGAAGCTCCGTCACGGCTTTCCCGAATCCCGTCATTGAATATAACATGATAAGGCGTAATTTTATAGCCCGGTTATCGGGGCTTTCCACTGTGAAATGCGAACCGGGGATGATTTTTACCACAAAATTACAATTTTCTCACGATAAACAAGTAACTTTGTCCTAAATTTTGACGCGGGACTTTACGATTCCCGCAACCAATCAGAATCAAGAGAGCGTTAGAAACATGGCCGTAATACTAAATATCGACACATCGACCAACCATTGCTCGGTGGCGCTTACCGCCGAAGGCATGGTCCTTGCCCATCAGGAAGAGGGGGGCGGACGCAACCACGCCGCACTTCTGAGTGACTACATCAAATATTGCCTCGATTTTGCCCGCGAAAAGGAATTGAAGCTCGAGGCCGTCGCAGTCTCTACCGGACCGGGAAGCTACACCGGCCTGCGCATAGGTCTGTCGGAAGCAAAGGGTCTCGCCTACTCGCTCGACATTCCTCTCATCGGAATCGACACCCTGCGCATCATGGCCTGCAACGTAATGTTCACACAGGAACTTGAAGGTGACGAAATCTTCGTCCCCATGATTGATGCAAGGCGCATGGAGGTCTACACGGCTGCATTTGACTTCGCTCTTCAGGAAGTAATGCCCCAGCAGGCACTCATACTCTCGCCGGAGAGCTATGCCGACATCATCGAATCCAACCGCAAGGTGCTTCTTTTCGGCAACGGTTCCGACAAGGCGCGCGAACTTATAACGGCTCCCAACGTGCAGTTCATACCCGACATCCACCCGCTTGCAATCGACATGATAGCACTTGCTGAGCGCGCCTATTCGCAGCGCGATTTCATGGACATAGCCTACAGCGTCCCCAACTATATCAAGGACTTCCAGGCATCAACTCCGAAAAAGAACGTGCTCGGGTGAAAGAGGACTTCAACAAACTCCGGCTCAAGCATCACGGCGACCCTGTGATGATGGAGGAAATACTGCAACGCGAGTGCCGCTACAAGACAGCCTCAAAACTGCCCGACACCCTTCGCAATCAGAATTTCCGTTTTCCGTCACTCGCTGTTGCCGAAATGGCGACTTCAGATGCTGTCGCCGGAATTCACGCATCAATGATTCCCGATGGTTCGACCGTCCTCGACATGACATGCGGACTGGGGATTGACTCATTTCACTTCGCAAGCAAAGCCACCGGTGTCACCGCAGTCGAGCTTGACAACAAAGCCTATCTCACAGCCGTCCACAATGTCGAAGCCCTCGGGCTCGGAAACATCAGGATTGTGGAGGGCGACAGCATTGCATTCATAAACTCCTGTCAGGAGCATTTCGACGTGATATTCACCGACCCTGCCCGGCGCGATTCCGCAGGGCGCCACTTCGCGCTGCGCGATTGCTCGCCCGACATCATCCCGGCTCTTCCGATAATCCTCTCGCACTGCTCGACACTGATTGTCAAAGCCTCCCCGATGATCGACATCAAGGCAGCCGTCAATGAACTGCGCCGTGACTGCGCGGTCACGGTCATCGGCACGACCAAAGAATGTAAGGAAGTCGTATTCATCATCAATGCGACTTCCCCCGAGACTTCGACACCAAAGATAAGCGCAATTGACGCGAAAACAGTCAACGGCACTGAATTCCGCTTCATCCCCGGACAGGCGGAAGAAGCGGAGCAGATTTTTTTGACACCGCGTCCGGGAATGTACCTCTACGAGCCCTACCCCGCCGTGATGAAAGGAGGAGGCATGAAAGTTATTCCGGAGCGCTACAATGTGGGCCGACTTCATCCCAACACAAACCTGTTCACCTCCGAGAAGCAAGTTGATGTCTTCCCGGGAGAATGTTTTGAAATCGAGGAAGTGTTGCCGTTTTCAAAACAGACTGTCAAAACCATCTCAAAATCTCATCCGACAATCAATGTCGCAACCCGCAACTTTCCTCTGACAGCCCCTCAGCTCGTTTCCAAGCTGAAAGTCAAGGATGGAGGCGACAAAATGCTCTTCGGAACTACCACCTGCGACGGCACCAAAATCCTCCTCATCACAACGATGGGCAAATGCCTGTAGGAGGGTTTGCACTCAGTCACTACACGAGAAGTGCGACCCATAGAGCCATATTTTTCAGAATGCGTGGCTTACAATCACAAATCCGTGGTTGGGATGGATAGTCACCGGGACAGCACCGGGATTCTTGACGGACAGCTTTTCAGTCTTGAGACTGTCAACGGGAGTGTCTGTGTAGATTTCCGCCGTCTGACCTTTTTGGAGCATCGGCAAGTTCAATTTCAGATTAATCGGATAGTCAAGGGCATTTACACCGCTGACATACCATCTGTCGCCATGCCGACGCGCAATGACCACATATTTCCCTGGACAACCATCGATGTAGCGGGTCTCATCCCACGTCGTCGGCACCTCCTTCATAAAAGCAATGGCATCATCGGGCGCCTCAGCATAGCTTTCAGGCGTGAGGGCAAAGTTCTGTACGGGATTTTGGAATAGTATTGCCGTGGCAAGCTGAAAACCATCTGATGTGCGCCGGATGTTTCCGTGACGGTTCTCCTTCCCCATACGCTTGTTGAAGACAGTGCCACCATATTCCATCGAACCGACAGCATTGCGGATGAAGGGATGGAGGGTGGCGTTGAATGCCTCCTTGTCGCAGAAATCCTGCGAGAATATCAGATTTTCCGATGCCAACACCGCCTCGCTCCCGACATAATTGGGATAGAGCCGTTCCCATCCTCGCGGGAGTGTGCAACCGTGGAAAATCACACTTATTCCATAGTCGGCGGCATCACTGAGGATGTCTTCATATAGACGCATTGTCTCCTGCTTGTCTCCACCGAAAAAATCGACTTTAATGGTCTCGACACCCATGGCTTTCAACCATTTCATCTCTTTTTTGCGCGGAATCGGACGCGACATCAGATTCGTAGGACCCTGAACTATATCATTCCACCAACCGCTTGACGAATACCACACGGCAATCTTCACACCCTTACTGCGGGCATAGTCGGCAAGTTGTTCCATTCCGTCGCGTCCGATATTTGTATCCCACCAGTTGTCCACGAGTTCATGGTCATAACCCATATCGGCCGCAAGATCTATGAATTTCTTCTGGTCATCGAAATTGATGCTTCCGTCCTGCCAGATAATCCAGCTCCAAGTCCCTCGGCCGGAGGTTTTGGTGTCCGCTTCATAGAGCGGATCGAGAGGTGCCCATGGGATGACGGTCTCCACAATTGGGCCGAGGTTGTCGGCAAATGTGAGAGTGCGCCACGGCGTGGCTCCCGGCAGTGATATTCCCGGTTCCGCGCTACCGTTACCATTGTTTTCCTTCTCCATCGGGTAGGTCAGTTTATACATGCCGTCGGAGAAATCACTCAACCGCGACGCGCAGTATGCCCCGTCAACTCCGGTCTCGCTGACAAGCACCCATCCGCTGTCGCCAATATGGAACAGCGCCGGGAAAGTGTAGCCACATCCGAACTGCGAGGGCGTATCCATCGGAGCATCGTTGCTGTATTCCTCCTCATAGCTTGGCTTGGTCCTTTTCCAACCTATCATAGGCTCGCTCTGCGGAGTGATGAATGTTGTCGCGTGGTCTGGAAAACGGAAACCGGTCGTTTCATCCATGATGACCGCACTACCCGTATCCTTCTGTCGTGGAATCAAATAACGGAAAGCAATGTCGTTGTTCCCTACAAGCCATTCTATATCAAATTGTTGACCGGTGGAGTTGGTATAGGTTTCAACAAGACGGTTAGCTTCAAAATGGACTTCATCATGCTTGATTCTGTCCTGCTTGAAGTGTCTGACAAACTTGTCGGTGGAATCTTTCACCACCGACAGGCCTCTGCTGAAATCGCCTATATCGGTTTTGAATCCAAGAGGCGAGTTTTCGAGCATCACGACTCCTTTGTGTCTTATAGAGTAAACAGGCGAACCGTCTTTCAACTCTGTGGTCAAAACTGTATTTCCATCAGGGCTCACAGTCTCTCTTGCTGCAATATCATTACCCACGATGAGCATGGCAATGGCCGTTATATATGATTCGTAGTGCATCATGATGTATTAAAAGATGGATTGCAGGGGCTATGGTCTCAGCGTGTTTCGAATTCGTTGCGGAAGTCATCATTTGTCTTGACCAGCGGACGGGTTGCAGATGGCGACATGGGAAGCCATACACTCATCTGTCCCTGTCCACGGTGCGCCCATGCGTAGTAAGGTATGAGCGAAAGATTTACATCTTTAAGAGCGAGGTTTCCATCTGCTGCCCGCGTCAGGAGCTGCGCTTTTCCGCGAAGGATTGTTATACCGTTGAGACAATCTTTGTTTTCAGCCTCGAACCCTGTTGCCGGATTCACGACGGCCTGCTGGATGTCGAAATCATTGTCGGGCCATTCGGCACAATAGACAAGCGGACCTCTCTCAATGGCCACACGGCCAACATCGGCCTTGACATTATCGTTGGCCGCAATCATTCTCGGAGTCATGTCGAAGTTTAGTTCAACGGTATCGCCCTTCCTCCATTTGCGGGTAATGGTCATATAACCTTTGTCGAGTTCGCTTTTGACCTCTTCACCGTTCACTCTGACACTGTAAGGAGTGGCTGATGTATTCCCTATATAGGAATAGAGGTCGCCTGGAACCGGCTTGCCTTGAAGTCTGCCGGGGATTCTGAGTTTAAGCGAGAATTCTCCCGCACGGTTTCCGTCAATACTTACCGTCACGTTACCTTCGCGGGTGTAGTCGCCTTTCTGAGACAGCGTCACCTTTTTTCCTCCAACCGAAAGCTCAGATGAGTTACCTATATAGAGGTTGACATACACATCCTTATCCTTCACGGCATACACATAACCGGGAAGCGACGGGATGAAACGGCAGATGTTTGACGGACAGCACGCACACCCGAACCAAGGTTGACGTTCGTAGTTCCCCTCGCTTGCCAAGGGATTAGGATAGAAGAATTTACCACCGTCGATGGACATTCCCGCTATCAGACCGTTGTAGAGTGTGCGTTCGACAACATCATAATACTTCGCATCACCGTGAAGAAGGAAAAGGCGATGGTTGACATATACGTTACCGATTGCAGCGCAGGTCTCACAGTAAGCCTCTTCGTTGGGCAGGACATAGTTGGCATCAAAGGCCTCACCCTTGTGTGTGGCACCGATACCACCTGTGATATAGTACTTTTTGTTTACGATGTTGTCCCAGATTCTGTCTATTGCATTGATGTAGGCGCTGTCACCAGTAAGGGCTGCCACATCAGCCATTCCCGCATACATATAAGAGGCGCGGACAGCATGGCCCACGGCCTCGTCCTGCTCCACCACCGGCTTGTGTGCCTGACTGTAGAAATCCTTGCGTGCGGTGTAGCCGCGCTTGTCAAGGAAAAATTTAGCCTGGTCAAGATACTTCCTGTCACCGGTGACAAGATAAAGACGTGCGAGAGCCATCTCGGCAATCTGATGTCCAGGGACGAGTGTGAGCTGACCGGGAGCCTCGCCTATCGACCGGCATACGCAGTCGGCATAGCGTATGGCTATGTCGAGGAAATTCCGTTTCCCGGTTGCCTGATAGTGAGCCACAGCCCCGTCTATCATGTGACCTAAATTATAGAACTCATGGCTGAGGATCTCCACTCTTTCCCATCTCTTGCCCGGAGCCATCCATGAATGTGGTTTGGCAGGATTCATGGTGAAGGACGTGTTCAGATAACCATCCTCTTCCTGCGCTCCGGCCACGATGGTCAGGACGCTGTCAATATAAGCCTCCAGTTTCTTGTCAGGATAAGTCTGGAGAAGATAGCTCGCACCTTCGATGGTCTTGTAGACATCCGTATCATCAAACGGAAAGCCACCCACCTCGTAACTCTCACTCGGATTGGCAGCCTTTATGAAATTGTCATAGCGTCCGCTTTCCTCGCATTTACTGAATGCAAGAGGTATGGTCACATTGCGTGCAGCATCAAGACGCTGTCCCCAGAACGTATCATCTATCTTTACGGAAGTGAACGGGACAGGCTCGATGGGATAACCGTGATGGGTCGTTCCGGCATTGGACACTGAAGCATTTGCTGCGTTGACGGCCAGACCAAAGGTGGCGAAGATCAAGGCGGAGAATATTGATTTCATCTGTACGGAATGATTGGTTTTTGAATTAAGGCAGATTGGTCGGAATAAAGATTTCCTTTTGCAAATATAGCCATTACAATGAAGAAGTAGCGTTAAAAATTCAATCAATAACGTTTAAAAATCAATCAAAATGTCACTTTTAATGCGGAATGAATCAATCAATAACGATTTTGATTCATTTGAGGACCAAATATGAATGAAATATGTCGCCTAAGGTAAAAACTGCAAAAGAGACAGCAAGAAGAAATAAACTTTTAGGCTTTTTGGGATGTTGGTATGTTACCTTAAAATCATCTGCCTTCGCAATCTTCGGCAGTTTTATGGTAATAACCTTTTATAATTTAATCATACTTACACCTCACAACCAATTAAAGATTGTATGGACAAAAAGACACTCACCTCTGAAAACGGCCGTCCGATTGCCGACAACCAGAATGTTCAGACAGCAGGTCTACGCGGACCGATGACAGTTCAAGATCCGTGGTATATTGAAAAAATCTCCCATTTCGACAGGGAAGTAATCCCCGAAAGAAGAATGCACGCCAAAGGCTCTGGTGCTTTCGGTAGATTCACCGTCACCCATGATTTGAAGGATGTCACCCGCGCCTCGATTTTTTCCGAAGCCGGCAAGCAGACTCCATGTCTGGTCCGTTTCTCGACGGTTGCAGGCGAACGTGGAGCTGCCGACGCGGAGCGCGACATCCGCGGATTTGCAATGAAATTCTACACCGATGCCGGCAACTGGGATCTGGTAGGCAACAACACCCCGGTGTTTTTCCTCCGCGACCCGCTGAAATTCCCGGACCTGAACCATGCCATAAAGCGTGACCCTCGGACAGGAATGAGAAACCCGACAAGCAACTGGGATTTCTGGACCCTACTGCCCGAAGCACTCCATCAGGTGACCATCACCATGTCGCCCCGAGGTATCCCCGCCTCTTTCCGCCACATGCACGGTTTCGGAAGCCACACCTACAGTTTCATTGACAAAAACAACAGGCGCACATGGGTGAAGTTCCACTTCATAACCCAGCAGGGAATCAAGAATCTCACAGATGCGGAAGCCGAGGCAATCATCGCCAAGGACCGCGAGTCGAATCAGCGAGATCTTTTCGAGGCAATCGAACGGGGCGATTTCCCCAAGTGGAAACTTTATGTGCAGCTCATGACCGAGGATGAGGCCAAGACTTACCACATCAATCCCTTCGACCTCACAAAAGTGTGGTATCACAAAGATTTCCCTCTGCGCGAAGTCGGTGTTCTTGAACTCAACCGCAACCCTGAGAATTTCTATGCCGAAATCGAGCAGGCAGCATTCAATCCCACCAACATCGTGGACGGCATCGGACTTTCGCCCGACAAAATGCTTCAGGGACGTCTTTTCTCCTACGGCGATGCACAGCGCTACCGTCTTGGCGTTAACCATAATCTGATTCCTGTCAATCAGCCAAAGTGTCCGTTCCATTCCTATCATCGCGACGGAAAGATGCGCACCGACGGCAATCTCGGTGCCACAATCAACTACGAACCGAACAGCTTCGGCGAATGGAAAGACTCGCCCGACCGCAAGGAACCTCCGATGGAACTCCACGGCGACATGTTCAACTATAACGAACGGGAATTCGACGATGACTACTACACACAGCCCGGCAAACTGTGGAGGCTCATGAGTGCTGAAGACAAAGCTGCGACATGCTCCAACACAGCAACACAGATGGCCGGAGTGCCACTTTTCATCAAACAACGCCATGTCAGAGCCTGTCACCTCGCTGATAACGAATACGGCAAAATGCTCGCCGACGCTCTCGGAATCAGTCTGGACGAAGCCCTCATCGCCGAAGATCCGGCACATCCCTCCTGGGACAAACGCAAGCTCTGAACGGATTAATTTCACCAAGCCCAAGGCAACTGACAGGGCTTATACAATAATTAAAACTGCGTCCAAAAAGCCAGACAGAGGTCTTTTTGGACGCAGTGTATTTTGTTTATTCTTCGAAAATATCCTCGATTTCATCTATGATCTGCTGGTTGGCTTCAAACATTTCTTTAAGAGCTGCCGGCAAGCGTTTCCCTAACAGCATACAGCCGATGACTGTGCCAATCATGGTTTTTAACAGTCCGTGATGGGGTGGCCCTACAAAGGATGCTATTCCTGCGATTAATCCAATTAGTGCGCCATATTTCATCAACTTCAGTTGAGCTTTGGCCATTCTTTGCATCATGGTTCCAACTCCTTTCCTGATACTATTACTGTTAGGCGAACTTCATCCGTTGGCACTCTGTCATCTCGAAACAATCCCCAGATTGCATTGACTTCATCCGGGAACTGCAGTATAAATTCAGAAAGAGGCTGCACTTCACATATATTTAGTGGAGGATTGATATTGCTGTTGAAAAAGATTGAAATTATAATGTTTTCCACTGAGCCAAACTCCTCCTTCAAGATTACATTTTTAATTTTGGAAATGGCATCAGACACTCGTCCATCGACACCATTTCCAAAAGTTTCAAATACTTTGAAGAAATCTGAATTGCGCAGGACTGAATGTATATCGCTGAAAGCTATAGCGATGAGACCATTAGTGAACAGTATCTCAAGAATCGCCTTAACTGCCACATACATATTTTCAAGCCGGGCCACCAACTGAGCATCACAAAATTTGGTTTTGCTTACAATCCGGCTATTTGACACGATGAGAGTCAAGACCCCGGCCTGATAAAAACTTTTTGCAGCAGCTACGACCGAATCAGTGCACTCATCAACCAATATGATGACCATCCGGTCTTCATCAGTTGGCGAAGGCAATAGTTCAGGACTGGTTATTTTGGTGGAAACACCATCATATCCTAAGGCGCTGATTTTGTCAAGAATCGGTTTTAAACTCTCACCAATCCCGAATACGTGAAAACTTGTAGGAAAATTGTTGGTGTAGTCGTTTGATAAATCGTCCATTTGGATGAAAATTTAGGTTGAACAGGATAACGGTCAACAATAATGTTGACCGCTATTCAAGTGAGTGGTTGAGTTAGAGTTTCTCGATGATTAGATTGTTGCCATTGATGTATCCGTCAGGGAAATCAACGTTATACTTCATCTTCAACTGACGCTTAAACTCAGCCTTTGTCGCTGTACACCAAGGGAGTGTGCTTGCGTTGTACGATACTTCGGCGGTCATCCCGGCTTCGAGACGCTTGCCATTGCTGACCAACAGCTTTTTAGTGGTTACTTTGAATAGTGCCATATATGATTTATTTAATGGTTACGCCGCAAAGTTATACCGACGATGTATCAGATTAGGTGTCAGGTTACGCCAAATCGTCAAAAAGATGTTTCCGCTCTGTTTCTGTAATCTGGAGATAAGCGTCACCGACCATTCTTATCAATTGAGACCTTTCGGGTTGATATTTCTTTGGAATCAGACACCTAAGTTGCTCATTGTTCATCTGAGATAACTCTTTAAGGGTATGACAAGTGAGAGCATTGGACATGGTCTCTACTAATGGTTTATTCATTTCGTCCATCATTAGATTCTCAACCTGTTCTAGGCCATCATTGTATTGCTGGAATGTTAGATTCCCGGTACACATCATAAGATGCCATGCGTTATAGGCAAGATCATTCTTAGCCGGACCTTCAAATTTATAAGGCATTGAGAATACATTGCAGACGAACTTGCTTCGAAGAATGGCATTAAGGGAAATGAGAGGTGCATATTTTGTCCCGGTCTTTCCTCCGAGGGTTGTGCATACAATTATGGTATCTGCTGTCCCGTTAAGAGCCTCATCGACCAAACTTGCGAGGTTTGATTTTACCTTTCCACGACCGAACTTCTTAAAAAGAATGCTCTTATCAGCTTTCTCTGCATTTTTCTCTAGTTGTTCCTTGTCTGTATCAACAACAATAAATTGATGTTCAGGAAATATCCCAGCTTTTATAATGTCGGTGGCGACATTGAATCCTCCATTTCCGACAGAGATGATTGTTACACTCATGTTTGTTGGTTTTATCAGATTTTTAATGCGATGGCTGCACAGGCTTCGGCATCGGCAAGTGCGTGATGATTTTAGAGGTCATATCCACATGCTTCGGTCATCACATGGAGTTGATGGCATGGTAGTTTCATATTGCGTCGAGAAGCAGCAAGAGTACAGTGAAATTCATAATCAAGATATTCCATTCCATACTCGTTGAATACTGCTTTCAGACAACTTTCGTCGAATGGTCGGGTATATGCCCCCAAGGCGGTCCTTGAATATGTGGCGTTATCTGCGCACACACTTGAACGTCGGCCGTTGGCTGTCTCAAAGTCTATTACCACAAAATCTTTCATGGTCAGTCGTTTTTATAAAGTTCATACATGTCTGAAATCCAGCCTTTCATGGCTTTACGTAATGAAGACGGAGATATGACCTCAACCATTCCTCCGGCATGAAGGAGCTTCATTATGAAGTCGTAGGTTGGCGCGAGATAGAGGCTGAAATCGGCATACTCGCCATCGTCTTCAATCAACTCCTGACTATGGTGCAACGGTAGTGATTTGAGATATGGAGTGTGGTCTTTGTTGGCGCGTATGATTATTCTCTCCGGCTTGACTCTATCGTCAACGACTATACCGAAATAATTTGCGAAGTAATCGGTCGCTGAAAAATCCTTCGGCATTTTATACTCTTGTTCGGTCACCTCAACTGACTCTATACGGTCGAGACCATACAAACGGATGGAGTCTTTGTTAAGATTATGCCCCAACATGTACCAACGGTTTTCAAATAGCTTTACACAGTATGGCTCGACGGGAATGCTGTATGAATCATTATAATTGAACGCCTTATACACGATATTAACCACACGGTTTTCTTTCATCGCCTCCAATATGGTTGTCAGGTGGTCACGCCCAGATGGAATCTGGTCAACAAGAATGCGACCTTTCAGCGAAAGATTCTCACCTATCAGGTTGCCGACGGCGAAAGAATCGAGCATCCATTTCTTCAGCTCATTCTCGTCAATATCTTCCGGATTGGCGATATAGTAAAGATACCCTCCGGCTCTCTGACATTGGATGTCTATTGAGAACTGCTCATAGATGGCGGTGCGCCAACGGTTGAATGTGGCACGATGGAGCGGGTTGCAGTCGCTGAGATCTTTGCACCGCTCCCATTTGTCCGACAAATCCCTATGAGAAATTTTACCGGCACGTCTGATGGTCTCGATGAGCCAAGTGTATTTTTGGAGTTGAGTCATACTAAATATGATTATTCAAAACGAATGGCACACTTATTTTCAGTATTGGTAAAATTTCTCACATACAAGACAAAATTTAGAAACGCATCAAGCAAAGATGTACAGCCAATGTATTGCCAACAAACCAATCGGGGTTCTTCTCCAGCATTCTCTTTGCCAAATTTATTGAATATCAATCCTAAAGCATCTTTTTCTGCTTTTGTCAGACAATATGTATCAAAGGCAAAACCAATATATTCCCTCTCTGCGTAACCATACACAATATATCCAATTTTCCCATTGATAGAGATTCTAACTCCATAATTATTCTCTGTATAACCGAAATCGGATAAATTAATTAAGTTATATCCGAATTTTTTCAACTCCTGTTTTATTGGCTCTGCAACTCTACGGCTGTTAAGTTTAATCTGACAAATAGAGAGTTCATTAATCAGCTCATTGACTCCGCCTAACAATTCCTGAAGATTGGCTGAAGTTTCTTCAAGCCTCTCAATACGTTTGGAATAATTTATGTCGTTTTCATCAGAAAACTCTGATAGGATTTCTGAGATTATAGTCTTTCTGATTTTATCTTTCATATTTTTAAATTTATCGGTGATATGAAAATACTCTTCTAAATAATCTTGATATTGTAAGATTGCACTGTGGAGAAATTTCTCATTATCCGGAAGAAGATTTGGCAATTTACAAACCCACTCATAAATATCATGAGCATAATCCTTTACAATAATATTCCTTTCAATTTCCGGTGAAATACGCTCAACACCATTACCATCTTTTGTCAGTGAGAAATCTGAAGGTATATAGTGGTGAGATGAATTCAAATACAAAACTTTTATTTCGTGATCGCCGTATCCTATTTCTTTCGCCTTTTGGACATATCGATATATTTGTCCGGGCTGTTCAACTGCATCATTAACTTTATTCTCTATGATTACACATAGTCGTTCGTCAAAAATTGAAACATCAATGCGGTCTTGTTCAGCAGTCCTTACTTTTTTCGAACTTACCTTGCAATTACTAATACCTATTATTTGATTCATGAACGAATCGAGTATCGCCTGATTCTTCAGTAAATGTTGTAAGACGGAACTGTGAGCAGTTTCCTTAAGCTTTCCAACCGCAGAAATGGCAATCACATTTATATGTAGGGGCATTTTGGCCAGTTCTGCTTTGAGAATCCTGCCAATCTTGTCAGAAGTCACAAACAATTCCATTTGCTCTTTTGACTTATCTGCTGCCTGTTCCGAAAGAATAGATATAAGTTTCTTTATTTTGTCCATATCAATGGCAAAAATAGTGAAAATTTGTCGCATTCCATGATACAAGTCTTTTTTTCAAAAAATTATCGATGAATTGCTATCATATATACTTTAGACAGATAATAAGATATAATGGCTGCTATTTCAGGACGTGTCAAATCCTTTTGAACAGGTCTTTAACGGACATTATGCCTTGCCCCTTATTTCGATGAATTGAAGTTGTATTTCATGACTGTCTGTGTTGTTATAAGCATATAGAATCTTTGGTGATGGCTTAAGGCAAATGTAGAAGTCATTCAAAAATAATTCAAGCCGTCCTTTTTCTGAAAGAGACAGAGGGTGGTGCATTGAAATATGTACTACGATGAGCAGTTTTGAAGGTATAGGGGTTCGGTTTTTGAGAGCGTTGGAGTATGTAGCCATCAATTCTTCCAAATATTGCATACGAGGCATATTATGATAGCAGAAGGTCTCGCGCCAATATTCAGTGATGGCGTCAGCATGATAGATGTCAAGACAAAGCTGATTGAAATCCGGCTTTGCCATATCAATTACGGGTTTAAGTTTATTAATGAGATTATGGCGTTTATCCAGTTTTTTAAGGCACTCTATCCTATTGTGTATGCGCCAATCGCGCTTTCTCTTACTGCGGTTGCGGTGAGCTTTCCGTTTGCCAAGGCGATGCCAAGCCTGGGCTGTCATATAGTATGTCAGTTTCGGCTCCTTGAGTTGCTGTTTTAGCTTTTCCCGATCCTCTTTATTGTATAGGTACATCATTTCTCGCTTGACCATCAAATATTTTGCTCTTCGACCAAAATCAGTATACGAAGTTTTTAGAATGTCGTCGATGTAATTTTTGGATGTGATTTGAGTAAATCCATAAAAGGTACTTCCCCACAGAATAGCTGCGGCGAGCTCTGTATCTGTAAATTCGTTACCATCTGGTTTAATGAGTTCGTTTCCGACAATGTTCTCCCATCGTTGACCTTCAACGTCATTGGCAGTGATAATCTTTCGGTCAGATTTACTCCATGGCGCAGGCTCCGATATGTCGAATGTCACCTGTCTGCCATCGCTTTCTGGAACAATGTTGCACAGTTGATCGTATGCTTCCTTATATAAGCCGAAGTGACCCAATGATTTTAGGTCAGGATAGAGTCCCTTAACGATTTCATCAAAAGGAATGGCTCTTAGGAATTGTTGTACTATCATGTTATTTTGACGCTTTGAAGTTAAAGATTGGACGGATGATTGTATCGATGTTTACTGTATCTCCTATGTTGGCTATAATTTCGGCAGCCGGTTTGTAGACCATAGGGGATTCATCGCGGGTAAAGTCGTTGATGCTCTCGGAGTAGATTCCGGACATAGAAGCCTCGAAATCTTCCATCTTGATTTGCTCGTAGGCTTGTGTCCGGCTCAGCACACGGCCTGCTCCATGAGGAGCGGAACAGTTCCAGTCGGGATTCCCTTTGCCGGTGCAGAGCAAAGAACCGTCGCGCATATTGAGGGGGATGATACAACGCTCGCGCTTGGCTGCTGAGATAGAGCCTTTGCGGATGATATTGTCATCGCTGATGTAGTTGTGGACGGACTCAAATTCTTCGACGACAAGCGTCGAAGCGACTTCGTCGGTTGCTTCGGGAGCGTTAATTCCGTCAAAGAATTTAAGCAGCAGAAGCGAGATGAGTTTGCGGTTGAGGACAGCCCACTGTTGGCATATTCGCATATCGTGAAGGTATTCTTCTCTTGCATCTCCCTCAACATAACACAAATCACGGGGAAGGGTCGGCTCTGCCTTCTGCCGGGTTTTGCGCATATTTTTGATTACGTCTTGGAGTTCGGATCGGCGTCCGGCAGCTTTATATTCCTCAATGGTACGCTTTATGGCTTCTTCAAATTCGTCTGCGCCCTCAGTCATGTGTTTTATAGCACGATTCTGGTAAATGTCAGCGACTTGCTTGCCAAGATTGCGGGAGCCTGTGTGGATAACGAGGTAGACGTTACCGTCATCGTCATTATCCAGCTCTATGAAGTGGTTACCGCCACCAAGCGAGCCTATAGCTTTGTTGATGCGCCCGGAGTCTTTCAATTCGCGGTAGCAATAAAGCTCTGTTACAAGGCGCTTTGCCTCGCGGTAGATTTCCATCTCCTCACCAACAAGAGGCTTGAATCCGAAGCGGTCCTCACGGACTATCATGCCTGACGGCACATTGTTCCGTATATGCTCATGGAAGGCATGAAAATCAATATCCTTCAGTTTGCCAAGATTGAGCACCCGCATACCGCAACCGATGTCTACGCCTACTATATTGGGAATCACTTTATCCCCGAGGTCACCGGTGAATCCTATGACGCATCCTGCTCCGGCATGGACATCGGGCATAATCCGAATTTTCTTGTCGGAAAACACTCCGATTGAGAGCAGTTGTTTGATTTGCTCCAATGCATTCTCTTCAATGTTGTCTGTGAATATCTTCACATTGTAACCTTCAATTGTCTTCATATTTATATAATTTATATTTAACGACAAAGTTATGTCATAACCGAGTAATAACAATGCACACCTTATGTCAAGGGTGGACAACTGTTCGCAGGTGCAATAAATTGCACACTCCGCAAAATTAAGTCAACCATGGCGCAATATGCGATACAACATAAAAATTTATCTGAAATTAATTATTTTTCATCTTGTTGCACATAATGAGCCAACTTAAATATATCTTTGTGAAATAATACAATGATTTCAACGAAGATTGCCAATGAAGATACTCCACCTATCAGATACCCATGGATTCCACCGACGGCTTCAGAATCTACCTGATGCTGACGTATTGGTGCACTCCGGCGATTTCACTATGACGGGATCAGAACAGGAAGCGATGGATTTCCTCAACTGGTTCTGCGACTTGCCGTATGCCCACAAGGTTTTCATCTGTGGCAATCATGATGACTGCCTATACGGTGCAGATATTGACGGACTCGACCCAAATGTGCATTATCTATGCAACTCCGGCATGGAAATTGACGGCGTGAAATTCTATGGCGTGCCAATGTTTATGGGAGATTGTCTCACCGACCGCCAGACCCGGAACATTGCCAATATCCCGGATAATACTGATGTTCTTGTGACACATAGTCCGGCATACGGTATTCTTGACTGCGATGAGGGCATAAACTATGGCGATGAGCAACTGCTTATCAAAGTTATTGAGATGAAACCTCGCTTACACCTTTTCGGACATATCCACGCACAGCATGGCATCTTGACCGAACATGATACCACATTCTCCAATGGCGCTATGATGAATGCCGACTACACAACTCTCAACTTACCAAATATTTTAGAAATTTAATTTATGAATTCAACATCATTCAGTTATTTGAAAAATTCGCCAATGTTTCAGTTAAGTTTGGCGTCTAAAGAATTATTCCATTCCAATTTTTTATTTTGGATTTGGCAACTAAATCACAAGTTGTTCAAGACGATGATACAAAAGCTGACCTCAGATCCTACGATTGGCTCGGATTGGCCAAGTGACTACATCTTGAAACGAGAGTACAACCACTATGACCTCTGTGTACTTGGTGAAAATAATAAGGTTCTTTTGGTGATTGAAAATAAGGTTAAAAGTATACCGACCCTCAAGCAATTAAACGAGTATCTTCGTGAAGGGCATAGACATGTCCTATTGTCATTGTCTTCCGATTTCCCGGAAAAAGAAAAAATAGAACATTGGGAAATCGTTAACTATGAAACTTTGAGTAAGACTTTAAAAGAGCTGTCAACACACCACGCCATATCTCCATATCATAAGTCTATTATAGATGATTATTCAGGGATGATACATCACTTGCATCAAGTTCAGTTAGAATGGTCTATCGATGCCAACGCTGATTTTTTCAATTCAGACAATAATTGTGTCATTCTCAGGATAAATGACATTAAAGAGAAAATCAGATTTAGCAAGATGCTTGTGATGCTCAAAAAACTATTAGTCAATAAGCTCGGCATCGAACCTGACTTGAATACTGATAGAGATTATGTTTTCAATACAAGCGGAGAGATATTTATTAACTGGGGGATGACAAGAGGGATGGGTTTACTTGAAGTGAAAATACCTGTTGAAAAGAATATAGCTCTCGTGATACAGATACAAGGCGACCAATATCGCCATGCAGTAGAGTTGTATGGATTCAGAAAAAAATTTGAGGACAATTGGAATGATGTTTTACAAGACTCAAAACTGAATTGGTTCTTTAGAAGCCACATTATAAAAAATCCATTCCACCTATTCTCAAATTCCGAATTACCGTTGACTATCTGGCCCAAAAAGGGAGGGTGCAATCATTATAGGAATGAATTTTTATATCAGTCCATAAAGATACCGGCTAATACTAAAATTTCCGAATTGTTGGATATGATTGTCACAGATTGCCAAAAGATCAAAGAATTAACCGGCATGAGTGTTGCCGATTGATTTCCTAATTTTGCTACCGAACCAATAACCAATACAACTATGCCATACTCATTTAAAGTAACAGCAAAGCAGAATATCGGTGGTAACAAAGGTATCGCCAAAGGACTCAGTGTTCAATGTGTCGAAGCAGGATGCTCTTCTCCACAAATCAAGACGATTCTTGAAGCCTACAAGCGGCAGCATGGAATCGAGATTAAAGGAATATCCGTTAGCACAGGGTATTTCATAATCGAGAAGTTGTGATTACATCCCCAAAGGCAAAATCGGCATTTATTTTGCCGATTTTGTTTTAATCGGAAATCGTATTGCCGATTAAGATTGTAACTTTGCGATGTAAATCAAAAACAGACCCATTATGAAATCAAAAACTCTGATTTTTCTGAAGACGTTCACCATCAAGAACCCCACTCTTGATGAGCAAAATGCGTTTATGATGCGCGAGACGGTAAACGAGGTTGAGTGTGCCGACCTCGGGACAATTTACAATAACGATCAGTTGTATGGAAAGGATCTCTCTGAATTCATCATGCAAGAGGTGAAACGTCTGAGACCCGAATGGATTGTTGCCGAGGGACAATGTGCCACCGTGGCATTGACCTTGAAAAATCAGAAAAAGATTCTTCTCAATCCAAAGGTTTCATTCGATGCCCTCAATGATGTGTCGGAACACGCACGTCGGAACACATTCGGATTCTTTGATGACCTGCATGAGCAAGACTATGAGAGATTCATATCGGTATATCCTCATGCCGCATGGTTTCCGCAGGATGACGACCTGAGCTTGTTTACTATTAAAGAAGCTGTTCAATCTATAATCGAGACAGGAGAATGGTAGAATTACTTTTGAAGCGCTATCTTTGGCTCATTGACACACTGAAGCGCAATGGAGAACTGACATTTGAGGAAATCTCTGATAAGTGGGATAATTCCTCGGTCAATGATAATGGTATCGTGCTTACCAAGCGTACATTCTACAATCATTGTCAGGCGATTGCCCGGCATTTCGGCATTGACATTGAATGTCGTCGCGGACGTGGACTGAACCTTTACCGCATAGTCAATCCCGAAGCGATTGAGGAAAACTCACTGACAAAGTGGGCTCTTGATAGTTTTTCGCTTGGAGAACTGCTGCTCGGCAATGCCGACATCGCTGACAAGATTCTTCTTGAAGATATTCCATCGGGACGTGAATGGCTGGAGCCAATACTGACAGCACTGCAACAAAATCGGGAAATTGAACTCAGTTATGAGAATTTTGTCGGCATTAAATTTACCGGTACGGTGCAGCCTCTTTGTGTCAAGTTGTTCAAGCGTAGATGGTATGTGTTGATGCGGTTGCAAGATGGTCGCAGACGGATATTCTCATTAGACCGTATCAACGCGTTAGAAGTTTCCAATACTCGATTTGAATATCCTTCGGATTTTGTTCCGACCGACTATTTCCATGATGTATTTGGCATAATAGCCGGGACGGAACGTAAGATAGAGAATATCGTAATCCGCACCTATGCCGAACTACCGGGGTATCTTCGATCATTGCCCATCCACCACAGTCAGGTGGAACTGGAAACCAAGGATGGATATACAGACTTTTCGCTCCGCCTGATCCCCACATTTGATTTCATTCAGGAGCTCCTACTTCATCGCGACCAACTCGAAGTGCTTAAACCAAAGTCGCTCCGCGATGAAATTTCAGTGTTAATTTCAAGCATGTCTAACCTTTACAATTAGCAGAAATCCATGATGCTCTATCTTGATAGATTTATATTGACGACAAACGCATCGCGAATGTCATATCCATATAATATTTTGCGTCCTAAGAAATTGCAGTATATTGACTTCTCTCCAATAACAATATTTTATGGGAGCAATGGTTGTGGAAAATCAACATTGTTGAATATAATAGCGCGTAAAC
Organism: uncultured Muribaculaceae bacterium; assembly: GCA_947381945.1. Classification (GTDB taxonomy): domain Bacteria; phylum Bacteroidota; class Bacteroidia; order Bacteroidales; family Muribaculaceae; genus Duncaniella. The sequence continues at coordinate 105,803 of CANCXM010000003.1, forward strand.
TTGGTGTGGAGATGCTTGATCGGGGAAACGATTCTGAGGCCTTGCAACCATATATAAATGAATGTAAATATAAAGTTACGGCGCCATTCAATCAGCACTGCGATTTACCTGAAGAAAGTCGTTTCATCAGAAGTGAAGAAGTTATGCACGGCATCATAAAAGTGCGTCAGCACAACGAGCGGATCAAACAACACATCCGGAATGCAAATCCCGAATTATTCGATCGTTTTTTCAATAGCAAAGACGATAATGTTGGATATGTATGGAGCGCCGACAGATGGATATATCATGCGTTAGAAAAATATAAAGACGCACGAAGCAACGGAGAACTCGCTTTTGATTATTTTCAAGACAATATTGTACCGGAAACTTTGGTACTGCTTGATGAGCCTGAGAATAGTCTATCCCCCAAATTTCAGAAAGAACTTGCCAAAATGATTCTGGACTATGCTCGATTCTTCAATTGTCAGTTCATAATCGCAACTCATTCCCCGTTCCTTTTAGCCATACAGGGTGCGAAAATTTACGATTTGGATTCTACTCCATCTGAGGTCAGAGATTGGACTGAACTGGATAACATTAAATTATATGCTGAATTATTTAAAAATATAGAAATTAAGTGACCTATGGAGATTGATAACAGATTGATAGAATATGCAAACCGTGCTGATGAAATCACCCCGCAGCAAGCCTTGGATATTCTGATAGACATTTACATTGATAATTGCGGAATTTCGGCAGGCGAGAGGAGTCTCGCGGATTACGCCTCTGAATATTGGCGGGAGAAACAGTCTGAAACAATGCCACAAGTGTCGGAATGTGATTACTTTGAGGACGTAATGGAATTGTTGTCAGAGAGATTTCGTGCCAACCGAGAAGAAATCACCAAATATGATATAGAATTTCTTAGTGACGAAATCCTTCAAGAAGTTTGTATAGAGTACATCGAATTTTGTAATAACGAAGAAGCCAATATCGCAGTTTGTGCCGGCGTAGTAGATTTCATTAAAAAATATTCAAGATGATAATTCAAGGAGAACATTCTTCGGCTGAAATATTCACCGACAATATGGAAGAGGCAGCCCTTGACTGGGTGAAGGCGCAGTGCGACCATCCGGCGTTTGATGGCGTGCGAATTGTGCAGATGCCTGATGTTCACGCCGGCAATTCTTGCAATGTCGGCACGGCCTACCGTATTGGCACTTTCGTAAACCCTGACCATGTGGGCGTGGATATTGGTTGCACAATCTCCATGCATCGGCTGTCGGCACCAATAAATTCTGATGACTTTTCGTTGCTTGACCACCGTATCCGCGAGGTCGTCCCAACGGGTACAGATATTTGTGCGAAGAATAGTCTGAACGAGAAAGAGTTTTTCAAGTTTCTCAATGCCCAATACAACAAAGCTCGCTCCGTGGCTCCCGACCTCATCAATGCCGCACCAAGAATAGACGCCCGCTTTATCTCCGACTTTTGCCGACGTATAAAGTTGCAGGAAGGTATCTTCTATAAAAGTATCGGCACACTTGGCGGTGGCAACCATTTTGTTGAATACGGTGAAGATGTAGAAACAGGTGACGGTTGGCTTACAATTCATTGCGGCTCACGCAATCTCGGAGTGAAGGTTGCCAATCACTGGCATCACATCGCCAATAATCCCAAGCGGGCTGACTACGTCGGATTTCTATGGGGAGAAGCCCTCAACGGTTATCTCTCAGATATGATTATTGCGCAGGCCTACGCTCTTTATAATCACCAGATTATCCGCGACCGCATTTTGGCAATTATCCGCAAAGTCAACAAAGCAAAATGCGCTGAGTCGATTTTCACCACTCACAACTATATCTCTGTCGAGGAGGAACACCCGATGCTCCGCAAAGGTGCGATTGATGCTTCCGAGGGAAGAAAAGTCTGCATCCCATTCAACATGCGCGACGGCATTGCTATATGCATAGGAAAGGGTAATGAGCAATGGCTCAATACGGCTCCGCATGGAGCAGGCCGCATAATGTCGCGGGCACAGGCAAAGAAGCAGATTCCTCTTGCCGAATTTGAGCAGAGCATGAGCGGAATTTTCTCTACTTCAGTATGCGAGGGCACACTTGACGAATCTCCCCAAGCATATAAACCAACAGATGAAATCCTTTCTCTCATCGAACCCACCGTCAATGTCATCGCAATGGTAAGACCTCGTCTCAATATTAAAGACATTCCAAAACAATGAAGAAATATATCCAACTTACAGCCGGACGTGGTCCGGTTGAATGTGCAAGAGCAGTTGCGTTGGTGGCAAAGGAACTTCTGAAAGAATTGCCAAATCTTCAAATTGTAGATTCAGAAGAACATAAATCATCACCCGGTTGCTTTATGTCAATCACCTTCGGCTCGGATGATGAAATCCCGCAATCAATCATTGACCAATGGGAAGGCACAGTGCAATGGCGTTCCACACATAATCCCTACCGACCAGGCCATAAGCGCAGCAACTGGTTTGTCGGAGTTCACTTCATAGATCCACTGACCCTGCCCATTATAAGTGATGCTGACATAGAATATGAGACATGCCGTTCCGGAGGGAAAGGAGGTCAGAATGTCAATAAAGTTGAGTCAGCCGTGAGAGCCATTCACCGGCCTACTGGAATAGCCGTCAGATGTTCCGACGAACGATCACAGTTTCAAAACAAAGCAATAGCTCGTGAGCGACTGCTCCTGAAACTTGCCGAAGCCCGTACCGAAGCCCAAAATAAAGCACGCGATGACTCATGGTCCAATCACCACTCCCTCCTGCGTGGCAACCCTATAAAAATCTTCAGTGGACCCTTGTAAATAGCCCCAGCCGAGTATATGCATATTTAAGCAAGAGTATGTAATTTTACGTAAATTCTTATGTGGAACTCACATTATTCGTGAAGCAAAGGTAGCAATTTTTCAGCAAGATAGTCAACGCAGGATTTCACCATTGCTGTCAATCCCATACTTTTCGCGGAGTCTTATCAGCGTTTTCCCGGTGATATTAAACAGTTTCGCTACTTGCTTCCAGTTGCCAACTTCAAAGATTTTGTTCGCATTCTTTTTATGGTTTGCATAAGCTCAAATCTTTAACCAGTTGTGAAACCCTCTTGCTTTACAGCCGGGCAAACGCATAGTCGTGACGATTACCGCGACGGGTGGAAGCTTCGCCGCCTCAACTTTCACGGCCTCTATGCTATCAGATGAAACAGGGTCATATCCAGCCTGCATAAGCAGACTTGACATGACCCTATAATCCGTCGCAGAGGTATCTACGATGAGGATTTTATTCATTATAAATGAGTTATTGTCTGATAATGTTTATTGATGTTTTTAGAGTTGTTGTCAAAAATTTATTCTCTCTGATTGTCAAACGACTTCTTCTGCTTTACCGAAGTTCATATCCATCGGGCGGATGAACGACCAAGTTGAGTGAACAACATGCCATTCTCCATTTGCTTCCTTATGATACACCTCTATGCAGTTGTACTCCATGTCTATCAGTGTGGTCTTGGCGAAAAGTTGAAATGTGAGCACTCCCATAGACATATCATCCGAGAACTGCACTCGAGGACTTCTGAAGTCATAGCTGTCGGCGAACAGTTTGCCCTCAATCGTGGCGAGGACTTTCTCAATCTCGGAATGGCTGTCGATACGTTCCGACACAACAGCGTCAAAGTATGAGAAATTGTCACGCGACCACAGTTGCTTGTATCCGGAAGTATCCCCGTTGAACCATTTGTTCAATGCGGCTTTTTCAAGTCCGATGATGTGCCGGGCAAGCGTCTCCTGCTCTTTGTTGTCATAGTGCCATGCGGCATCTTTTGATTTTTCCATTTTATGAAACTAATTTTAGTCCGATTATAGATGCGATCAATGTGAAAATGAAGAATAAACGCCAGAACGTGGCGGGTTCTTTGAAAAACAAAATTCCAAGCAACACAGCACCAACGGCCCCCATACCAGTCCATACTGCGTAAGCCGTTCCGAGCGGAATAGTCCGCATTGCCTTAGTGATAAGATATATGCTCAATGCCATTGCACAAACAGTAGAAAAGCCCCACACAAGTCTTTCACTGCCTATTGTCTTTGATGCTTTGCCGAGACAGAATGTGACAATGATTTCAATCAATCCAGATAAGATAAGAATAAGCCAGTTCATTATTATAAGGTTTGTCTAATCTTGTAGATTTTTACCCATTTCATAGGCCATACCGGGATATTCAGACTGTTCGAGTTCTTCACGTGTCATATAGCCGCCTACATTGAGTTCTCCCGCGATTTCCCACTGAAGGTAGTCCATATCGCTCTTGAACCATGTGCGCATTGGAGCGAAATTTGCCTCCGAGTCATCCCAGCCGGTAGCAAACATGAATGCTTTCTTATGTGCTCCTACAAAACTTTTATCAAACGCATAGAAACGATCCAATACTGCTTTCAGTGTCATGGGCATAAGATGGTAGTACATAGGATAGGCAAACACCACGACATCAGACTTCTCTATCGTCTGCCCAATCTCTTTCATATCGTCGTTCATAACACAGTCATTGTCACCGCCATTACATTTCAGACAACCAAGACAATGATGAACATTTTTGAATGCGGTGTCAATGCGAACCACGCTGTGACCTGCTTCCTCTGCTCCTTTTATAAAGTTTTCGGCCAATAAAGCCGACATTCCTTTCAGGTGAGCACTGCCTGTCAAAACAACTATTTGCATATTCTTTTTTTTATTTTTCCAATAATTTTACCGATTTGGTTTTTATCACCTCTTCATGATGGAAATTTGAGTATGCAAAGTTCGGAATTTTATATCAGCCAGCTATAACACTTATCAATCCACGAATGTCACTTTTGCGGACAGTTCAAGCGTTCCCGAAACTGGGTCGGAGTCAAATCAGTGTGTTTTTTAAAAAAGCGGATAAAGTAGGACGATGTATTGAAATTGAGTTCTTCCGATATTTCCTCGATTGTCAGGAACGTATATGCCAGCAATCGCTTCGCCTCGTCAGCCAGCTTCATCTGGATATAGAGCTTGGCTGTGACATCAAAATATTTCTTGACAATCTTATTGAGGTAATTTGGCGAAATGCACAGGACATCAGCATAGTATTCAACATCATGGTGTAAGTAACATTCCTCCGCAACTACCTTCACAAAACGATTTACATAGCGGTTGACAATTCCGTCAGAACCGGAAGTATGGGAATCCGAAAGACATTCCGCACGATTAAGGAGTATCAGAGCGCCATACAAACCGGCCCTTAAAATATGCTGGTCGGGGGTTACTCCTACCTCGACTTCCTGTTTCATTGAAGAAACGAGATGCATGAGGCGTTCCCATATACTTTCATCCGGATATATGAATGGTGCAGGCCGATCCGGTTGGAGATAATGAAATTTACGAAGGAAATTAAGGTCATTGAAAAATGAGATGATGAATTGTTCTTCAAAGATTACCACATATCCTTCAAGTTTTGTGTCAGCAGTCCATTCCCATACCTCACCGGGTATGGAACATATTACCTCTCCTGCCTTCACACAACGTTCATGCCCGTTAATGGCCACTGACTCCTCACCACCTGTTATGAATATCAGTGAATAAAAATTTTCCCTGTGTATAGGTGTACGGCGTATACCGGGTTTGATGTAATTCAAATCAATTACATCAATAAGCAGCTCATCGCCATACTTATGTTTGCGAAAGTTATATGTATGGATACTATTCATCATTTCAAATGCAAATTTAGCGAAAAATATCGAATCAGATTATAGTGAACATTATCCAAGGCATTACCCCTCACTAAATGATGAGTCAACAAAAATGATGGGAGCAACCGTTATTTCATAAAAAAAATAGGACTATGAACGTACAGGAATTTCGTGATTATTGCATGTCGCTTGAAGGTACGACAGAAAAAATGCCTTGGACAAAGCAGCCTCAATATGAAAACCTTTTGGTTTTCAGCGTTGGCGACAAATGGTACTGTTTTGTCAATATTGAAAAATTTGAGTTCTGTGATTTGAAATGCGACCCTAAAAAATCAGTTGAGCTTCAAAAGCAGTACGATGGCATAACTCCCGGTTGGCACATGAATAAGAAACATTGGATTTCTGTTCACTTCAACAGCGATGTACCAACCGAAGTGATAAAACAACTGATCGCCTCATCATACGATCTTGTTCTGCACGAACTTCCTCACAGACAACAAAAAGAGTTGAAAGAATAACAATGACGTCTCATAACCTGAACATGGTTATGAGACGTCATTGAATTTGAAACCGGCACTCAATCGTTCTTTAAAGTTTCAACAAAGAAATCATTGACAAGGAGCGCCGCCTCTTTTGTTTCTTTTTTAAATGAATGGTTCTCACCCGGCATGAGCTTTAATTCAGCATTTTTATATACTGATTTGTATCTCTCGGAATAGGTATAGGGCACTATGTTGTCATGTGTGCCGTGTAGAATGAATACCGGTCCGGTATAATTCTGAGCAGTCTCATATATAGGCAGAGTCTGTGCCGACAGTACATATTCCCTGCCGATACTCAAATCACGTCCGGGCAGATGTATCAGTTCCGGGACATTCCACGGGTCATACTGTGCTCCCTGATTATTACCTCGCAAAGCATCATCACGGAGTACAGCTGCCGCCGCCATCAAGGCAAGTGATTTTATGGCAGGGAATCCCAATTCTCCGGCCACCATTGATGCGACTACACCTCCCTGTGAATGTCCCGCGAGTGAAATGTCGGCCGTGAACGGTTGGTTCATAGTCCATTCAACAACCTTCTTCAAATCCTCCATTTCATTCAATACTGTCATATTATGGAATTCACCCTCGCTTTTCCCATGCCCGTTGAAGTCAAAGCGCACAACGCCTATGCCTGAACTTACCAGATCATCTGCAAGTTCTCTCAACAGCGGGGAATCCATGTTGCTGGTAAATCCATGACTCAGGATGACCATGTGACATTTACCGTCGCCGGAAAGTTCCGGCAGTCGCAGCTCTGCGGCTAACTTACCGACAGAACCTTCAATTTCGATAGCCCTTGTGCTTTGAGCTGCGACACCCAATGCTGAGAGGACACTCATAATCAAAATCAATAAAATTCTCATTATTATATGTTTTAGTGGTTAATATTTCAAACAGTAAAAGGTTTCATTTGTTCTCCCGCATAACTACGGAATCATCCGGATCTTCTGTGTCAGGATTGTTCATCCATTTTCGGATAGCCACCATCTTAGGAATCAGGCGTGTCACTGACAAACGATAAGAACTCATCATTATAAGCAATATCATTCCAATGCCAATTATGACAAGATATCCGAAGCATTCTTTAAGTGAAATCATTACGCTTTGACGTGTTACTTCCCCGATGGTTTCACTCCACGACGGCATATCAAACGGCAACACCGTTCCATCAATATTTTCTGATGCGTCCATCGTATTTTTTACCAATGACCAGTTGAAAAGACGCTGGACGAGAGCTGTCGCCGCTGCATTGCCTATTCCACAACGGGAATATCCGATAGCGCTCAATCCGAAGAAAAAGTATGAGAATGGGACACTTTGCGACAGATAGACATTGGATATGGAACCTATCATCACTTCCGATATTCCGACCGCTACCAACGGGATATAGAATGCCTCTTTGTTGGTTTGTCCATCCACAAGGAAATACATCGAGGCGATGTAGAAAGTCAGAAGCCCGAATGAAAGGACAAGATATTGCTTGGTGTTCCAGCCCCATTTCACTTTGGTGTAGAACGACAGCATCGCTCCAATCACCACCCCATAAAGTATAGGATAGTTAAGAGAGATGACATTTAGGGAATCATATTTGAGTATCGACGTGATGTATATGGATTGTAACAGTCTGGGCGCAGATTGCAATATGGCTGCAATGAACAGCCAGAACATGATTTTCCATACCGATCCGTATGAAAATATTTTCAGATTAAGATAAGGGTTTTTATGGAAATGCGACCTGCAACAAGCTAATACAAACAGGGCGGTGCATACAAACGACATTATCCATATCTGCCGACCGCGCCACCATTCATAGTGTTCACCATAGCAGAAAATCCACATTCCGGATATGATAAAGCCGCACCACAGCATAAAACCAAGCACATCTATACCTTTCAACGAAAGATAGGGACCGGGGCGATGGTCAGGTTTCATAAGAAAATACACCAGAGCCACATGAATCATCAGCAGCATTATCACAAACAGGTTCATCAGCCGCCAGTTACCGTAATATGTAAGATAGGCGGTTGTCAATCCTGACAGGTATGTGCCACCCACAACCATAAAATAAATCACCGGGAAAAACACGGCATAGTTGCGTGACGGGGTCACACACAATCTGAAATTGCTTGTGCAGCCGAACATTCCCAACATTTTGAAAAAGCCGGCTATGAAACTTGCTCCCCACACAACCCACGGAACAGTCATATTCATGGTTATTGCCGTGCAGAACATCAGACCTATGCCGGAAACAAAAAAGAGCTGACGGCTATACATCGCAAATTTTAACCGGTACATTACCGGAAAACATACTGTAATTCCCGCAAGCATACAATATCCCGCCATCTGCACATCTTCGCTGAGAAATGATATTTCACTGACCATCTGGTTCATGGATGACAGATTGATGCTGCCCGCATACTGATACAAGAATCCGAATATCAATATCAGCCATACGCGGACACGACGGGGCACTCCGTCGCGGTACATCAGAAGCTGCCGCGTGCGGATTGTTGAATTACCGGTTTTGTAAAGTGCGCCCATTGTCAGTCTGCCATTTCACACTCTACGTTCAATCCGGCCCTGAGACGACTGATGTCTTCAGGCGTGTTTTCGTCGGAAAAACGTATCTTCACAGGAAGCCGCTGTTCCACCTTTACAAAATTACCTGTGGCGTTGTCCTGCGGCACTATTGAATATTGCGCCCCGGTAGCATTGGATATTGCCTCGATATAACCGATGTATGTTTTCCCCGGTATGGCATCAACCGAGATTTTTACCTTGTCACCGATTTTCATTTTCGAGGTCTGGCTCTCCTTATAGTTTGCAATCACCCAAACATCGTTCTCATTGACTATTGACAACAATGTCTGGCCCGGCTGGACAAATTGTCCTATCTCAATATTGCGGCGTGAGGTATAACCGTCAACAGGAGCTGTAATAACGGTATATGACAGATTTAACCGTGCAAGTTCAAGGCTGGCCTCCGCAAGTTCTATCCCGGCATCGTGTTGTCCGAGCTTCTGCGTTTTCTCATCCTTTGCAAACATTGTCGATTTCTTTTTCCGGCACAACATATCATACTTTGCACGTAGGGTCTGATAGCGCGTTGATGCATCATCATATTGTTTGGGGGTAACAGCCTTATCGGCAAGCAGCGATTTGTATCGTTCAAGGTCTCTTGCAGCATTTTCCATCTCAACCCTTGTGCCCTCGATTGAAGCCTCGCTCTCGCCAATCTCACTGTCGGTTGTGGAGATCGAGGCATATACGGTTGACTTCCCGGATATGGCATTCTGAACCTGTGCTTTTGCCTGAACAAATGCCAGAGCATATTCAGCATCTTCAATCAGTACGAGCGTGTCACCCTTATGCACAAAGGTGTACTCATCAAAACGTATATCTTTTATATATCCCGGGACTCTGACGTTCACCGGAACAATCTGCCTGCGTATCTGCGCATTGTCAGTGAATGTCGAGATATTGAATTTGATGAACTCCGATGCAATCCACCATAATCCAATGGCGAGCACCAGCAATACAAATATATTCTGTATCAGTCTTCTTGTCTTTCGGTTTGACATATCGTTAAATTGTACCTGATAGATATTTAAGTTGGAAATAGTAGTAAAGGACGTCAACCTCCGCATTTACAAGCCTCATCTCGGCGTCAAGTTTCGATGCAGAGGCATCAAGCATATCGGTCAGCAAGGAGAGGTCATTGTTGAAACGTCGTTCCACAATCCTGTAATGCTCTGATGCAAGTTCCACATTCTTTCTTTGTGTGGTGACATGTTCAACAGCTTCGATATAGTTTCTATACGCTCTGTCGAGATTGCGGTCAATATTTTCCTCACAGTTCCCACGTGCATCTGACAATCTTGCCGATTCAAGCTGTGCAGCTTTCAATTTGTGGTTTGACTTATAGAACCCGGAGGGTGTGAAAGATACTTTCACGCCAACAAACCATCTGCTTAAATTTTTGTCAAGTACAGGAGTATGTGTTGTGATGGGAGCCGTAATGGAGGTTCCGGCGCATAATCCGATTTTCGGTAGCTGCTCACTGCCAATCAGCTTTTCGTTTGCCTTCAGTTTTGCCGATTGCATGTCGAAATATCTCAGAGTTGGTGACTTTTGCCTGCTCATTGCCCTCCACTCGGATAATGGAACAGCGTCAAAGTTTATCCTGTTGAATTCGATAGCCGGGACTATGGTGTCGGATTCATTCAGATGCAGATAACTGATGATGCTGTAGTTCAGATTGCCTATGGTGTTGACGACAGTCAGTCTGTCATAATTAAGGTTGGAAAGGTTCAGCTCATAGCGTGTCACATCGTTTGAAAGGACAAGTCCTTGCGAGGCCCGGGCTTTCATTTCAAAGATGAGTTGTTCGGTTATCCGTATATTCTCGTCGTAAACACTAAGCAAGTTCAGATTTTTGGCGAGTTCAAGATATGATTGCAACACCGTCATTTTCATGCGGTCTTTCACAGATGCGAGATTATTGCCGGCTATTCGATATTGTGCATCTGCCATTCTTATCTTTGATGAGAGTTCACCCCCGGTATATAGCGGCTGATACACTGATACACTCACAGAATTACCCCAGTGGGTCATACGTGAGCGGGTGGGATTGCCAAAGTCCCTGTCAAGGACAAAAGTGTTACCAAGATAATCTGCCTCCATATCAACGCTTATGTCAGGCAGTCCGCCGTCACATTCTGCGCGGTGACGCATTGACGCAATTGCAACATCTTGACGCGCGAGCTGGACATCTGTGCTCGAATTTTCTATCTTCCGGAACAAATCCTCAATGGACAGTACAAGGTTATCCGCCGAAACAGATAATTGAAAACTCAGCACAACTGTCAACAAAGTGCCTAACCTTGCTGTACGGTACCAATAGTTCATTATGATTGCTTTTTTAGACCGCGAAATTACAGCATTAAAAGCGTATCAAATGTGCTGTATGGCTCAAATAATTGTGCCGTACGGCTCAACGGTGGCGAGTGTCAGATGGAGTGTGACCGAAATACTCCTTATACGCCCTGCAAAAATGCGAGAAATTCTTGAATCCTATATCTGTCATTATCTGACTGATAGGCGCGCCAGATGAAACAAGCATATCTCTGGCTGCTACAAGCCTGCGGTTTATAATCCACTTGCGTGGCGACAGGTCACTCAGCTTCTGAAAATCACGTTTGAATGTGGCGACACTACGTCCTGTATAGTGTGCCAGTTCCTCAACCGACAGGTCATACATATAATTGTGTTCCAGAAATTCCATGATGTCAAGTCGCCATTGGGCTGTAAAGTCAAACAAGGAAGCATAAGTTTTTATATCCGTATGCAAAATCAGATTGATGGCTTCCCTGAATTTCATATTCAGCCAGTCCCTTTCCGGCTTGTCGCCTTCCTGCCAGTATGGTTTGAATGAATCAAAGAGGCTAATCAACATAGGCGACCTTTCTATTTTCAACACAGGCCGCTTACTGCGTGAAATACCTGTCGGTATATCCTTTTTCGAAATTGTCTTATAAAAGTCGAACAACCGTTTCCTTGGGAAATAAAGCATTACAGAAACATGGTAGTCCACCTCCTCCGAAGGAAACTTCACGACTTTTATGCGATGGTCTTTCCTGACAAACACACATTCATTTTCCCTTACAATTGAGACTCTATGACCGTCGATCATCACATACATGCTGCCTCTGGCAACATATACCAAAGTATGCTCGCTCATATTGAAGCTGCTTTCAGTCTTTTCCTTGTGATAAAAAGCCTCAAATATCTCAGATATGTTATAGGGATTAGATCGAACCATGTACAAAGTTAGCAATTTTTATCCAATTGAGCCATACAGCACACTCGTCAATTTAATATATCCATAAATCCAACTATTTCCCTATTTTATCCAATATAACCCTCAACTGGACTCATGACAACTTGATTCCCTCGCAATATCCTGCACTGTATATATCTTGACCATCTTCTCTTAAAGTCTATGTAATTGTAGAACGAGTACAAACCGGACGAACCGTCCTCACGTTAGTTGATGACATATTAAACAATAATAAGACATTCTATCTACGTTCGTAGACAGTTTCAACTACTCCATTATATATTATGGTATCCACTATCTTCAAATTCAATGAATAGCCTGTGTCACCAAAAAGCTTCACACCTCCTCCTATTATAACCGGTATGGTAGCAATATGGAATCTATCAATCAGATCTTTCTTCAGAAGTTGATTAACCACATCGGCACCACCACAAATCCATATATCCTTACCTGAGTCATGTCTGAGATTTTCAACGAGGCAACAAGGATCTTCATTTGAAAAGATGACGTCGCGAGAGTCAGGTATGGGATGGTGGGTAATAACAAATGTTTTTGCTCCGGAATATGGCCATGTGTCAGGCGATAATTCCGTCACTATTTGCTTATATGTACGGTTACCCATAACGATTGTATCTATTGTGTCAAAGAATTCGGAATAGGTATCTTTCATTTCAACGGAATCATCCTGTCCTTTTATCCAATTAACCGAATTACAATCGTCTGCAATATATCCGTCAACGCTTACAGCGATAAATAATACTACTTTTTTCATAATTATAGCATACTTTTTTAATTTGCCGTGGAACCTTGGAGAGTGAATTGATATGATGGTATTTTCAATTGATGGAAATTAGAGTTTGCACGCTATGCTTTGAGGCAATTGATAGGCACTATATGCCGTCTTGTCGTCAATATGCCGGCACCGTTGCCGTTAGTATCATCATGAACGATAGCTGATTTTTGGGAGATGCCCCCAAGTTCCTCTGTAGCTATGGACGAATACACGTTTTGAAATGGTGGATTCGATGTGTCTTGAAAGATGATTGTCCATAACCGTAAACTGTTAATATTAAGCGCAAAGATAAGGGGATATTATCATACTTCCAAATTTATGAACAATTCACATCCTTATTTTTTGCATTGAAAATTCCTAATTTATGAATAAGCCATAATATACTTTTCAAACAGATTAAATAGTGAATTACTATATAAGGTAATACAGAGATTAAGGTTTATATTGCGACAAGACTGCACGCTAATAGCAGGTAGTCTTGTATCTCTGAGATTTGCAATAACGGCAGGCACATTCAGTATCAGTAGAAGAATGGCAAAATAGCAGTTACCGGTTGAGGCAACTGCTATTATAAGTCGGAATAGAACTCGGCTTTTATTACGCCTGATGATGCTCTTTCTTTTTGAGAAGGTGCCTAATCCAGATGTAGTAGCCCGTCAATGGGAGAGATGCACCGAGAAGGGCACCAAGCAGCCATAAGATGCGGGTAAATAGACCGCCAAGGCTTCCGGTATGGATTGAATATATCCAGCCTCGCAATTTGTCAGCTTCATTCGCGTCTGCGTATTTGGTCGCAAGAGAAAGTTCGCCAGAACGACGATTAAACTCATAGCTGTCTGAAGCACGACTATTTCCTGTATTGCCGAGTGTGACTGTTGCCTTTTCAGAACTGATAGTAATCTGCGGAGCTTCGGGATTCTGCGCTTTCAGGGTTTCATACACTTCCTGCCAACGGCCAAATTCGAAGTGGTGGCGACCACCATCTTCATGTCTGTTTCCGCCTTCATGCCGACCTTCGCCACCATGATGGCGCCCGCCACGACGACCTCCTCCATTACGCTTTTCACCGTTATTATTGCCTTTTGATGTTGTAGTCTGAGTGAAATTGCGAGGTGTATGCTCCACACCACAGACAGCATAAAAAGCTGTGCGATACCAATCAAACGACCATGTCAATCCGGTAAGAGCCATCGCAAGCACAAGAATCAGAGCATACATTCCACCGGCGACATGAAGTCCTTTCCAAAATCCTTCCCAGCCATTTGAAAATGGGATACAGAGGCTGTGTTTTAGATTTTTTCGGGCCCTCGGCCACCAGATGACAACACCGGATATTAACGCGATTGCGAAAACAAGCGTTGAAACACCAACAAGAAGTTTTCCAATCTTCAAACCATCTCCGTGAGGGTTTGCGCTGTCCAGAAGCCAGCGGTGGAGTTTGAACATAGTGGAGAAGAAGCCTAACCGTTCATACTTGCCGGTTATCTCGCCCGAATATTGGTCAATGAAAAGAGATGCTCGGCGCGGTTTGGAAAGATTTACCTGGTATGTACGTGAGGCATCTTCAAATACAGTGACACCGTTAATTGAGACACTATCCGGCAGTGTCGCCTTCACAGTTTCCATGAGTTCTCCAATCGGGAGCGGCGACTCTTTTACATCAGTCACATAGTAGACATTGCTTTTCACGCTGCGGGTTATTTCCGGCTCAAATATGAGCATTGCCCCTGAAAAGCATATCAATGTCACGATTATGCCGAATGGCACTGACAGCCAGAGATGAATTTTTCTGAAAAACTTTATCATCACAGATTTATTTTATCGGATTTAGATAACCGAAGCCCGTAATGTCATTGGCTTTGATAGAAACACCTCTTACAGCCTTCGCTGTTGACGTATTTATGGCGTAAATGGCAGGCTCTTCGTTTTCTACATTCACCGGGATATAGACATTTCCGTTCTGTACGAAAACGGTTTTTCCTATCGAGGAAACATTGGCCGGTAGTCCTGTCACATAGGTCAGTTTTTTTGAAGTCGCATCAAATACTGCCAGTTCAGTTGCGGCAGGATTTTTCTCGGTGAGCGAGCGGTCATACATAATCATGAGGAAGCAATTTCCTCCTGCGGGCCAACAACGCATGAACGAGCGGTTGCCACCGGGTGTCTGAGCCTCGATGTTGCAGTAGTAGTCATCAAACGATGTACTGCCAGCAGGTATGCGGCATACTCCGGCCGGAAGTGTAGTTTTCTGTCCGGGGTCAGTCATTGTTTTGGCATAGCTTGATGAGAACACGTATATATCCCCATTATCTGCCGACCATACAGTCTGATAATACTGAGAACGGTAGCGACCGCAGGGTGTACTGATTTTGTCAGTCTTGGCAAGCGTTGGATTAATCATGTTCTCATTGTCATAAATTGCGACCCAACATTCATCGGGATACTGGGTTCCAACAAGTTCTCCTGCCTTGTATGCCCCCGCTCCCGAGCCTCCTGCCTCTTCGTGCACAAGGTGTTCAAAACCGGGACGTACCCATTTGCGGTTTTCGTATGCCACACCATATTGGCTCAGACCCATCGGCACAGCACCACAGTAGAGCTTGGATCCTCGCTGTTCAGCTCCTGCAAGAGTTACATACTCTCCATTTCCGAGGAAATTTTCCATTGAGTACGCACCTGTCGAAGTGTCGTTACTACGCGACGTTTCGTTGACAACGTTTAGGTATGTTAGCAGAAGGGTCTTGGGCAGATACCCTTGCTTATCAGCGAGAGTCGCAGGTCCATCACCTGTCGACATTGTTATGATGTCGTTGTTGTAAGTCCCATAAGAGGAGAAGCGGCTGATACGGTACTCGATGCTGCGGGCTTCCATCTCTCCGTTGCTTCCGAGAATGTAGCTTCTTGTGGTGCCCGCATTGCCCTGATTGTAGGTCAACGCATACAGATAGTTCTTGTGGAACACCCATTGAGTCGCGCCCGGATTCAGCAGACCATTGTCAACAGTTGTGAGCTCGCCTCCGTCAAGGGACTCACCCGTTATCAAGTCGTATGCAGTGCCGTTGCTGCCTTCGATAGTTGTTGCAAAAACAAATTTGCCTTTTCCGTCACCTTCGTTTCCGGGTCCGTTAGGCTCGTCATTGTCGGAACATCCGACAAGAGCCATCGCCGGAACCATTGAGGCCATGATAGCCCAATACTTTGATTTTTTACGTGTCATATTATTGAAGATTATAATTAGTTACCAAAATATATCCTTATTTTACCATAGAATGCGCGACCGGCTTTCTGAAGGCTGAAATTGTCGTAGAGTTTAGCATTGGTAAAATTTCTACATTCAAACGACAGATTATACCGTCCATTTTGTATTCCGTAAGAAACCGTAAGGTTATGTGCGAATTGATCAGGAATCATATAATCGTTGTTATTTGAACCGATATTAGCGATATAGTAGCAAAAACTATGTGTGTATTGGTTGTCGTAGGTCACAGTCAGAACATTTCCTCTACGACCCAAGCCGTGCCAGTAAAAATTGACATCCGAGTCTGCAAACATATATGGCAGGTTAGGCATACGCTCTTTGTATGCGATGTTGGCAACCGTGCTGCCCTGTGCGGTTTTCATATTGTCACGGACATTCATCTGAGTGAAATTACCTCCCAGACTTAACCATCTTGAGAAATTATATCGCACGGATACGCTTATACCCTTTGTTGATACTTTACCATAATTAACGTATGTAGCAGCCGATTTACCACCGCTCAGAGCCATTATGTTACGCTGTATATAATCACGGGTATCACGGTATATCAATCCGGCTTCGACGTAAATTATATTGTCACCAAAAGTGGCATTATAGCTCAGATTGATGTTCACATTATGGCTTGATTCTGGTTTCAAAGCCATATCACCGACTTCAAGATCCTCATCTCCAAACATCTCTTCAATGGTAGGCAGGCGATATGCCTTCTCGTATGACGCTTTCAACTGGAAGCCAAGAGGGATGAACCAAGTTCCGGCAGCTCCATATCCAAAGTAATCAATCGAGCGCGAGGTCAATTCAAACACATCCTGCGCAGATGTAGTAGCCATCGGCCCCGAAACATATTGATGATAATGTTTACCGAACGCTGTAAGATTGAATTTGGTATTAGGCATGTAACGATATGAAACACCGGCTATATTCTTGCTTGTGACCTTTGAGAACTCATCTTTACCATGTGGAATTGTCAGCAAATCCTCATTCGTGCGGTTGAATGTGTTGAACACATCATTTATTGTGAGCACATGATTTTCAGAAAGCCTGTAATTTACAGTTGCGGCAACCGACCAGTTGTTATTTATGGCTTTGGAGTTCTGATAAGACTGTTCACCCGGGGCATTTAGTGGCGCTGTCTGGCCGAACCAATTATATTTCACAGATGCAGTATCGACATTTGTAGTGTTGTCCCGATTGTAATTCGCATTGAAAGACACGTCAAGACCTTTTATCCCAAGATTGCGTTTGGAATATTCAAGTGACGGAATGAGAGAGAAGCCATGACGATGTTTTTGTCCATAAACGACTTCCTGTCTTACACCGGTCTGAACCTCTTTATACATGTGGGAATACGTAAATCCAAGCAACAGACGGTCAGCCCAGCTTTTATTGACAAATCCCAACTTTGCAACTATCGCCTCATTATGATAGGTGTCATTGAACCGCTTGACATGTTCAATTTTCTTCTTGTTGATGGCTCCTGTCGCAAAATCCTCAACGGGTGTATCTACCCAATAATCATTATCAGAATAATTCTGAAAAGCATTTATTTCATATTTGAACCCATTGCGCAGGGTCTGACCGAAATTGATATATGATTTATGGGTGTTGAATGAACCGAATGAATACGACGCATCAACAAACCATCGCCTTTGGCGGCGTGGAGTGACTATATTTATTACTCCACCTATCGCATCCGCTCCAAAGCCTACCGGAACTACGCCTCGATAAACCTCAATACGGTCGGCAAAATTGACCGGTATATTGTTCAATCCGAAAGAACTTCCAACACCTTCCTGTGGAACGCCGTCGATAAACACTTTGACGTGTTTACCACTGAAACCATCCATTGTCACAGCCATATCAGATCCGACACCTCCACTCTCTCGGATTTTCATGCCGGGAGCTTTATTCAAGGCTTCACTCAAGGTCTTTGTGGTATTCCCCAATTCTCTGGTATTGACAGCAGTGGCATTATATGCCGAGTTTTTAACTTTGCTGAGAGGGTTTCCAACGACTATAACCTCGGCAAGTTGGGTTGCGGTTTTTAATTTCACATTCAGCTTCGCGCGTTCATTGGACTTGATTTTCACTTTTGCTTCATGTTTCTCAAAACCGACCGAAGAAAAGACTATCGTGTAATCACCGGCAGGAGCCGATATGTGATATAGACCTTTTCCATTGGTAGAACAAGATAGCGAAGTGCCTTTTAGAAACACCGTAGCATAATCAATCGGCTCTCCATCTATGGAAAGTACTTTTCCCGAAACCATTCCGCTGTCTTCCTTTGCAGAAACCGTTGCAGACAATAATGCTATAACGATGAATAAAAAATGTTTTACATTTGCCATGATAGTCCTATTTTTTTCGACTGCAAAGTTCGGAAGTTTTATCACTCCAAGGAATACCTACAAATAAGTATTGATTTCCAAATACACTACAAATCAGTCCTTTATATTTGCAATCAAATCCGATAAAATGGCAAACTGCATCATATTGGTGGCCAAAGATAATCACTCAAAATTCGGCATATCGTAATTTTCACTTCTTTTAGGTATTTCACACAATCCTGTTAAGAGCTAACTTTGACATTGTAATCGTTGGTCGAATGACTACGATTACAATAATAATGGCCAATGGCATAATATTGATGGCATACAGCACGAGAATCTTTATATCCTTAGTGAATATATGCCGGACTTTGCATATATTTAAGTTGATTAAACTGCATGAAGAATGTCTCAACATACATAGATATGATATTCTGCCTGATTGTGTTACCGGTTATGGTAATGATTTTTCTGGTGGAGAGATGGTTTCATAATTTCCAATGGTATGTGATAGCTGTTGGAATATGGCTTTATATGCTTTATTCTCTCAATAGGATATTTACTGTTCCTTTTTTGTTCCGTGATTCAAAGAAAAAATGGATTAGTGTTTATTTGATTGTTTGTTCTTTGGGCATAACCTATATGCTGTCGCGAGTCACCTTATATACTCCAAAACCTAATGTCCTTGATGATGGTATAATACGATTCTTTCCTGCAGTCCAGCAATACCAGCAGGCTGTCTGGTCGCTTTTTATGATTGTTGAGGCTTTCAGTTTTGCAATCGGATTGCTTACGCAAGCTAATTTGCAGAAGTCGCGTCGCAGGGCTGCGGAAGCCGAGCGTGATAAAGCGGAGATTGAGCTATATAAGGCACAAATCAAACCTCATTTCATGTTCAATACGTTGAACTCACTCTATGGCCTGTTTCTGACTCGTGATAAAAAGGCTTTGGAGTCGTTGGAAAAATATATATCAATGCTCCGGTATATCCATACAACATCAATGCGGGATTTTGTCGCTATATCAGATGAAGTTGACTACATAAGGCAGTATGTGGCTCTGCAGTCATTGCGACTTAATGAAATGACATCCGTGAAAATGGATATTGATATTGAAAATAACAGCCTGCAAATCCCGCCTATGCTGTTGGTAACTTTTGTTGAAAACTGTTTCAAGCATGGAATATCACCGGTTGAGGAAAGTCAAATTTCCATATTGATAACAGAAAGAAACGGGAAGTTGGTATTTTCCACTGAAAACAAGATATTCCCGGTGAAACGGATAGGAGAACACATGGGTATTGAAAACTGCCGTAAGCGTCTTGAACTTCTCTATCCGGGAAAACATGTGATGTCCAATGATAGCGACGGTACATTTTATCGAGTGAAACTTTGTATAGATTTGTCAGTATGATTAAGTGTGTGGCAATAGATGATGAGCCGATTGCTTTAAGCATCATTCAGGAATACTGCAATCGGTATGGAGGTATTGAACTAAAATGTTTCACATCTCCCATTGCAGGTATGGATTATATCAAGGAAATCAAACCAGATATAGTTTTCCTTGATATTGAGATGAACTCACATAACGGTGTGACTCTGGCTAAGGAATTGCCGGAAGGCACATGCTTGATTTTTACTACAGCATACGCCAATTATGCACTTGACGGATTCAATGTTGATGCGGTTGATTTTCTTCACAAGCCGATATTCTATCCTCGTTTTGAACAATCGATGGCAAAAGCCAAGATATTCATTCAGCACAAGAGTCCGGAGCCTTCAAACAGATGTATTACCCTGAAAGCGGATCATAAAAATGTGGTCGTCAACTTAAATGATGTCATCGTTGTAGAGGCGATGGATAATTATGTGAAGATATTCCGCAAGGATATGCCGACAGTTGTCCCTCAGATTACAATGAAGGAAATTGAAGCCATGCTTCCCGATGATTGTTTTGTGAGAATACACAGGTCTTTTATAATATCAATCCCGTTTATCGAAAAATTCTCAAACAGGACTGTTTATCTTCATAATTTTCCGCACCCAATTCCTGCCGGGAGAAAATATATCACGGCATTTAATAATCTGAACAACATAATTCAAACTAAATAATATAATTTCAAATGAAAAAACTTTTGTCTTTGATGCTCGCCACAATCGTAGCATCATTATCGGCGACAATGTTTGCCGGTACGCCCATCAACCGGTCAGAGTTGCCTAAAGCAGCTCAAACTTTCATCACTAAATACTTTTCAAAAGATCATGTGAGAAAAGTTGAGAAAGACAACGGCCGCAGAGGCATGGAGTATGAGGTCGATTTCACAAGTGGTGCAGAGGTCGATTTTACCTCTGACGGTAATTGGAAGGAAGTCAAAGCAGCCCCCGGCACTTCCATCCCGTCAGCGATAGTACCCGCAGCCATTGCAAAGTATGTGGCTACAAACTTCAAAGGACAGACCATTGTGGAGATTTCCCGCAAACGTGGAGGCTACGAAGTCGAGCTTTCCAATGGCTCAGAACTTAAACTGACCGAAGATGCCAAGCCTATGCAACCCCGTCAGGGAGGCAGAGGCCAGCGCAGATAAGCATTGCGACACACTGAAATATGACGGCAAGAGCACAAAAGACTTCTTGCCGTCATCTGTCTATATAGCAAGCAGATATATTGCGCATAGTCGAGCAAATGCACAACTTTTGATATTCTGATTACAGACTTTTTACGATTTTTTTGTAATTTTGCAGTGTCGTTCACAAAGAGCGATGAGTAAATGATTGTAATAGATACAGCGATAAACGCAACAAGAGCGTATATACAAAACTACGCTTTCAAGGAAAACTGGAAGAGTACGGCAGGCTATAGCCGCGCTCAAAGTCTGATCTGATTTCAGAACAGTCGCATACCGTCGGGAGATTGACGGATAGCGACTCATATTCATTATTCACATATTATCCCCGATTTTATGAACAATCAACGATTGCTCACAGGGCTGCTCAGCGCGGTTCTGTTGGGCGCAGGGGTGTGTGCTTTCGGTCAGAACCCATCAGTAATAACCCTTGAACAGTTATTTGAGAGTGCTGAAAGAAACAGCGCGCAATTACGCCCCTCTTTTTCCGCTGAGGAGGAAGCCAATCAAGAAATAAGAGTAGCCCGCGCCGATCGGTTGCCCGACATCAATGCTTCCCTTTCATTCAGTTATATAGGCGACGGTTTTACTACAAAAAGGAATTTCTCCGACTATCAGAAAGCCCCGATACCACATTACGGCAACGCATTGTCACTCAATGTGAACCAACCGGTCTATACCGGCGGAGCCATTACTTCAGGCATACAACTTGCCGAGCTCAAACTGACGGCATCCGGATATGCCACCGAGCTGCAACGCGACAATATCCGCTTCCAGCTCACCGGCTTTTATCTTGATATTTACAAGTACACAAATCTGCGTGGTGTCGTGGAAAACAACATCGCGCAGGCGAGGAAAGTGCTCGATGAGATGCAAGCCCGGTATGAACAGGGCGTGGCTTTGCAGAACGACATAACCCGCTATGAACTGCTTGTGTCAAATCTGGAGCTGCAACTTGTGAAAATCAACAACACAATCGACATTCTCAACAACAACCTTGTCACTATCGCCGGACTGCCCAGTGGTACTGTCATAATGCCCGATTCTGCAATTCTTGACAAGTCGCTCCCCTCACAAAGCGAGTCGTCATGGCAGTCTGAAGCCTCGGTCAATTCGCCCACGCTGAAGCTGGCGCAGTCAAAGGTTGACATATCCCGGAAAGCGGAAGACCTGACTAAATCGGAGCGTCTTCCCAAAATCGGCTTGCAGGCAGGGTGGAGTATCGACGGCCCTATCTTAGTAGAGGTGCCACCGATAAACCGCAATCTGAGCTATTGGTACGTCGGTGTAGGTGTAAGCTACAATATCTCATCACTGTTCAAGACCAACAAATCTCTATCCCGGAACCGTGCGGCAACGGTACACGCTACCGACGAACTTGTGGCAGCAAGGGAAAATACAGAACTTGCAGTCAGAGCCGACTATATACGCTATCTTGAGTCATACGAGGAACTCAACACACAGCAGAAAAGTGTTGAACTCGCTGAAAGGAATTATAACACTGTGTTCACCCGCTACTCGGCTGACATGGCTCTCATAACAGATATGCTCGATGCTGCCAATTCCAAACTTGACGCGGAGCAGCAGCTTGTAAACGCCCGCATCAACATAATCTACTATTATTACAAACTACTGTTTACATCCGGAAAAATATGAAACACCGTACAAAAAAGATACTCTCCTATATCATCACTCTCGCCGTAATCATTGTCGCAGGTCTTTGGGTGGCTTCCAAGTTCATCCATTTCGGCAATGTGGAGTTTACCGATAATGCGCAGGTGCAGCGTCAGATTGTGCCTGTCAACAGCCGAGTGCAGGGCTACATCAAGGAAATCCGTTTCAAAGAGTATGAACCGGTGAAAAAAGGTGACACTCTTGTAATCATTGATGACGCGGATATGCGCCTGCGTGTGGCTCAGGCAAATGCCGATTATCAGAATGCCCTTGCCGGACGAACAGTCGCTGACCGCAGCGTAGGTGTAGCTTCAGCAAATGAGGCTGTAAGTGAAGCCTCAATCGCCGAAGCAAAAGTGCTTATGGAGAATGCAGCCGTTGACCTTGAACGCTATCGCAAACTGTTGGAGAAAGATGCCGTCACCCGTCAGCAATATGACGGTGCGGAAACAGACTATAAGGCAAAGAAAGCCCGCTATGAGATGCTTGCCCGTCAACGCTCGGCAACAACATCGGTAGTTGCCGAAACCCGCCAGCGCATCGCCCAGAATGATGCGGGGGTTGAACTTGCGAAAGCATTGCTTGAAACTGCGGAACTTAATCTTTCATATACCGTCATAACAGCCCCTTGCGACGGCTATGCCTCACGCAAGGAGATACAGATAGGTCAACTCGTTCAACCGGGCCAGACTCTTCTCGACATTGTAGATGGCTCGGAGGTTTGGATCACCGCAAACTACAAGGAAACCCAGTTGGAGCATATCTACCCTGGAAGCGAGGTTGAGATCAAGGTTGACGCCATTCCCGACAAAACTTTTACAGGTAAGGTCGTTTCATTATCCACAGCGACAGGAGCCGCATTGTCTTTGCTGCCGCAGGACAACTCGGCTGGAAATTTCGTAAAGGTACGTCAACGTATACCAGTTAGAATTGAATTGACAGACGATGCCGACCTCAACCTTCTGCGTGCCGGTATGAATGTGGAATGTGAGGTGAAATACTGATATGGGAGATTGGCACGGACCTCAGGGTCCATTCGATATACCCGACGTTCCGAACTATGTGCCACGCAGATTAAAGCCCTGGCTTTTTATCTTCTTCGTGCTGATAGTGCAGTTCTCAGGCGGCATTTATCTTGCCGCCGCCACCGATATGGTTGGCTCTACCGCGCTGATGCAGGAAGATATATTGATGGCCGGATATGCGTCGCTGGTCGGAATGTCTATAAATTTTGCCGTGATGTTCCGGTTGAAATTCCGTTTCTCCAACCGGATAGGACTGCTCGTGTGTGGAGCGGTGCTTGTTGCTGCTAATTTCATCTGCGCTAATACGACAAGTGTTCCCCTGCTGGTCGCCACCTGCTTTGTCGCGGGTTGGTTCCGTATGTGGGCTACATTTGTGTGCAATTCTACAATCCAGCTCTGGCTCACACCGGTGCGTGATATGGCGATATTCTTCTGCTATGTCTATCTTGTCGTTGACGGAGTGATCCAACTGAGCGGTATCGCTACCATTTACACCGCGTTTTTCTCTCAGTGGGAATATATGCACTGGGTAATGAGCGGCCTGCTTGTGCTGATGATGGTAATGGTGCTGATACTTGTCAAGCCAGTGAAAGGCCCCATGCAAATACCCCTATTGGGTATCGACTGGATTGGTGCCGCGCTGTGGAGTGTTTTCATGTTGTGCTTCACATTTATATGTGTTTACGGCAACTTCTACGATTGGTGGGAAGCGGAGGAAATTGTCGGAGCGACAATCTTAGGCGCAGTATGCCTTGCCATCAATCTGTGGCGGGCTTCATTCCTTCATCATCCCTATATATCTTTTCCGGCTTTGACAAACCGCAATGTCATACGGGCGACCTTGATATATCTGGTTTTCTTCACACTGATGGCAACCGAACATGTGTTTGAACACAGTTATGCAGCCGCTATTCTCGGTTTTGATGAAACCAATCTTATCGACCTCAACTGGTATGTATTTGCCGGGATTACCGTAGGATGCGCATTTACTTATTTTACATTCGCCTTGCATAAGTGGAGATACAAGACTATGACTGCAATAGCATTTGCCTTTGCCGCCATATATCTCGGCTGGTTCTATTTCATGATAGATTACGGTGTTGAAAAGGAGATGCTTTTCTTCCCGCTCTTCATCCGTGGGTTCGCATCGGTGATAATCTCCATCGTGTTCCTGACCTCGATTGTTCAGAGCGGACTGCATTTCTTTGTATTCCCTCAGGCATTGACTGTGAACGGCTTCACAGGTGCGGTTATGGGTGCGACCCTCGGCCCCGCTCTTATCGGAGAGTTCCTGCGTCATACAATGGCAAAAAATGCTTCTCTCATCTCAGCGCGTCTGACAGACTTCAATACTGACATCATTCATATTCCTCTCGGTCAAATGTACGGGACAGTTCAGCAACACGCACTTGTGATTTCAATGAAAGAAATATATGGTTGGCTGCTTATTGCCGCCATTTTGTCATTAGTCATAATAGCCGTGAGTTATGGCCCGATACGCCCTTCTGCGATATTCCCCAAGTGGCGCACAATCCGTAAGATATTCCGAAAGGAAACACGACTGCAATTACAAGAACAATCACTCAATAACTCTCAGTAATTAAGATGCCCATGTCCGATACCGGTCGTGGGCATGATTGCGTAGATGAGATTGTCATTTACCATCGTAAAGCCGCTGTTCGCGGATAATTCCTTATGGATTGGCTTTGACAATCTTCTTAATGAATAATTTGTCCTCCAATTTTAAGTAATCTCAAGCACTACAAAAAATAGATATATTAAATACTGTGTTATAACCAACAGTTTAATTATGAATAAAATACTAATTGTAGATGCTTCTGCCGACAATAGAGTTATATCCGGCTTATTGACACGGATCTGCCATTATACGGCTTGTGTCATAGGCATCTACAATTAGAATTTTATTCATATCATTCGTGGTTTGAATAAAAAGGTTAATATTTATAATCACGGATTTACACAAAAGAACTCCGAAGTTAAGTATTACTTATCAACGGAGTCCGTCATGAGCTTACGGCAGCTTATTTCTTACCGCAGTAAGATTCTCTGTCATCGTCAGGTTGTTTCGGTGCCGACTGTTTTTCATCTTCGGGCACTTCTTCAATCAGACTGCTGCCACAGGAACAGCCACACGACGGTTTGGGGGAGAATAATGTGCCCCAGAATCCTTTTTTCTTTTCTTTATTTTCTGATATAGTTATAAATGTTTAGTTATTATAGGAGTATATTGAACAGATAGCCTGACATTACGGCGATGATGAATATCACTGCGACAATCAGACCGACGAGTTTCTTTTTGAATATTGAAGCCAGCATCGACATCTCGGGAATTGCCATACCTGCGCCACCGATAACAAGAGCTATTACCGCTCCAATACTCATACCTTTACCCATCAGAGCTACTCCGATAGGTATAGCTGTTTCTGCGCGAATATAAAGAGGCACTCCGAGAATGGCTGCGACAGGAACGGCAAACGGATTCTGAGGGCCTGCAATTTTCAATACGAAGTCGCTCGGCATATAGCCGTAGATTGCTGCACCGAGAGCAACTCCGATAAGGAGATACCATATAATCGGGCGCAGGCTGTCCCATGCCGAACGGAACGCGATGGCAAGTTTATTTCCCCAAGGAAGTTTTTTAGGTTCAATCTGCTCATCATCGCCGCAACCGCAGGAAGATTTCTTCAAGCGGATATTTTTCATCCAACGCTGAGCGTCTATTTTCTGAAGGAACCAGCCAAAAAGGACAGAACATAGAAATGCAATGGCTACATAGATAAGCATTGCCTTTATGCCGACCAATGCTCCAAGCATGGCAATTATTATAGGGTTAAGTAGCGGAGATGCGATGAGAAAAGACATCGTTGCACCAAACGGTACACCCGCATTTAGAAAACCTACGGTCATGGGAATTGTTGAGCACGCACAAAACGGGGTCAACGCTCCAAATCCAGCGGCAAGCATATTACCGAATATGCCGGAACCGACAAGTTTCCGGCTGATTTTTTCCTGAGGTATATACATCAGGATAATCTCCACCAATGCACTTATGGCAAGAAAGAGAACCAGTAATTCCACTGTTATATAGCAGAAATACCAAAGGGTATCAAGAAGTGTATTCATATTATATTGAGTTGATCTTTTAATATAGAGTCTTTCAGCCGCCTCTTGTTTTGAAATACTTCTGGGTGTTATTGGCTATTTTTACCAATCTGAGCATGACCGGAACCTCTACCAGCACACCGACCACAGTCGCCAACGCCGCCCCGGATTGCAGTCCGAACAAAGATATGGCTACGGCAACCGAAAGCTCGAAGAAGTTGCTTGCGCCTATCATCCCGGCCGGAGCTGGAACATTATGTGGCAGTTTCCAAGCCTTTGCCCATCCGTATGCGACAAAGAAAATAAGGACAGTCTGTAGTATGAGGGGAATTGCAATCAGGAGTATGTGCAGCGGATTGGACAGGATTGTTTCTCCCTGAAAAGAGAAAAGTATAATCAGTGTGAGGAACAAGCCTATGGTTGTAAGATTGTTGAATTTGTTGACAAAAATGTTATTGAAATAATCCACTCCACGCCGCTTTATCACTATTGTACGGGTTATGATGCCTGCCGAAAGGGGTATCACAACGAACAATATGACGGACAATATCAAGGTTGACCACGGAATGGCAATACCACCTATACCCAAGAGGAAGCCAACAATCGGAACGAAGGCCACGAGGATAATAAGATCGTTGACCGCGACCAGAACAAGCGTGTATGCGGCATCTCCTTTTGTAAGATAGCTCCATACGAAAACCATTGCCGTACATGGGGCTGCTCCAAGCAGAACGGCTCCTGCAAAATATTGGTCGGCAAGTTCTGTTGGAATAAGCGATTTGAAAACCACAAAAAAGAATAGCCATGCGATCCCGAACATGGAGAAAGGCTTTATAAGCCAATTTGTTACGCAGGTAAT
Organism: uncultured Muribaculaceae bacterium; assembly: GCA_947381945.1. GTDB lineage: Bacteria > Bacteroidota > Bacteroidia > Bacteroidales > Muribaculaceae > Duncaniella. Next base: position 133,591 of record CANCXM010000003.1, read on the forward strand.
GAATAGTCCTTTCGGACGCTTGCCAACATTCCTGACGCTTTTGAAGTCAACTTTGAGCATCATGGGGAATATCATCAGCCATATCAGCACGGCGATAGGTATAGACACATTGGCATATTCCCATTTACCTAATGTTTCCGGGATTGCCGGAATAAATTGGCCGATCCCGATACCTATTATTATACAGAGTTATTATACAGAGCGCGACCCATAACGACAGATAGCTTTCAAAAAAGCCTATGCCTTTTTTAATCTCTTGGTTTTTCATATTGTAATTCTGTATGATATAATCTGGAAAACTTTTCTTTGATTGCGTCCCTGATGCGGCGGAATTCTTCCTTCACGAAAGAAGCCGAGCCTTCGCATTCCGACGGGTCATCAAATCCTATATGCAGACGGTGACGCACATCGCCGGTAAATGCCGGGCAGGATTCATTCGCACCACCGCACACGGTTATGACATAATCCCATTTATCGGCAAGATATTCACTGACATTTACCGGTTTGTTGCCCGATATGTCAATGCCGATTTCCGCCATGACCTCTACTGCAAGAGGATTTATTATTCCAGCAGGTTTTGTACCTGCCGAAAAGACTTTAATTTCAGAGTCGAGGGAAGCCAATATTCCGTGAGCCATTTGGCTGCGGCAACTGTTTCCGGTGCATAAAATCAATACTTTCATGTCAATTTCGCAATGTGCGTCAACACATTAAATGGTTATACTATTAAAGGCTCAAAAATAATTTCCGAATACAAATCCCGATATAGTTGCCATTACAATTACCAACAGGACATAGACGGCCGTTTTCTTTGTGCCCATCACGCCTCGTATCACAAGCATATTGGGGAGCGAGAGCGACGGTCCGGCCAGAAGCAGTGCGAGAGCCGGGCCCTTGCCCATTCCCGATGCAAGCAGACCCTGCACGATAGGCACTTCGGTCAGTGTGGCGAAGTACATGAACGCACCGGTGAATGACGCGAAGAAATTCGACAGCAGAGAGTTTCCGCCCACAGCCCATTCAATCCAGCTATTAGGGATAATTCCTGCTATTGCGGTATCGCCGTGTGTCGATCCAAGCAGGAAGCCGGCTGTTACGACACCGATTGCCAGCAACGGCATTATCTGTTTGGCAAATCCCCATGAGGATAATGCCCATTCCCTATTTTCATCATCACGCTTGTCAGCCATAAGTATCACTGAAAGCGATGTGATGGAAACAACCATCGGCACTAATGGAACAAAAACGGCGTTGTCAATGAAAATATTTGCAATCACAGCCGACAGTCCGGTCAGGACAGCTCCTGCCGCAACCCACGAGATTTTCAAGTTGAGGATTTTAACCATTATCCAACATAAGGTCAGCGAAAGGAACCCTACAATGTACCATTTATGCAGATATATATTATGCCACACGCCGTGGTCGCTGACTTCGGGGGCTCCCCAGTTGGCGAATACCAGAATCAATACCAATGTAAAGAAGAACATCGAGGTCTGCCACATGGGACGCTTTTCAGGTGGAGGTACGATATTCATCTGTTCCTCTTTCTTGACTTCTTCCTCATTGCGGAAAATAAACGACATAGCCAGTCCGATTATAACTGAAAATGCCACCGCTCCGACCATTCGGGCGATTCCCATTTCAGCCCCCAATATGCGTGCCGTCAGTATGATTGACAGGATGCTGATGCCAGGGCCGGAATAGAGAAATGCGACAGCCGGGCCAAGACCTGCGCCACGCTTATAAATGCTGGTGAACAGCGGGAGTATCGTGCAGGAACATACGGCAAGAATTCCGCCGGAGATTGAAGCGACCGTGTATGACAGCCATTTTTTTGCGTTGGCACCAAAATATTTCAGCACTGATCCCTGACTCACGAACACCGCTATCACACCGGCTATGAAAAATGCCGGAAGCAGACAGAGAACAACGTGTTCGCGCGCATACCACCGTGAGAGGTCAAGAGTAGCGTCAATAGCCGTCATAAACCGTTGGCTATCCAACGGGAGGAAGAAAGCGGCGGCAAAAACCGCCACTATCCAGAACAGCGTTTTCAGTTCTTTCCTCGTGTCCATATCCTTGTCGTTAGATGCCCAACATCTGTTTGATTTCGGATTCGGAAGGTACATGACCCTTCAGTTTAACCACTTCATCGACAACGACAGCCGGAGTCGTCATGATGTTGTAGCTCATCATTTCCATGATGTCTTCGATTTTTGTCAGCTTCACATCAAGTCCATGTTCCTTAATGAACTTGTCGATTGCGTTGTAGGTTGCCTTGCACTTTGAGCAACCGGGGCCTAAAACTTTAATTTCCATACTCATTTAGTGTTTGTAGTTCGCCGTAACGCGAACATTGGTTATAAAAATTTTTATATGAACATTGTGATACTGTAATATATGCCCACAAGCAGGAAGAGAGCTCCGACAACAATGTTGAGCCATTTCTGCACAGTCTGCATCTTGCCATAGAAAGAACCTATCTCGCGTGCGCTGAAAGCAAGTATCCAAGCCACAGCGAGAACCGGTATTGCCGTCGCTATTGCAAATAGCACTATAAGGAGCCAGCCAGCAGTAACGGTGACCGACATCGGTATCAACATCCCGAAATAAAGCACTCCGCTTGAAGGGCAGAAAGCGAGGGCGAAAAGTATGCCGAGCAATAATGCTCCGAAACCACCTTTCTTAGCGAGCCCCTCTCCCTTGCCGTTGAAACCGAAAGAGGGAAGTTTTAGCTTACTGCCGAAAAGCATAAACGCGCCTATGATTATCAGCATCGGGCCGAGCAACAACTCACCCCATTTACCGACGGTCTTTTGTATTCCGAAGACACTTGCCCCTTCTTTGAGGATGGAGATCAGAATCATTCCGAGAACGGTGTAGGCAAGGATACGGCCAACAGTGTATAGGACACCGTTGCGGAATATTTTCCGCCTGTCGGATATATCCCTGCTGATAAATCCTATTGCGGCAATATTTGTAGCCAGAGGGCAGGGAGATATGGCCGTCAGCAAGCCCAACAGAAACGCAGTCAGGACAGGAGTCGAACTGTTGTCAAGCAATGTCTGGATCCATTCCATCACTTCAAGGATTGACGTATCTTATATGAAAGACATTTTTTGAAAACATCGGGATTGCTACGCGCATTGCTGAAGCCAAATTTAGTCATGTCATTGCGCGTTTCCTTTCCACCTTTCCACTTATTGACATAGAGCGACGACCACGACACCTCATATTTATCGGCAAGAGCCTCTCCCTCAGATGTTGAAATATCTACCGTCTTGAAAACGACAGAACCATCTTTCAACTCATTTGCGAACATTGCGTTGACAGCTTCTTTTGCGTTCTTTTCGATAGCCATGCAGGTGGCACATCGCTGTTTACCGTGGAAATATATAACTTCCACACGGTCTTTCACCGAGGTTGCGGCATTTGCGGAATTGTCCGCATTGTTACCGCACGACATAAGCCCTATCATAAGGGTCAGCATCATAAAGAGTTTTTTCATCGCATTATGGTTTTTATATAATTGTATGTAATTCGACAAACTACGAACATTTAGAGCAAAAAAATAGTTTAGCCGCAGCAACTATTTTTCTTTGACGGGCAGCAATCCGTGAACATCTTATCGAATAGGGCGTGTGCCAACTTCCAATTTTCAGGGTTTATGCAATATTTTACCTTTGGCGGTTCAATAGTGCCCTGTATCAATCCTGCATCTTTCAATTCAGTCAGATGCTGTGAGACAGTGGCCTTGGCAATAGGTAAAACTTCATGTATGTCGCCGAAGAAGCACTCGTTGCGTTGAGCCAAAAAATGCAATATCGCAATCCGGGTAGGATGCCCCATTGCCTTTGCAAAACGCGCAAGTTGCTCTTGATCTGCTGTATAATTTATTTTATTCATGTCAACACAAGTTTGTTGTTCGCAAAATTACAAACAATCTTTCTAATATCCAAATTTTAATTGCTAAAAAATGTGTACTCAGATTCCTCTATCATCTTGTGTTGAATGGGATAGGCTATCACGAACATTTCCTGTTGGGGGGTGGCTCGGAGATGCGGCAATAATATGGCTTCACAATCTTTGCCACCCACGTCGCAGTCAATATCAAGATGTGCCCTCTCATTAGTTTACCAGAGGTTGTGATGGATTCTACTCTTTATGTCAATCACTTTCTGTTTTGGTAAGAACGCATTGTCGATTGGATAGCCCATAGTCAGCAGACATGCAAATTCATAGTCATCGGGAGCTCCGACGATTCTCTTGATTTTTTCCGGTTCATCACCCACAGGGATATGGAACACGGTTCCTAACCCTTCATCAGTGGCTGCAAGAAGCATGTTCTCAATGGCACACCACACCGATGCAAAGAAATTAAGCGAACTTTGTTCCTTAGGCTGAAGCAACGGGCATTGGCTCTGACGAAAGAAGGGCAGTATGAGCAGACCGCTCTGCATTAGCATACGCTGTTGCTCGGGCAGTGCATCGGCAAACATATCCATTTTATCCTTGTCGCCATTGGTATCATCTACTTCGTGCACGAGTTCCTTGAATGCCGCCATGTTCTTGGCAAGCGGGGCGATAACTTTTGCAATGTTCTCGCGCCCGCGCACAATTACGAACTCGAACTGACGCAGATGGTCGTTGGTTGGGGCTTTGAATGCCGCACTGATTATGCGGTCAATAACTTCGTCACTTACTTCTTTTTCGGAGTAGTCGCGATATGTACGACGCTTCTCCAAAACTTCATATAATTCCATAATGTTCAATATCTCTAATTTTTAATTTGCGTTTTATTCTCTGTCTTATTCCGCAGAATCTCGTATCTCGGTTTTAGTGGGAGAATTGTGTTTCATATTGCCATTTTGTCTAATGATAATTTTTTTGCAAAATTACGTCGCACTTTTGAATCATATTTGTGCAATCCTTTCAAATATTTGTGCCATATTTGCATTATGTTTGATGAGACAGTAATTCCATACTCTTTACCAGAAGAACACAACCATTCGTTCTTCTTCATAGACCAGTGCATAAACATCTCACTTGAAGCAAAACTGCACAACCATGACGCATGGGAAATATATTATATTGTAAAAGGTCATGGAACCCGAATTGCCGGCGACACGGTAATTACATTTGTTGAAGGAGATGCTGCTTTAATTCCTCCGAATATGCATCATTGTTGGAAATACAATCAAAATTCTACTGATGCCGACGGGTGCGTGCATTATCTGATGTTGGCATTCTCCCACAACTTTATCAAGCATTGCATTGATACATTTCCGGAGATCCGAATAGCCTTTGCCAATGTCACATTTCCATCGGAAGCCTTGAAGTTCGGGAAGAAAACCTCAGAATTGATTGGGAAAATTTTATCCGGAATGATTGGTATGTCCGATTGCAGGCGTTTATCTGAAATACTATCTTTTCTTCCTGATGTTTTCAATACACATGATTATATTGCTGCCGGCAAACCTATTCGCATCGAAAAGGATGTCCGCAGACTGCAACATATCACAGAATATGTAATGGCACACTATGTTCATGAAATATCCTTACAAGATATTGCAAACGAGGTTGGAATGAACAAATCGGCTTTCTGCTCATATTTCAAAAAGCATAAGGGCATGACATTCTCTCAATTTGTCACTCAATATCGACTAAACACAGCTTGCGAGCTTCTGAAAAATACTAAGAAACAAATTTCAGAAATATGTTATATGGTTGGTTTCAACGACCTTTCTCACTTTACACATGTCTTTACAGCAACTTACGGAATATCACCCTCTAAATATAGAATGTCCACTTCATTACAGTCTAACTTTAATCCATAAAACAATAAGTCATGCACCGAAAATATAATATTAAAAATCGGTGCATGACTTGATTATACTCCGAATGGTCGGAATGTCGGCCTGTTTGTAACAACCGGCGGTCGGTAAATCTCTACTGGCTCTGCCACCATTGACTTTTTATCGTCAGTTGATTGGAATTGTGGCGATGGATTGACCTCGATGACTTTGCCTGGCTGTTGCTGTTGGGTGTCGGGCTTGACTTCCTCTCCGGCTTTCTTATCGCGTTTATGAGCTAACTCGACGGCGATTTTGTGTTCAAGTTCAAGGAGCTGTGCTTTCAAGGCTTTCAACTCACATTATACGCTACAAGCACTTGCCAGTTGAACCTACAAGAGTAAAACAGCTATTTTTTGTATTGTCGATTATAGAATTTTTATTAACTTTGTTATCTGTACCTGGTATAAATACGTTATACTAAGCCATAATCGTCATCATTTTTACTACATGCCAAAGTTTACAAATCATTTACGATTATCCTAAAGTGTTGTATTTATGGTTACAATGAAACATGTTGATAAAATAACACCATAGGTATTTACCGACATATTTCAACCAATGCTAAATTAAGAATAAACAACTTTAATACCATGATTAGTGGACATTCAGTATCATACAAAATATCCAAATTTCTAAAGCAAACAGAAAATGATATACTTGGGGAACTCAATGATCCTTCACAACAGACTCAAGCCTGGAGAAACCAGATTCGAGGTTTGCTTAATACTTTAACTGGAATGGAAGGTCGTATAATCTTTGAATACGGCATTCCAGGATTAAGCAAAGTTGTTGACGTTATTCTTTTACTTGATAATAAAATATTTGTTTTAGAGTATAAGAATGGTTCAGCAGATTATTACTTGACAGACAAAAATCAAACTCTGGGTTATGCTCTGAGACTCAAATACTTTCATAGCAACAGTTCTGATAAGATAATTGTGCCAATTTTGGTAGCGACTGAAGCCATAGCTATTTGCAATCCAAAAGATATTACTGAAGATGGCGTTTACAGTCTAGTACAGAGCAATGAACAATCATTAAGAGAGATTATACATGACTATTGTGGACCAGGAAAAAACAAATACTGAGATTGGTATGACAATTGGGAGAATGCCATATTTAAAGCCACACATGGCATTATAGTTGCAGCAAAGGAAATATGGAACAAACAGCATGTTAAAGGATTGACTGAAACGGGTTCAACAGTAAGAAGCCAACAGGAAAGATTACAAGCTGAAGATTATGTAAAAACTATAATAGAGAGTGCCAAAAAGAAAAAACGTAAGGCGTTAGTTTTCATAACTGGAGTACCAGGTGCGGGAAAAACGCTTGTCGGGCTTAAGATTTCTGTAGCATCCCAAGAATATGGTGCAAGTATGTTGTCCGGTAATGGACCATTGGTTAAAGTACTTTCAACTGCATTACGTAGGAATCTTGACTTACAACAAGATAAGTTGAGGGATGAATTTCGCACAGACCTTGATTCTGTTAAATCAAGTAAGACTCAATTAGAGGAAATCAAAAATAAAATAGCTGTTGATTCAATAATTCGAGATGTATATGGCTATAAAAATGAAATAATTGATAGGCTCGATTACACCTCACATACTGGCATTGATGCAAAAGTTGATGCAAAGTATGAAATGAAATCAGGAGCTACTCCATCATCTCAGCATATAATAATATATGATGAGGCTCAACGTGCATGGTCTATAGAAAAAAATGCGAACTCCAGGGAGAGTAAAAAAAGAATGGCAAACTTCTGACTGGACATTCTCAGAACCGTCATTGCTTCTGTGGGATTTGGATCAGTTAAATTGGGGTGTATGCATCTGCTTAGTTGGTGGAGGACAAGAGATTAACGAAGGTGAGTCGGGGATTAACGAATGGTTAAGGACTATTGTGGAGGATACCGATAAGGTAAATCTCCATAACTGGGATATTTATATGGCTGATAATCTAAATAGTAATGAATATCAGTTACTCGATTCGCACAATCATACAATAGCAGATTATATTGCAAAAATCGAATCATATAACCCCGATTTTATCAATTATAATTCAACCCTCCATCTCACAGTGTGTCAACGTTCACCATTATCCGCCGGACTATCCAAATTTATCAATCGCCTTGTTGATGGTATTGCTAACAAAGAAGATTATGATGCAATTAAAGATGGTTACCCCATAAATATAACCCGAGATGTCGATACGGCTCGAAAATATCTCCGCAAAAGACAACGTGAACTTATGCCTTTAGTTATAAATGAGGATAAGAATACCGCTACAGCAGAAGATAAATTCATCAGAACTGGAATTCTTATGTCCTCTAATGGCGCTCGTCTTCGCCCACTGGGATTTGAAATAAAAAAGGTTCAAGAATATAATCACAAAACTCCTGGATGGTTTCTTGATTTTAAAGAAGAAAATATCGACTCGTCAGATTTTCTTGAAGTGGCGCTCAGCGAATTTTTTGTACAAGGTCTCGAAATTGATCTCGCTTGTGTCTTATGGGATGCTGATTTCCGATTTGATCTTACAAATAATGCTTGGCGATTCTATAAATTCAATAAGAAGGCCTGGTCTGAAAAAGTAAAGAAACCTGAAACAGGCAGGACTCTTGAATCAATACAAAAGAAAAAGAAGGACAATATCAATATTGTTATAAATCAGGCATATATGCGGAATGCTTATCGTGTTCTCCTCACACGGGCAAGATTAGGACTGGTTATATGTGTCCCAACTGGAACGAGAGAAGACTCAACTCGTTTACCAGAATATTACGACGACACTTACAAATACCTCATCTCACTCGGATTTAATGACCTTGATAAATAATCGAGTGTTATTATATGT
>CANCXM010000004.1 GCA_947381945.1 uncultured Muribaculaceae bacterium
CCTTCACCTCGTTGAGCTTTATAGCCTGCTCGGGCATAATTATAGTCCCTACATTATATGAATCGCAATGATGGTAGGTGGTCCGGTAGCCGATACATGAAACCTTGGCGAGGACATCCGTCCGATCACATGGGATGGAAAAGCCACCCATCCCGTCAGTCACTCCGTATGTGATGACCGTCGAGTCAGCGGGCGAGAGGAACATGACTGTCGCGGCAGCCACAGGCTCATCGTCCGTCCCGACAGCCCGTCCTTTATAGACGAACTTGCCATGCTGGAGCGCCTCGATATAATAGCGGTCTTTTTTCCGGGTGACGCTTATTGGATTGAAACCGACTATCTGACGGAGGGCGGCGTATGGCTCGTCGGTGTCAATGCGGGCCGACGTGCGGTAACTATCGAGTTCCTTGTATATGAACGCGATGCTGATGTCAGGGTGGTCCTCTCCGAATTGGACGAGAGCCTGCGAGACAGGAAGATTCCTGAACGTATAGGTATACTTAGCCGCATTAACCGACACGGCCACAGCAATGGCTATAATGGCTAACAAAATCTGTCGCATGGCTCAGTCTACGATTAGAGTTTTGCCGTCGAGACGGATGTTGATTTGCTCGAATGTGTTTAGCTGCTCCACTATCTCGCTGAGCGGCAGCTTGGGATCGAACCTATAATAGAGGTGCAGTTCTGCCACATCCGGAGTCCCATAGCTGACCGTGACACCATGCCATCCGGCCACAGTATCGAGAATAGCGGCAAGCATCTCATTCTCAAACAGAACCGGGGATGCCGACTGCCTGATGGAGTCATCCGGAACAGCGACAGTGTCTGCCACGGCAAGCACAGCCGACGGAGCGTTTATCTCTTCAGCCATCTCCGGCTCACGCCCGCTCTCCGAGAGATTGACCGTGACGGCCAGCCCGACAGCAAGCGCGGCAACCGAAGAAAGAACAATCACGGCTATCGAGGCCGCACGGCTTCTGAAACGCAGCAGCCGGAAACGAGGCCGGAAATTCTGCCGGGCAAAACTTTCCCATTCCGCATCGACATCCACAACGGCTCCATTAGCCTTAAGCGATGATTCTGACTTGCAGATGAGATTATAAATTTCCCGCGCCTCGGGCTCGGCCAGTATTTCGGCCATTTGCTGCGCGGTGTATCGCTCGGGATGCTCGATAAGGTCAAGCACAATGTCGTAGTTATCCATTTTGACTGAGTTTTTTACGGATTATTACCAATGCCTGACGGACATGTTTGTAAACGGCATTCTCACTGACACCCAGCTCTTCGGCAACCTTTGCGAAAGTAAATCCTTCGCAAAAACGCAGTTCCATAGCCCTCCGGCACGGCGGAGTCAAGTCATCCTTGATGATCCGGTAGATAGTGGCTATTGTCTCGTCATCCGGCCAATCCTCGGTGTCATACTCATCGTTCTCAATGAAATAGCGGTTAATCACACGGTCACGGACTCCATTGTCACGGATAAGATTGAGACAGCGGTTGCGCACCGCCGAGAGAAGATAGCCAGGTGTGACAACCACATCGCCACATCCGGAACCCAGAGGCGACACCCCTGCCGGACAGCTACCAAGGATGGAAGCAAACACATCATGGACGATGTCGCGCGCCGAATCATCGTCATGCAGAAGCGCCACGGCTAACCGGTGCATCTGCTGATAATGTGCTTTGAACAGCTTCTCTATGTCGTTTTTGTTCGTCATACATCTATAAAGACACGCAACTTTCCGTTTCCTAAACCTCTGCCGGCGATTTTTTTCAAAAAAAATTACCGTGAAGCCATGCAAAGATATGCAAAATCATGCAGTTATAAATCCATAATGGCAAAAATGACATGTTACGGTGATTTTTCATTAACTTTGCAGTCACGATGAAGAAGATTGACAATGCAACTGTCCAGCGCATACTTGACGCCGCCGATATTGTTGAGGTGGTGAGCGACTTCGTAGCCCTTAAGAAGAGGGGTGCGAACTATGTGGGATTGTGTCCGTTTCACAACGACCGCTCTCCGTCGTTCTACGTTTCCAAGTCCAAAGGCATGTGCAAATGTTTCAGTTGCGGAGAGGGTGGCAGCCCGGTCAGCTTTATCATGAAGCTCGAACAACTGTCGTTCACCGAGGCACTCCGCTACCTCGCCAAAAAATACAACATCGAAATCGAGGAGCGCGAGATGACCGACGAGGAAAAGCGCGCCGAAGGGGACCGCGAGAATATGCTCGTACTCAACGAATTCGCCATGCGCTATTTCGAGAAGACGCTGAAGGACACGCCCGACGGACGCGACATCGGCCTCTCCTATTTCCGCTACCGTGGCATCAGCGATGCGATGATAGAGCGTTTCCACCTCGGATATGCCCTCGACCAGCGCGACGCGCTCTTCAAGACTGCAACCGAGCGAGGCTACAGCGAACAATACCTCTACTCGACCGGTCTCTGCACCAAGACGGAGGATGGCCGCGTCTACGACCGATTCCGCGGACGTGTCATCTACCCCATCTTCACCCTCTCAGGCAAGGTCGTGGCCTTCGGCGGACGAACACTCAGCAAGGAGAAGAAAATTGCCAAGTATGTCAACTCGCCTGAATCGCAGATATATGAGAAGCGCCGCGAGCTCTACGGTCTTTTTCAAGCGAAAAAGGCAATCTCCAAGGAGGGCAAGTGTATAATCGTCGAGGGATACATGGATGTCATCTCCATGCACCAGTCGGGAATCTGCAACGTAGTCGCCTCATCGGGCACGGCGCTGACCGTCGAGCAGGTAAGGCTCATCAAACGATTCACCAACAACGTCACCCTCATCTACGACTCCGATGCCGCCGGTATCAAGGCCTCCCTCCGAGGTATCGAACTTCTCCTGCAGGACGGCATGGACATCAAGGTGCTGCTTCTGCCCGAGGGAGAGGACCCGGACTCATTCGCACAACACCATTCGTCGACAGAGGTTGAGGAATACATCAAGGCCAACGAAACCGACTTCATCAGCTTCATGGCCCGCATCCTCATGGAAGGTGCGGCCAACGACCCTACCCGTCGCGCGCAGGTCATCACCCGAGTGGTTAAGACCATAGCCCTCATTCCCGATGAAATCACCCGCAGCGTCTATGTCCAGGAGTGTTCACGCATACTGTTCATGGAAGAGGACGTGTTGCGCCGCGAAGTCGGGAAGTATTTCAACGAATTTCAGCTCAAATCCCGCGAGGAGAAACAGCGCGCCGAAGCCTTCACCGGAGGTCCCGGCATCCCCACCATCCAGGAAGGAATGGCCGACAGCGTCAGGCAGGAAACCGGACAGAAAGAACAGGAGAACCCCATAGCCCGACATATCCGCTTCCTCCGCACATACGAGATGGCCATAGCAAGACTCATAGCCAAATATGGAAACTATGCCTTTGCCGACGGCATTGACGATGACGGCAACCCCGTCCCCATGACTGTCCTCGAATACATCGAAGCTGACCTCGCCGCTGATGAAATCTGTTTTGTCAACCCCGACCTCGCCCACTTTTTCGCCGAGGCTTTGCGCCTCAGCCGCTACTCGTGGGACGCCGACCTGGAGCGAAGAAAGGAAGAGCTCGAAAAGCGTCGCCGTCAGGAGTTCGAGGCGGGAATAGAGGAAATCCGCAGCAAGGCCACTGATGTGGGCAGCATATCGGCAATGGAACGGTCATTGCAGGAAACAGTCGACACAAACTATGCCAAGGGCCTCGAGGAATTCTCGTCCAGCTACCTCGCCAGACAGATGTGCTCATCCCCCGACGACTCCGTGCGCAACCTTGCATCGGACCTCGTCGTCGAACGCCACATCCTCAGCAAGGTCCACACAAAATATGCAAAGGTAGCTACCGAGCAGGAACTTCTCGGCGAACTCGTCCCCCGCACACTCCATGAACTGAAAGACGCCATCCTCTGCACGCGGCTTCTGGATGTCCGTGACGAAATCAAAGCCTACGCATCGGACTATGACCGAGTGCTCGACCTGATGAAGCAGATGCAGGACATCGAGCTTGCCCGCTCCGAGCTTGCCAAACTCATCGGCGACCGCGTCATAGCCCCACGAAAATAGGAAAAATACCGTGGATAAGGATTTGTCTATGCCGGGAGGATTTATCGGACATCTTCGATGCCCTTGACTGTGTGCCAACCGATAACCCCACACCTTCGGGCACGCAATTCCGCCCTGCGGGCTTCATTGCGTTGCCACTCGATGTGGGGCTACCATCACATCGCTGCTTCGCAGCTTTCCTGTTGCCATCCGGATTCCATCTTTAAATGTGATTTTTATAGATTAAAAGAACAAGGAGGACGAACCTCACGGTCAGTCCCCCTCTTCTAATCTACAATCTTGTAAAAACACATATATTGAAAAAACGATTCCGTCAGTTGCTATGCCGAAATCAGAGGTTTTCTCAAATGTGGCTCCGGTGATTGTAAATAGTTTTTGGTAATGTTAGTATGTTAGAAATCTTGTAGTCTTATAATTTTGTCGTCATTTACAATTTTAATTCGGTTTGTAGCTCCCTTTCGATTTGGGAACCCCCGCTGCACCCAGGCTCGATATGGCCGTCAGTGCTCATTTCAGGGGCGAGGAGATATGATTTTGTTATGCAAATGTAGAGATAAGGTTTAAAAAATCCAAAAATTTCAGGGCAATAATAAACGTCTTTTCCCAAAATTGCAACACCTGTAGTCCATTGGTATACAAATATGCAGCCCGTTTGGGGACAAATTGTACACCTTCCATTAAGTCACCTTTCAATTTGTAGGTTATACAATACTCTCATAACAGCCCTCTCACCATCATTTAATATACGTTCTCCCGAAGGTTTGCACCACGGCCGATTGATATGTTAAAACAGGATGACTGTCGATTTAACAGATGACAGTCCCTCTTATTAGCTTTTTTTTACGCTCACTGAATGGTAGTTAACAAAAATCTTGTTAACTTTGCATCTTGAAACAGTGTTTAGACCGTCCTAAACATCCCTAATACAATAAAATAGCAAATATCACGGCCCGAAAAAGCGGCCTTACGACCACATTATGACTAAAAGATACCCGCTATACACATTGTTTGCCCTCATAATCATGGGGGTAATCAGTTCATGCAACAAGGACTCTGACTCGTTTGTGGCCGAGGGTGATTTTGGCAACTGCACAGTCTCCTCGTTCAGCCTTGCAAAAGATGACAGCGTACTCACCGGCCTTGACTCGGTATATTTTTCAATCGACCTTGTCAACGCTGTAATATTCAACGCCGACTCCCTCCCTAAAGACACAAAAATCAACAAACTGATTGTCAAGATCGGCACTTCTTCGGCCAGCGCCTGCGATCTCACTTTCCATCAGTGGGAGACCCAGCGCGACACGACCATCAGCTACATCGACAGCCCCAACGACAGCATCAACTTTGCCAACGGCCCCGTGAAACTGAAGGTAAAATCCTACGACGGCCTTTCAAGCCGCGACTATACCATCAAGGTCAATGTTCATCAGGTCGAACCCGATACGCTCTATTGGGCACGTTCCGCACGCCGCAACCTTCCTTCCGGCGTCTCAGCGCCTAAAAAGCAGAAGACTGTTGAATATGCAGGCAAGGTTTATTGTCTGACATCCGACGGTCGTCAGGCTTCTGTCGCATCGACAGCAAATCCGTTCTACAACGACTGGGCGACCGCGACTGCTACCCTGCCTTCAGGAGCCGATGTAAACTCCTTCACTGCAAGCACTGAATCATTCTATATCCTCGACTCCAACGGCCGTCTTTACAAATCGGCCAACGCGCTGACATGGACATCGACAGGCGCGAGAATGGACTATCTCTACGGTGGTTATGACGGCTGTGTCCTCGGAGCCCGCAAGGATTCCGACGGATGGAAGCATGTCAGCTATCCCGCCTCAACCGAATATGCAATCCCCAACGGCTGTCCCGTCAGCGGCACAAGCCAGATGCTCCTCTACGAGACCAAATGGAGCAGCAAACCACTCGCAATCTTCGTCGGCGGCTGCGATGCAGCCGGCAACGTCGTAGGTTCGACATGGGGCTACGACGGAGAGGTATGGGCCAAGATCAGTACCCGCGACATCGACGAGCGCACCGACATGAGCCTCTTCCCCTACTTCACACCCCGCGTCAACACCAAGTCATGGCGAGTCACCGAACGTTCAGTACTTATCGCTGTCGGTGGCCGCTACGAATCGACAGCCGGCGAGGTTGTATCGAAGAGCGTGTATGTATCATACGACCAGGGCATCACATGGGATGAAGCTTCAAGCTATCTCCAGTTGCCCAACTACATCCCTGCATTCGCAAACGCACAAGCCGTTGTGATTGACACCGAACTCAACGAATCAATGTCGCGCTCAATGGCCGACGGATGGACCAATTTCTCCGGAACCCGCCTTCCGGCATGGGCAACACCCGTACCTTTCGCCCATACAAGCCGCGTAAGCACTCCTATCACAGAATGGGAATGTCCCTACATCTACCTTTTCGGTGGTGAAGCCCTCAACGGTGAACTTTACGATTCGCTTTGGAAAGGTGTGATACGCCGTTTCACCTTCAAGCCCCTCTATTGATACGGGTCAATATCCACCCCCATATATAATAATGTGGTAAACTGATGAAACGAACTCTCCTCCGTCTTCTCCTACTGATAATCCTCGCAGGGTCTACCGGTCCTGCACTCCACTCTCAGACGCAAGAGAGCGTCGAGACCTATAAATTTGACATCGGTGCCGGAATCGGCATGTCGGGCTACCTCGGGGATGCCAACGAAAGTTCGCTTTTCGCCCACCCGGGAGTTGCGCTCAACGGCTCATTCCGCTATCTCATCAACACCCGCTGGGCCATCAGAGGCATGTTGACCGCTGCATCACTGAGCGGATCGACAGCCGATATGGACAACGTGCTTCCTGAAGGAAAGGTCTACGAGTTCAACTCATGGGTCTATGATTTGGGTGGACGTGTGGAATTCAACTTCTTCAACTACGGCATCGGCGAGACATACAAACGCCTGTCGCGAATCTCACCCTATCTGAGCCTCGGACTCGGAGTGACGATGTCGAGTTCCGATGGAAATTCATACGTTGCCATGAGTCTCCCGATGGGATTCGGTGTCAAATACAAAATCCGCCCGCGTCTCAACCTCGGACTTGAATTCTGCATGACCAAGGTGTTCGGCGACCATGTCGACAGCGGTGAACTCAGCGACCTCTACCTCATCAAGAGTTCCTTTCTGAAGAACACCGACTGGTACTCGACACTGATGCTGAGCATCAGCTACGAATTCGGTAAACGCTGCGTCACATGCCACCGCATTGACTGAGCCTTCTCCCATCCTGACAGACATAAAAAAAACGATATACCAATCCCTCACAACGCCATCTGCCGAAAAAAAGCGGCACGATGACGTGACCGACAAAAAGATATGACAGAAGAAATAGACAAAAGTAGCCTTCCCCGCCACGTCGCCATAATCATGGACGGCAATGGCCGTTGGGCAAAAGCGCGCGGCCTCGACCGCAGCGAAGGGCATGTCGAAGGAGTCAACACGGTCCGACGAATCACCGAAGTTGCCTCCGAACTCGGCATCGGCTACCTTACACTCTATACGTTCTCCACTGAAAACTGGAATCGTCCGCAAGCCGAGGTCGATGCTCTCATGCACCTCATAGTGATCGCCATCGAGCGAGAGACTCCCGACCTGATAAAAAACAACGTACGCCTTCAGATGATTGGCGACAGTTCCCGTATGCCGCGCGAAGCATACGAACGTCTGCAACAATGCATCGCAGACACATCGCACTGCACCGGTCTGACACTCATCCTTGCCATCAGCTATTCCTCACGATGGGAAATCGTCGAGGCCACCCGGCAGTTTGCCGCAGATGTGGAGGCAGGAAAAGCAAAGGCTTCGGACATGGATTCCGACGAGGTTTTCAACCGCTACCTCACCACCGCCTCCTATCCCGACCCCGACCTCCTCATCCGGACCGGCGGAGACCACCGCATCAGCAACTTCCTGCTCTGGCAGATTGCATATTCGGAAATATATGTGACCGACACATACTGGCCCGATTTCTCACGCGAGGACTTCATCAGCGCGCTCCGCGACTTCCGTGGCCGTGAACGCCGTTTCGGCCTCACTTCCGAGCAACTTAAATAAAAACTGAAAACCATCCCTCCACACATTTCCCCAAACGTTAGACCAATGCGTTTTAAATTCATCACATTCCTGCTCCTGCTCTCGTCACTCTCCATCTCAACCGGCATTTCGGCGCAGGTTCCGACCGACACTATTTACAATCCGACCATACTCTTCACAGGTCTGCCGAAGACCTATGAAATCGCCGACATCCAGGTCAAGGGTGCCGACAACTATGAGGATTATATCGTCATCGGCTACACCGGTCTCAAGAAAGGCGACCTCATCACCATCCCGAGTTCGGAACTTACTGATGCATCAAAGCGTCTTTGGCGACAGGGACTCTTCTCGAAAGTGCAGATAACCGTCGATAAAGTCGTCGGCAACAAGGCATATCTCACCCTTAACCTTCGTCAGCAACCCCGCATCGGCCAAATCAACTACCACGGTGTGAAGAAAGGTGAGCAGAACGACCTCGACGAAGCCCTCCAGCTCCGAAAAGGCAATCAGATTACACAGAACATCGTCAACCGCGCCGAGCAGATTATCTCCAAATACTATAGCAACAAGGGCTTCGGCAACGCGGCTGTCAAGATTAATCTGACCGACGACCTCTCGCACCCCAACGAAGTGATTGTGGACATCAATGTCAACAAGAACGACAAGGTCAAGGTCCACAAAATCTACATCGACGGCAATGAGGTGCTCAGCGACAACCAGCTCCAGCGCGTCATGAAGAAGACCAACGAGAAGGGCAAGCTTCTCAATCTCTTCCGTCAGAAAAAATTCGTCGAAAGCGACTATAAGGACGACCTCGAACGAATCCTTCAGAAATACAACGAGAAAGGCTACCGCGACGCTGCCATTCTCGCAGACTCAGTCGTGCCCTACGACGAGAAGACCGTCGATGTCTACATCTCACTTGACGAAGGCAAGAAATACTACATCAACGACATCACCTGGGTGGGCAACACCATCTATCAGACAGACATTCTATCCAATGTGCTCGGCATGGAGAAGGGCGATGTCTACAACCAGAAACTTCTGAAAAAGCGTACGACCGAAGACGATGACGCAATCGCCAACTACTATATGGACAACGGTTATCTCTTCTTCGACCTCACCCCGATTGAGAAGAACGTCAACGGCGACTCAATCGACCTTGAGATGCGAATCACCGAAGGTCCGCAGGCACGAATCAACAACGTCATCATCAACGGTAACGACCGCCTCTACGAAAAGGTGATCCGTCGTGAGCTTTATGTTCGCCCCGGTGAGCTCTTCAGCAAGAGCGACCTCATGCGTTCAGCCCGTGAAATTGCCCAGACAGGCCACTTCGACCCTGAAAACATGGACATCCGCCCCGAACCCAACCAGGAGGACGGAACCGTCGACATCCTCTTCAATCTCGAATCGAAATCCAACGACCAGTTCGAATTCTCTATGGGTTGGGGACAGACAGGTGTCATCGGAAAGGTGGCCATCAAGTTCACCAACTTCTCAATCAAGAACCTCTTTTACCCCAACAGCTACAAGGGCCTCATCCCACAGGGCGACGGTCAGCAGCTCACAATCTCAGCCCAGACCAATGCCCGCTACTATCAGGCATACAGCATCTCGTTCCTTGACCCGTGGTTCGGCGGCAAGCGACCCAACTCGCTCTCTGTTTCCGCCTACTACAGCCGTCAGACAGGTGTGAACTCGTCGTACTACAACCGCAATTGGCAGAACTACTACAACTATGGTTACGGTGGTCTCTACGGCAACTACGGTTACAATGATTACTATCAGAACTCCTACGAGAATGCCTACGACCCCAACAAGTTCCTCCAGATGCTCGGTGTGACCGTCGGACTCGGCAAGCGTCTCAGTTGGCCTGACGACTTCTTCACATTCCAGGCAGAGTTAGGCTACAACTGGTATTACCTCAAAAACTGGGAATACCTGCTCAACATGCAGAACGGCTCGTCCAACTCCCTCACCATCGGTCTTACCCTCGCACGTACCTCTATCGACAACCCCCTCTACACCCGTAAAGGATCTTCATTCTCGCTCAACCTCCAGCTCACTCCTCCCGCATCGCTCTTCGGAAAGAAGAACTGGAAACGACTCTCGGAACTCGCTTCAAGCCGCGAGAACACCACCCAGGCCGAGGAGGCCCGCAAGGAACTTTACCACTGGATCGAATACTGGAAGCTCCGCTTCAAATCGCGCACCTACACTCCGCTCACCGATCCGGATGGCAAACATACACTCGTGTTCATGACCCGTGCTGACATCGGTCTTCTCGGAAGCTACAACAAATACCTCAAATCACCCTTCGAGACATTCTATGTCGGTGGTGACGGTATGTCAGGTTCCTACACCTACGCTCAGGAAACCATCGCACTCCGTGGTTACGACAACGGTCAGCTCTCACCCAACTACCAGAGCTACGCCTACACCCGCTTCGGCATGGAACTCCACTTCCCCTTCATGCTCCAGCCCACGACAACCATCTACGGTCTGACCTTCATTGAAGGCGGTAACGCATGGACCTCCGTCAAGAACTTCTCGCCCTTCGACCTCAAGCGCAGTGCCGGTGCCGGTATCCGTATCTATCTCCCGATGATCGGTATGATGGGTATCGACTGGGCCTACGGTTTCGACCGCGTCTACGGACAGAAGGGTGGCTCACACTTCCACTTCATCCTCGGCCAGGAATTCTAATCCCACGGCTGTTTTCACCAACGATTAAACTTTTTATCCTCCGGTGCGTCTATATATTATATAAACAAACCGTTAACACCGCCCAAGGTATGAAAAAGATTTTACTGACATTAGCCCTCGTCATCGCTTGCTTCGCCGGAGCATCCGCCCAGAAGTTCGCGCTTGTCGATATGGACTACATCCTCTCCAACGTCCCTGCCTACGAAATGGCAAACGAACAGCTCAATCAGATTTCACAGCGTTGGCAGAAGGAGGTCGAGGCCGTTGCGAAAGAGGCCGAGACACTGTATAAGAACTATCAGAACGAAATGGTCTTCCTGACCGATGACCAGAAGAAGAAAAAGGAAGAGGAGATTGTCGGCAAGGAAAAACAGGCCGCCGAACTCCGCCAGAAATACTTCGGTCCCGAAGGTGAGCTTTACAAAAAGCGCCAGACCCTCATGAAGCCGATTCAGGACGATGTCTACAACGCCGTCAAGAAGGTTTCGGAAGAGCGTGGCTACCAGTGCATCTTCGACCGTGCGTCGTCGGCCGACATCATATTTGCATCGCCCCGTATCGACGTATCCAATGAGGTTCTTGAAAAGTTAGGTTATTCCAAATAAAATCCCTATCTTTGCACCGCTCACGCCGCAGGTGATTTTTTCTCGTCGACGGCAGTGATGCCCCGCGTTTCAGAAATTTTTAAAGTATCATAATCTTAAAAATAAAACTTCCAAATACAACGATGATTAAAAAACTTTTACTCGCAATCATGATTGCGTTCCCCATGAGCCTCTTCGCACAGAAATTCGGTGTCATCAACACCCAGGAGCTCATCCAGTCACTCCCCGAAGTAAAGACTATTCAGGAGCAGATGCAGGCTGCCACCAAGAAATACGAAGATGAATTCGCCAAACTTCAGGAAGAATTCAACAAGAAATTCCAGGAATTCCAGGCTCTCGAAGCTTCAACTCCCGAGACCATCAAGGAACGCCGCACTCAGGAGCTCCAGGAAATCGACACCAAGATCCAGCGCTTCCGTGAGACAGCCCAGGAAGACCTCCAGCGCCAGAACCAGCAGCTCATGGCTCCCGTTCAGGAGAAAGTCGTGAAGGCTATCCAGACCGTAGGTGCCGAAGGCAACTACACCTTCATCTTCGAAAACGTGATGCCCCTCTATTCAGGCTCGGATGTCACCGATGTGACTCCCCTCGTGAAGACTGCACTCGGCATCAAATAAAGCTCGTGAATCTCACAACGCTTTCCGTTTGACAGATTAACAAACCCCATACCCCCGCCCGCCATGTCGTCCGCACTACGCGGGTCACATGGCGGGCGGTGGACATTTCATCAACCCTACTTACCAACCGTCATTACCCCGCCACAGCTATGTTACGAATCAAACGCATGGACATCTTCATTCTCCAGAGCTTCGTGCCTCTGTTCATGATGACGTTCTGCATCTGTCTTTTCATAGTCCTGATGCAATTCCTGTGGCGCTACATCGACGAACTCGTCGGCAAGGGCCTCGGCGTGGATGTCATCGGCGAACTTTTCTTCTACGCCGCTCTGACCATGATTCCCATGGCCCTCCCTCTCGCCATACTCCTCGCCTCGCTGATGACCTTCGGCAACCTCGGCGAGCAATTCGAACTCACAGCCATGAAGGCCTCGGGCATATCGCTCCTGCGCACCATGGCTCCGCTTATCGTGCTGATGGTATGTATTGCCACCGGCGCTTTCTTTTTCCAGAACGACGTGCTTCCCGTAGCGCAGACAAAGATGTGGACGCTCCTCTACTCCATGAGGCAGAAGTCGCCCGAACTGGAAATCCCGGAAGGCGTGTTCTACGACCAGATTCCGGGCTACAATCTCTTCGTGCAGGAAAAGAACCGCGAGACAGGTGTCCTCTACGAAGTCATGATTTATGATGTCTCCAAAGGATTCGAGAACTCGTCGATTATCCTTGCCGACTCCGGCAAGATGTCCATCACCCCCGACAAGACCCACCTCTTTCTCCATCTCTGGAACGGTGAATCCTTCGAGAATCTAAAGGATGCGGGTGCGGGCAACATGAAGAATGTCCCCTACCGCCGTGAATCCTTCACCGAGAAGGAAATCATGCTGAAATTCGACTCCAACTTCAACCGAATGGATGAGCAAGGCATGAGAAACCAGTATGTCGGTAAGAATATGGCCGAACTGCAGGCCACGATTGACTCCGTGACCGTGCGCGTCGACTCCCTCGGCTCCATCTACGGCACAAGCCTGCGCGAATATCCCTACATGGGGCTGCGCGTCTACCGCACCATCCATACCGACAGCGGCAGCACTGTCAGCAAACGTCTGCCCGACGTGGTCATCGAGAAACCGGTCAATGTCGATTCTCTCCTGCGCGGTTCATCCTCAGGCGTAAGGCTCAGCTACCTCAACCAAGGACTCGCAAAGGCACAGCGTATGCGTCAGGAATACGAATACAAGAGCATCTCCATGGCCGACGACCTCAAATCCATCCGCCGCCACGCCATAGAGCTTCAAAAGAAATTCACCCTCTCCTTCGCCTGTATCATCTTCTTCTTCATCGGTGCGCCGCTCGGTGCCATCATCCGCAAGGGTGGTCTCGGCACTCCGCTTGTCATCTCTGTCTTCCTCTTCATTTTCTACTATATCATCGACAACATGGGCTATAAACTTGCCCGCGACGGCAAGTGGGAAGTCTGGGAAGGAATGTGGCTGAGTGCCGCCGTATTGTTGCCTATGGGTATATTCTTTACCTATAAGGCTGTCAACGACTCCGCTGTGTTCAACAAGGATGCCTATCTCAACTTCTTCCGCAAATTCTTTGGAGTCAGCGAGGTGCGTCATGTAGAGATGAAGGAACTCGTGATGGAGGAAGTCGACCCGACAGTGGCCGTGCAGCGACTCGAGACCTTGAAACTGGAAGTGGCGGCCTATCTTCAGAAGAATCCCGCCAAGCAGAACTACATGGACTACTGGCTTCACGGCTATGACCGCGATGAGCTCCACCGTCTGCGCGACACGATTGAAGGCGATGTCGAATATCTCTCCAACTCGCGCGAGAAGATGGTTGTGCTGAAACTCATGGACCTCCCCATCCTCCGCAGTCTATGGTTCCAGCAACCATCCACCAAGCCCTGGCTCTCATGGACCATGATGGTGATATTCCCACTTGGCCTGTCGATATGGTTCTACGGACGCAAGACACAGATGCGTCTGCGTGAGGAACTTGCGACTGTCACAAAGGTAACCGACCAGCTTATCGAGCTGATTGCCACTGAAAATCCTCAACCCACAGATAATACTATCCCGACAGATGGAAAATAACATCAAGTTAGACAGCATAGAAGAAGCCATCGCCGATTTCCGCGAAGGCAAATTCGTAATCGTGGTCGACGACGAAGACCGCGAGAATGAAGGCGACCTCATCATAGCAGCTGAGAAAGTCACTGCCGACGATGTCAATTTCATGATTACAAACGCGCGTGGCGAGCTTTGCTCACCGCTCTCGCTCTCGCGCTGCAAGGAACTCGGACTGGAGCGTCAAGTGGAGGACAATACCTCGATGCTCGGCACTCCATTCACCGTGACTGTTGATCTCCTGCCCGGTTGTACCACCGGAGTCTCGGCCCACGACCGTGCGGCCACCATCCGCGCCCTTGCTGACCCGGCATCAACCCCCGACATGTTTGGTCGGCCCGGCCATGTCCATCCTCTCTACGCTCAGGATACAGGTGTGCTCCGCCGTGCAGGTCACACCGAAGCAGCCATTGACCTCGCCCGTCTCGCAGGTCTGCAACCGGCAGCCTCACTCATCGAGATACTCAACGAGGACGGAACAATGGCGCGCCTCCCGCAACTCCGCAAGAAAGCCGACGAATGGGGGCTGAAACTCATCTCTATCCGTGACCTCATCGCCTATCGTCTGCGCACCGAATCGCTTGTCGAGGAGGGTGTGGAAGTCGACATGCCCACAGCATTCGGTCACTTCCGTCTCATTCCCTTCCGTCAGAAGAGCAACGGGCTCGAACACATCGCACTTATCAAGGGCGACGTGAGCGGTGATGATGCTGTCCTTGTCCGCGTTCACTCATCATGTGCCACCGGCGACATCTTCGGCTCGATGCGCTGTGACTGCGGCGAACAGCTCCACAAGGCTATGGAGCTTATTGACAAGGAGGGACGCGGTGCCATCGTCTATCTCAACCAGGAGGGACGCGGCATCGGTCTGATGGAAAAAATCAAGGCTTACAAGCTTCAGGAAGAGGGTCTCGACACAGTCGACGCCAATCTCCACCTCGGCCATAAGGCTGACGAGCGTGACTATGGCGTTGGAGCGTCAATCCTACGTCTGCTCGGCATACGCAAGATGCGCCTCATCACCAACAATCCAGTGAAGCGTATTGGTCTCGAAGGCTACGGCCTTGAGGTTGTCGACAACGTCGGCATCGAAATCGCTCCCAACCGTTACAATCTCCGCTATATGCTCACCAAGCAGCAGCGAATGGGTCATACCCTCCACATGCCCGACCAACCGGCAAAATAAATACTGCAAGCCGGAGAAAGGCACAGAAGGTCTGAAAAATGTAACACTTCGAGCCAAAGAAAGGCACAGAAGGACATAAGGTCAGAAGTCACAGATTTTTTTTTAATTATAAATCTATGTAGCTTCTGACCTTATGTCCTTCTGTGCCCTTCTTTGGCTTGGTTATTTTCATCCGGCATACGCGCTGCAGCGCGTCCCTACAAACCATTCATTCACACTTTCATGCACCAGTGACCGGCGTAGGCCATCAGCAGGCCTATCGTGAAACTCGCTCCGGCATACAATGCCACCGTCGGAAACTCCGAGCTGTTGAAAAGCAGGTAATTCTCATGTATGAATGTGGAAAAGGTGGTGAAACCGCCACACAGACCCACTGTGAGGAAAGCCTTCATCTCCGGCGAAAGTTCGCAGCCACGGTCGACAGCACCGTAGATTAAACCGATGATGAAACAACCGATGACGTTGACCGCGAATGTTCCCCACGGGAAAATTGCATTTCCGAAAAACGCCTGTACCCATCGGCTTACAAAAAAACGCATCACTCCTCCCAGACCGCTTCCGAGAGCTATGTAGAGTATCATCTTAAGCATACTGTCCACTATTCAAAGTTAACGCCTCCCTCAGCAGCAACCGCAATCCTCGTCGTCACACTCATAATGGACATGATGATGGGCGGAATGACACTCTGTCAGCGAGTGGTCAATGATGAGATGACGGTTGGCCATACCGGCGATGGTCGACATCTCGTGGGAGACAAGCAGGAGCGTTGTAGTCTTTGAAAGCTCCGCTACGAGGTCGTAGATATAATGTTCGAAACGCTTGTCGACATAGCTGAGAGGCTCATCAAGCACCAACAGTTTCGGACGCGAGATTATCGCCCTACCCAACAGTGCCCGTTGCAACTGACCGCCCGAAAGATTACCTATGCTCGACCGGGAGTGGCTTTCCAGCCCCATCAGCCGGGTCACTTCCCCTACCCTTGTCCTGACCTCATCCTTCGACAGTTTTTCTCCGATAAGACCGGAAGCTATCACCTCCTCAACATCAATCGGAAACTTCGAGTCGATGAGATTCTTCTGCGGAAGATAGCCTATCGAGAGATTGTCGACGGGCACTCCGTCGTGGAAATATGTCACCGATCCCTCTGTAGGTTTCAAAAGCCGCAGCAATATCCTCAGAAGCGTTGTCTTACCGCCACCGTTCGGACCGGTGATGGCTATGAAATCACCCCGGCGGACATCGAAATTAATGTCCGTCAGCACTTCCTTATGCTCCCAGCGCTTGCTGATATTGCGCAGGGAAATGATTATATTCTTATCCATATACAATGTCGGGACGCAATTGATTGCGTCCGCAAATATACGACTTCAGTCCTGAAAATCCAAAATCAGACCGCGCCGCCCCCCTCTCTACATGTCACTTTCCGGCAATCGCATCCACTATGGCTGTCATCTCCGTCTCCCAGTCGTAGGCCAGCGGATTGACAGTTACCTTCTCGATGTCGAGCTGCGCACCGAGAGCCTCAGCCTGACGGCCATCGAGATCTTTCTGAAGGAAAAACACCTTCACATTGTGGTCGGCTGCATGGTCAATCACATCCTTCAGTGCGCCCATCGCCATCTCCTTGCTGTCGGCACTTCCGGCCGGAATCTGCTCCAAGCCATAGTCACGCGCGAAATAGCTGAGCGAGGGATGCCACACCATGAATGCCTCACCCTTGTGTGGGGCGAGCCTTTCGGCAAAAGCATTGTCGAGCGAATCCAGACGGGCTGCGAAATGCTCGTAGTTAGTCCTGTAGTAGCTTGCATTCGAGGGGTCAATCTCCGTCATGGCATTCAGCATATTCTTGGTGATGATTTTCACGTTCTTGACCGAAGTCCATGTATGGGGATCAATGACATTGTGGGTCACGCCGTTGTGGCTGTGGGTTCCGGTCACAGGTATTACCCCTATCGAGGTGTTGAATATGGGCAAATCAGGATGTTCGCCGTGGACTTTGTCAAGGATGGCAGCCTCGAAACCGATGTTGCCCATTCGCAGGAAGCCAATCGACTTCGCAAGGTTCATGATATGGTTGACCGACGGGTCGAAAGTCTCCGGATTCGCACCGTTGGCAATCAGAGTACGCACCTCAACACGGTCACCCGTAATCTGTTCAAGAAGATATTTCTGAGGCTCAATGCTGACCGTTACTATCGGCTTTTCATGCGTCGTTGCCGTACACGCAGCCAAAAGGCCAAGCCATGCGGCTATAGTGACTATAATCGGAAAGAAAAATATATGGGATTTCATCTTTATTGCATAAATTTTTGCAAATATAAGCAATTTTTAGCAATTCCGCCCCATTCCGTTAAGAAAAATTTTGAATTCAATCAAACTTTCACATCAGCACCCCACTTTATAACGTCGAATATAACAATATTACTATCCGAGATAAGACCATTCTAAATTCATTGTCTTCCAAATTGCCCATCGAAACGGTGTCTTTGTAAAGCAAATCTGAATTCCCGACAAATATGTTATTTCTAAGAATCAACAAATTATTTGTTAAATCGGTGTTTTTGGGGTGCTTTGGGGGCGGCGGGGTGGCAAATGGTGCTGTGATTCAGATTTTTTTATTACCTTTGCATCTTGTAATTATCAACGGTTTGCCTTTTTGCGGGCAAGCTGACGACTGCAACTTGTAATCTAAGTATATAATCATTTCCATCACATAACCGAAATGGCAACACAAGACGAGGTTTTCAAGAAAATAGTAAGCCATGCCAAGGAATATGGCTTCGTGTTTCAATCAAGCGAAATCTACGACGGTCTTTCCGCCGTCTATGACTACGGACAGAACGGCGTTGAGCTGAAAAACAACATCAAGCGCTACTGGTGGGATTCGATGACCCTCCTCCACGAGAATATCGTGGGCATCGACTCCGCTATCTTCATGCACCCCACCATCTGGAAGGCTTCAGGCCACGTTGACGCATTCAACGACCCCCTGATTGACAACAAAGACTCCAAGAAGCGCTACCGCGCCGACGTGCTCATCGAAGAACAGATCGCCAAGATTGAAGACAAGATAGAAAAGGAAGTGGCCAAGGCTGCAAAACGCTTCGGCGAAAGCTTTGACGAGGCCATGTTCCGCCAGACCAATCCCCGAGTGCTCGAACACGCAGCCAAGCGCAACGCCCTCCACGAGCGTTTCGCCCAGGCCATGAACGACAACAACCTCGACGAACTCCGCCAGATCATCATCGACGAGGAAATCGTCTGCCCCATCTCCGGAACCAAGAACTGGACAGAGGTGCGTCAGTTCAACCTCATGTTCAAGACTGAAATGGGTTCGACTGCCGATGGTGCGATGACCGTCTATCTCCGTCCCGAGACCGCACAGGGTATCTTCGTCAACTATCTCAACGTGCAGAAGACCGGCCGTATGCGCATCCCCTTCGGTATCGCACAGATTGGCAAGGCATTCCGCAACGAGATTGTGGCCCGTCAGTTCATCTTCCGTATGCGTGAGTTCGAACAGATGGAAATGCAGTTCTTCGTGCGCCCCGGCTCCGAAATGGAGTGGTTCAAGCGCTGGAAAGAATTCCGTCTGCGCTGGCACAAGGCTCTCGGCCTCGGCGACGAGAAGTATCGCTACCACGACCACGAGAAGCTCGCACACTACGCCAATGCCGCAACCGATATCGAATTCCAGATGCCTTTCGGATTCAAGGAAGTGGAAGGTATCCACTCGCGTACAAACTTCGACCTCTCGCAGCACGAGAAATTCTCTGGCAAGAAAATCCAGTATTTCGACCCCGAGCTCAACGAGAGCTATACCCCCTACGTCATCGAGACATCCATCGGTGTTGACCGCATGTTCCTCTCAGTCCTCTGCTCATCCTACGAGGAGCAGGAACTCGAAGGCGGCGACAAGCGCGTCGTGCTCCACCTCCCCGCAGCCCTCGCTCCGGTCAAGTGTGCCGTTATGCCCCTCGTCCGCAAGGACGGTCTGCCCGACAAGGCCCGCGAGATTGTCAACGAACTCAAATTCGACTTCTCAACCCACTATGAGGAGAAGGATTCAATCGGCAAGCGTTACCGCCGTCAGGATGCAATCGGCACACCCTTCTGCATCACCGTTGACCACCAGACCCTCGAGGACAACACCGTCACCCTCCGCGAACGCGACTCAATGGAGCAGAAGCGCGTGAAAGTCGAAGACCTCCACAAGCTCATCCACAGCGCAGTATCGCTAAACGCACTCCTCCGCAAGCTCGCCTGATCCACCCATACGAAATAAATTTTTCAGGCTGTAGGGACGCGCTGTAGCGCGTATGCCGAATGAAACGTCAAATTCCCGTGGCATATACGCGCTATGGATTATCCACACATGCTATCCATTTGGTGCACTTATATCCATTTGGACTCAATTTTGCATACGCGCTACAGCGCGTCCCTACAGGCCACAAACCATCTTTCGAAACATAATTCACACCCCCTCCCCTTAAACAATGAAGAATTTCAAACTACTGCTCATTGTAGCCCTCCTCATCCCCATGCTTTCCTCGTGTAACTACAACTCCCTCGTCGAGAAGAAGCAGGGAGTAGAGCAGCAATGGGCCGAGGTCCAGAACCAGTATCAGCGTCGCGCCGACCTCATCCCCAACCTCGTTGCAACAGTCAAAGGCTACGCCACCCATGAAAGCGAGACTCTTGAGAAGGTGACACAGGCCCGCGCAGCAGCGACTTCGGTCAACATCAATGCCGACGATCTCAACGAGGAAACCCTCGCCAAGTTCCAGGCCGCGCAAAACGAACTGACCGGAGCACTCAAATCGCTCCTCGCAGTGACCGAAGCCTACCCTGACCTCAAGGCCAACGAAAACTTCCGCGACCTTCAGGTGCAGCTCGAAGGAACTGAGAACCGCATCGCCACTGCACGTGGACGCTACACTCAGGTAGTCGCCGACTACAACACCTCAATCAAAAAATTCCCCACCAATATCTACGCAGGTTGGTTCGGCTTCGAGTCGCAGCCCCAGTTCAAGGCCGATGAATCGGCCCAGCGCGCACCCGAAGTGAAATTCTAAGACCACATCATGGCTAAATTCAGATTATTCTTTACACTCTTCATCCTCACAAGCCTCGCCGGCATGTTCACAACATCGTGTGGCGATGATGACAACGTCTGGGACGACTACAAGGAATGGCGCATCGCCAACGAGGAGTTCTATGACGAACAGCGCTTCCTCATCGAGGACGGTGCCAACGTCTACCAGACCGTGATTCCTTCATGGAATCCCTCGGCCAATATCCTCATGCGCTATCTCAACGACCGCAAGCAGACCGAAGGCAACCTCTCGCCGCTTCTGACCTCGACTGTCGATGTCAAATATATCGGCCGCCTCTACAACGGTGTGGCTTTCGACTCGTCCTACCGTCTGACCGCATCCTACGGCGACAGCATCTTCCGCACCACTCCCGGCTCCGTTATCCAGGGATGGACAATCGCGCTCATGAACATGCGTGTCGGCGACAGCGCCCGCATCGTCATCCCCTACAACATGGGCTACGGATCGTCAGGCTCAGGAGCAATCAGCCCCTACTCAACTCTTGTTTTCGACGTGAAACTCGTCGACATTCCCTACTACGAAGTGCGTCCCTGACGGGGAGACTTCGGTTACTGACCTGTAGATTATAACCGATGGATTTCAAGTTAGAAGCAACCGCCCCCGGCACCGCCGCGCGCGCCGGAGTCATCACGACCGACCACGGAGAGATCCGTACACCCATATTCATGCCCGTAGGCACTCAGGGCAGTGTCAAAGCTGTCCATCAGCATGAACTGCGCGAGGCCGTAAAGGCTCAGATCATTCTCGGCAACACCTACCATCTCTATCTCCGTCCCGGCATCGAGATTCTCGAAAAGGCCGGAGGTCTTCACAAGTTCAACGGATGGGACCGCCCGATCCTCACCGACAGCGGCGGTTTTCAGGTGTTTTCCCTCTCGGCCAACCGCAAGCTGACCGAGGAAGGCGCATGGTTCCGCTCACACATCGACGGTTCGAAACACCTCTTCACTCCCGAAAAGGTCGTTGACATCGAGCGTTCGATCGGTGCCGACATCATGATGGCTCTCGATGAGTGTCCTCCCGGCACAGCCGACTACAGCTATGCCCGCAAGTCGCTCGACCTTACCCACCGTTGGCTGACACGCGGTTGGAAACGCTACAAGGAGACCGAAGGAAAGTATGGCTACTCACAGGCATACTTCCCGATTGTCCAGGGTGTCACCTACCCCGAACTGCGCCGTGAATCCGCAAAATTCGTGGCCGAGCTCGGAGCCGACGGCAATGCCATCGGCGGTCTGGCCGTAGGCGAACCGGCCGAAGTGATGTATGACATGATAGAGGTGGTCAACGAGATTCTTCCCGCCGACAAACCGCGCTATCTCATGGGCGTGGGCACTCCGGCCAACATCCTCGAAGCCATTGACCGAGGGGTCGACATGATGGACTGCGTAATGCCTACGCGCAACGGACGCAACGGTATGCTCTTCACACGCCACGGCACAATGAACATGCGTAACAAGAAGTGGGCCGACGATTTCTCACCCCTTCAGGAAGATGGTCCCGCATACGTTGACCAGGTATATTCGAAAGCCTACGTCCGCCACCTCTTCATAGCCGACGAGATTCTGGCAATGCAGATTGCATCTATCCACAATCTCGCCTTCTATCTCTGGCTCGTCGAAGAGGCACGCCGCCACATCATCGCCGGAGACTTCAAGCAGTGGAAAACCGAGATGCTCGAATGTGTCAGCCGCCGTCTCTGACAAGCAACCAACCCCCATATTCTTTAGCACCGACCAAAATCAATCACAGACATTGCCGTGAAGATTCTCGACTGGTATATCATCAAAAAGTTCCTTGGAACCTACATTTTTGCGATAGCCCTCATTCTGGCCATCACAATCATGTTTGACATCAACGAGAAACTCGACGCTTTCCTCAAAGCGCCGTTGAAAGCCACTGTGTTTGACTACTTCCTCAACTTCCTGCCCTACTTCGCCAACCAGTTCAGTCCGCTCTTCACCTTCATCGCCGTGATATTCTTCACGTCGAAACTGGCCGACAATTCCGAGATTATCGCCATGCTCTCGACCGGCATGAGCTACCGGCGTCTGCTGCGCCCCTACATGATAAGCGCGACGGTCATCGCAATCGCAACCTATATCCTCAGCGCCTATATCATCCCTCCGGCCAACGTCGAGCGAATCGAATATACCAACACCTACGTCAAGAACAAGCGCGTGGACTACGGTACCAACATCCAGCTTCAGGTGGCGAAGGGTGAGATTGCCTACATGTCGCGCTACGACAACACAAGCAAGACAGGCTACAAATTCTCGCTCGAATCCTTCGAGGACAAGAAGCTCGTGTCGCGCCTTACGGCTCAGACAATCCGCTGGGACACACTCCACCGCTGGACCGTCCGCGACTACATGATTCGTGACTTCGACGGTCAGCGCGAGAAAATCCGTCGCGGAAGCCGTCTGGACACCATCATCCCCATCGAACCGCGTGACTTCCTCATTTCCAAAAACGACCATGAGACCATGACCTCGCCCGACCTGCGCGAATACATCTCGCGTCAGAAAGAGCGCGGCGTGGCCAACATCAAGTCATTTGAAATCGAGAATCAGAAGCGCTACGCCATGACTGCCGCAGCATTCATCCTGACGGTCATCGGCATGTCGCTCTCCTCACGCAAAATCAAAGGAGGCATGGGTGTGAACATCGGCATCGGACTCGTCCTGAGTTTCAGCTACATCCTCTTCATGACCGTCACCTCAACCTTCGCCGTCTCCGGCTACACCTCCCCGATGGTCGCAATGTGGATTCCCAACATCCTCTACACCCTCATTGCCATCTTCCTCTATTACAAGGTCTCCCACCAGTAATAACTTCAGCACCTGATAAACAGAACACCCTCGCCATATTTAAGCGAGGGTGTTCCGTTTATCATACATTACAATGTCTATCGAATCAAATCTCTCCTACAGGTCCTTGTTGAATCTATATTTGAACGACACGAGGAAGTAGCTGCCGAGTGAGGCGGTGTAGGATTCGCTTATGCCTGAATATGTCGAGTAGCGGTGATAGTTCTTCTTATTGTTAAGAATATCCTTCCACTCAAATCCTACTTCCGCCACGCGGCCTTTGAGGAAGCTGTAACTTATCCGTGTGTTAAGCAAGAATTCCTCATTGTCCTTGCGCACGATATTTGTGCCGGTTCGCAGACGGTAGTTGAAATCCGTATCGAAATTGAGTCCGAAGGGGAGCTGGAGGTAGGGCGACAATCCGAACGACCATGAGTGGACCGAGTCATCGTCATCACGCATATCATTTGAGGAATGACGGAAATTCCATTCACCCTTGACATTCACTCCACCCCATTTAGGCATATAATTCCAATTGGCAGTGATTCCGTAATTGCTACTGTTCGTGACACTCTTGCGCGGAGCCTCGGAGAGATCCTCGTTAACCATACCCACACTTCTGTCAAATCCCGCATTGATCATTCCCGAAATCAGCATCTTGCCATTAAACTTGAAGTATCTCAAATCCAACCGACCGCTGCGGTTGCCGTTGATGTTTACAGGTGTCGTGACCCTGCCACCTGTCTCGGGATTATAGAACACAGCCATGGTCTGGTCATTGTATATGTTCGAGAAACTCATCTCGCACGACAGACCTGAGGGACTATGGGTCACACCAATATTGAAATCCTGACGATAAGCGGACTTCAACTGAGGATTGCCACGGGTGATGTAGAGAGGATTACTGTTGTCGGTCAGCGAAAGCAGCGACGACAGGTTGGGTTGATTCGTCGAACCGTTATAATTGAACCGGAAGTCGAATTTTTCAGAATTATGGTGTAGATTTAACGACGGACGGAAATTTACGGACGATCTCACAGTATCAGCCTGCATCACGCCTGTTTTCTGGTCAAGACGTCGCCTCTCAGGTTCTGCGACAAAGGATAATATCATGGTGGAATTCTGCGTCGTATACATCAGCCTCACCTCTGCCTCATGTTTCTCGACACGGCTGAAACTATGATTGCTGAGGCTGTCTATGTATGCGCTTTCGTATCCCTCCGGAAGCTGTCCGGGACGGCGGTCCTCGTCACGGTCAAAGAACGGCGAGAGGTCGAAGGTGCTCCGCGAGTATTTTTCACGCGTCTGCCGGTAACGGTAGGCCAGCTCAAGTTTCAGATGCTTCATCAAAGGCTGCACGAAACGCAATCCGACCCCTCGCGAACGGTTCACGGTCGGTGTCAGATTGTATTGGTCGCGATAGAGGATGGAGTCAAGACCGGCATGGTCTTTGAGACGATAGTAGTTGGTCGTGCTCACGTTGAACGACCGCCCCTTACGGTTGTCGTCAGTCATTTCAAGATTCAGCGAGAGTGCCGTACCTGTATCATTAAACCGCCTCGTGACTGACGCTTCAACCGAGTAATTTTTGCCACGGTCCTTTGACAACCCGACTGCCTTATTTCCATTTATCCGCGTCGACGGATCAATCTCCTCCAGAGCATCACCTGCAAATGGATTTTTCACATTTAGTCCGGGATCCGCATCGAAAGTCATGCTGCGCGAGTCGTTCTGACTTTTTGAAGCAGTGTTCCCAAGGGTTCCCGACAGTGTCAGCATGGTCTTGTCGTCAACATTCCAGTTTAGGGCAAGATGCGAACGGAGGTGACGATTGCTGTTACGGTTGTCGGCCTGCGAGTAACTGTAGGTGTTCCCGGCGGGTAGATAGTCCTCACGCGAAGACGAGAACTCCTGTCCCATGCGCGAATATGAATACATCAATCCTGCGGAGACATAGAACTTGTCATTCAACCGCCGGGAAATGTTGAACGAAGCATCATCCATACGGTCGCGCTTACCGGTGGAGAATGGATGTATATTGCCGGAAGATAGATGAAAGGAGAAGTTATCACCCTTGGGCTTGAACGAATGAGCCATAAGCTCGGCTTTTTTCCTGCCCTGATTTCCTCCGGCAAGTGTGGCCGAGGTCATCAATGTCCCGTTGAACTCGGAATATGTCTGCAAGTCGAGGACATAATTCTTTCCGTTGCCTTTGACTCCCATGAATTTATCCTCATCGCTCGCTTTGTCGTAAATCTTTATTTTGCTGAATATATCAGCCCTCAGGTTTTCGAGCGCAAGGGTCTTGCCATCCTTGAAAAACGATTCTCCATTGATATTTATATCTGTAAGGGGAATCCCGTTGTAGGTCAGTGAGCCGGTCTTCTTGTCGTAGGCCATTCCCGGAATAAGCCTGACGAGGTCCTCGAGATAAGCTCCGTCGCGCGTCTTGAACGCTCTTGTATCAATAATGGTAGTGTCGCCCTTGACCGTCACCGGTTTTATGGGCGCGACAACCACGACCTCATCAAGATTGATGGTATTGAGCAGCGAATCCATCCCGGCAATCAGCAGACTGTCAGAACCGGGACCATCAGGAAGAGTCGTGACATACTGCCGCGACATAACGTCAGCTTCCATACCCACCTCTGCACGGATGCGTGATGGCTGTCCGGCTGCGAGAGAGAATAGAAGCATGAAAGCAATCAATGCTGTTATGACACGGTGAGATTCCATTGCTTATCCTGACATTTGCCCGACTAAAGTACATTTTTATCCAATGACAGCCAAACAGGAAGAAGCGCCTTAACCTAATTTAACTGATACCATATAATTTACCTCAACATTTTGCTCAATACGACTTCCTGCCATGTCCATCTACCTATATATATTCGTGATATATTATATAGGTAAAATGTGTGGTAATCCATTTTAGGTAAGGATTCCATTTATAATGGTAAGCCACGGAAGGAGGTTTTGTTGTTATTTTGCAGCATGAAAAAACTCGCAATATCAATAGCTTTTGGAGCGCTGAGCATAATCACCATGCAATGCAACGCGCGCGTACTGACAAATCAAAATAACAACAATAATATGAATCCGAACACAAACATGTCCGTCGCTCCGATGGAATCCCCGGAGCTGACACAGGAATGGGATAAGGTATTTCCAAAGAGTGAAAAAGTGGCCCACCGTAAGGTCACATTCGTAAACCGCTATGGTGTCACACTTGCCGCCGATATGTATATTCCAAAAAATGCGGAGGGAAATTTGCCTGCAATCGCCGTCAGCGGACCTTTCGGAGCTGTGAAGGAACAGTCGAGCGGACTGTATGCCCAGCAACTTGCGGAGCGCGGATTCCTGACAATCGCTTTTGACCCGTCGTTCACCGGAGAGAGCGGAGGTATGCCACGCCGTGTTGCCTCACCCGACATCAACACCGAGGACTTCTCTGCTGCAGTTGATTTCCTTTCGGTGCAAGCAAATGTTGATGCGGAGCGTATAGGCATCCTCGGTATATGCGGCTGGGGCGGTATTGCAATTCAGGCTGCCATCAACGACCCGCGCATCAAGGCGACCGTAGCATCAACCATGTATGACATGACACGCGTAACCGCAAACGGATATTTTGATGCCGACAATTCGGCTGAAAAACGCAACGCCAACCGAAAAGCACTTGCCGCACAGCGGACCGAGGATTACCGCAATGGCTCCTACAAGCGTGCCGGCGGAGTCGTCGATCCTCTGCCCGACGATGTCCCGCAGTTTGTCAAAGATTACCATGCCTACTATAAGACTCCTCGCGGTTTCCATCCCCGCAGCGGAAATTCCACCGACGGCTGGAACGCCACATCTTCCCTGCCGTTCATGAACTTCAAGTTCTTTGAGTATGCCGGAGAACTCGAAAACGCCGTCCTTATCGTACATGGCGACAAAGCCCATTCCTACTATTTCGGAAAGGATACTTTCGCTTTTCTTAAAGGGGACAACAAACAGTTGCTTACAGTGAAGGATGCAACCCACTGCGACCTCTACGACCGGCTCGATAAAATTCCATTTGACGAAATCGCGGCATTTTACACCGAATACATGCGTTAATTAACCGCATATCAGCCTCAAAAATAAAAAGGCTGACAAACATCACTCCATACAAGAAGGTCGTTCAGACCAGGGCCTCAAGTCATACCATCCGGCTTGAGGCCCTGGTCTGAACGACCTTCTGCTGTCTATCCAACCGGCAAATGTATCTTTTATCAAAATGTTACCTCTTCGCAACCGTACACATCTATCCATTGGGCGACAGACGTTGATTCCGCCTCAATTTCATTGTAAATCACGCACCACGCAACTTTCGATTTTCACCACAAAAAGAGCAAAAAGTAATAAATTTATAATTTTATTGTGGCATTTTGTAAATAATTTGTAATTTTGCAGCTAATTATCTCCAAAATATTCTTTCCTTGCTTTGGAGAAGTTTGTTTTAGGTCAAGTTTCCAATCAAACGCCCGCACATAAATAAATAAAACATCCATACATTATATATCCGAATATGAGTGACAGGCTTTTCATCTTTGACACGACACTTCGCGACGGAGAGCAGGTGCCCGGTTGTCAGCTCAATACAGTAGAAAAAATTGAAGTTGCAAAGGCACTCGAAGCCCTCGGCGTCGACGTGATTGAAGCGGGTTTCCCTGTGTCAAGCCCGGGCGACTTCAACTCCGTGGTCGAAATTTCCAAGGCAGTGACATGGCCGACTATCTGCGCACTCACACGCGCCGTCGAAAACGACATCCGCGTGGCTGCCGAGGCTCTGAAATATGCCAAACATCCACGAATCCACACCGGTATCGGAACCTCCGACTACCATATCAAATATAAATTCAACTCCACCCGCGACGACATTCTCGAACGTGCCGTCGGAGCCGTATCATTCGCCAAGAAATTCGTCGAGGACGTGCAGTTCTATGCCGAAGATGCGGGCCGCACCGACAATGAGTATCTCGCCCGTGTGGTAGAGGCCGTCATCCGCGCAGGTGCTACTGTCATCAATATCCCTGACACCACCGGCTACTGTCTGCCGTCGGAGTTCGGTGCAAAAATCAAATATCTCATGGACAATGTCGACGGCATCGACAAGGTTGTCATCGCCACACATTGCCACAACGACCTCGGCATGGCTACCGCCAACACCGTCACAGGTGTTGTCAACGGTGCGCGTCAGGCAGAAGTGACCATCAACGGTATCGGTGAACGTGCCGGCAACACGTCGCTCGAAGAGGTGGTCATGACTTTCCGCTCACACAAGGACCTCGGTATCGACACAAACATCAACGCCACTAAGATCACCGGCATCAGCCGAATGGTGTCGAGCCTCATGAACATGCCCGTACAGCCCAACAAGGCTATCGTCGGCCGCAACGCATTCGCCCACTCGTCAGGTATCCATCAGGACGGAGTGCTCAAGAACCGCGAGAGCTACGAAATTATCGACCCTAAGGATGTGGGTATCGACGAGAACTCCATCGTCCTCACCGCCCGCAGCGGACGCGCCGCACTCAAACACCGTCTCCATGTGCTCGGAATCGAGCTTTCAGGCGCAGACCTCGACAAAGCATACGAGGCCTTCCTCAAACTCGCTGACCGCAAGAAGGAAATCAATGACGACGACGTGCTGATGATTGCCGGTGCTCACCGCAAGGCTTCAAACCGCATCAAGCTCGACTTCCTCCAGGTGACGAGCGGTGTCGGCGTGCACTCCGTTGCAAGCGTGGGTCTCGACATCGCAGGCGAGAAATTCGAGGCATGTGCATCGGGCAACGGTCCTGTCGACGCAGCCATCAGTGCCATCAAACTCATCATCCACCGCAAGATGCTCGTCAAGGAATTCCTCATCCAGGCCATCAACAAGGGCAGCAACGATGTGGGCAAGGTCCACATGACCGTCGAGCATGAAGGTGTGCCTTACTACGGCTTCTCGGCGAATACCGACATCGTCGGAGCCAGTGCCGAGGCATTCATCGACGCTATCAACAAGTTTGTCCGCTAATCATCATTCACCATAAATCCATCCAAAGACCATACGCTCATCATGGGTAAAACTCTTTTTGACAAAATCTGGGATGCTCACGTCGTAAACAACATCGAAGGAGGCCCATCCCAACTCTATATCGACCGTCACTACTGCCACGAAGTGACCAGTCCCCAGGCTTTCGAGGGACTGCGCACACGCGGTCTGAAAGTGTTCCGTCCGGAAAAAACATTCTGTTCACCCGACCACAACATCCCGACCCTCAATCAGGACAAGCCGATTGCCGACCCTGTGTCGCGCAATCAGGTCGAGACCCTCACCCGCAACGCCAATGAGTTCGGAGTGACACTCTTCGGCCTCGGACACGCCAAAAACGGCATCATCCACGTCATCGGTCCGGAAAATGGCCTTACGCTTCCCGGATACACAATCGTCTGTGGCGACAGCCATACATCGACCCACGGAGCTTTCGGCGCAGTGGCTTTCGGCATAGGTACAAGCGAGGTGGAGATGGTACTCGCATCGCAATGCATCCTCCAGCCCAAGCCCAAGACAATGCGCATCAATGTCAACGGTCAGCTCCGTCCGGGAGTGACCGCCAAGGACATTGCCCTCTACATCATCGCCAAGATGACCACCGGCGGCGCAACAGGTTACTTTGTCGAATATGCCGGAGACACCATCCGCAATCTCTCGATGGAAGAGCGCATGACAGTCTGCAACCTCTCTATTGAGATGGGTGCGCGCGGTGGCATGATCGCTCCCGACGAAACGACATTCGCCTACGTCGAAGGACGCGAATTCGCTCCCAAGGGTGAGGAATGGGAAAAAGCTGTGGCCTACTGGCGCACTCTTCCCTCCGATCCGGATGCTGAATTTGACCGTGAAATCAACTTCGACGCAGCCGACATCGAACCCCGCATCACTTTCGGAACCAACCCGGGCATGGGCATCGGCATCAACGATCCTATTCCCGCTCCCGATCCCGAGGATGAGGCCGGAAAAATCTCCTACGAGAAATCACTCGACTATATGGGCTTCAAAGTGGGACAGGTGCTCGCTGGAACCCCCATCGACTATGTGTTCCTCGGCAGTTGCACGAATGGACGCATCGAGGATTTCCGCGCGTTCGCAAACTTTGTCAAGGGTAAGAAGAAAGCTCCCGGCGTGACAGCATGGCTTGTTCCCGGTTCATGGAAAGTGGACGCACAGATACGCGAGGAGGGACTGGACAAGATTCTTGAGGAAGCCGGCTTCGAAATCCGTCAGCCCGGTTGCTCGGCCTGCCTCGCAATGAACGAGGACAAGGTACCCGCAGGCAAACTCGCCGTCTCGACATCAAACCGCAACTTCGAAGGCCGTCAGGGTCCCGGCTCACGCACAATCCTCGCCGGTCCTCTTGTAGCCGCAGCCTCAGCAGTCACCGGAGTGCTCACAGATCCCCGCACCGTCTAAACCCATCCACCGAAAGCATCATGAAAGAAAAATTCAGCACCATAACATCAACCTGTGTCCCTCTGCCCATGGAGAATGTGGACACTGACCAGATTATCCCCGCACGCTTCCTCAAAGCTACCTCGCGCGAAGGTTTCGGCGACAACCTCTTCCGCGACTGGCGATATGACAAGGACGGCAATCCGGTGAAGGACTTCGTGCTCAACGACCCGACCTATTCAGGCTGCATCCTAGTGGCCGGAAAGAATTTCGGCTCCGGTTCAAGCCGCGAACATGCCGCATGGGCAATTCATGACTACGGTTTCCGCGTGGTCGTGTCGAGCTTCTTCGCCGACATCCACAAAAACAACGAACTCAACAACTTCGTGCTCCCCGTGGTGGTAAGCGAACCCTTCCTTGCAGAACTCTTCGAGTCAATCGCCGCAAACCCGCGCACGGAAGTGAAAGTCGACCTCCCCTCACAGACAATCACCAACCTTGCAACCGGCAACAGCGAGACTTTCGACATCAACGCCTACAAGAAGCAATGCCTGTCGGAAGGTCTTGACGACATCGAATATCTGCTTTCAAAGAAAGACGACATCGAAGCCTGGGAAGCGAAGCGCTGACCACAGGTGCTGTATCAAAAAAACGGAAGAACTGAATTATGATACAGCACCCGGCCATCCTCCTCACACATAGTCACACCAAATACCAACACATATTATCATACCCCCCTGTAAGGC
The DNA here is from genome assembly GCA_947381945.1 of uncultured Muribaculaceae bacterium. GTDB lineage: Bacteria > Bacteroidota > Bacteroidia > Bacteroidales > Muribaculaceae > Duncaniella. Next base: position 31,550 of record CANCXM010000004.1, read on the forward strand.
ATGTATGTTGAAATAATGGACACAACTCTCCGCGATGGAGAGCAGACTTCGGGAGTCTCGTTTTCGACTTCCGAGAAGCTTGCAATCACACGCCTGCTTCTTCAGGAACTCCACGTCCCGCGAATTGAAATCGCGTCGGCACGAGTTTCGGATGGAGAGCGTGAGACTGTGCGCAAAGTCTGCTCCTGGGCGGAGCGCAACGGTTACATCGACCGCATCGAAGTGCTCGGCTTCCTTGACGGAGGCGAGTCGGTGAGATGGATAAGCGATGTCGGAGGAAAGGTCATAAATCTTTTGGCGAAAGGTTCGGAAAAGCATTGCCGTCTGCAGCTCAAACAGACTCCGGAGCAACATTTCACAGCCATAGCCGCCGAAGTTGCCCGCGCCCGTGAGGCCGGCCTTGCCGTAAACATATACCTCGAGGACTGGTCAAACGGTATGAAGCATTCGCGCGACTATGTGTTCGCAATGATGGAAGCCATCAAGAATCTGCCCATCCGCCGTTTCATGCTGCCCGACACCCTCGGCATCCTCAATCCGTATGACACGCTGTCATACGTCCACACCATCGTGAAGCACTATCCCGCTCTCCATTTCGACTTCCATGCCCACAACGACTATGACCTTGCGACAGCTAACGTATTCGCAGCCGTGAAAGGGGGAGCCAAAGGTGTGCACTGCACCATCAATGGACTGGGAGAACGGGCGGGAAATGCGACACTGTCGAGCACAGTAGCCGTCATCCATGACCAACTCGGCGACACGACCGACATCGACGAAAGCAAAATCAACAAGGTCAGTCATATCGTCGAGTCATTCTCCGGCATCATGGTGCCACCCAACAAACCCATCATCGGCGACAGTGTGTTCACACAATGTGCGGGCGTACATGCCGACGGCGACAACAAAAACCAGCTCTATTTCAACGAGCTTCTTCCCGAACGCTTCGGCCGTGAACGCGAATATGCCCTCGGCAAGACGTCCGGAAAGGCAAATATCAAGAAAAATCTTGAGGCTCTCGGCATAGAGTTAAGTGACTCCGACATCCGCAAGGTGACGGAACGCATCATCGAGCTTGGCGACAAGAAGGAGATTGTCACACAAGGCGATCTCCCCTTTATCATCGCCGATGTGCTCAAACATCCGACTCTTCCTTCGGATGTTCGTGTGGACAACTATGTGCTAACCCTGACCCAGGGTCTGCGACCGACAGCCACAGTCAAACTCATTGTCGGCGAAGCGGAATTTCAGGAATCTGCGGTCGGCGACGGTCAGTTCGACGCTTTCATGCGTGCTGTACGAAACATTTACCGTGGAAAACTCCAACGTCCTTTCCCCTCGCTCGTCAACTACTCCGTCAATATCCCTCCGGGTGGAAAGACGGATGCGCTCGTCCACACCACCATCACATGGAGCTTCGAGGGCAACGTCTTCAAGACCCGTGGTCTCGACCCGGACCAGACGGAAGCAGCCATCCAGGCCACCGTCAAGATGCTCAATATGCTTGAGAGCACTCCGAGGTGAGGGGGAGGAAGTTTTTAGTTGTGAGTTTTTAGTTTTCAGATAATAACAATAATATACATCAAGATGAATCTTAAAGTAGCAGTTCTGCCCGGCGACGGTATCGGACCGGAGATTTCCCGTCAGGGCGTCGACGTGATGAGCGCCGTTTGTGAGAAATTCGGCCACAGTGTCGAGTATCGTTATGCCATCTGCGGAGCGGATGCCATCGACAAGGTAGGCGATCCCTTCCCCGAAGATACCTACGAAACCTGTCTTTGGGCCGATGCAGTTCTTTTCTCTGCCGTAGGCGATCCCAAATTCGACAATAATCCCAACGCTAAGGTGCGACCCGAGCAGGGACTGCTTGCCATGCGCAAGAAACTCGGTCTTTTTGCGAACATCCGTCCGGTCGAGACATTCAAATGCCTCATCCACAAATCTCCGCTTCGTGCAGAACTCGTAGAAGGCGCTGACTTCATCTGTATCCGTGAGCTGACCGGCGGCATGTATTTCGGCGAAAAGTTTGAAAGCGACGAACGCGCCTACGATACCAATGCATACACGCGCCCTGAAATCGAGCGCATCCTCCACGTTGCCTACAGCTATGCACTCCGTCGCAACAAACACCTCACTGTTGTCGACAAGGCCAACGTGCTTGCCTCCTCACGTCTCTGGCGCAAGGTCGCACAGGAAATTGCTCCGCAGTACCCCGACGTCACAACCGACTTCATGTATGTCGACAATGCCGCCATGCGCATGATTCAGGAACCACGCTTCTTCGACGTGATGGTCACTGAAAATACTTTCGGCGACATCCTTACAGATGAAGGCTCGGTAATCTCCGGCTCAATGGGCCTCCTCCCCTCGGCTTCAACCGGCGAGAAGACTCCTGTGTTTGAACCCATCCACGGTTCATGGCCTCAGGCAAAAGGCAAGAACATCGCCAATCCCCTTGCCCAGATTCTCTCAGTGGCAATGCTCTTCGAATACTTCAATCTCAGCGAAGAGGGCAAACTCATCCGTGAAGCTGTCAACGCATCGCTCGACGCCAATGTCCGCACACCTGAAATTCAGGTTGAAGGTGGTGCCAACTACGGCACTGACGCAGTCGGCGCATGGATTGTCGACTACATCAAGAAAGCCTAATCCACTCATGAAAGCTTGAAGTCAATTAAACTCTGACTTCCCGACTTCAAGTCCATAAAAAATCAGGAATCCGCGAAATATGGTCCACCGGCGCAAAAGCAATCGCGCCGTAAACCGGGGCTACATTTCGCGGATTCCTGATTTTTTCAACCTATCGACTCAACCTGCATAAGCTCCTCAAAAGTCCCGTAAGTTAGAAAAATGTGTAAGTTTCCACATTTTATGTTGGAAAAATGTGAGAAATCACACATTTCTCGTTGGAAAAATGTGAAAACCCCAAACTAATCAATATTTTCCCCGACAGACACTCACTCAATCATAAAATGCCAAAAGCGCCGGCGAAATCACTTCGCGGCGCTTTTGTTTGTGTGGGTGTGTTTTTATTATAGTGTAGATTACCAATACCTTAACATGAAAAATCTTAGTCTTAAATCTTATCTATTATTATCTTATTTACTGAATCCTAAAAACAAATCTTATCTTACCTTTGAATCAATACCTAATCGAAAACTTATACCTAAATGAACCAATCTTATTTTACCTTTCAAATCTGTACGTTTCGGAAACTATGTGTGTATTTCGTGTAGAAGTTGCATAATCTTTCGGGAAGAATTTCTTGCGGCGATTGCCACAACCGAACTGCTATCAACGGTAGTCGGCGAAGCGCACCTGGAGTTTCTTGCGTGCGAAGAAGATACGGCTCTTCACTGTTCCGAGAGGAAGATTCATCTTCTCGGCGATTTCGTTGTATTTGTAACCGGCGACGTGCATCGAGAAGGGGATGCGGTATTCGTCGGGAAATTCGTTGATTGCGTCTGAAATCTCGTTGGCGCCGAATGAGCCTTCGGGAGTCTCAAGGCCTGAGTCCTGAGAGAGATTGAGGTGGTAGAGGTCTTCAGTCTGGTCGATGACTGTTGCTGAGCGGGCAACACGACGGTAGTTGTTGATGAAGATATTGCGCATGATGGTGAAAACCCAACCCTTGAAGTTGGTGTTGTCAACATACTTGCTTTCGTTATCAAGGGCCTTCAGGGTAGTATCCTGGAGTAGATCGTAAGCATTGTCTCTGTTAGAGGTGAGCATATAGGCAAAGTTAAGAAGGTTGCCCTGAAGGCTCATAAGCTTGTTCTGAAATTCCTGAGTTCCCATAATTATTGTGTTTTGATGAGTTGAACTTTTGTGAGAGTCTTTCTGGCGAAAGGCATTCTGTGATGAGTTGTTGTTTTTGTTTGACATTTCAAAATTACAACGAAAATCAGCGATGCGAATAAATTTTATGTAAAAATATGTTAATTCAATGACAAACTTGTTACAAATATCACATTATATTGATTTACTGCACATTACAACAAATAACAATGATTACAAAATTGTTACAATGTAACTGATTTTGCAACAATTTAACCAAAAAACAGCTGATTTTTATTACAACGCTTGCATTATCGCACCTTTTTCGCCCTTACTCAACATTATCTTTGCATACGGGCAAAACAGAAATAATCACATCAAAACATCCACACAGTCATGAACCACCTCACAACTCTTCCACATTCCCCTCCGGACCGTACAAAAAACAGTCCCGACCCCGAAAACGGAATCAGGACCAACATATATCTATATAGCGTATATCTATATAGTATGTATTAGATATCGACATTCAGTCTCTCATGGATTAGAGACTTTATCGTCCTTTCTGCTTCTTCCTCTCCGACCTGACTAATCAATTGATTGTAGTCATTGATTTCATCACCGGTGAAAGTAAGCACTATACGGCGTTCCTCCTTGCCGGCAATATGAGTGTAATTTTCAGGATGACACCAAAAACATTGGACACAAAAACTGCTGTCTTTCATGCTCCAGTTAGGGCAATGTTCACATGCCCACGACTTTGCGCGGTTTGCAGAAGGCGACAGGAGCATATAGGCATCTATCTCCTTCGATTCCTCTCCGGCAATTTCGTATGGGACCCTATGGTCGATCTGCAACAATGACGCTTCCACTTCCTGTTGGTAGATAAAGCATCGACTTCCATATTTTTCAATCAGTGCATCCCTAAGCGCTTTTGCAAGAACGGTCCGACCCCGCACCTTCGAAAGAGAGTCGTCCAGACCAGAAGGATCTCCGAATCTATATGCCGCTATATTTCGGCCCTGTTTATCCTTGACCCTGAATGTTTCAACCGGAATTCCCTGTTCTCTGACATCCCGTATGGCTCTCGGAGGATGATTATAGCCATAGACATCCTTGATTTCCTCGGATGTGATATACCCATGTTGAAGAATATGGTTTATGATGGTTGCAGGTCGTTTTCCTGTGACCGACTTTAACTTATCAATAAATTCCCGTGGAAAATCAGACATGATGCGAATAAAAATTAAACAAATGAGTGGAAACGTCTTCTAAAACAAAGGCAAGGAGGGTTGCAACACCATTCCGGATTTAGCCAGATTGCGGCTCACATACAGCGCTTCCTTTGTTTCAACTCTCTCTCCATTAAAAAGGGATTGGGTTGATAATCCGGCATTAAGATATGACAATTTCAAGCCAAGATCATCCGGAAGAATTTCCCCATAGCCCTTATCCCCGCAGAAACCGTCATAACTGACAATGTAGTCGACATTTCTTGAATTGAGCTTATCCAATGCGTCTACAAATTCATTAAAGGCAATACCTGAATAGTAGCGTGAATCGCGTCCGGTACACACACCTTGATACGGCGGATCAAGATATACGACATCCCCCGGAGCAGCCATATCAAGGACCTCGCGGTAGTCCATCGCATAAAACTCACTTTTCCCACGGAGCAATTGCGACACTCCGGCTATATTCCTCCTCAGAGTCTGTGGGTTCGTACCGTTGCGCCGTTTGTCCGGTGATTGATTGAAGCGCCCGTTCGAACCATATCTCACAGCCCCTTTAACGCATCTTGCCAGTATGTAAAGCATCATGGAAGGATCTTTTTCACCATTGTTAAAACGCTCCCTGATATGATAATAATGGGCTTCTGAACCAGCCTCATATCTGAATTGCTCTTCCCAGATAGCAGTATAATCCGAAACAATTTTATCAGGATTGTTCACTGCCTCTCTCAAAATCCCCAGCAAGGGTTCATTCAGGTCATTTATGAAAAATCTGGGACACCGATGTTCTTTAGCTGTAGCGATGGAAACCGCAGCCATTCCTGCAAACGGCTCAATAAGGCGATTGAACCTTTGCGGGAAATAAGATAGAATCTGAGGCGCCAGTTTTCTTTTGGAACCCTGATACTGGACAATATGCGGTATGCTTCCTTTCATATCGCAAATATAACAAAAAAAGTGCCCCCATACAATATGGAGACACTATATTATAGAATCGTTCTTAAGAACACTGGGTTACTCCCACTCGATTGTTGCCGGTGGCTTTGAGGAGATGTCGTAGCAGACGCGGTTGACGCCACGGACCTTGTTGATGATGTCGTTGCTGACCTTGGCCATGAAGTCGTAGGGGAGATGCGCCCAGTCAGCAGTCATGGCATCGGTCGAGGTCACGGCGCGGAGAGCGATCGCACGTTCGTAGGTACGCTCATCGCCCATCACACCGACACTCTGGACGGGGAGGAGGATAGCACCTGCCTGCCATACCTTATCGTAGAGATCCCAGTCGCGGAGACCCTGGATAAAAATATCATCGGCGTCCTGGAGTATGCGCACCTTCTCGGGAGTGATGTCGCCAAGGATACGCACTGCCAGACCGGGGCCGGGGAAGGGGTGACGCTTGATGAGATGTTCGGGCATACCGAGCTGACGGCCAACGGCGCGGACCTCGTCTTTGAAGAGCAGACGGAGGGGTTCGCAAAGTTTGAGGTTCATCTTCTCGGGCAGACCGCCTACATTGTGGTGGCTCTTGATGGTCGTGCCGGTTATCGAAAGGCTTTCGATGCAGTCAGGATAGATGGTACCCTGTGCAAGCCACTTCACATCTTTAATCTTGTGGGCCTCCTCATCGAAAACATCAATGAAGCCCTTGCCGATAATCTTGCGCTTGCGTTCGGGTTCGGTCACACCGGCGAGCTCGCTGAAGAACTTCTCTGAAGCATCGACTCCGACCACATTGAGGCCGAGGCACTCATAGTCATGGAGCACATTGCGGAACTCGTTCTTGCGCAGCATACCGTGGTCAACGAATATACAGGTCAGATTCTTGCCGATGGCGCGGTTGAGAAGCACTGCTGCAACCGAAGAATCCACACCACCGCTCAGACCGAGTACCACCTTGTCGTCGCCAAGCTGTTCCTTAAGCTGGGCCACGGTGCTCTCGATGAATGATTCGGCTGTCCAGTCCTGCTTGCCGCCGCAGATGTCAACGACGAAATTGCGCAGCAACTGTGTGCCATGCTCCGAATGGTAAACCTCGGGGTGGAACTGTACGCCCCAGGTCTGCTCGCCCTCGACGTGATAGGCAGCGATGGCAACCTTGTCGGTCGAAGCGATGGTCTTGAAGCCTTCGGGGATTGAAGTGATGGTGTCGCCGTGGCTCATCCACACCTGCGAACCGACGGGGATATTCTTGAAGAGGGGACTCGAAGTGTCAATTTTCGTAAGATGGGCACGGCCATACTCACGCGAGGGGGCAGGCTCGACACTGCCACCGGAGGTATAGGCTATAAACTGCGCGCCATAGCAGATGCCAAGCACGGGAAGATGACCGCGCAGACGGTCAAGCTCTGTCTTGAATGCCTTATCGTCGTAGACCGAGAAAGGCGAACCCGAGAGAATCACGCCGATGACCGACGGATCGTCATACGGGAATTTGTTGTAGGGCAGAATCTCGCAATATTCGCCAAGCTCACGAACGCGACGGCCAATAAGCTGCGTGGTCTGCGACCCGAAATCGAGAATAATAATCTTTTCCTGCATAATGTGGGAAGAGGTATATTAGTTGATAATGATTGAATCTGAGTGCAAAGTTACACAGAATTAACCGATTTTTAGAGGGATAATCTAATTTTTTTGAGTAATTTTGCACCCTAAAAATCAGAACAGTGCATTCAATTCAATATCCTTTGATGAAAAATATACGTCTTTTCCTCACCGATGTCGACGGCACACTCACGGACGGAGGCATGTATTACACTGCCGACGGTGACGTGATGAAGAAATTCAACGCGCGCGACGGCATGGGTCTCCAACTTCTGCAGAAAGCCGGCATTAAAGTCGGAATCATAACAAGCGAGGACACTCAGCTTGTGAAACGTCGCGCCGAGAAACTCGGTGTCGACTTTCTCGTGCAGGGCAAGCGCGACGGCGGAAAACTCGCCGCCTGCGCTGACATCTGCGAGAGTCTCGCCATCACCCTCAACGAGGTAGCCTATATCGGCGACGATGTCAACTGCGTCGAAATCCTCAAAGCCGTCGGCCACCGCGCATGTCCGGCCGATGCAATGCCGGATGTGAAATCCCTCCCCGGCATCCGCGTCATGAATCTCAAAGGCGGCGAAGGCTGTGTCCGCGAGTTTGCCAACATCATTCTCGACGAAAGGAGCAAGGCATGAGCAAAGTCAAAATCTCAGTCACCTTCATGCTGCTTGCGGTGACCTTCTGCGTCTGCCTCATCGTCAGCAACCTCATGGAAATCAAGACTGTCGACCTCGGCCCACTCACAATCACCGCCGGAGTCATCGTCTTCCCTATCTCCTATATTCTCAACGACTGCATCGTCGAAGTCTACGGTTTCAACAAGGCCCGCCTCGTCATCTGGCTCGGCTTCGGCATGAACCTCCTCGTCTCCCTGCTGCTCCAGCTTGGCATCTGGCTTCCCGGCTCTGAATCCTGGACCGGACAGGAAGCCATGACAACCATTTTCGGAGCCGTCCCGAGAATCTTCGCCGCAAGTTTCATCGCCTTCCTGTGTGGCTCAATGGTCAACGCCTACGTCATGTCGCGCATGAAAGTCGCCTCCGGCGGACGTCGCTTCTCGCTGCGCGCCATAGTCTCATCACTTTGGGGCGAAGGTGTCGACTCTGTAATCTTCTTCCCCATCGCCTTTGGCGGCATCCTCGCATGGAGCGAAATCGGTATGCTCATCCTCACCCAGACACTCCTCAAGACTGCCTACGAAATCCTCATCCTCCCCGTCACTCTCCGCGCTGTAAAATTCCTCCGCGACCACGAGGGAGGCGACGTGACCGACACTCCGGGAATGTCATACAAATGGTGGAAAATCAATGAAATCTGACCTCAGTATGAAAAGCGCCGACTGGATATGGTTTGACCTCGACGACACCCTCATCGACTTCCATACAAACTCGCGTCTCGCGCTCCGCATCGTCTACGACGAATGCGGCATTGACCGCTTCTACCCGACCCCGGAAGAGTGGATAACGGCCTACGAGACTCACAACAAGGAACTTTGGGATGCCTACAGCCGTGCGGAAATCACTCAGGATTTCCTGCGTCTCGACCGTTTCGCCACACCCCTGTATCCACACTGGACAGACAGCCGGGAGGAACTTGACGAGTTCTCACGCGCCCTCGACCCAATCTATCTCGGACGGCTTGCCGAGCAGACAGTCATTATTGAAGGTGCATTCGAAATCCTCGCGCACCTGCGCGCGCATGATTATAATATAGGTGTCCTGAGCAACGGTTTCACCGACGTCCAGCACCGCAAGCTCACCAACACAGGACTCGACCGGATGGTCGACCTCATGGTGCTGAGCGACGACATCGGGGTCAACAAACCCGACCCGCGCCTCTACCGCCATGCAATGGAGCGCGCCGGCAACACTGACCCCTCTCGCCATCTCATGGTCGGCGACAACCGCGCCACCGACATAGCAGGCGCCATCGCCTCCGGCTGGCGCGCGATATGGCTCACTCCACACGCTCCGGAACTGTCGGTGGAGACCGATAGTGTGATTGTGACACCAAAACTTTCTCTGCTAAAAGAGCTTTTTTAAGCTCCCGACACGCTGTTTTTACCTCTAACGTGGTGAGGAAGTGAATTTTAAGCAAAATTTTAGCACAAACATAGCTGATAATTCAAAAAAAGTTCCGATATTTGCACTTGCAAAAAACTTGCGCCCTACAAAGGTGCAACATCAAAGATATTAACCAATTATAAATTAATATTGTAATGACTAAAGCTGACATTGTCAACGAGATTTCGAAATCTACCGGCATCGACAAAGCCAACGTACTCGAAACCATCGAAAAGTTCATGGAAACAGTGAAAGAGTCTCTTTCTCATGGCGAGAACGTCTACCTCCGTGGATTCGGTAGTTTCATCACCAAGGTTCGTTCAGAAAAGACAGCCCGCAACATTTCCAAAAACACCACCATCATCATTCCCGAGCACCGCATTCCCGCCTTCAAGCCTGCAAAAGTGTTCATGGAAGAGGTGAAGGACCTGAAATAATATAGAAAACAACTATTGTCAAACAATAATATTAATCCCTTCCTACTATGCCCAGCGGAAAGAAAAGAAAAGGCCACAAGATGGCCACACACAAGCGTAAAAAACGCCTTCGCAAAAACCGTCACAAGAAGAAATAAGCCGGCCTCGCCTGCTACCTCTTGCGTAGACGCGTAAATAACACAAAGAACAAACTTTTGACAGGCACACAACAATAAGGCCCCCTCAACGGTTTGTTCTTTGCGTTGTTTGACGCAAACCGCTCCCCGGCCGCTCCATCGGCGGCTTCCTCCGACCTCCCCTCAGCAATCAAAAGAATCTTTTACAGATCTCCAACCGACTAATGAAAAGTGAACTTATTGTAGACGTACAGCCCGGCGAGGTATCAATTGCCTTGCTCGAGGACTCTCGGCTCGTTTCTCTGCAGAAGGAGTCGCGCAACATCGCCTACGCCGTCGGTGACATCTACCTGGCCAAAGTCAAAAAACTGATGCCCGGCCTGAATGCCGCCTTCGTCAACGTAGGTTACGAGAAGGACGCTTTTCTTCATTATTTGGATCTCGGTTCACAATTCTCCACCTACTCGGCCTTCCTCAAGGCCGCCATCACCGAAAAGAAAGCCGACGCCTCAGTCTCGAAAATCAAACGCCTCCCCGACATCGACAAGCACGGTTCAATCACCAATGTGCTTGAACCCGGGCAGGAACTGATGGTGCAGATCGTCAAGGAACCTATCTCATCAAAAGGCCCGCGACTGACCACCGAAATCACCTTCACGGGACGCTACATGGTGCTGATTCCTTTCGGTGACAAAATCTCAATCTCGCAGAAAATCAAGACCACGGAGGAGAAACTCCGTCTGCGCCAGCTCATCGAGAGCATCAAACCCAAGAACTTCGGGGTAATCATCCGCACCTCAGCCGAAGGAAAGAGCGTGCGCGAACTGCACCACGAGCTCCGGACACTGCTCCGCTGCTGGGACGAGACTGTCACAAAGGCGCGCACCGCCACAGCCCCCGCCCTCATCTTCGAGGAAGAGAGCCGCATCGTCGGGATGCTGCGCGACGTCTTCAGCCCCACGTTCGAGAGCATCCATGTCAACGACAAGGAAATCTTCAGTCAAATCTCAAAGTACGTCAATCTAATTTCTCCCGAGAGCAAGGACATCGTCAAGCTCTACGAGGACAACGTACCCATCTTTGACCATTTCAACATCACCCGCCAGATAAAATCGTCTTTCGGAAAGACAGTATCGTTCAAATCGGGTGCCTACGTTATCATCGAACACACTGAAGCCCTCCACGTCATCGACGTAAACTCCGGCAATCGCTCCAAAGCAGCTCCCGACCAGGAGAGCAACGCACTTGAAGTCAATCTACGTGCCGCCGACGAAATCGCACGACAGCTCCGGTTGCGCGACATGGGCGGAATCATCGTCATCGACTTCATCGACATGAACAAGGCCGAACACCGCCAGAAACTCTACGAGCACATGCGCGAAGTGATGGCCAACGACCGTGCCCGCCACAACATCCTCCCCCTGAGCAAATTCGGCCTGATGCAGATAACACGCCAACGCGTCCGTCCGGCCCTCGACATCGACACAACGGAGGAATGCCCGTCATGCCACGGCAAAGGAAAAGTGCGCCCGTCACTCCTATTTACCGACACCCTCCATGAGAAGCTTGACTATCTTGTAAACACTCTCAAAGTCAAGAACTTCATTCTCTACGTCCACCCCTTCGTTTCAGCTTATCTGAAAAAAGGCTTCCCGTCGCTCTACCGTCGCTGGCAACTCGAATTCGGCTTCAACTTCCGCATCGTCCCCGACGAATCGCTCGCCTACCTGCAATACAAGGTGGTTGACCGCGAACACAATGAAATCGACCTGCAGGAAGAAAAGGACATGGACTCCTCGGCAACAAAGTCAAAATCCAAAGCAAAGAACCGATCCAAGGAAGATTAGCACTCAGTCCGCTAAAACATCCGAACAACATCAACCTCCGCCCCCGGTCAGAAAAAAACCGTGGCGGAGGTTTTTATGTTGCTATTTATTTTTATTTTGGCATTTTATGTTGTATAACATAAGTATTTTTTTTGTCACATTCGCAATAGATTGTATTTTTGCAAACAGAAATAAGTGTAAAATCTACACTTAATCTACAGACTTCTCTCTCAGAATCTTCCGATCATCAAATCAAACATCAAATCTCTCAATTCATTTAACCAGACCATGAAAAGGATCTTACCTCATGTCGTTGCCTTAGGGGCAGGAATTGCAATGATTACAGCCGCCTGCAATCAGTCCTCAACATCAACACCAAGCATCACCAAATCCGGCATTAACCCCGAAAAATTTGTCAGCGAGTACAACGGCAAGCCTACCGCGCTCTACACTCTCGAAAATGCCAACGGCATGGAAGCCTGCATCACCAACTTCGGTGGCCGCATCGTCTCCCTCATGGTTCCCGGCCGTGACGGTGAGTTGCGCGACGTGGTCCTCGGCTTCGACAGCATCGCCGCCTATTTCCCCGAAAACAACCAGACAGACTTCAGCGCCGCAATCGGACGCTATGCCAACCGTATCAACCAAGGCCGTTTCGTGATTGACGGCGACACCATCCAGCTCCCGACCAACAATTTCGGCCACTGCCTCCACGGCGGTCCGACAGGATGGCAGTATCAGGTCTACGAAGGCGAGCAGCCCAACGACTCAACCGTGGTCCTCACAATGCACTCTCCCGACGGCGATAACAACTTCCCCGGCAATGTGACTGCCAAGGTCACCTACACACTGACCTCCGACAACCGCCTTGACATCGCCTACGAGGCTGTCACCGACAAGCCCACCGTCATCAACATGACAAACCACGCCTACTTCAACCTCAACGGCGACCCCTCGAAGCCCATCACGGACAACGAACTTTATGTCAACGCCACCAATTTCACCCCCGTTGACTCAACCTACATGACCACAGGCGAGATCATTCCCGTCACCGGCACTCCCATGGACTTCACAGGTTTCCGCCTCATCGGCGAACGCATCAACGAGACCGACTATGAGCAGATCCGCAACGGCAACGGCTATGACCACAACTGGGTGCTCGACACCAACGGCGATGTCACTGTCTCAGCCGCCACACTCAGATCACCCTCGACAGGCATCGTGCTCAATGTCTTCACTGACGAACCCGGCATCCAGGTCTATTCCGGTAACTTCCTCGACGGAACAATCACCGGCAAGGGTGACAAGGTCTACAACCAGCGCACAGGCATCTGCCTTGAGACTCAGCACTACCCCGACAGTCCCAACAAGCCCGAATGGCCATCGACTGTCCTCCGTCCCGGTGAGACCTACAAGAGCCACACCGTCTTCGCTTTCTCAACCTACAATTAAACTCCCAATCACCAACGGAAATTACGGGCACTGAGGATTTAACCTATCCTCAGGCCCCAAAATCACAATCCTGAAAATAATCTTCTATTTCTAACCTTATAATACTCAAAAGAAAACTATGGCATTACTTGACTGGATTGTCATCGGCATCTTTGCTCTTGCCCTCATCGGCGTAATCGTCTGGGTGATGCGACAGAAGCAAAACAACGCCGCTGACTACTTCCTCGGTGGCAAAGACGCGACATGGATTGCGATCGGTGCCTCGATCTTCGCTTCAAACATCGGTTCCGAACACCTCATCGGCCTCGCCGGCTCAGGTGCTTCATCGGGCATGGCAATGGCCCACTGGGAAATCCAGGGCTGGATGATTCTTCTCCTCGGCTGGGTTTTCGTACCCTTCTACACCCGCTCCATGGTCTACACCATGCCGGAATTCCTTGAAAAGCGTTTCAATCCTCAATCACGCACAATCCTCGCCACAATCTCGCTCATCAGCTATGTGCTCACCAAGGTTGCTGTGACTGTCTATGCAGGCGGCCTCGTGTTCCAGCAGGTGTTCGGCATCGACACTCTCTGGGGTATCGACTTCTTCTGGATTGCAGCTATCGGCCTCGTCCTCATCACCGCTCTCTACACCATCTTCGGCGGTATGAAATCCGTGCTCTACACCTCCGTGCTCCAGACCCCCATCCTTCTTCTCGGCTCGCTTATCATCCTTGTACTCGGCCTCAAGGAACTCGGCGGCTGGGACGAGATGATGCGCATCTGCTCGAGCGTCAAGGTCAATGAATACGGCGACACTATGGTCAACCTCATCCGCGACAACAACGACCCCAACTATCCCTGGCTCGGAGCCCTCATCGGTTCTGCCGTCATCGGTTTCTGGTACTGGTGTACCGACCAGTTCATCGTTCAGCGCGTACTCTCCGGTAAGGACGAGAAGGAAGCCCGCCGAGGCACCATCTTCGGCGCTTACCTCAAGCTCCTCCCCGTGTTCCTCTTCCTCATCCCCGGCATGATTGCATTCGCAATCCATCAGAACGCCATCGCCGCCGGAGGTGAAGGCTTCCTCCCGATGCTTGCCAACGGCAACGTCAACTCCGATGCCGCCTTCCCCACCCTCGTGGCCAAGCTCCTCCCTGCAGGCGTGAAGGGTCTCATAGTCTGCGGTATCCTCGCAGCCCTCATGTCGTCGCTTGCTTCGCTCTTCAACTCTTCGGCAGCACTCTTCACCATCGACTTCTATCAGCGCTACCGTCCCAACACCGATCCCAAGAAACTCGTGCGCATCGGTCAGGCCGCAACCGTGGTCATCGTGATTCTCGGCATCCTCTGGATTCCCGTGATGCGTTCCGTAGGCGACGTGCTCTACCTCTATCTCCAGGACGTGCAGTCAGTGCTTGCCCCCGGTATCGCCGCAGCCTTCCTCATCGGTATTCTTTGGAAGCGCGCCTCTGCCCAGGGTGGCATGTGGGCCCTTCTCTCAGGCCTCATCATCGGCCTCACCCGTCTCGGTGCCAAGGTCTACTACAGCAATGCCGACATGATTCCCGGTGCGGACTCAAGCTGGTTCCAGTACATCTTCTATGATTGCAACTGGCTCTTCTTCTGCGGCTGGATGCTCGTGTTCTGCCTCGCGGTAGGTGTGATCGTATCACTCTGCACCAAGGCTCCCGATCCCGAAAAGATTCAGGGTCTCGTGTTCGGCACATCCACTGCCGAGCAGCGCGCCGTGACCCGCGCAAGCTGGAACGTCTGGGATGTCATCAACTCGATCATCATCCTCGGTATCACAGTAGCCTTCTACGTCTACTTCTGGTAAACGACTTCCGTTTTTACGGTTTTGAAAATGACCTCCCGGTTTTAAGCAACTATAACTCAGCTTAAGCAACTATAACCTGTCCCAAGATGTTTTATTCTGAAAATCCTCAATTTTTTGTAGCGGTCGACTGCATCATTTTCGGTCTGGTCGACGGAAAGCTCTGCCTTCTCCTCTCCAAGCGACTTTTCGAGCCAGAAAAGGGGAAATGGTCAGTCATGGGAGGATTCGTGCAGCAAGGCGAGAGCGTCGATGATGCCGCACGCCGCGTGCTCCGCGACCTCACTGGCCTGGAGGACATCTACATGGAGCAGGTGCAAGCCTTCGGGGCCGTCAACCGTGACCCGGGTGAAAGAGTGATTTCCATCGCTTACTATGCCCTTCTCGGTCCCGATGAATACAACCTCGAACTGCTTTCGAAACACAACGCCGTGTGGGTGGAGATCAACAATCTCCCCCCCCTCGGCTTTGACCATCCCGAAATGGTCAGGAAGACCCTTGAGCTCATCCGAGTCAAATGTTCCCATGAGCCCATCGGCTTCAACCTCCTCCCCGCGATGTTCACCCTCACCCAGTTGCAGTCGCTCTACGAGACCATCCTCGGCGAAAGCCTCGACAAGCGCAATTTCCGCAAGCGCGTGGCCGAGACCGACTGCATCGAGAAGACGGAGTTCATCGACAAGACCGGCTCACGGCGTGGAGCTTCGCTCTACCGCTTCAACGACCGCGTCTATCTCTCCCATCCGAAATTTAAAATCTAACCTCTTACAACAAACAATCTAAACAATCTAAAGCCTATGTACTCAAACTATGAAATATGGTGGGTAACCGGTGCGCAGCTCCTTTACGGAGGTGACGCAGTAGTAAGCGTCGACGCTCATTCCAAAGAAATGGTCGACGGCCTCAACAACTCAGGAATTCTTCCCGTAAAAGTCGTATATAAGGGCACTGCCAACTCCTCTCACGAAGTCGAGGACATCATGAAAGCCGCCAACAACGATCCCCGTTGTGCCGGTATCATCACCTGGATGCACACCTTCTCACCCGCAAAGATGTGGATCCACGGTCTGAAAGTCCTTTCCAAGCCCCTTCTCCATTTCCACACCCAGTACAATGCAGAAATTCCCTGGGACACCATGGACATGGACTTCATGAACCTCAACCAGAGCGCCCACGGCGACCGCGAGTTCGGACACATCTGCGCCCGTATGCGTGTGCGCCGCAAGGTTGTCACCGGCTACTGGAAGGATGCCAAGACCCTCGAGCGCATCGCCGTATGGCAGCGTGTCTGCATCGGCTGGGCTGACGCTCAGGACATGCGCATCATCCGTCTCGGCGACCAGATGAACAACGTTGCCGTGACCGACGGCGACAAGGTCGAGGCAGAAATCCGCCTTGGCTACCATGTCGACTACATGCCCTTCAGCTCACTCATGAAGTACTTCGACGAGGTGAAGGACGAAGATGTCGACGCTCTCGTTCAGGAATATTTCCGTCTCTACGCCCACGACGCATCTCTCGAAGACAAGGGCAACGAAGCCTACACCAAAATCTGGAACGCAGCCAAGGCCGAGCTTACCCTCCGCGCCATGCTCAAGGACACCGGTGCCAAGGGCTTCACAACCAACTTCGATGACCTCGGTGACTACCATGTAGAGCAGACCGGACGTGGTTTCGACCAGATTCCCGGCCTCGCATCGCAGCGCCTCATGGCCGAAGGCTACGGCTTCGGTGCCGAAGGCGACTGGAAGTCGGCTGCTCTCTACCGCACCCTCTGGGTCATGACACGCGGTATGGAAGGCGGATGCTCATTCCTCGAAGACTACACCCTCAACTTCAACGGCAAGGAAAGCTCAATCCTTCAGGCCCACATGCTTGAAGTCTGCCCCCTCATCGCAGAGGAGCGTCCCCGCCTCGAAGTGCACTTCCTCGGCATCGGTGTCCGCAAGACCCAGACCGCACGTCTCGTCTTCACTTCGAAGCCAGGCGCAGGTGTCACCGCCACTGTTGTCGACATGGGCAACCGTTTCCGCCTCATCGTCAACGATGTTGACTGCATCAAGTCCAAGCCCCTGCCCAAACTCCCCGTGGCTTCAGCCCTCTGGATTCCGCAGCCCGACTTCGAGACAGGCGCAACCGCATGGATTCTTGCCGGAGGTACCCACCACTCCTGCTTCTCCTACGCTGTCACTCCCGAATTCTGGGAAGACTACGCCGAAATCGCAGGCATCGAGATGGTACACATCGACAAGGACACAACCATCGAGAACTTCAAGAACTCGCTCCGCATGGGTGAGGTCTACTATATGCTCAACAAGTCACTCTATCTCTAAGCCCATCCCCGCCGACCTATGAAACTTGATCCTAAATCAACCATAGAGCAGGGCAAGGCCATCCTCGGCATCGAGTTCGGCTCGACCCGCATCAAGGCCGTGCTCATCGACGAGGAGAACAAGCCCATCGCGCAGGGTTCCCACGAGTGGGAAAACCAGCTTGCCGACGGACTCTGGACCTACAGCACCGAGGCCATCTGGTATGGCCTCCAGGACTGCTACGCCGACCTCCGTGCCAATGTCCGCAAGGACTACGACATCGAGATTGAAAACCTCGCAGCCATCGGTATCAGCGCGATGATGCACGGCTACATGCCCTTCGACAGCAAGGAGGAAATCCTCGTTCCCTTCCGCACATGGCGCAACACCAACACCGGTAAGGCCGCTGCGGAACTTTCGGAACTCTTCGTCTACAACATCCCCCTCCGCTGGAGCATCTCGCATCTCTATCAGGCCATACTCAACGGCGAACCCCACGTCAAGGACATCGACTATCTGACCACCCTCGCGGGCTACATCCACTGGCAGCTCACCGGCGAGAAGGTCCTCGGCGTAGGGGATGCCTCCGGCATGATTCCCGTCGACCCGCAGACCAAGGACTATTCTTCCGAAATGGTTGCGAAGTTCGACAAGCTCATCGAGCCGAAGGGTTTCTCATGGAAGCTCCTCGATATCATGCCCAAGGTGCTTGTCGCAGGCGAGAATGCGGGAACACTCACAGCCGAAGGCGCAAAACGCCTCGACGTGTCGGGCCATCTGAAACCCGGCATCCCCTTCTGTCCACCGGAAGGTGACGCAGGAACAGGCATGGTCGCCACCAACGCTGTCCTCCAGCGCACAGGCAACGTGTCGGCCGGAACATCATCGTTCTCCATGATTGTTCTCGAAAAGGAACTTTCAAAGCCTTACGAGATGATCGACATGGTGACCACCCCCGACGGCAGCCTCGTCGCAATGGTCCACTGCAACAACTGCACATCCGACCTCAACGCATGGGTAAATCTCTTCAAGGAGTATCAGGAACTCCTCGGCATCCCCGTCAACATGAACCAGGTCTTCGGCCTGCTCTACAACAACGCCCTCAAAGGCGAGACGGACTGCGGAGGTCTCATCTCCTACAACTACTTCTCCGGAGAGCCCATCACCGGTCTCGAAGAGGGCCGTCCCCTCTTTGTCCGTTCGGCCAACGATAAATTCAACCTCGCCAACTTCATGCGCGCCAACCTCTACGCTTCGGTATGCGTGCTGAAAATCGGCAACGACATCCTCTTCAACGAAGAGAAGGTCGAGGTTGACCGCATCACCGGCCACGGCGGTCTGTTCAAGACCCCCGGAGTAGGTCAGCGCATCCTCGCCGCCGCCCTCAACTCTCCCATCTCAGTGATGGAGACTGCAGGCGAAGGCGGAGCATGGGGCATCGCCCTCCTTGCAGCCTACCTTGCCAACAACACCAAGGGCCAGTCGCTCGCGGGCTTCCTCAACGACAATGTGTTCCTCGGCAACGCCGGAACTGAAATAGCTCCGACAGCCGAAGAAGTCGAAGGCTTCAACGCTTACCTCGAAAACTACAAGCGCGGCCTCGCCATCGAGCGCACCGCCACCGAAGCCAAGTCATAATCCTCAAAATACCCCTCCGATGGAAGGGTACAAAAGGACATAAGTTCAAGAAGGGACATAAGTTTTTTCATCTGTCGGACAGACTGAATATGACAGTTATCCGATTAAACGAAAAACTTATGTCCCTTCTTGAACTTATGTCCTTTTGTACCCTTCCTTCAAATAGTGGTCGAAGGAGGAGAGGGGGGATTATTCGTCGACGGGGCGGAACTGGTCCTTGCCTACACCGCAAAGAGGGCAAACCCAGTCATCGGGAAGGTCGGCAAACGATGTGCCGGGTTCAATACCGTTTTCGGGGTCACCTACCTCGGGATCATATACCCAATCGCATACTTCACATACATATTTTTCCATAGTGAT
Source organism: uncultured Muribaculaceae bacterium (assembly GCA_947381945.1). Taxonomy (GTDB): domain Bacteria; phylum Bacteroidota; class Bacteroidia; order Bacteroidales; family Muribaculaceae; genus Duncaniella. The sequence goes on from CANCXM010000004.1 coordinate 51,120, forward strand.
TCTTATTTGTTTAAATTTGACATAATTTTAACTATCAACACCTCATATTTACACATTGTTTAACCCCTCTTTCATTTCCCCGACCCGACAGCAGCCATCCACAAGCCCGACAATCCGAATAACCCTGCCATTTTGGCCACTTTTTAATTTTTAGTGCCGAATTTATTGAATTTTGCGTAATTATTGGGTAATCATAATTTTGCCATCACCGATTTTTATACTTAAATTTGCAACGGTGAAAAAATCTGCACAAATATTTCCAGCAGATTCTATCCACCCCGAAACAACATGAATCAGAAAAAGTAATTTACCAAACACAATCATTTATCATGGATATTTCACACATCGAACATGTGGGCATCGCAGTGCCCGACCTTCAGGCAGCTATCGCTTTTTATGAAAACACTCTCGGTCTCAAGTGCTTCGCAATCGAAGAAGTTGAGGATCAGAAAGTACGCACAGCCTTCTTCAAGGTAGGTCAGACCAAAATCGAGCTCCTCGAAGGCACTTCGCCCGAAAGCGCAATCTCGAAGTTCATCGAGAAGAACGGTGGCCGCGGCGGCATCCAGCACATCGCATTCGCCATCGAGGACGGCGTAGCCAACGCTCTCGCCGAAGTTTCAGAGAAGGGCTGCGCCCTCATCGACAAGGCTCCCCGCAAGGGTGCCGAAGGCCTCAACATCGCCTTCCTCCACCCGAAATCAACTTGCGGAACCCTCATTGAGCTTTGCGAGGACCCCAACAAGTAAAATTGAAAAATCCGGACATCCGACAACATCAACAAATCACAAACCAACTCTTACATAATCTCCACAGATGAGTAACCAGCTTGAAAAAGTAAAAGAGCTTATCGCCCTTCGCGAAGAAGCTCGTCTGGGCGGCGGTGAAAAGGCCATCCAGAAACAGCATGAAAGAGGCAAGTACACCGCCCGCGAGCGCATTGCCCAGCTTCTCGACGAAGGTTCTTTTGAGGAAATCGACATGTTTGTACGTCACCGTTGCTACAACTTCGGCCAGGAAAAGAAAAGCTATCTTGGCGACGGCGTTGTGACAGGCTACGGTACAATCGACGGTCGTCTCGTATATGTATTCGCCCAGGACTTCACCGTGTTCGGTGGTTCGCTCAGCGAGACCATGGCCCTCAAGATCTGCAAGATAATGGACATGGCAATGAAGATGGGTGCTCCCGTCATCGGCCTCAACGACTCGGGCGGTGCCCGCATCCAGGAGGGTATCAACGCTCTCGCAGGCTACGCTGAAATCTTCCAGCGCAACATCCTCGCATCTGGCGTGATTCCCCAGATTTCAGGTATCCTCGGTCCGTGTGCCGGTGGTGCGGTATATTCTCCCGCCCTCACCGACTTCACTATCATGACAAAGGGTATCAGCTACATGTTCCTCACCGGCCCGAAGGTTGTGAAGACCGTGACCGGCGAAGACGTGAGCCAGGAAGCTCTCGGCGGCGCAACCGTCCACTCACAGAAGAGCGGCGTTGCCCACTTCGCAGCCGAGGATGGCGAGGAAACCCTCCGCATCATCCGCAAGCTCTTCAGCTACATTCCCCAGAACAACCTCGAAGAGCCACCGCTGGTCGAGTGCAACGACCCCATCGACCGTCTCGAAGACTCCCTCAACGAAATCATCCCCGACTCGGCCAACCGCCCCTACGACATGTATGAGGTCATCAACGCCATCGTCGACAACGGTGAATTCCTTGAAATCCAGCGCGAATACGCCAAGAACATCATCATCGGCTTTGCCCGCTTCAACGGTCAGGCCGTCGGCGTTGTCGCCAACCAGCCCAAGTTCCTCGCAGGTGTGCTCGACAGCAACGCATCGCGCAAGGGCGCACGTTTCGTCCGCTTCTGCGACGCATTCAACATTCCTCTGGTGACCCTCGTCGACGTCCCCGGCTTCCTCCCCGGAACAGGCCAGGAATACAACGGCGTTATCCTCCACGGTGCGAAGCTCCTCTATGCCTACGGCGAAGCCACAGTGCCCAAGGTGACAGTGACACTCCGCAAGAGCTACGGCGGTTCACACATCGTGATGTCGTGCAAGCAGCTCCGTGGCGACATGAACTACGCATGGCCTACCGCAGAAATCGCCGTTATGGGTGGTGCAGGTGCCGTCGAAGTCCTCTATGCCAAGGAAGCCAAGGCAGCCGAAGATCCCGCCAAGGTGCTCCGCGAGAAGGAGGAAGAGTACAACAAGCTCTTCTGCAACCCCTACAACGCAGCCCGCTACGGCTACATCGACGACGTCATCGAGCCGCGCAACACCCGTTTCCGCATCATCCGCGCCCTTCAGCAGCTCGCCACCAAGAAGGTGGTCAACCCTGCCAAGAAGCACGGCAACATACCTCTCTAAGAGGGTCACTCCCGCGTCAGGGCCTCCACGCGAAGGCCATTGGCGCGGACAGCCTGTAAATCTTATTAATCATCTCAACAAAAGTTATGAAAAAAAGACTTTTATCGCTGCTGCTGGTGACTCTCGCATGTGTCATGGCCGTTTCCGCCCAAGGACGACGCGGTCTGCGCATCAACGAGGTGATGATCGTCAACGACTCCACAAGCGTGGTTGACGACTTCGGACAGTACTCGGCATGGATCGAGCTCTACAACTCGACTTTCGCCCCGCTTGAAATCTCAAGCGTCTTCCTCACCAACGACCGCAACAACAATACGCTTTATCCCGTCCCCTTAGGCGATGTGAACACCGAGATTCCCTCGCGCCAGCACATCCTCTTCTGGGCCGACGGCGAACCCAACAAGGGTACGTTCCACACTAACTTCACCTTCACCCCCGGCGAGGACAACTACATTGCCATCTACGATGCCAACGGTCTGAGCCTCATCGACGAGATTGTCGTCCCGGGCAACCTGCTTCCGGGCCAGTCATACGCCCGCAAGGCTGACGGCGAAGGGGGAATCAATAATCCCGACGACTGGGAAGTGCGCGACGGTTCCGAAGCTCACTACATCACTCCGTCGAGCAACAACATCATCAAGAGCACCAACAACAAGGTCGACAGCTTCGCCGAGCATGACCCCCACGGTTTCGCAATGGCAGTGATGGCAATGTGTATCGTGTTCACCGCTCTTCTTGTCCTCTCGATCTGCTTCTACATCATCAACTCCATCGGTGCGTCGATCTCCCGCAAGCGCAAGGTGCAAGCCCTCGCAGGCGACAGCGATGAAATCGAGGACCACCACCACGAACAGGATTCGGGTGAAGTCATCGCAGCCATCACCGCCGCACTCGCAGAGCATCTTGATGCACACGACCGCGAGAGCACCGTCCTCACCATCAACAAGGTACGCCGCGCTTACTCACCCTGGAGCTCGAAGATCTACAGTCTCCGCGAACTCCCCCGCCGTTAAAGCGCCAGGACCCCAAAGTCATTTAAAAATTTCCCCCGCTTCAACCATTTGAAACATTCAAAACAGAAATGAAAGAGTATAAATATAGAATCAACGGTAACCTCTATACGGTGAAAATCGGCGATATCGACAATAATCTCGCCAAGGTGGAGGTCAACGGTGTTCCTTACAAAGTCGAACTCCAGAAGACTGAAAAGCCTGTCACCATCGTTTCGGCACCCCGTCCATCGGCAGCACCCCGCACCGAGAGCGGCGCCAAGGTCATCAACAAGCCACAGGTCAAGACCGGCGGTCACGCAGTCGAGGCTCCGCTCCCCGGCGTTGTGCTTTCAATCAACGTCAAGGTAGGCGACACCGTCAAGGCTTCCGATACCGTAGCCGTGCTTGAGGCAATGAAGATGGAAAATGCCATCCATGCCGGCCAAGACGGCAAGGTGGCCGCCATCAATGTAGCCACAGGTGATTCCGTCCTCCAGGGCACACCCCTCCTGACCCTCGAATAAGTAGAGTGAGCGTCTTACAAAGCTTCACACTTTTTGAAAACCTCACATCTAAGTAACCAACAAACATTATGTTTAGCGAATTCTTACTTCAAAACCTTCAGGAGTTCTGGCATCTGACAGGTTTTTACAACGCCACATGGCAGCATCTGGTGATGCTCGTCGTGGGCTTGTTCTTCATCTGGCTCGCTATTAAGAAGAATTTCGAACCGATGCTCCTCGTGCCCATCGGCTTCGGTATACTTATCGGCAACGTCCCCTTCAACACCACAGCCGGTCTCGAAATCGGTATCTATGAAGAAGGTTCGGTGCTCAATATTCTTTACAATGGTGTCAGCGCCGGATGGTATCCCCCGCTCATCTTCCTCGGCATCGGTGCAATGACCGACTTCTCGGCCCTCATCGCCAATCCGAAGCTCATGCTCATCGGTGCTGCCGCCCAGTTCGGTATCTTCGGAGCCTACATGGTCGCACTCCTTCTCGGCTTCGCGCCTGACCAGGCAGGTGCAATCGCCATCATCGGCGGTGCCGACGGCCCGACTGCAATCTTCCTTTCGTCGAAACTCGCGCCGAACCTCATGGGTGCGATCGCAGTGTCGGCTTACTCCTACATGGCACTCGTCCCCGTGATCCAGCCCCCGCTGATGCGCCTGCTGACCACCAAGAACGAGCGCGTCATCAAGATGAAACCCGCGCGCGCCGTCTCGCAGAACGAGAAGATTATCTTCCCCATCGTGGGTATGATTCTCACCTGCTTCGTGGTTCCCTCCGGTCTGCCCCTGCTCGGTATGCTCTTCTTCGGCAACCTTCTTCGTGAATGCGGCGTGACCAACCGTCTTGCAAAGACCGCAAGCAACGCCCTCACCGACATCGTCACCATCCTTCTCGGTATGACCGTCGGCGCATCCACCCAGGCTTCGGAGTTCCTCACCTCAGAGACTATCCGCATCTTCCTTCTCGGATTCATGGCCTTCGTCATCGCATCGGCCAGCGGTGTGCTCTTCGTGAAGCTCTTCAACCTCTTCCTGCCGAAATCCAAGAAGATCAACCCGCTCATCGGTAACGCCGGTGTATCGGCAGTGCCCATGTCGGCCCGTATCTCCAACAACCTCGGTCTTGAATATGACCCGAGCAACTATCTGCTCATGCACGCCATGGGCCCGAACGTGGCCGGTGTCATCGGTTCAGCCGTAGCCGCAGGTGTCCTCCTCGGATTCCTCGCTTAATCAATCCGAACCCAACGAACCCGTTTCGTCCGATACCCGCGCAGGGACATAATTACTGAAATGAAGTTATGTCCCTGCGCTCTTTTTTCCACAATAGTCAACTCCCCTCAGTGCCATTCACGGCATGGCCGGATAAAAAAAGACGTTCCGACCAAAAGAATGTATCCATTTTAACAGTTTACCATCAAACCTTAGCCATTCATGGTTGTTTTATAAGTACAGACAACTTCACCGCGCAAAGAAATTCATCACAAGTGTTTCATCACCCACAGTGAAACTGTCTCTATAAAGAAGCCAGCCTGCCAATTCCGGCAAAAAATTCTTTTACATTAGAGAATATGGTAACACGACAACTCATTGATAAGATTTACAAGCTTTACAAGCGTCCGCCGGCCTCGCCCGACGAGCTCAACCTCGGACTTCTCTTTGCCTACGCCTTGGAGAACCACGGTATAGTCATTGATGAAAATGATCTCTATATCGGCAGTGTCGATCCGAAATCCCCGTTTGCGACAATCCCCTTGCGCCACATCCACGAAATTCTCGAATTCGAGACATGCATAGCCATCGTGCTGCGCAATTCCATCATATTCTTAAACAAGGAAAACTCCGACGTGAATGTCCATCTGCGCATGGAGACTCCCTCCGTATGGTCGAAGCTGAAGGATTCGCTTGCAAGCAAACGCGGAGCCACACGCTGCGCACTCCTTTGACAAGATGAACCGCGAAGAAGTATTCAACCGCACAGCCCTGCTTATCGGGCGCGAAAATCTCGACCGTCTCGGAGAAGCACGGGTGATAATTTTCGGCATGGGAGGAGTCGGTAGCTGGGCTGCCGAGACTCTCGTCAGGAGCGGATTCTCCCGACTGACAATCGTTGATGCCGACCGCATAGCTCTTTCCAACATAAACCGTCAGCTTCCGGCAACAACCTCGACACTCGGGGAGGTGAAGGTCGAAGCCATGAAAAAAAGACTCCTCGACATCAATCCCGATGCGGAAATCGAGGCTATCCACGATTTTTACAACTCATCAACGCAGGACAGATATGTCCTGACGGATTTCGATGTAGTCATTGATGCCATTGATTCCCTTTCCGACAAAGCTCTGCTCATACTGAAGGCTACAGAAGCCGCCGCTGCCACAGCCAAGAGCGAAAGACCGACACGCTTTTATTCGTCAATGGGAGCGGCGCTGAAAATGGACCCTTCACGCATCGCTGTGGCTGAATTCTGGAAGGTGAAAGGGTGTCCGCTCGCGGCAGCTCTCCGCAGGAAGTTCAAGAAGAGCGATGAGTTTCCTGCAAGGAAGTTCAAATGCGTGTATTCCGACGAACTTGTCGCCAACCATAAAGATGCAGCCGAACTTACCGACCACTCAGGCGCGATGACCTACAACAAGGTTGCAAGCAACGGCGCGATGATGCACATCACCGCCATTTTCGGCATAACCCTCGCCTCACTGGCGATCCGGGAGATGGTTGTGAGGTGTTAGTTTTTAGTTGGTTGTAGGGACGCGCTGTAGCGCGTATGCCCGATGACCATATCCGACATTTCACACGACGATTGCCATATTTTTTGAGGTACAAAAATTCAGAAATCACAAAAATAACAGACTATTATTTAAACTACGCGACATTTACCCTGCTACAGTTGATGTATGCTGTGCGGTAAATGCAAATAGGATGAATAATGGTCTGTTATTTTTGTGATTTCTGAATTTCTGTACCACATACCCACGTTCCGGGAATAATGGGTTAATCGGGGTAGGTCGTATAGGGTCATCGGGCATACGCGCTACAGCGCGTCCCTACAACCAACTGCAGCAACCAACGGATGCAGCCCACAACTGACAACTCACAACTAAAAACTCACAACTCTCCCACCCCTCACAACACCAACTCCGCAAACAGGCGGTCGAAGGTCGCATCGAGGTCGGGGGTGAGGCCTGGATGGGGGCGCGAGGTTGCGAGACAGGCACTGCGCACAGCCGTCAGCCAGCGGAAACGCTCGTGCGGGTCGAGTTCACCAATCGCTCCGGGACATCCGTCGGCCACACGGCAGAACGCATCAAGCTGACCGCGCAACGCATCAATATCGGCATCGGGACAGAAAGCTTTCAGCCGCGATTCGTCTATGCTGATTCGCGCACGGATCCACCGCCGGCGCTTACACATCATCACCAATCCGATGTTGATAAATTCCTCTCGCTCCACACGCGGAAGAAAACGCACGACGGAGTATTCAAACAAGTGTCTTTCGGGTCCTGCTTGCATTGCTGACGAATATTTGAGAATTTGACAATCGGGTCTTCAGGAAATTTCTATAGACATCGCGCTGCTCAGCGACCGATGCGGGAGTGCCGGAAGCGGCCAACCAGTCATCCGGGACGGCATCGACAACAGCATCAATCACTTCGGGAGTAATCCTCGCGCGCATTTCCGCATCAGCCTCCTCCATGCGGGTAGCGTGGCGGATGAGGGCATGGTCCTTGACGTAGGGGAATGGACTCAGGGCTGCCTTTTCCCAATCCGACCATGAATGATGGAAATAGAGCGAGGCCCCTTGGTCGATTAGCCACAGTTCACGGTTCCAGAGGAGCATGTTTGTGTTGCGGGCCGTGCGGTCGATGTTGGTCAGGAAAGCGTCGAGCCAGACAAGACGCGAGGCTGTCAGTTCGTCCATACGGTTGGCCAGCACATCCCACGTCAGCGCCCCAGACAGGAAATGGACACCGAGATTCAACCCTGCACTTCCCTTCAGCAGATCCTGCACCTCCTCGTCGGGTTCGGTGCGGCCGAAATCCTCCGGAAGATCAAGAAAAATCAGTTCGGGCACGCGGAAGCCTGCCGCACGGGCGATTTCTGAACCGATAAATTCAGCGATAAGCGCTTTTGTGCCATGACCGGCTCCTCGGAACTTGGCCACATACTTGAAACCGTCCGTCGCTTCCACGAGGCCGGGAAGTGAACCACCCTCGCGAAGAGGCTGCATGTAGAGGGCGGTTGATTCATGTCGTATATCGAGTTTCATATTCTTTATTGTCTACAAAATTACAACATTTTTCCTACTGATTTGTGGGAAAGCGCATTAAAGAAATATTTCATTATTGTAAATTTTGAAGTCAGAATGATAATTGCGACCTTTGCGCATAGATTCGCCACAAACCGACGGATTGCAACCGACATGGGCGTGAAGCCGGGGTCGGTAACGCAGAGAATTAACTGAATCTTTAACTATAATCCATGAAATCTATTTAGAAAATGGTAACTGCTATCGTCACGTTTTTTATTCTCGGTTATCTGTGCATCGCTCTTGAAAGCGTGCTCAAGATCAACAAGGCAGTGCCCGCGCTGTTGATGTGCGTGGTCTGCTGGACACTCTATGCCTGCGGAGTCGGAGGCGAGGCCGACACTTCCGGCCGTCTGCTCCACCATCTGGGCGAGACCTGCGAAATCCTCTTCTTCCTAATGGGAGCCATGACAATCGTGGAGATTGTCGATGCCAACGGCGGCTTCTACTTCGTCCATGACGCTCTCGCCACCAAGAGCAAACGTGCGCTCCTCTGGCGAATCACCGCAATGACTTTCATCCTCTCGGCAATCCTCGACAACCTGACCACCTCAATCGTGATGATAATGGTGTTGAGAAAACTCATCGAAGACCACAAGGACCGCATGATATACGGCGGTATCATCATCATCGCAGCCAACGCCGGCGGTGCATTCTCGCCCATCGGCGACGTCACCACCATCATGCTCTGGATCAAGGGTATGATCTCAACCGGCGGTGTGATTTCACAGCTCATCCTCCCCTCGATTGTCTCGGTTGTCGTATCGGCTCTCTGCGTGTCGCTCTATCTTAAAGGCGATGTCGTAGCTCCCGCCGGTTCGGCCTCAAACCTCCCGACCAACTCCCCTGCCGACAGGAAAATCATCCTCTTCTTCGGTGTCGGCGGTCTGATTTTTGTCCCCATCTTCCGTATGCTCACCGGACTTCCCCCCTTCATGGGCATCCTTCTCGCCCTCGGCGTTCTGTGGCTTGTCAGCGAATGGCGCACCACCCGCGCATCAATCGTCGTTGAGGACAGCCATCTGAAAGTGACAACACTTCTCTCACGCATCGACCTCGCCACCATCCTCTTCTTCCTCGGCATCCTTCTCGCGGTTGCTACCCTTCAGGAAACAGGAGTGCTGACAGCCTTCGGCCAGTGGCTCAACGAGGTCTCAAACGGCAACCACTATCTCGTCACCGGTGTCATCGGCGTTGTTTCGAGTATTGTTGACAATGTGCCTCTCGTTGCAGGCTGCATGGACATGTATCCCATTGCTGCAACCGGCGATTTCGCTTGCGACGGCCTCTTCTGGCAGCTCCTCGCCTACTGTGCCGGTGTCGGCGGCTCGATGCTCATCATCGGCTCTGCCGCAGGCGTGGTCGTGATGGGTCTGGAGAAAATCAGCTTCGGATGGTATCTCAAGAAATTCACATGGATCGCATTCGTCGGCTACATAGCCGGTATCGCCGTCTATGCCCTCGAAACCCTCTTCATGGGCTAAGTAACACTGTCAAAACATACAGTCCAAAAATAAGCCATCCGGCATTGCAACTCACGCAATGCCGGATGGCCTATTTTTTATTTTCAATTAAAATCAGGCGCTTGTAGGGACGCGCTGTAGCGCGTATGCCGAATGAACCTCAAACATGCCCCAAATAAATGCCCTCACCCCATCAAATCGAACGGATAACGCGACAGGGATTGCCGACAGCAAGTGAATTGGCCGGGATGTCGCGGTTGACCACACTTCCGGCACCAATCACGCAATTGTCGCCTATCGTGACCCCGGGAAGCACATTAACTCCCGCACCGATCCACACATTGTTGCCAACTGTGATAGGACGGGCATATTCAAGTCCCTGATTGCGCTGAGCGACATCGAGAGGATGACCTGCCGTGTGGAAACCGCAGTTTGGAGCGATGAACACGTTGTCACCGAAAGTAACCTTGGCACCGTCGAGAATGACAAGGTTGACGTTGGAATAGAAATTCTCCCCGATTTCAATATTGTAGCCGTAGTCGCAATAGAACGGCTGCTCAATGAAAAACTCACCGGACGTCTTACCGAGAAGCGATCTCATGAGGGCTTTACGCTCCTCAAGCATGTCGGGTTGCAAATCGTTGTAGGCACGGCAGCGCTTCTTGCACTCCATGCGCTCGGCGATGAGTTGCGGATTGTAGTTTGCATCATAAAGCTCTCCGCGAAGCATTTTTTCTTTCTCCGAATCCATTGGAAAGGTGATTATAGAGTTATTTTACAATTTCAAAGAGAATGTTTTTACCCGTCATCAATTGGCCGTCGTCACATATCCGTGGACAGTGGCGGAGATGCGGGCAATCAGACGCTCGGCACCCTCCATCGTGCCATCGAAATCCTTCACGAGTACAGCGAGGGAATAGGAATGCCCGTCGGGGAGGGTGATGTAGGCCACATCATTGACCGCCGCAATCACACCGTCTTCATTAATGTAGCCGCTGCCTGTGCGGTGACCGACAGTGATGCTGTCATTGTCGAAAAATGGCGCAGGAATGCGTTCACGGCCCGTCTCGCAACGTTTCAGTGCCGAGATGAGGAATTCTTGCTTCCGAGGGGAAACGAGGCTGTCGGTGAACACACGGTTGATGAGCGCGGCACAAGCCAAGGGTGACGACCAGTTGTCGGCAGCCAACGAATGGTCGAGCTGCATGGAGTGCTCGGTGTGACGGATGGAAAAATCAGTGATGCCGGTCATTCGGCGGATGATACTGTCGGTCCGTTCGGGCGAACAGAAACGGTCAAAGAGTATGTTGCTGACATTGTTGTCGCTCAGCAAGAGCAGATAGTCAAGCAGGTCGGTCATCGGGAGGCTGAAATCACCTTCCGGGTAGTCTTTCAGCATCGGACTCCATGTCTGAAGATTGAGTTCGTCGTGTCGGATCTGCACAAGCGTGTCAATTTCCACCGACATGCCGTCAAGAACCGCGCAGAGAGCTACGGCCTGATGAAGTTTGAACACACTCATCAGCGGGTAGCGGACATCGTCGTTGTTGACCGTAACGGTATCCTTGCCATCGATAATCACTGCTACGCCGACATCCCCTTTCGCATCTTTCACCACATCCATCAACTGCGATTCGAGCGTGGGAGCGGTCTTGCAGGAACATACTGCAATAAAAATAGTCACGATGAGAATCAGAAAGGACTGAAATGATGAAAGATTGCGCATAGAGAATGGAATTTTACAAATTATCTGATTTATGATTGTGGCGGGAAGAGGAGAAAACTCCCCGGCGACTCTCCCGGAGGCTGACGGAATAAGCCTTTGGAGATTATACGACGAAGCCTTTCGTCATGCTTATGAAGGCAAGCCGAAAGGCTTCGGGATTTATCGTTGCACACCCCAAACGGGGCGTTGCACAGACTGAGGGATGGAGGAATCAACCGATCTTGATGCCGGAGAATCCCATGAAGGCCATGGCGAGGAGACCTGCGCAAATCATGGCGATGGGCACACCGCGCATTGCCTTGGGTACGGAAGTCCAGGCAAGCTGTTCGCGGATACCGGCGAAGATGGCGATTGCCATTGTGAAACCGACGGCGGTTGCGAAGGCATAGACGATGCTCTCGCCGAGGTTCATGCCCTTCTGGACAACAGTGATGGCCACACCGAGCACGGCGCAGTTGGTTGTGATGAGGGGAAGGAACACACCGAGTGCGCTATAGAGCACCGGAGCAATCTTCTTAAGGATAATCTCAAGCATCTGCACGAGAGCGGCGATGACGAGGATGAAGACGATTGTCTGCATGAATCCGAGGCCGAAGGGGGTGAGGACGAGGTCCTGGAGGAGCCATGTGATGGCAGTGGCAAGCAGCATGACGAAAGTCACGGCTGCACCCATGCCGACAGCGCTCGACAGCTTGCGCGAAACACCGATGAAGGGGCAGATGCCGAGGAATTGGGCAAATACGATGTTGTTGACAAAGATTGCCGTTATGATGATGGAAATGTATTCTAACATAAACTTAGTTAAGTATTAAGTTTTAAGGACTAAGTATAAAGTATCAGCAGGATTTCGCACGGAGTTTCGAGAAGAGCGCGATGAGAAGACCGAGGGCGATGAACGCACCGGGGGCGAGGACGAAGACGAGCGAACCGAACTGCTCGGGATAGATGGTGAGGTCGAAAATCTTACCTGTTCCGAGGAATTCACGCACAGCACCGAGGAGTGTGAGCGCGATGGTGAAGCCGAGGCCGATGCCGATACCGTCAAGGCAACTGTCGAGGACACCGTGGCGCGAAGCGAAGGCTTCAGCACGTCCGAGGACGATACAGTTCACCACGATAAGGGGAATGAAGATGCCGAGAGTGGCGTAGAGCGAGGGGACGTAAGCTTCCATGACAAGCTGAAGCACCGACACGAAGGCCGCGATCACGACGATGTAGGCAGGGATGCGCACCTTTGAGGGCACAAAGTTCTTGATGAGCGAGATCACCACATTGGAGCAGATGAGCACTGCCATTGTGGCAAGTCCCATACTCATGCCGTTGAGGGCACTGCCGGTGGTACCGAGAGTGGGACACATACCCAACATCAGCACGAATGTCGGGTTTTCGGCGATAATACCGTTGAAAAGTATTTTAAGTTTATCGTTCATGGCTTGATGAGGGGTTTATTGCTGTGCGGCAAATTGTTGTGAAGCCTGATTGGCGAGTGTGAGAGCTCTCAGGAACGCGCGCGACGAGATGGTCGCTGCAGTGATCGCGTCGACATCACCACCATCCTTGCTGACAGTGAGGTTGGAAGTGGCGGGGTTGAGTCCGATGATGCTGTGGGCGGGATTGCAGAACCACTCACCCATCTTTGATCCGAGGCCTGGGGTCTCGGCGTGTTGCATCACAGCATAGCCAGTAATGTCGCCGGCAGGATTGAAGCCATACATCACGGTGATAAGACCGGAGAATCCGTTGGTGTCGTGGCTCTCGACAGCTATGCCGACGAGTTCGCCATCCTGACGGGCGGGGAAGACGGTGACAGTCTCGCCGTCGACAGTCACTTCCGAAGCCTCATCGGCAGGGTTGTTGTTGAACTGTATGTCGGGGAGCACCTGACCGATTGCAGCTTTCTGCTTCTCGGCCTTGGCCTGTGCGATAGGTTCCTTGGTTGCGGTGTAGACTCCGGCAAGCGCGGCAGCGGCCACGACAGTGATGATGCCGAGCGAAAGCACCATGTTTACGAGCGATGATTTCATGCGGCTACCCTCCCTTCTCCGAATTTGCGGGGTTTGACATAACAGTTGATGAGCGGAGTGAGACCGTTCATGATAAGGATGGCGAAGGAAACGCCTTCGGGATATGCACCCCACTGGCGGATGACTACGGTGATGATACCAATCATGATACCGTAGATGATCATGCCTGCGTGGCTCATGGGCGAGGTGACATAGTCAGTCGCCATGAAGATAGCGCCGAGCATCAGACCGCCTGTGAGCAACTGGACACCTACATTGGCGCCGATGCAGAGCGAGAAGACGGCAACTGTGCCAAGGATGGCAACGGGGATATGCCAGGTGATGACGCGGGTGCAAAGAAGGTAGATGAAACCGATGAGAAGCGCGATGGCTCCGATCTCACCCATCGAACCGCCGGTAAAACCGAGCGCCTGCGTGAGAAGGTCGACATCCGCACCGGAAATCTGGTCCATCTTGAGCTGACCGAGGGTTGTGGCACCGGTTGTCGCATCAAGGTAGTTGAGACGGTTTTCCATCGGGAGAGGCCATGTGGTCATCTGCACGGGGAACGAGAGGAGCAGGAACACACGACCGACAAGTGCGGGATTGAAAATGTTGCAACCGAGACCGCCAAAAGTCATCTTGCCGATACCGATTGCGATGACGCAACCGATGAGGACTGTCCAGATCGGAAGATTCGACGGGAGGTTGAGCGCGAGAAGAAGACCGGTAAGCACAGCCGACATGTTGCCGATTGTGGGACGTTCTCCAAGCATGTAGCGCGAGATGAGATATTCAACGGCTACGCAACCGACTATAGACGTGACTATTACGATTGCTGCGCCGATACCGAAGCAGTAGAGCGCCAAAGCGACGGCGGGAAGAAGTGCAATGATGACATGCGTCATCAGCTTCTTCACCGTGACAGATGTCTGCGCATGGGGCGAAGGTGAAATGGTGATAAGCTGGCTCATTACTAAGTTTTGAAATTGGTATTAGTCGGTGCAAAATTAAGAAAAAATTTTAAAATATTGCATAATTAATCTTCACTTAATGCACAATTACTGTTTTGGAGAGCATAATTCATAGTGGTTTACGGATGACTTGAAACAATGTCCGGGCAGAAAAAACTCAGGCCGGCTCCGGAATGGAGTCGGCCTGAGGCTTTTGGAAGATGTCCGATATTTAACTTCAGTCAAATATCGTAGACATCATTTTTTCGAGATTAGTACCAACGGGGGTCACCGATGCGCTTCTGATAAATCTCGTGAGACTGAACCTTGGCATCAGAGCCGCGGACCTTAAGAGCCTCGAAGATGTTATCGGGAGCTGCATGGTCTTCCCTGTGGGGAGCAGCCTTGCTGTAGTTGGTATGCTTCGGGTTGGGAGCCTGGAAGAATTCATCGGCGCGGAGCGGAGTTGCACCGGTCTTAACGACGAGGTCAGATGCATCACCGGAAACAAGACCGGGAGTCCAATCCCACTTGTCGCCGATGGAGTTCTTCTTGGCCGAGAAGCCGGCTGAGGTGAAGATACCGTCGTCCTTCATGTGGGCGTCACGCGAACCGAGCGAATAGTTGTCCTTGAGGTCCCATGTCACATTGGCTGCACCAGCGATATTGCGGAAGTCACAGCCTGACTGGTTGAGTTCGCGAGTGTCGTTCTTATCAGATGCAAGAACGATGAGGTTGTTCTTGAATGTGATTTTCGAATCATTGGGCATAAAGCGGAATTCGAAGAGCATACGGCCTGACGAACGGGTCGAGAAGTTGATGAACGTACAGTTCTCGATAGCGATGTTGAAGTGGATGTCATCGCCCCAGAGAAGGTCCTTGTTGTTGTCAGAGAGGAGGGCGTGGCGCGGAGAATCGTAGAATGTGCAACGACGCATCTGGAAATCATTGTAGAGATTTGATTTCGCATTGTTACCGTCACCTGCAAACCAGGAGTAACCGCGACCGTTGTTGTCATAGTAGCCCTGATTGTAGAAGAGACAGTCCTCGATAAGGATCTTCTTGAAGATTTTGTAGCGGGGACCCTGCACACGGAAGAAGCCGCGGGTGAAGCCCTGGAATGTACAGTTCTTAAGCTGGAACGATTCAAATGTCACGGCAAGACCGCCTGAGTACATGTTGACGAAGTAGTTACCGGTAGCGCTGCCGTCGCCAAAGTTGCGGGCGAGAGGACACTGGAAGTCAATGCCTTCGAAAATGACGTCGCCAATTTCGATAGGAGCATCAACGTCGCCTGCTTCCTTGTTCTTACCAAGTACCCAGTTTCCGGTCACAGGATTGCCACCCTTAAGGGAGATACCGCCGAGGTAAACGACTGCACGCTTGCCTTCAGCGAGGTCATCGGGATGTGTAGCAAGGGTGAAGCCTTTCTGTACGAGGGGGTTACCGGTGGTGTAGTAGTTGTGTCCACCACGGAGATAGTAAACCTGGCCTTCTGCAATCTCATTTGAGTTTACAAAGTTGGTGATGATGGTGTCAATACGTGTTGCATTGTACTCTACTGCACCGGGGATAGTGTCATTGGGGTCAACGATAGGCTCGATGATGATGGGATCACCGGGGTCACCCTTGGTGCGGACAAAAACCTGATTGTATTCAGCATCGATGTCGGTGCTGACAGTCTCACCTGACATATTTGTATAGGTGAACATGCGTGAATCATTACGGAGGGTGATGTAGTATCCGCAGTTTTCGTCAAGACCGGTAAGGCGGATTTCACCGGCAGCCTTTTCCTCGTCTGTCAGGGTACGGAGACCATTGACAAATCCGTCAGGCATCTTGGCATTCGGATTAAAAGGAGCAGGCTTGACTACGATTGTGCTGACAACGAAATTGCCGTTGTTATCGACATCGAAGCGGTTCTTGATGTAGTCGGGGTTTGGTGTGCCGTCCTCAAGAGTCTCCATGAGGTCTGACGATGAATAGTCCTTGGCATCAAATGCGAGCTTATAAGTAAAGGTAACCTCATGGTAATCCTTTTCCTTCTGTCCGCAGATACCGGGAGTGGTGTAGCGGTCATCAGTCTTGATACCGCAGAAATCCTCCCACTCGCGGCCACCGCCGAGTCCATACCATTCCGAGTGATGGCCTTCGCCCTTGGGCGAAAGTACACGGATGATAAAACGGTAGTCGGTTCCATAGTTGAGGTTGGGAATTTCAACATGAGTGACATCCGGACCTACGACAAAGGATTCGACAATCTTGGCGGGATCATTCCAATCCTCCAGAAGACCGGTGTTGAGATTCTCGGCATAACGGATCTCATAGCCTGCAGCCCCTTGAATACCGAACCAATGGAGTTGGACAGTGTTTCGTGTGCGGGGAACAAGTTTTGAAGAATATTCGTCGTTCTCGGGTTTTACATTAGTAGTGTTCTCGGACCTGAACATTGTTCTTGGCATACGGTCCAAATCCACGGGTGAATAGTTTACATCGTCATCCTTACACGAAGTCGCCCCGAGAGCAACGAGAAGCGTAAGAGCATATATGAATTTTTTCATTGTTCTTTAGTTTTTCTGATTGGGATTACTTGTAACCGTATTTATTCTCATAGCGACCCTGCGAACGGCTTATGACAGCACGGGGAATAGGAAGAATATAGCGGAGCACAGGAAGATCCTTACGGCCGGGGAATGTGGCGAGATCTCGCGAATCCATTGCGAAACGGCCATTGTCATTAATCATGACGACACCGCCTGCTCCATTCTCGTCGCCTTCGTCCGGAGTCATGTAGATGTAGCCTCGGAGTGAGAATCGGATTTCATTGCGGATGACACCCTCTTTTGACCATTCGACGATGTCCTCGCGTACATTGCTGAGTCCTAATGCATTTGCCTCGGCAGATGACATTGTCTTGTAGGGATTCAGGATACGGCATACCTTGACAGTCTGATTGGGGAAAACGTTCTTGGCATAGATGGGCATCTCCACTCCGTCGACAGTCATCTTGTTGTCAGTCGTGCGAACGTTGCGGATTGAGAAAGGCACCTTGTCGTAGGCTTCATCATTACCGTCAAAGTCATAGGCTGCAACATGAGCAAGGTTGGACGAAGAGGTCTCAGAAGACTCGGCAAGCGAGAGATAGCGGTAGAAAGTCCAATATACATTCTCAGCAAGGAGGTCGTGGCGGACGAGATCGCGCCAACGCATGTTCTCACCGGCGAACTCAAACTTACGTTCATCAAGCACGAGCTTACGGAAAGCATCCTCTGATGTGCGGGCTGAGATATAAGGCTCAACAAGTTCAGGGTTGTTTGGGAAAGCGCGATGGCGAACCTGGGCGACTGCTTCCATTGCCTTGGCTCCGTTAGGACCGCCGACACCGTGCTCAATCTCATTGATGGCCTCAGCATACATGAGAAGCACGTCAGTATAGCGCATGAAGGGGAAGTCGATACCGGTCTTGTCAGTGGTCTGGTTGCCGAGACCTCCGTTGACCCAGAGCTTCGACCACTTACCGTTGGAGACGGTGTAGTCGTTGTCAAACATCGCATCACCGTTAGGTGCATCGTACTTTATGAGCTGGTTGACATAGTCGCGGCGGACATCGTTCTCATTGAACATGAAACGATATGTGGCGTTAAGGCGGACATCAGACTTGGCCTCACCATAGTTATGGGGAGTCTCACTCTGATAGGAGCTCATCTTCGGGCCGTGGGCATAGCCTACGCGTCCGTTGGCTGTTTTTGCGAAAGGAATCTCCCAGATGATGTCGTCACCGGTCGATGAGATGAAGTTACATTCATCGTAGAACACCTGATAGAATTCCTTTCCGAGACGGTGCTTCTGCGAATCGATGACCTTCTGGGCGTAGTCGCGGGCGATGGCGTAATAGTCCAGATAATTGTCATTCATGCGGACCATCTTGCCATAGCTGTCACCGTCGGGACGGAGGGTATAGCCGGCGGCAGTCTGCGCGATGCGCGCGATCATTGCCCATGCCATTTCCTTGGAGATACGCTCGACACCATCGGAAAGCTCGTCGGAATACTTCATATCTTCAGCCACTTCCTTGAGGTCCTCGATAACTTTGTCAAGAATCTCGGCACGATCCATGATGGGATAGATCTTCTCGGTTGCAGTGCGCGAGGAATTGAACGAGAAAGGAACGTCACCGAACATCCAGGTGAGGTCATGGTAGACAATTGCGCGCATCACCTTGGCTTCGCCGACCATCTGACGGATGTCTGCATACTCAAGCTCGTCTTCAGGATTGTAAAGATCAGAAGCCTCGGCACCCTCTACAAAGAGGTTGGCCAATTCGATTGTGGCATACTGCTGCTTCCATGTCGAGCTTATGTTGCCTCCGTCGGGGTCTGCATCGTAACGATACCAGTTCGAGCCTGAAAGGAATCGGCCGGAGTTGGTCTTGAAGTCAACGTCAGTGTTCATGACGTAGGTTGAGTACAGCTTGTCGCCATAGGTGTCGCCGCTCAGCATGGCAGTGTAGATACCGTTGAGGGCATTGTTCATCTCGGTCTTGTCGGAGTAAACATAGTCCGGGTCGTTCTGCGAGGGTGCATCAACGTCCAGATAGTCCGAGCAAGAGGCAAGTGCCACTACCGAGAGACCTGTTAAAAATATATTGCGAAATTTCATTGTGATTATTCCGTAATTGGTATTATGATTTAATTAGAAGGTCACGTTAAGACCGAAAACGTAGCTACGTGAACGCGGGTAGCGGTTCATATCGTAGGAAGGAGTGAGGCCGCTCTGCACATCAATTTCGGGGTCAAAACCGGAATAGCTGGTGATGATGAACGGATTGGTCACAGAAGCATAGAAGCGGAGCTTCGACATGCCGGCCTTGCTGATGATATTCTGGGGAAGTGAGTAGCCGAGAGTGATGTCGGTACAACGGAGGAATGAACCGTCCTCAACGAAACGTGAAATGGTGTATTCCTTGGTGATGTCGGCGGGGTTCCACTCTTTGCGGTTGCCGTTGATGTACTGATACATCTCATAGCCCCAGAGCTCTCTGTTTTCAGTCATGGGAACGCCTGAACCTTCGAAGTTTGTCCATGTGCCCTGAGTGTTGCCAAGCATGTGTTCCCAACGCTTCTCGACATCAGTGTAGGTCCAACGTGTGCCCTTGTTGAACGACGAGAGGACATTGTAGAAATTGTTCTTGTTGTTCATCGAGGATGACAGACGGTAGGCAGTTGCGTTGTAGACGTCGAAGTCAAGGAAGAAGGTGAAGTTGGCTGTGAAGTCAAAACCCTTATACTGACCGTTGAGGCCGAAACCACCCTGGAGTTTGGGAGTCGTGCGGCCGATGATGGTCTTGTCGTTCTGGTCAATCACGCCATCGCCGTTGAGGTCCTTGAATTTGGGCTTACCGGGCTGTGTCTGTGCGCCCTGGTCATTCGAGTTATACATATTGTCCATAAGTATTGTACCCGAAACGAGCTTGCCGTTCTCATCGAACACCTGGGGAATGGGATCGTAGGCAGACTTTGCTGCGTTGTAGGTGAATTCGTCAAAGCCATAAAGACCGTCGTAGACATAACCATAGATGAGACCTACTTCGCCACCGACTTCAAGACGGTAGTTGTTACCTGCGTCTTTGTCAGCGCGGGAGTGATGGAGTTCGAGGAAGTTTTCATCGCCTGTGAGCTTGTCGACCTTCATCTTGTTGGCACCGAGGTTGAAGTTGGCCGAGAGGACATAGTCCTTACCACGGAGAATGTCGCCGTTGACAGAGATTTCAAAACCGCGGTTGGTCACCTGACCGATGTTCTGGAACTGCTTGCCATAGCCGATGGTGGTCAGCACGTCTGCCTCATAGATAAGGTCGGAAGTAGTGTTCCAGTAGTATTCCGGAGTGATACGCAGACGACCGTTGAAGAACGAAAGGTCGAGAGCGAAGTTGCGGGTGAGGGTAGTCTCCCACTTGATGTCGGGGTTGGGGAGATAGTTGGAGGTGTCGTAGTAAAGTTCACCATCAGGGTTCTCGGCAGATTCACCGAAGTTGGGACCACCTGAACCGTTGGAGGTGTAGAGATAACGCCACATGTCAGCTTTGATGCGGTTGTTACCGGCCTTACCGATAGCAGCACGGAGCTTAAGTTCGGTGAGCCAGGTGAGGTCCTTCATGAAATCCTCGCTTGATATAACCCATGCACCTGAAACCGAGGGGAAGTAGCCCCACTGGTGGCCGGGAGCGAACATTGTCGAACCATCGGCACGGAATGTAGCCGAGAGGAGATACTTGTGGTCATAGTTGTAGTTGAGCTGACCGAAGTATGAAGTGGTGCGGTCTGCAGTGCCGAGGCTTGATTCAGAAACCCAGGGCTTGCCGAGACCGAGATTGTGGATAGCCTTGTCAGCTGTGATTTCGCGGGGGAAATAACGGTTCTTCTGCAAAGTTGACTCACCCTGCTTGTGGTAAAGTTCGAAACCGACGAGAGCGTAGAAATTGTTCTTCTCCTTGATTGACCAATCGTAGGAAGCAGTTGTGGTCCATGTGTACTGTGTTGTCTGCTTCTTTTCAACCTGAGCGACAGGAAGAGTCTGGTTATCGCGACCGGTTTTAGTCAGAGGGCCCCAGAAACGGTTGTCGTCGCTGAATGAGAATGTATAGTTGCCTTCGGTGCGGAGAGTAAGGTTCTGGATAGGCTTGAACTCGAGAGAAGCCTGGTTGGCAATGGTGTAAGCGTGCTTCTTACGCACATTTGTACGGATGTCGTTGACAGGGTTGGTGTATTCGAAGAGGGCTTCCTGGTCAGGGTCGGCTGCACCGGGAGTCCATGTGATACCACCGCCAAGTTCGCGGATACCGTTGGATGGACGGTAGCGGAGCACGTCGATGATACCGCCGGTGCCCACGTTGTCGCCACCTGCACCCTCGTCACGGCGATACGAAATCTTAGGATTGTACTGGAGTGTGAGGTTGGGGAGAAGCTTGGTCTGGAGTTTGGTGTGGATGTTTGTACGGCGAACGCCTGAACCCATGATGATACCGCGGTCGTCAGACTGGGTGAAAGAGATGTTGTAGCGGGTCTTGTCGTTACCGCCACCGATAGAGAGGTTGGTCGAGTAAGAGAAAGGATCATTACCCATCACCTCGTCCTGCCAATCGTGGGTGGGAGCGCTGCGATAAAGGTCAAGGTCACGGATGTTACCGAAATTGTAGCGGAAGAGCTTCGCTGCGCTGGAGGATTTCGAACGACCGGTTGCAAAGTCCCACTGATAATCTACGAATCCGTAGGCATCCAGAAGGTCGAGCTTCTTGGAAATGTGGCTGACAGAACCCTGAAGATTGAGCGATACCTGGGTCTTGCCTTCCTGAGCGGACTTGGTGGTCACGATGACTACACCATTACCACCCTTCGCACCATAGATAGCAGTGAGGGAGGCGTCCTTGAGGATGTCGATGCTCTGGATGTCGCTCGGCGGGATGTCGTTGATATTCTCAACCTGGAAACCGTCGACGATATAGAGAGGGTCGTTGGACTGGGTCACTGACGTCGCACCACGCACGCGGATGTTGATGTCGGCACCCGGCTGACCGTCGACTGTGGTAACCTGCACACCTGCAACCTTACCCTGGAGGGCAACGGCGGCTGAGGTGACGGGGACAGCGGCGAGCTTGGCTCCGGAAACCGAACCTACCGAACCGGTGAGGTCGCGGCGGGCGCGGGTGCCACCGTAACCGATGACGACGACTTCTTCGAGTGATTCAGAGTCTTCAGAGAGGACAACATTGATGTTGGTCTGACCGTTGACAGCAATTTTTTCAGTTTTGTAGCCGATGTACGATACGACGATGGTAGCGTTCTTGGCAACGTTCTTGAGGGTAAAGTTACCGTCGATGTCAGTGACGACCACATTCTTGGTGCCGTCTACCTGGACGGTAGCTCCGATCATTGGTTCATCGGTGCCGTCGACCACCGTACCGGATACGGTGATATTCTGCGCATTGGCATTGAAACCGACACAGAGCACCAACAGAAGTAGCATTGTTTTCCAGTGCGTCGCAAAGGAAAAGTGCCGCAGCCATTGACTACGACTTGTCATTAAGTCTTTCATGTGATGATGTTAAATAATAATAAATAAGATTTCTTTCATGCAGTTTTTGTCTTCAATTTTTACTTGCCGATATAGAAAGTATTGGTTTTGTTTTCAATGATTGGTATAAGAGGTTAACAGTGAAGATGTTATACCCAAATAAAAGTGCAATTTTCCTAAGGTGGGAATGCTAATTTGCGACAAAATTATGAAATATTTTGTAAAGTGCAAAGAAATCTAAAGTTTTTAACCAAATGGGTGAAATTGAGGGGATAAGGAGGCTAAATAGGCCGAAAAAACACGTCGATACAAGAAGGGTAATGTTAAATTTTATGCATTATAGCCCCAAAGACAGTAAGTTGTCGCAGGAATTCACTATGTCGGTATCATTCAGAATAGTACATTTTCTATATCGGCAAGTAAAAATTGAAGACAAAAACTGCATGAAAGAAATCTTATTTATTATTATTTAACATCATCACATGAAAGACTTAATGACAAGTCGTAGTCAATGGCTGCGGCACTTTTCCTTTGCGACGCACTGGAAAACAATGCTACTTCTGTTGGTGCTCTGTGTCGGTTTCAATGCCAATGCGCAGAATATCACCGTATCCGGTACGGTGGTCGACGGCACCGATGAACCAATGATCGGAGCTACCGTCCAGGTAGACGGCACCAAGAATGTGGTCGTCACTGACATCGACGGTAACTTTACCCTCAAGAACGTTGCCAAGAACGCTACCATCGTCGTATCGTACATCGGCTACAAGACAGAAAAAATCGCCGTCAACGGTCAGACCAACATCAATGTTGTCCTCTCCGAAGACTCTGAATCACTCGAAGAAGTCGTCGTCATCGGCTACGGTGGCACCCGCGCGCGCCGCGACCTCACCGGTTCGGTAGGTTCCGTTTCCGGAGCCAAGCTCGCCGCTGTCCCCGTCACCTCCGCCGCCGTCGCCCTCCAGGGTAAGGTCGCCGGTGTGCAGGTTACCACAGTCGACGGTCAGCCGGGTGCCGACATCAATATCCGCGTGCGTGGTGCGACGTCAGTGACCCAGTCCAACGACCCTCTCTACATCGTCGACGGTTTCCAGACCGACAACATCAACGACATTCCGCCGAGCGACATCCAGAGCATTGACATCCTCAAGGACGCCTCCCTCACCGCTATCTATGGTGCGAAGGGTGGTAACGGTGTAGTCATCGTGACCACCAAGTCCGCTCAGGAAGGCAAGACCCAGGTCAATGTCAATTTCCAGGGTTCAGTCAGCGAACTGTCGAAGAAGCTAGATCTTATGGGCGCTTATGATTATGTACAGTATCAGTGGGACTACGCTGCAGGTTCAGGTTCTCAGAAGTACAATAACAAGCAGACCAACCTTTTCCGCTACAACTTCGGTAATCCCGCCGACCTTGATCTATATCGCAACGCACCTAGCCACGATTGGCAGGATGAGGTAATGGGTGGTCATCCCTTCTCATACTCTACCAATGTTTCTATCGGTGGTGGTAACGACAAAACCCGCTACAACATCTCGTTCACCCAGTCTGACGACCGCGGTATCATCATGGGCTCAGGCGTTCGCCGTACAAACATCCACACCAAACTCCAGACCAAGATTCTCCCCAACCTTACTCTCCAGTTCAACCCAAAAGTGACTTACCGTCGCGATGAAGGTGCAGGCGGTGAAAAGGTCGGCACCGGCGGTATCATCGACGTGCTCCGTTACCGTCCCTCAAATGGTCTCCGCGAACTCGGTGGTATCTATTGGGATGAAGGCGTAGCTGACCCCAAACAGGAAGAATACTTCCAGTACACCAATCCTGTGAGCGACATCGAGCAGAACCAGCGCAAGAAACACTCATACACAATCGTGAATCAGGCCTCACTCGAATACAAGCCTATCCAGGGACTCACACTCCGCACTGAAGGTGTCTACAACTTCAGCTTCAGCGACGACAACCATTTCTACGGCCATCTTACTTCAAATGCCTATCAGAATCTTCCCGTCGCAGAAATCGTGAAGAAGCAGGTGAACTCCTACACATGGACAACTACTGCATCATACGACTGGACCATCAAGGACAAGCATAATTTCTTCGCTCTTGCAGGTTTTGAAATCTGGCACAAACAAGGTGAGGAATCCAAGCAGCGTAACCGTCTCTTCCCCGAGACAATCACCGCACAGAAAGCTTGGGACAACATGAGCCTCGGTACTGACCACTATATCTCGACAACCAGCCTCGGAACAGCAGACCGTACAACTTCCTATTTCGGTCAGCTCAACTACAACTTCGACCACAAATATCTCCTCTCCGCTACATTCCGCGCCGACGGTTCGACAATGTTCGCACCCGGCAACCAGTGGGGCTACTTCCCCTCGGTTTCAGGTGCATGGGATATCGCGCAGGAAAACTTCATGCACGATCTGACATGGCTCAACGAACTTAAGTTCCGTGTGGCTATCGGTAAGGCCGGTAACAACCGTATTGATGCAGATATGTGGCGTTACCTCTACTATTCAAACGACACAGGCGGTCCTGCCTTCAACGAAGGTTCGGAATCAAGCTCTGCTGAACTCTGGTATGGAACTTCAGGCAACCTCCCCAACGAAAAAATCAAATGGGAGACCACACTTACCCGCAACTTCGCATTTGACATCTCACTCTTCAACGGTCGTCTCCGCATTTCTCCCGAATATTACTGGAACACGACTTCCGACCTTATCTACAAGGCTGACGTGATCACCACTCTCGGCTACTCGAAGCAGTTCCGCAACATCGGTCAGGTGACCAACCGTGGTTTTGAAATCTCTGTTAACGGCGACATCCTCCGTGGAAAGGACTATGTCCTCTCTGCCAACTTCAACCTTGGCGCAAACAAGATGAAGGTCGACAAGCTTACCGGTGATGAAGACTATATCGACATCAAGAAAGGTAGCTCATCCTATGACAACTATCGTCTTCAAGTAGGTGGAGAAGTTGGTCTCATCTATGGCTTTATCTACGATGGCCTCTACTCTTTCGATGATTTCGAATTTGACCCCAATACCCAAAACTACACCACACCCAAGGAAGGCGTAGTCTCAATGGATGGCATGTACAATGATTTCGGTAACTCCGCCGTCGGCAAGCCTACCGCCCCCGGCAAGCCCAAATTCAAGGACATGAACGGCGACGGCATCATCGACGACAAGGACCGTACGGTAATCGGCCGCACCACTCCCCGCATCCAGGGCGGTTTCGGTGTCTCAGGCCAGTGGAAAAACTTCGACTTCACCGCCAACTTCACTTACTTCCTTGATTTCGATGTCTACAACGCAACCAACTATTACCTCTCATCGTCAATCAAGAATGACAACAACTTCTACAATGTCCTCGGCAAGTTCAACAACCGCTGGACATACGTCATCAACAAAATCAATGCAGACGGAGTAGAAATTAACGATGTCCTCTACGGTGCGCCCTCAGGCCTCATCAGCCGAAACGACCGCGAATATGAGACCATCAACGGCAACAGGTCTCTTTGGAATCCCGGTGTTGTCAACAAGGACTTCACAGTTAGCAATTTCGTGGAAGACGGTTCATTCCTCCGTTGTACAGACATCACCGTCGGTTACAGCATTCCCCAGAATATCATCAAGAAGGCAGGCATGTCGAAATGCCGTATCTACGGCTCTGTGACCAATCCATTCATCATCACCAACTATTCAGGCTATGACCCTGAGGTCGATGTGCAGAGCGGTCTCACACCTTCCTACGACATCAACCGTTACCCCCGTGCGCGCAGCTACGTTTTCGGTATCAATCTTTCCTTCTAACCAAGTCTTTTGTAACTCTTAGTTAAAAAACAAACAATGAAACTACGCAATATATTCATCGCCGGTCTGTCGGCAGTAGCTCTTGCTTCCTGCTCTGACTACCTTGATGTTGACGCGCCATCCAAAAACGACTACGACTACGTCTTCTCACAGAAGATTGAAATGGAACGCGCTCTCAACGGTGTCTACACCGGCCTTATCTCCGGCAATACATTCGGAGATATGATTCTCACATCATTCCAGCTGAACAGCGATGTCGATTTCGCTTCCAACGGTTCGGCATCCACTTCGTCAGGCAACTTCCGTCGTTTCGACTGCGATGCCGACGGTGGAAACCTCAGCAAAATCTGGGCAACCCTTTATGAGGGTATTGAGACCGCCAACCTTTTCATCGAAGGTGTGCAAAACTCGCCCCTATATGATGCTGAGGAACCTGATACTGAAATCGCCCAGATGCTCGGTGAGGCCAAAATTATCCGTGCCATCTACTATCATGAGCTTATATGGATGTTCGGCGATGTTCCCTTCTCTTTCAATTCGTCCAAAACTTCCGAGGTGAAGATCTATCCTATCACAGACCGTCTGGAAATCATCTCCAAGCTCATCGCTGACATCAAGGAAACTGCTGATTTCATGAACCTCTCGGCCGAGGTGTCCGTAGAACGTCCTAATCGTCAGACAGCATACGCGATGATTGCCCGTCTTGCACTCACTGCAGGTGGCTATACCCTCCGTCCCGATGGAGATTCATACGGTAAGATGGAGCGCATGGCGAAGGAAAACTATCTTGAATACTACAAGATTGCCCGCGATGCCGCCTATGAGGTTATCTATGGCAGCATGATGGGTACACATGCCCTCAACAAGTCATATCAGCAAGTGTTTGTTGATGAATGCAACTTCATTGTCGACAATCGCGACGATATCATATTCGAGATTCCGTTCGCTAAAAATTCATCAGGCAACATCGGTTATATCAATGGTGTGACTATGAAGAGCTATGATGGTGAGACTGTGACTCATAATTATGGTAAGGCTGATGCAGGCAAAGCTGCACTCAACGCTTTCTACCGCTTCATGTTCGATCCCGAGGATTCGCGTCGCGATTATGTGAACCAGCTCTTCTATCTCGACGGTACAGCTACTGCAAATGCAGCCAAATGCTCCGCCGGATATACTGTCAACAATGGCAAATGGTCCAAACTTTGGAATACCGGTGGTCTCGGAAGCCGTACAGAAGGCTCGACAGGCATCAACTTCCCCTATATGCGTTACACTGACGTGCTCCTCATGTTTGCTGAAGCTGACAATGAGCTCAACGGTGGTCCTACAGCTGATGCTACAATGGCTCTCGAGCAGGTGCGTGCACGAGCTTTCAGAAGCACTAATCCTGCAAAAATATCTGACTATCCCAAAGGTTCCAAGGAAGAATTCCTCAAGGCTGTTCTTGACGAACGTAAATTTGAATTCGCAGGTGAGAACATGCGTTGGCGCGACCTCGTCCGCAACAACCAGTATAATCTTGTCACCTACTATAACTTCTGGCGTTACTATGCTGTGGCTGATGCGCAGGAAGGCACCGGTTCATTCTGTGCCGCTGTCTCAGAATTTGACTTCGGTGAAGGAGAGGATGAGCATTGGGATGCACTCCCCGACAAGCTCTTCCGCGTTGAGGATGTCCCCAATGAAGTCACTGACGAAAATGGCAATGTAATAGGCCGTCTTGTCCCCGAAACTTCATTCCCGACAAATCAGAATATCCATGTCTGCAACATCGTGAATCCCTACACTTACATGACCCAGCCTCAGGCGAATGCACTTGGTCTTAAGAACATGGGTTATACAGACCTTTTTGCCGACTGGTCAAGTGACAATACTATCAAAAATGAGGTCCGCTTCTCACTCTTGGGCTATATCTATTGTGATGAGACTGAGAACATCCGCATTGTTGACAATGGTGTGCTCAAGATGGCTCCCGACCTCAGCACCAAACCTACAGTCGAGTCACTCCCCGTACTTCGTTACATCCTGCCCATCCCCAATACTGTAATCCGCCGTTCTTCCGGACAATACGTCAACAAATACGGCTATAAGTAATTAATAAACTTAACCATCTCTATAATATCAATGAAAAAGTTATTATATCTTCTTGCCGGTATCATGGCTTTTGCGACGACATCGTGTAACGACGATGACACGACCATCTACACCCCTGCAGATGATCTCGACCGTATGCCGATGACCATGTTCCGTAAGAACCACAATACAAATGTCAGCAACAGCGAGACTTACGCATGTAAGGTCGTTGACGGCACCCGCAATACAGTGCAACTTTACTGGTACGGTGTTGAAGGAGCCGGAGGTTACGAAATCCGCTATGGTGTGGAGAGTGGCCTCACCTCCGGAACTGAAGAAGACTGGAGCAATCCAGACCGTCTTTCAGGCACCTACATTGTAGGCCCCGAAGTTCTTCACTTCGAGATTCCCGACCTCAATTACCAGACCCCCTACCGTTTTTCTATCCGAGTACTTCATCCGGATTATATCAAGACCGGTGCAAATGGTCAGATTGAAATAATCGAATCCACCAAGCACTCCAAGTGGTACGGTCGTGGAAACGGTCAGCAATGGGAAGATTATCTTGGCATAGGAACATCCGAACGCTATGTCACTCCGAATGTTATCTTCGCTTCTGACAAGGATTTCAACTCATTCAACATTTATGTTGACCTTTCAGACAAGACCGGCTCCATGTCGCAGGCTGACAAGGATACTATCGCAGCCCGATTTGACAAGACTCCAAACGGTGACTTTGTCGCCCATACAGTTTATGTGATTCCTGATGCAATCAATCCTGACGCATCAGTGCCCGCCCAGTTCCGCGACGGTTATCCCATTGACCAGAACGCTCTAAAAGAAAATGGCGGTGTCATTCACGTCGACGGTCTTGACGAGAACTCAACCTACGTTATCCGTATCCAAAACAAGGACCGTATCTTTGTCAACCGCGAAGGAAAGACTATTGATGTGGACTCATATTATAATGATGCCACTATCCGTACAAAGGGTACACCCGGTGAGCCTATCCTCATCAAACACAAGATTACTGACAAGATTTACAATGACTCAACTTGGAATGTAGGTGAACGTGAGTACAACTGTATGCGCATAGACACCATCATTTCT
Organism: uncultured Muribaculaceae bacterium; assembly: GCA_947381945.1. Classification (GTDB taxonomy): domain Bacteria; phylum Bacteroidota; class Bacteroidia; order Bacteroidales; family Muribaculaceae; genus Duncaniella. The sequence continues at coordinate 80,522 of CANCXM010000004.1, forward strand.
CAGTTCAACGCATCTCCGACCCTCGCTGAAGGTCAGGTATTCTATCTTGAAGGTGGCAAGGCTTATTATTTCTGGAACAATACAGACATCAATAAGGGTTTCACTCTTGAAACTAATCCCGAAGACGTAGCGCAGGGCAAGCGTGCCACTGTTTATATGGCCGGTATCGCAGACAATCAGGGCAAACAGAACGACACTCGTACATGTAACTTCATGTTTGGTAAGAACCTTGGCGCAGGTGAGGTGGATGCTCCCGTTCAGGTTGAAAACGTTGTGTTCCGCAACATTGATTTCTCCGTTCCTAAATTCCAAGTATATGCAGACCGTGGTTCAGACGGCAATGGTAACTACTTTGCCAACATGTACTCAGGTGGTCGCGGTATCACATTTGACAAACTCGAGCTTGACGGTTGTACATTCCAGGGCTTCGTGCGTGGCTTTATCCGCACACAGGGTTCAAAGGCCAAGCAATTCAAACAGATAATCGTGAACAACTGCGTCTTCCAGAACAACGGTTATTTCCGTACCAACAATGGTGGCGCATACAACTTCATCCATGGTGACCAGTCATCAGTAAACAACAACATCTTTACTGACCTCAGAATCACCAACAATACATTCTACGATTGCCAGAATTCAGGCCTCATGACCATGGGTAACAACTCACAGGATTGGCCGGCAGACCTCCACTACAACATCACTGTCGAAAACAATACATTCATCAACTTCGGAACACGTGCAGGTGCACTGCTCTTCAACTTCCGCTACTTCCCCGGTGGATCATCAATCACATGCCAGCGCAATCTTATTGTACTCGCTGCTGCCGATGATGACGAGCGTGAGCTCAAATGTATTGGTTCTGACTTCCGTACTGTGAACGGCTCCGGTGTTGTCACACTTAAGTTCAAGGACAATTATTCAGTTGGCTGCCGCGATGCCCATTATAAAGACAACGGCATCTTTAGCGGTAACCTGTTCTCAGCAACCAAGAACTCCTTCGGAGCATTCAAGGATGGTCTTGTCGGCGGCGATGAAACTGACCTCTTTGTGAAGGTTGGCAGCACTCCTCTCAAGGCTACTGAACTTTTCTCAGATCCTAATCCCCAGCACAAGCAGGTCAAGGGAACAAGTCATCCGATGGACCACCGTTCGACTTCTGACATTTACGAGCGTCTTCGCTACCGCAATGATGCAAAGGTGACCTCACATGAGATTTATCTGAAGAACATCGGTGACCAGCGTTGGAAACTTGCAGACCCCAAGACTGCATGGATGAATAATGACTGATTCGCTGTAGATACAATAAAACATCTACCTTAAATTTCCGGTCGGTTCCAATAGGGACCGACCGTTTTATATATCAATTTTTCTCTAAAAAAAGACCTCTCCCCGACAGGAAGCCGAAGAGAGGTTGAAGAGGGAGAATGAGTGCGGATGGGTTCAGAGGGTGAACCTCATCGGTTCCAGTGACGACCGGTGTCACCGGTATAGGTCATTGCAATCAGTTGCGCCAGCGGGGGTCGCCGATATTCTTCTCGACGATTACCGAGGGGAGAGTGCGGTAACGGAGAGCGTTGTGTATGTCGGCGGGAGCCTCGTGGTCCGAGGGATTCGGACGAGCGGCATCGTAGGCCGAGTTGACGGGATTCGGGCTGGTGAAGAGGTCTGTAGCGCGGAGAGGCTTGCCGTTGTCGTCGGTGAGAGCCTTCACCTTCAGGTCATCCTTCGAACCAAGGTTACCGGGATTCCATGTGAGAGCGCCAAATGAGTTCTTGGCGTTGGAGAACTGCGAACCGGTGAAGATCTTGTCGTCCTTGTCATGGTTGTCGGTGCAACCAACAGAGTAGTTGTCCGAGACATTGAAGGAGAATTCACCGCTACCCTTGACCGTGCGGATGTCGGCACCGGTCTGATAGATTGAACGCTCATCGGCAGCGTCGCGGGCGAGTACAATCAGGTTGCGACGGAAAGAGTAGTATGAACCACCGGGAACGTAGCGGGTCTGGAAGAAGTTGCGGCCCGAGGAACGGGTGGAGAAGTTGATGAAGGTGTTGCCTTCGATGCGGATGTTCCACTTCACGTTGTCGGCATAGTTGATGTCCTTGTCGTTGTCAGAGATGAGAGCAGTGCGGGGAGAGTCATACATGGTGTTGTTGGTCCATGAGAAATCGCGGAAGATGTTTGAGGTGGTCTTCGCGCCGTCACCGGCAATCCATGCATAGCCACGACCATTGTTGTCATAGTAACCGCAGTTGTAGAAGAGGTTGCCGTCGACAACGATTTTCTTGAACGTCTTGTCCTTCTTGCCCTGGACACGGAGGAAACCGCGGATCATGCGCTGGAAAGAACAGTTGCGGATTTCGAGCGACTCGAACACGACTTCCATACCGTCGGAGTACATGTTGGCGAAGTAGTTGCCAGAAGCCGAAGCCACGCCGGTCTCCTGATGGCCGAAGTTGGTGGCCTTGGGACAGTCAAAATCAATGTTCTCGAAGATAACCGAGCCAACCTCAATGGGGAAGTCCGACTCGCCTGCCTGACGCTGACGGCCAAACATGAAGTTGGAAGTGTTGAGTTCGGCAGTTTCCGCACCGTATTCGTCAAGACGCACACCGATGCCGCCGAGGTAGACAGTCGCACGCTTTCCAAGAGCCACATCGTCGGGGTTGGTGGCGAGGGTGAAGCCCTTTGCAATCACGGGATTCTCATAGAAGTAGTAAGCCTTACCGCCTTCGAGATAGAAGACCTGACCTTCGGCGAGACGCACATTGTTGGCAAACTGACCGATGACGGTGTCGAGGGGACATGCATTGTATTCAACAGCGCCGGGGATGGGGTCCTTGGCCCAGACCTTGTGCTCGATGAGGATGGGAGCACCGGGATCGCCGTAGATAGGCTTGCTGATTGAGTTGTAGCGGGCATCTACAATCGCGGGTTTCGCAACGTTGATGGCGTTGATTTCATATTTGGCGTTCATTGTGAGACCGCCTACGCGGAAGGTTGCGACACCATCCTTGAAATCAGTGGGCTGGAGAGTATAGTCGAGCCATTTGGACTCGATGCTTGCATCGGGAGTATCCTTGGAGGGGGTGATGACGAGCTTGTCGACCTTGAACTTGGCGGTAGCCATGTCATTCTGGGTGCCGTCCTGCACGAAATCGAAGTTCTTCTTGAAATCCTCGAAAATCGACTGATATTCCGATTCCTTGGTGGCGAGTTCCTTCACATGGTCAAAGACATTGATGTCGATGCTCACGATGAAGGCATCATTGCTCTCGGCAATGTCGGCCTTGACCATCTTGGGAGTAGCGTAGCGAGGTTCGGTCACAAGACCTGCCTGCTCGGCCCACTCGCGGCCATTGCCCATGCCATACCACTTGGAGTGGCGCGACTCATTGCCGTCGGGGTGAAGCACGCGGATTGCGAAACGATAGCCCTGCTCATATTCGAGGTCGTCGATGCGGAGAGTGAGCTGATCGGCGGGAACAATCTTCGAGTAGCTTCCGTCGGGCCACTGATAGAGGCGCGAGGTGTCGGTCCAGTGCTCTTCGAGGCCGGAGGTCAGACCCGCTTCGGGTCCGAACTTGATCTCATAGCCTGCGGCACCCGAAACGCCATACCATGCGAGGATGACTGAGTTGAGTTCTTCGGTGAGCACGCGCATCCCGTAGGGGTCGTCGGAGACATTGGTGTTCTCCTCCAGACGGAACATGGTCATCGGCATACGGTTATAGTCTTCCGCAGGATTTGCGGGCCCCATGATCTCATCGTCGTCCTTACAGGAAGCGAATCCGAGGCCGATGATGGCGGTCAGGCAGTATAATAGTGTCTTTTTCATATTATGAGTCTGATGATTTAGATTTAGGAGTTGTTTTTGGAAAAATTGATGTTATCTGTAACCGTATTTGTTGACATATTTACCCTGGGAGCGTGTGATGACCGCACGCGGATAAGGAAGGATGTAGCGCACTGCCGGAAGCTGCTCTACGGTCGGGTAGCTCGAGGGATCGGGAGCATTGACATAGTTGCCGTTGTCGTTTATCTTTATCATGCCACCGTCGAAGGTGATGTAGCCACGGAGCGAGTAGAGGAAGTGGGCGGTCGGGCGTGAGTTGTTCTCGTCAAACCAGTTCATATAGTCGGCGCGTGCCACAGTCTGGTCCTTGCCGTCGACCTTTATCTTTATCTTCTCGTCGCCGGAAGACGGGAGACGGTAGGGATTCACGATGTAGACCACACGGACGTTGGGCGACTGCTGGGGGAACTTGCTTACTGAATAATAGTCATTGTTGGGGACATTATTGAGATAGTAGAGCGAGTTCATCCATTTGCTGTTGTAGATGGAACCGTCACCGAAATCATATTCACCGACGAATTCGTCGTAGCCGCTTCCGCGGTCAGCCGCTGCATAGTAGCGGAAGAAGGTCCAGTAGAGCTGCTCGCTGAGCATGTTGTTGCGGACAAGGTCGCGCCAGCGCATGTTCTCACCTGCGAACTCAAACTTGCGTTCGTCAAGGACAGCCTTGAGGAAGGAATCGTGGTCCATGCCACCGGTGTAGGCAGCCTTGGAGGGAGCGGTCGGGAAAGCGCGCTGACGCACCTGCTCGTAGCGCTCGATAGCCTTCGAGGTCGGACGGCCGTTGAGCTCGTTCTCAGCCTCGGCCGACATGAGGAGGACATCGGCATAGCGCATGTAGGGGAAGTTGAAGCCGGTGTTGCCCTCGGTAGCCGAACCGAGACCGTTCTTGTTCCAGAGTTTCGACCACTTGCCGTTGTAGTTCGTACGGCCATTGTTGAGCGTAGCCTCGCCCTGATTGTTGTAGCCGAAGAGCTGGTTCACGAAGTCGCGGCGCACGTCGTCCTCATCGAAGAGGAAGCGGTAGAGAGCGTTGAGCTGAGCCGAGCTTGAAGCCTTACCCCAGGAGTGGGTGGTCACGCCTGACTGGTTGTCCATCTTCGGGCCGTGGATATAGCCCACGTTGCCTGATGAGAGAGTTCCGAAGGGGATTTCCCAGATGACATCGTCGCCGGGAGTGTAGTCATAGTTGCAGTTACCGACAAACACTTCGTGGTAGGGCTTGGCGAGGGTATGGTTGGTCTTCATCACCACTGAGTCGCAATACTCGGCTGCGGTGGCATAGAATTCCTTGTAATTGTCCGGACGCTTCATGGTTCCGAACTCACCGCCCTCGGGACGGAGTGAATAACCGCCGGCTGTCATTGCCATACGGGCAATCATCGCCCATGCCATATCCTTCGAGATGCGCTGGGGACCGTCGGAGAACGACTGGGCAGTCGAAAGCTGCATCTTCGATGCTATCCCCTTGAGGTCTTCGATGAGATCCGAGAGAATCTGGGTGCGGTCACCGACCGAATAGATTTTCTCCGGGCTCTTGTAGGAGGGAAGGAGGGAATAGGGAACATCGCCGAAGTACCAGACGAGGTCATGATAGAAAATCGAGCGGAGCACCTTGACCTCACCGAGCATCTGCATCAGTTCAGAGTCTTCCTCATCGTAGATGACAGCATTCTCGATACCGTCGATGAGCATGTTGGCGCGTTCGATACCTGTGTAGAGGGCATCCCATGCCTTTTTGATGTCACCGCCGTCGGGGTCGCACTCATAGCGCTGGTAGGCCGACGATGATGCGAACTCACTGTCGAGAATCTTGAATTCGACATCGGTGTTGAACGAGAGTTTCTCGATGAAATTCTGTCCGTAGGTCTCATTGTTGAGCATGGCCGCATAGACACCGTTGAGAGCATTGCGCATCTCCTTCTTGTCAGAGAACACATATTCGGGATCATTCTTCGACGGAGCATCGACATCGAGATAGTCGGAGCAGGAAGCGAGGGCAACCGCCGAGAGACCGGTTAAGAATATATTGCGTAATTTCATTTTTTCTTCTTCGTAAAAGAGGTATATAGATTTTTATGTCTTAGAAAGTGACATTCAGACCGAACACATAGCTGCGGCTACGGGGATAGCGGTTGAAGTCGAATGAAGGAGTGAGACCGCTCTGGACATCCACTTCAGGGTCATAACCGGTGTAGTTGGTGATGATGAAGGGGTTGGTGACAGAAGCATAGAAGCGGAGCTTCGACATGCCGGCCTTGTTTATGAAGTTCTGCGGGACGTTGTAGCCGAGGGTGATGTCGGTACAGCGGAGGAACGATCCGTCTTCAACGAAGTAGCTCATTGTCACGTCCTTGTTGAGATCCATGGGATTCCAGCGGGTCTGGCCCTGGTTCATCGCGAGGTAGCGGTCGTAGGCACCCTGCATCCAGGTGTTGCCGTAGAGACATTCGGAGCCGTCGGCGTAGCGCCAGCGGTCGGCGAATGCGCCGAGCACGTTCTTGAAGTTATTCTTGTTGTCGATTGACGACGAGAGATAGTAGGCAGTGGCGTTGTAGACATCGAAGTCGAGGAAGTAGGTGAAGTTGGCGTTGAAGTCAAAGTTCTTCCACTGACCGTTGAGGCCGAAACCACCCTGGAGGCGGGGAGTAGTGCGTCCGATGACGGTACGGTCATGATCGTCGATGACACCGTCGCCGTTGAGATCCTTGAACTTGGGCTTGCCCGGAAGGGTCGGAGCGCCTGACTGGGAATTGTCAAAGATATTGTCCATGCTGACAGTTCCTTCCTTGGGATAGTAGGTTGCCTTGGGGACATCATAGTAGAACTCGTCGGTCGAGTAGAGTCCGTCGTAGACGAAACCGTAGAGCAGACCTACCTCACCGCCCACTTCGAGGCGATAGTTGTAACCTCCGTCCTTAGAGCGGCTGTGGGTATCGTAGAGATACTTGTTGTCGCCTGTGAGCTTGTCGACCACCATCTTGTTTGCGCCAAGGTTGAAGTTGGCTGAGAGCGAGTAGTCTTTGCCACGGAGAATGTCGCCGCTGATTGCGATTTCAAAACCGCGGTTGGTCACCTGACCGATGTTCTGATACTGCTGGGTGTAGCCCACGGTGGAGAGGATGTCGGCCTTGTAGATAAGGTCGGAAGTGGTGTTCCAGTAGTATTCCGGAGTGATGCGCAGACGACCGTTGAAGAGAGAGAGGTCAATCGCGAAGTTGCGGGTAAGGGTGGTTTCCCACTTGAGGTCGGGGTTGGGGAGATACTTGTCAGGACCATACCAGAGGTTGCCGTCGTTGGCACCGCCTGTCTCGCCGAAGGCCGGACCTACGGTGGTGTTGGTCTGATAGAGGTAACGCCACATGTCGGCATCGATGTTATTGTTACCGGCCTTACCGATGGCAGCACGGAGCTTGAGTTCGGTGAGCCAGGTGAAGTCCTTCATGAAGTCCTCGCTTGACACAACCCATGCACCTGAAACAGAGGGGAAGTAGCCCCACTGGTTGCCGGGAGCGAACATCGAGGAACCGTCGGCGCGGAAGGTAGCGGAGAGGAGATACTTGTGGTCATAATTGTAGTTGAGCTGACCGAAGTATGAGGTCGTGCGGTTGGGAGTTCCAAGCTCAGAGGTCGACTGGTAGGGAGAACCGAGGCCCATATTGTTGAGAGCCTTGTCGGCCGAAATGTTGTCGGGGAAGTAGCGGTTCTTCTGATAGGTCGACTGTGCCTGCTTGTCGTAGAGTTCGAAACCTGCGAGGGCATAGAAGTTGTTCTTGTCCTTGATGGTCCAGTCGTAGGATGCGGTCGTGGTCCAGGTGTAGGAATTGGTCTGGATCTTTTCGATTGAAGCTACAGGGTTTGAGTTGTGCTTCTTGCCTTCGGCTGTGTGACGGCCCCAGAAACGCTTGTCGTCCTTGAACTGGATGGTATAGACACCTTCGGTGCGGAGAGTCAGACCGTCGATGGGTTTCCATTCGAGAGAGGCCTGGTTGGCGATGGTGTAGGAGTGGCGCTTGCGCACGTTTGTCTTGATGTCGGATACGGGGTTGGTATATTCGAAAATCTTCTCCTGGTCCGGGTCGATGGTCTCTGCGGGCCACCATGCGCCGTCGCGTTCGCGGATACCGTTGGTCGGGCGGTAGCGGAGCACGTCGATGATACCGCCGGTGCCCACGTTGTCGCCACCTGCACCCTCGTCACGGCGATATGACATCTTGGGATTGTACTGGAGGGTAAGGTTAGGGAGAATCTTGGTCTGGAGTTTGGTGAGGATATTGGTACGGCGAACACCTGTGCCCATGATGATACCTTCGTCGTCAGACTGTGTGAGCGATACGTTGAAGCGGGTCTTTTCATTGCCGCCACCGATTGATACGTTGGTAGAATATGAGAAGGGATTGTTGCCCATCACCTCGTCCTGCCAGTCATGTGTGCGTGCCTGCTTGTAGAGGTCCATATCCTGCGGGTTACCAAAGTTGTAGCGGAACAGACGGGTCTGTGAGTTACGGGTCGAACGTCCGGTCGCATAGTCCCACTGGTAGTTCACGAAATCATACGCGTCCATCAGCTCGAGCTTCTTGGAGATGTGGCTGATAGAACCCTGGGCGTTGAACGATACCTGGGTCTTGCCCTCCTGAGCCGACTTGGTTGTCACGATGACTACACCGTTACCACCCTTCGCACCATAGATGGCGGTGAGCGATGCGTCCTTGAGAATGTCGATGCTCTGGATATCGCTGGGAGGAATGTCGTTGATGTTGTCGGTCTGGAAACCGTCGACGATGTAGAGAGGGTCGTTGGACTGGGTCACTGACGTCGCACCACGGACGCGGATGTTGATATCGGCACCGGGCTGACCGTCGACCGTGGTCACCTGCACACCTGCGACCTTACCCTGGAGGGCTACAGCCGCCGAGGTCACGGGGACCGCTGAAAGTTTTGCTCCGGAAACCGAGCCTACCGAACCGGTGAGGTCGCGGCGGGCGCGGGTGCCACCGTAGCCGATGACTACCACTTCGTCGAGTGATTCAGAATCTTCAGTGAGAGTGATTGTGAGGTTGCTCTGACCGTTGACGGCGACTTTCTCAGTCTTATAGCCGATGTAGGTAACCACGAGAGTGGCGTTGGAAGCAACATTCTTAAGGGTAAAGTTTCCGTCGAGGTCAGTAACCACTATATTATTAGTGCCATCAACTTGGACGGTAGCTCCAATCATAGGTTCCTCGGTGCTGTCGATGACCGTACCGTTGACGGTAAGGTTCTGGGCATTTGCTTTGAAGCCCACGCAAAGCACCAACAAGATTAGCATGGTTTTCCATTGCACTGCAAAGGAAGGGTGGCGCAGCCATTGACTACGACTTACGATCAAGTCTTTCATGTTGTGTTTCAAAATAATAAATTAAGATTTCTTTCATGCAAATTAAATGATTGATATGATAGTGGTTAGCCTTGGAAGCTATTACCGTTTCAAAAGGTTTGTGAAATTGGGTGTGTTTTTGTTGGTTTCTAAATTCAGTTGATTTGGTTCGGGCCGAAAAAGGGCCGTCGGTTCATAGAGGAAATGAATCGGCAGATCGCATGATTGGCCTACGGAGGAGTCTGTTAAAAGAGGGGATTGTTCAGATAAAGGTCGGGAGGGAGATCAGAAGGATGGCGCATAGGCCGGGATCAATAAAAGTCAGTATGTGTGTTTTCAGACATTTGGTCTTTAGTTCGGATGGCGGTCATCGACCGGCTTTTCGACAATTGTGAACCTTTATTTATAAGGTGGAAAATTATGACTGAAAAACATTGTAAGAAATACGAAAAGTGCATTCTTCAATTGGTGTAATCAGAGTTGATGCTGTGTGTGTTTTTGTTTTCGATTGTAAAATTACCAATTCTCTCGGAAACATGCAAATTTTCAGAGCTAATTTAGTATGTTTTAATATCTTAGCTAAATTTTATTTAATTTTAAAATCTATTCGCAATTTTATCGGCCGATAGGTGATGTCGACCATTTTTACCAATTCAAAATGGATGAAATACAACATAATTGTTAACATTAAATAATTCTTCACGATGTCAGTTGGCAATTTGGAAGCGTATTGCTAATTTTGTAGGCCGACACGCAGGCTTCGGCCCTTTCAGGGTCTTCTGTCGGTATACAATAAGAGGGGGCTCCCCCAAGCCTGTCAGATGACGACATTCATAACCAATCAAACAATAACAGACCACCATGAAGAAATTTGCAATGATTGCCGCCGCTCTCTGCATCGGTCTCTCGGGCTTCGCGCAGGACGCACCCAAGGATTGCTGCAAGCAAGGGGCCAAGAAGGAGTGCTGCAAAGCCAAGAAATCTTGCTGCACAGCCAAAAGTCTTGACGCTAAGGAAGCGTGGGCAACCCTCTATCCTCAGATCGAAAAATCAATCCAGGCTCCGACTTTCCGCGACAAGGACTACAAGATTTTCGACTACGGAAAGAAATCAAAGACCAAAGGCTTTCTCTACACCGAGCTTATTAATAAGGTGATTGACCTTTGTTCAAGCGAAGGTGGCGGCCGTGTCATCATCCCCAAGGGCACATGGCTCACAGGTCCCATCACACTCAAGAGCAATGTGAACCTCCATCTTGAAGAAGGAGCGACACTCCTCTTCTCCGACGATCCCTCGCAGTATCCCATCGTGAAAACACGTTGGGAGGGCATGGACTGCTACAACTATCAGCCCATGATTTATGCCTACAAGCAGGAGAACATCGCCCTTACCGGCAAAGGTACGGTCGACGGCGGTGCGTCCAACGAAAACTGGTGGCAGATGAGCGGCAAGCGCGGCTATGTCGAAGGCCCCGTGACCCAGAAAATCGGCCGCCCGCTCCTCCAGGAATGGAACGAGAACGGCGTGCCCGTTGAAAAGCGCATCCTCGGCGAAGGCTACGGTATGCGTCCGCAGCTCGTCAACCCCGTAGAGTGCAAGAACGTGCTCATCGAGGATGTGACACTCCTCCGCGCCGCCTTCTGGGTAATCCATCCCCTTCTCTGCGAGAACCTCACCGTCAAGGGTGTCCACATCCAGAACGACGGCCCCAACGGCGACGGCTGTGACCCCGAATCGTGCAAGAACGTGCTCATCGAAGGCTGCTACTTCGACACCGGCGACGACTGCATCGCAATCAAGAGCGGACGTAACCGCGACGGTCGCGAACAGGGTATCCCCTCTGAAAACATCATCGTCCGCAACTGCCAGATGAAGAACGGCCACGGCGGTATCGTTGTCGGCAGTGAAATCTCCGGCGGTTTCAAGAACCTCTTCCTTGAGAACTGCGTCATGGACAGCCCCGAGCTTGACCGCGTGGTCCGCATCAAGACCAATGCCTGCCGCGGCGGTGTCATCGAGGACATCTATGTGCGCAACGTCGAGGTCGGCCAGTGCAAGGAATCGGTATTGAAAATCAACCTCGTCTATGAGCCCAAAGAGCTCTGCGACCGCAGCTTCCCTCCGACCGTCAAGAACGTATGGCTCGACAACATCACTTGCAAGAAGAGCAAATATGGCGTGATGATTGAAGGCTTCAAGGAAATCTGCAACATCGACAATATCAACGTTGACAATTGCCACTTCGATGGCGTGACCTCCGACGGCAACTCAATCTCGGGTCTCACAAAGAACGTCAAATTCAACAACCTGTATATCAACGGCAAACTCGTAAAATAAACGGCAGCGGAGACCGCTCCGCACTCACCGGTTTTTCAACTTTTACATTCAATGAGGGAACAGATGTCAATGCTGTTCCCTCATTGTTGTTAGTACATTTTGCCAAATTTTTCATTATTAAAATCTCCAAATCGTTAATTATTTTAAAAGTTTGTTGAATTCTAACGGAAAATCATTAACTTTGGGAGAAATTTACCATACTTAAATCTATAACTTTCAAAAACTTACCCTAAACGGCTAATTTACTATGAATTAGTAGCTCACACCGTATATCGGCGTCAATCCGGGCCGTTGAAGGTTATAATGACTTTTTTAAACAACATGAATCTAAGTAAGCGAATCACATTTCTTACCCTTGCAGCGGCCTTCTCGCTTGGAGCCATGGCCGACAGCAAGCCCTACATCTCTCAGGTATGGTCACCCGACCTCGGTAACGGACAATACAAGAATCCCGTCATCAACGCCGACTACTCCGACCCGGACGTGGTTCGCGTGGGTGATGACTACTACATGACCGCATCAAGCTTCTGCGACATCCCCGGTCTGCCAATCCTTCACTCGAAGGACCTCGTCAACTGGACCCTTATCGGCCATGCCATCACCGAAATGCCTGAATATGCACAGGCTGCGCCCGACCCCAGCCACGGCAACCATGTGTGGGCTCCCTCTATCCGCTACCACAACGGTGAATTCTACATCTACTACGGCGACCCCGACCTCGGCATCTTCATGACCAAGACCAAGAATCCCGCAGGTCCGTGGGAACCCCTCGTGCATGTCCACAAAGCCAAAGGCATCATCGACACCTGCCCCTTCTGGGACGAGGACGGCAAGGCATACATTGCCCACGGCTATGCCGGAAGCCGCGCCGGAGTCAAGAGCATCCTTGGAATGATTGAAATGACCCCCGACGGAAAATCGACAATCGGTCAGGACCGCGTCATCTACGACGGCCACATCGAGAACGAGACCATCGAGGGCGCAAAAATGTATAAGGTAGGCGACTGGTACTACATCTTCTCACCCGCCGGAGGCGTTGCCACCGGATGGCAGGAAGTGCTCCGTTCGAAGAACCCCTGGGGTCCGTACGAAGTACGCAATGTGATGGATCAAGGCAACACTCCCGTCAACGGCCCTCACCAGGGTGCATGGATTGACACTCCCGACGGCAAAGAGCATTGGTTTATCCACTTCCAGGACAAAGGCCCTTACGGCCGTGTGGTTCATCTCCAGCCAATGACCTGGAACAACGACGGTTGGCCTGTAATCGGCGTTGACCCCGACGGCGATGGCCGTGGCGAACCCGTCATGAAATACCGCAAACCCAACGTCGGCAAGACCTATCCTGCCGTCAACCCCGTTGAAAGCGACGAATTCGATTCGACCACACTCGGCCTCCAGTGGCAGTGGAAGGGCAATCCCAACGCCCTCTGGCACTTCTGCGAAGCCAACACCGGAACACTCCGTCTCTTCTCCCAGAAGACCACCGACAGCCCCCGCCTCTACGACGCATCCAACCTCCTGCTCCAGAAATTCCCGGCTGAGAACTTCACTGCAACCACCAAGGTGCAGTTCCATCCCCGCAAGCGCAACGGCAAGGTTGAGACCGGAGAGCGCGCAGGTCTCGCAGTCATGGGCTACAACTACGGCGCAATCGTCATCAACAGCCGCGCCGACGGAATCTATCTGACCGAAGTCATGGCCGAAAGCGCCAACAAGGGCAAGGAGGAGAAGGAAGTGAAAGCCGTGAAAATCGACGGCGACAAGCCCCTCTATCTCCGCGTCACCGTCAAGAACATCGGCCCGAAAAATCCTAAGGAAAAGGATGATTTCAAGGGTCAGGCTGTGTTCTCCTACAGCTTCGACGGCAAGAAATTCACCGAATTCGGCGAACCTCTCAAACTCACATCTGGCCACTGGATCGGCTCGAAAGTCGGTCTCTTCTGCGTCCGCGACTGGGAAAGCAACGACAGCGGCTGGCTCGATGTCGACTGGTTCAGAATCACAAAATAATCATCAGTTCTGAAAATGAAAATCCGAATCATATCCCTTATTCTGCTGCTTGCAGGCATCGGCAGTTCGCTCGATGCCGCAGCAGCCGAGTATAAGCGTGAGATTTACGTCAATCAGGACGGCTCAGGCGACTACACAACCATCACCGAAGCTCTTGAAGGAATCCGCGCCTATATGGACTACAACGTGACAGTCCATATTGCCGACGGAATCTACAAGGAGAAAATCGTCATCCCCTCCTGGCTTAAGAACGTAAGCTTCATCGGCGAGAGTCCTGAAAAGACAGTCATCACCTTCGACCATCACGCCAACATCGACAAGATGGGCACCTTCCGGTCATATACCCTCAAGGTCGACGCCTCCGACATCCTTTTCAAAAACCTCACCATCGAGAACAATGCCCCCCAGCTCGGCCAGGCAGTCGCTCTCCACACCGAAGGCGATAAAATCCGCTTCATCAACTGCCGTTTCCTCGGCAATCAGGACACCATCTTCACAGGTGGAAAGAACTCCCGCCTTTACTTTGCAGACTGCTACATCGAAGGCACCACCGACTTCATCTTCGGCCCCGCGACCGCCTATTTCAAGGACTGCGAGATTTTCAGCAAGCGTGATTCCTACATCACCGCAGCCTCGACTCCCGAGGACGTGAAATTCGGCTACATCTTCGACAATTGCAAGCTCACTGCCGCTCCCGAAGTGAAGAAAGTATACCTTGGCCGTCCCTGGCGCCCCTACGCCCACACCGTGTTCATCAACTGCGACATGGGCAAGCACATCCGTCCCGAAGGCTGGCACAACTGGAACAACACCGACAACGAGCGCACTGCCCGCTACGGCGAGTATGGTTCGCGCGGCGAAGGCGGCTCGCAGACCGGCCGTGTCAACTGGGCCATGAAGGTCAGCGACAAGGATGCCGCCGCCTGCCTCAACACCACAGAGGTCTTTGCAGTGACAACCGGCTGGAATCCCGCTGATTGACGTAATCATCAATTCCACTCCTCATCAATTCTCTCCTTTACATCTTAATCTTACCAACAACTAATCAAATCACTATACAATTTAATCATGAAAGCTTTAAACAAACTCACCGCTCCCAAGGCAGTGGCACCTGAAAGAATCATCCAATTCGGCGAAGGCAACTTCCTCCGCGCATTTGTTGACTGGATTATCAAGAACATGAACGACAAGACTGACTTCAACTCTTCAGTCGTTGCCATTCAGGGTACACCCGATGCATTCGTAATGCAGCTCCTCGAAGGCCAGGATTGCCTCTATCACGTCAATCTCCAGGGCCGCCTCAACGGTGAGGTAGTGAACTCGCTCACCCGCATCGACGTCATCTCGCGCGGTATCAGCCCCTTCACCCAATTTGACGCCTTCCTCGCTCTCGCCGACCAGCCCGAGATGCGTTTCGTCATTTCAAACACAACTGAGGCCGGTATCGCCTTCGACCCCGAATGCAAGCTTTCGGACCGTCCCGCCGCTTCTTATCCCGGCAAGCTCACCCAGCTCCTCTACCGTCGTTTCAAGACTTTCAACGGCGCTGCTGACAAGGGCTTCATCATCATGCCCTGCGAGCTTATCTTTGAAAACGGCCACCACCTCAAGGAAATCATCAACAAGTACATCGAACTCTGGAAAGACCAGTTCGACGGCGACTACGAGGAATTCAAGACCTGGTTCAACACCTACTGCTATGTCTGCGCAACCCTCGTTGACCGCATTGTTCCCGGATTCCCCCGCAAGGAAATCAACGAAATCCAGGAGAAACTCGGCTACAAGGACAACATCGTCGTTCAAGGCGAGGCTTTCCACCTCTGGGTCATCGAACGTGCTTCCAACATCTCCATCGAGCAGCTCCGTGCCGAATTCCCCGCTGAAAAAGCCGGTCTCGAAGTGCTCATCACCGATTCTGAGGCTCCCTACCACGAGCGTAAGGTTACCCTCCTCAACGGCCCGCACACTGTCCTCTCGCCCGTTGCCTTCCTCAGCGGCGTGAACATCGTGCGCGACGCCTGCAACCACCCCGTTATCGGCAAGTACATCCACAAGGTGCAGTTCGACGAACTCATGCAGACCCTCAACCTCCCCATGGAAGAGCTCCAGAAGTTCGGCAGCGACGTTCTCGAACGTTTCAACAACCCCTACGTTGACCACCAGGTGACCTCAATCATGCTCAACTCCTTCCCGAAATATCAGACCCGCGACCTCCCCGGCCTCAAGACTTACCTCGAGCGCAAAGGCGAACTTCCCAAGGGTCTCGTGCTCGGTCTCGCTGCCCTCATCACTTATTATAAAGGTGGCAAGCGCGAGGACGGCACCGAAATCGTTCCGAAGGACGACCAGAAGATCATGGATCTCCTCACCGAACTCTGGGCTACCGGCGACACCCGCAAGGTTGCTGAAGGCGTACTCGCTGCCAAGGATCTCATCTGGGGCGAAGAACACGGCGACCTCAATGCCATCCCCGGTCTCACCGACCTCGTCACCGAGTATCTCAACTCCATCCAGGAGAAGGGTATGCTTGAGACCGTTAAAGAAGTTGTTGAAGCATAATACAAGGCCCGAATGAAGGACTTTCTTAAAATCAATCCCGCCGACAACGTTGCAGTCGCCATCAATCCGCTCGCTGCGGGGACGACTGTCAACGTCGACGGTGACGAAATCACCCTCGTCAGCGACATCCCCGCAGGCCACAAATTTGCCCTCCGCGACATCGCCGACGGTGAAAACGTTGTCAAGTACGGCTTCCCCATCGGCCATACACGCCATGAGGTGAAGCGCGGCGCGTTCCTCGACCACAACGACATCAAGACAAATCTTGAGGGTCAGCTCGACTATTCCGACATCACCATCGACAATCCCTCGCCCGAAGCTCCCGGTGCAGCCAACAAAGGCACCGAAGCCACTTTCATGGGCTACGAGCGTCCCGACGGTCAGGTCGGTATCCGCAACGAAATCTGGGTAATCCCGACAGTAGGTTGCGTCAACGGCATCGCCAAGCAGATTGTCGACCGCCTCAATGCCGAGACCAAGGCTGAAGGCGTGGACGGAATCTTCGCATTCCCCCACAACTACGGCTGCTCACAGCTCGGCGACGACCACGAGAACACCAAGAAGATTCTCCGCGACATGGTGCTCCATCCCAACGCAGGTGGTGTCCTCGTCATCGGTCTCGGCTGCGAGAACAACCAGCCCAAGGTCTTCGAGGAATTCTGTGGCGACTACGACCGCACACGCGTGAAATTCCTCGTATGTCAGGAAGTCGAGGGCGACGAAGTTGAGGCCGGTCTCAGCATCCTCCGCGATCTCTACAATCAGGCCCGCAACTTCAAGCGCACCGAACAGCCTGCTTCCAAGCTCCGCATCGGTCTGAAGTGTGGTGGCTCTGACGGCTTCTCCGGCATCACAGCCAACCCGCTTCTCGGCGAATTCTCCGACTGGCTCTGCGAACAGCAGGGTGGCACTACTGTGCTCACCGAAGTTCCCGAGATGTTCGGTGCAGAAACAATCCTCATGCGCCGCTGCGCCGACAACGAGCTTCTCGGCGAAACCGTATCGCTCATCAACAACTTCAAGCAATACTTCCTCAGCCACGGTGAACCCGTAGGCGAAAACCCCTCGCCCGGCAACAAGGCCGGTGGTATCTCCACCCTTGAGGAAAAAGCTCTCGGTTGCACCCAGAAGTCGGGCAAGAGCCCTGTCTTCGGTGTGATGGAATACGGCGAACGCATCCAAAACCACGGTCTCAACCTCCTCTCGGCTCCCGGCAACGACCTCGTCGCTTCCACCGCCCTCGCCGCAGCAGGTTGCCAGATGGTACTCTTCACCACCGGCCGCGGCACACCCTTCGGCACATTCGTCCCCACTATGAAGGTATCGACCAACTCAGGTCTTGCCAAGCGCAAACCCACCTGGATCGACTTCAACGCCGGACGTCTCGCCGAGGACAGCACCATGGCCGACGTGCTTGCCGACTTCATCGCCTACGTTCTCAAAGTAGCATCCGGCGAGGAAGTGAACTCCGAAAAGAGCGGCATCCACGAAATCTCCATCTTCAAGAACGGTGTGACACTCTGATAATCCATTCCAAAGCCCTTTAAGGATACAAAAAAATTTAAGGTCGTTAAGCCAACCGACTTCAACGACCTTAAATTTCACCTTCACGGTCCATCCCGGCTACGGAATCCACCGGATTATCCTCATCAATCCATACAAATCTCCCCTAACCCTACCCTATAACCCTTAAAATTTACACTCATGAAACCCTTCATGGACGAAAACTTCCTGCTTCAGACCGAAACAGCACAGAAGTTATATCACGAGCACGCTGCAAAGATGCCCATCATCGACTATCACTGCCACCTCATCCCCAAGATGGTAGCCGATGACCACAAATTCAAGTCAATCACTGAAATCTGGCTCGGCGGCGACCACTACAAATGGCGCGCAATGCGTTCCAACGGCGTTGAAGAGCGCTTCTGCACCGGAACAGACACCACCGACTGGGAAAAATTCCAGAAGTGGGCTGAGACAGTTCCCTATACCTTCCGCAACCCTCTCTACCACTGGACACACCTCGAACTCAAGACAGCTTTCGGTATCGACAAGCTCCTCAATCCCGAGACTGCCCGCGAAATCTTCGACGCTTGTAACGACAAGCTCCTCAACGACCCCAACATGACTGCCCGTGGCCTCATGCGCCGCTACAACGTTGAGACCGTCTGCACAACCGACGATCCCGTTGACTCTCTCGAATACCACAAGCAGGTTCGCGACAGCGGTTTCGAAATCAAGATGCTCCCCACCTGGCGTCCCGACAAGGCTATGGCCGTAGAGAATCCCGCCGAATTCCGCGCCTACGTTGAGAAACTCGCTGAGGTTTCAGGCGTTGAAATCAACAAGTTCCGGGATATGGTCGACGCGCTCCAGAAGCGTCACGACTTCTTCGAGGAAATGGGCTGCCGCCTCTCCGACCACGGTATCGAGGAATTCTATGCCGAGGACTTCACCGACGGCGAAATCGAAGCTATCTTCGACAAGGTCTACGGCGGAAAGGAACTCACTAAGGAAGAAATCCTCAAGTTCAAGAGCGCAATGCTCATCGTCTTCGGCGAAATGGACTACGAGTCAGGCTGGACACAGCAGTTCCACTACGGTGCCATCCGCAACAACAACACCAAGATGTTCAAGCTCCTCGGCCCCGACACCGGTTTCGACTCAATCGGCGAATTCACCACTGCAAAGGCTTGTGCCAAGTTCCTTGACACCCTCAACACCCGTGGCAAACTCACCAAGACCATCCTCTACAACCTCAACCCCTGCGCCAACGAAGTTATCGCCACTATGCTCGGCAACTTCCAGGACGGCTCCGTTGCCGGTAAGATTCAGTTCGGTTCAGGCTGGTGGTTCCTTGACCAGAAGGACGGCATGGAGAAGCAGATGAACGCCCTCTCACTCCTCGGTCTTCTCAGCCGCTTCGTCGGTATGCTCACCGACTCCCGCTCGTTCCTCTCTTATCCGCGTCACGAATACTTCCGCCGCACCCTCTGTAACCTCGTGGGCAACGACGTTGAAAACGGTCTCATCCCCTACACCGGCTACGAAGAGCAGCGCGTCAACCAGATGATTGAGGACATTTGCTACAACAACGCTAAAAACTACTTCAAGTTCTAAAGTATGGCAGCAGTATCATCCCCTCTCGCGGCTGCGAATCAGAAGATGACCAACTTCCGTTGGACAATCTGTGCCCTGCTTTTCCTTGCGACAACAGTCAACTATATGGACCGCCAGGTGCTCTCACTCACCTGGAAAGAGTTCATCTCACCCGAATTCCACTGGACCGACGCCAACTACGGTCTCATCACCGCAGTCTTCTCCATCGTCTATGCTGTGGCCAATCTTCTTGCCGGCCGCTTCATCGACTGGATGGGCACCAAGAAAGGCTACCTCTGGGCCATCGGCGTATGGTCGGCAGGTGCCTGCCTCCACGCTGTCTGCGGTGTGGCAACCGAAGCCACCCTCGGCCTTCACGATGCCGCCGGTCTTGTAAAGGCCACTGGCGACATGGCTATCACCATCGCCACCGTGTCGGTCTACTTCTTCCTTGCAGCCCGTACCATCCTCGCCCTCGGTGAGGCCGGCAACTTCCCCGCTGCAATCAAGGTGACCGCTGAATACTTCCCCAAGCGTGACCGCGCATACGCAACCTCTATCTTCAACGCAGGTTCTGCCGTAGGTGCCCTCATCGCTCCCTTCACCATCGGCCCGCTCGCCAAGTTCTTCCAGAGCATCGGCTGGGGCAACGGTTGGGAAATGGCATTCATCATCATCGGTGCCCTCGGCTTCATCTGGATGGGCTTCTGGATTTTCCTCTACAAGAAACCAGCCGAGAACCCCCACGTCAACGCCGCCGAGCTCGCCTACATCGAGCAGGACGACGATGCCGCCAATGAAACCGCCAAGCAGAAAGCCGAAATCGAGGACAGCGAGACTGCTACCATCCCCTTCTGGCAGTGCTTCAAGTATCCCCAGACTTGGGCTGTGTTCTTTGGCAAGTTCCTCACCGACGGTGTATGGTGGTTCTTCCTCTTCTGGACACCTGCCTACATCACCGACGTCTTCAAACTTTCCACTTCGTCAGGCGAGGGTATGCTCATGATTTTTGTCCTCTACCTTATCACCATGCTTTCAATCTATGGTGGCAAGCTCCCGACAATCTTCATCGACCGCGCGGCCCGCAAGGGTATTAACGTAGACCCCTACGCAGCCCGCATGAAGGCTATGCTCATCTTCGCAGTGTTCCCCCTCCTCGCACTCCTTGCCCAGCCCCTCAGCTCAGTGTCTCCCTGGCTTCCCATCATCATCATCGGTATCGCCGGTGCTGCCCACCAGTCATGGAGCGCCAACATCTACTCTGTTGCCGGCGACATGTTCCCCAAGTCAACCATCGCAACCATCATCGGTATCGGTGGCATGGCAGGTGGTCTCGGATCATTCCTCATCAACTACTGCTCAGGTATCCTCTTTGACTACTCAGCCCAGACCAACATGTCGTTCATGAGCTTCACCGGCAAGCCCGCAGGCTACTTCATCGTATTCTGCATCTGCGGTGTCGCCTACCTCGTCGGCTGGATAATCATGAAGACACTCGTTCCCCGCTACAAGAAGATTGAAGCTTAATCCGCAATAACGAACCCTCACACTCATTCTCAGGGTGACGGGTCACATCAGTACCGTAAAGGACGGCATAATAGGTAAAATCCTACTATGCCGTCTTTTATTTACATTCACTCCGGTTTCCGCTCCACTCCGTTTCATATCTGCAAGTGCCTAATATTAACAGTATTATGACTTTTATATGATTTTTTTCACCAAAATTTTGCTGAGTTTCAAAGAAAAGCGTTACATTTGCATCGTATAAATTTTTCGTATAAATTATCTAATTCAAATTAATCTATCATGGCTTACGTTATTACCGACTCTTGCGTGGCTTGCGGCACTTGCCAGCCCGTTTGTCCTGTTGACGCTATCTCTGAAGGCGACATCTACCACATCGATCCCGATACTTGCATCGAGTGCGGTTCTTGTGCAGAAGTTTGCCCCAGCGACGCTATCATCCCCGGCGAATAATCAACACGCACGACGTCTATATTTTTATCAGACAAGACTTCAAAAGCTGCTTCCATGTGTTCTACAGCATGGTTGCAGCTTTTTTTCATTTTTTTCATCCGCCCTATCAAATTAAATTATTACATTTGCACCGTTAACCAAATCAAATACAAATACCTTTTCAATTAATTTCTTTTATCATGGATATTAACACCATTCTCAACAACCTGGAAGCCAAGCATCCGGGTGAAAAGGAATACCTTCAGGCAGTCAAGGAAGTCCTCATCTGCGTTGAAGATGTCTACAACCAGCATCCTGAATTTGAAAAAGCAAAGATCATCGAGCGCATGGTCGAGCCTGACCGCATCGTCACTTTCCGCGTGACCTGGGTCGACGACAAGGGCGAAGTCCAGAACAACATCGGCTACCGCGTCCAGTTCAACAATGCCATTGGCCCGTACAAAGGCGGCATCCGCTTCCATGCTTCTGTAAACCTTTCTATCCTTAAGTTCCTCGGCTTTGAGCAGACATTCAAAAACGCTCTCACCACTCTCCCCATGGGCGGTGCAAAGGGCGGCAGCGACTTCTCACCCCGCGGCAAGAGCGACGCTGAAATCATGCGTTTCTGCCAGGCCTTCATCCTCTGCCTCTGGAAGAACCTCGGTCCCGACCGCGACGTTCCCGCAGGCGACATAGGTGTA
This sequence comes from uncultured Muribaculaceae bacterium, assembly GCA_947381945.1. Classification (GTDB taxonomy): domain Bacteria; phylum Bacteroidota; class Bacteroidia; order Bacteroidales; family Muribaculaceae; genus Duncaniella. Next base: position 102,399 of record CANCXM010000004.1, read on the forward strand.
GGCGGTCGTGAAGTCGGTTACATGTACGGTATGTACAAAAAACTCGTCAACGAATGCACCGGCACCTTCACCGGCAAGGGTCTCGACTTCGGCGGTTCACTCATCCGTCCTGAAGCAACCGGTTTCGGCGCTCTCTACTTCGTGCAGAGTATGCTCGACGAGAAGAAAGACAGCATCAAGGGCAAGACAGTCGCTGTTTCCGGCTTCGGCAACGTGGCTTGGGGTGCCACCCTCAAGGCTACCGAACTCGGCGCTAAAGTTGTCACCATCTCAGGTCCTGACGGCTACATCTACGATCCCGACGGTATCTCCGGCGAAAAGATCGACTACATGCTCTATCTCCGTGCAACCGGCGAAGACATCGTTGCTCCCTACGCTGAGAAATATCCCAACGCCAAGTTCTTCCCCGGCCGCAAGCCTTGGGAACAGAAGGTGGACATCGCCCTCCCCTGCGCTACTCAGAACGAAGTAGACGGCGAAGACGCAAAGAAACTCGTTGCCAACGGTGTTGAGCTCGTTGCTGAAGTTTCCAACATGGGTTGCACACCCGAAGCCATCGACACATTCCTCGCTTCCAAGACAACCTACGCTCCCGGCAAGGCTGTCAACGCAGGCGGTGTGGCCACTTCAGGTCTCGAAATGAGCCAGAACGCCGAACACCTCCAGTGGAGCGCTGAGGAAGTTGACCGTCGTCTCCATGAAATCATGAAGAATATCCACACCCAGTGCGTTAAGCACGGCACTGAGCCCGACGGCTACATCAACTACATGAAGGGCGCCAACATCGCCGGCTTCATGAAGGTTGCCAACGCAATGATGGGCCAGGGCATCATCTAATCACCCGTCTGCAACCATCAGACCATACCAACAAGGCGTCTGTACCAACCGCGGTACAGACGCCATTCTTGTCATCACCTCCTTATGTCCCCGATGAAAGGGCACAAAAGGACGCATAATGGAAGGGCACATAAGTCCGCATGATGTAAGGGTACAGAAGGACATAAGGTCAGAAGTAACAAAAGGATTTATTCCTGCATCAACGTATGATTGCTGAATAAACCCTTTATTTTTCTATATATAAATTTTCTGTATATAAATTTTCTGTATATAAATTTTCTGTATATAAATAAGTATATACTTCCCTTTATTTTTCCTGCCAAAAAAACTTTTGTCCCTTCTGACCTTATGTCCTTCTGTGCCCTTCCATCATGCGTCCTTTTGTACCCTTCCACATTCAGGAATCAAACCGAGGAGGAATTATCCCCGTACTCTTCCAGATAGGCTTCGCAGGCGAGTTTCAACTCATCATACCACTCCTTGCCGAAATGCGCCGTCAGCGGACCTTCGAGGAACTGATAGAGTCGGATTCCAAGCTTCCGGCCAAGCTGCTCGGCCGACTTGCATATCTTCCAGCGGTGATAATTGACAGCCGTGAAACTCGGATAGATCGTCAGTCTCACCGGATACAACGCACATGAGGCAGGCTTACGGAACGTCCCTGTCTTGCCCTCGTTGAACGCACACTCGATGGCACACTGACAGACCCCACCCGGAGCATAGCAAGTGTAGATACAATTGCGCCCGTCCACAATCTGGGTCACAAGGTCTCCGTCCGGGTCAAGATAGCTCGTCCCCTCCTCGGCTATGCGCTCCTTGGCCGACGGCAGCAGCTTATCCTCGAACCTCGGAAGCAGACGGTCAATCTCATCCCGCTCAGCCTCCGTCAGAGGTGCACCGGCATCTCCCTCGATGCAACATTCGCCCTTACACTTTTCAATGTCGCAGCAGAAAAAAACTTCCGCAAGGTCAAGCGACACCAACGTATCCTGTATCTGTAACATAATTTCTTCTTCTGTTTCTTCCATTGTAAAATAAGATTCTAATTGCCTGACACAACCATTCCGACCCCTATCAGACGGTCGAAGCGTGAACCGCGCGGACGGTGATAGACCTTGACCGTATATTCGTTCGTGGTCTGGTGGAAATCACCCTCCACAGGCCCTGTCGCCCCTTTTTCCGAGCCGGAAGGCACTGTCAGATAATTGTAGTTATACGCTCCCTGTTTCAGCAGAAGCGACTGTTCGTAGCGTCCGGTCGCATGATTGTAGACCATCCGCGACAGCGGGTCAAAACGCCGTTGCGTCAGGTCGCCATCGATGAAAATGTCGGCATCCGGAAGCTCCGGCATCTCGAGAGCGAAATTAGTCATCACATAGTCGGCCTCCGTGTCCGAACGTGACGACGAATATTCACGGATGAAAAACCGCCCGTGCTGCGTGCTGTCATAGCTGTAAGGCTCGCCCGCGCGGGGAGCATCCGTGTAAAGCCACATATTATATATCGGCGGCTCGTAGGTGATATTCTCCACCCTCATCCCTGGATAGGAGGTCGACACCGTCTCGAAGCGTCTGTATTCGTTACCCGCATCAAAAATCAGCGGACGCAGATGCTCGTAGATGACGCGGTTGCCAAGCACTCTCTGCGGAGCCGTCAAGACCACCTCATTGTCGAGTCTGCCGTTCTGACTTACCACGACCTTAAGGTCATTGAACGGGTCGTCCACACCCGCCACATGCTGAATGTCAACAGTGAAATCCACCTGCTGATGGCTGCGGTTGGCATCAATATCAGTCAGCGAGCTAACCCCGACGAACACTCCCGCCGAGAAATCGCTCACCCCGAAACGCGCCTGCAGCAAGGTCTCCTCAGGATCGCTCTCGTCGTAGACACGGAGCAGATAATTTCCCGGTTCGGTGATGCGCACCTCACGGTTGGGGATGGTGATTGTGTAGTGGACATAATGCACGAGCGTGGCACGCGAGAACTCATAGTCCTCCACCTGCCCCTCGTTGAAACCGTCAAGGAACTCCGATGCGACAAGTCCCTCCGGTTGCCAATAGGCATCGCAGTGGATGAGCTCGTAGCGCATATATCGTCGGTCCTCGCTGATTTCGTCGAAGCTCACGGTCACACGGCTTGCCGGATCATCGAGGCGGATGACCGGAGGAGCAAATTCATTCCCCTCAAGAGTGACCTTCAAGGTTTTGAATGCCGGATTGACTATGCGTTGCGACATGTCGGTCTCCTCCGCCCTGCCGCTGACGGCAAGACAGAGTGCAGCGACGGCAGTCAGCACAATCCGCTTCAAACCGCGCTCAAAAACCATCGGCTTCAAGCTGACGGTGAAGAAGCTCCACACCATCCGTGATAAGGTCGATACAGGGTCTGCGTCCCGGCTGCTTAAGCTCACGGCAGATGTAGGAACCGTTCATCTCCTTGAACGCATCCATCGGCTGACGGACCTTTGCATAAAGCGCCGGACGCGCAAGCGAGTCATAGACCAGTCCGGTCACCATGGTCGTTCCGGAAATCACACCGCAGACATCTCCCTGCGCGCCGAAACCGCTACCGAATCCGGCCGCAATGCGCGAAAGCATTTCAAGGTCGGCATCAGCGACATCGTCAAACACCATGGCCACACACTGGCAGCAGTTCTTGCCCTCCTTTCTGAGCTGACGGGCACGCTCCTTGCGTTCTTCTAACGTATATTTCATAAATTGATGCTGTTTTCTTTTGTTGTCAATATCACATCCCGCAGGCTCCGGTCCCGCACCAGTCAATCGGCGTCTCACCACGCGATTGCAGATAGGCATTGGCACGCGAGAACGGACGGCTGCCGAAAAATCCCCTCGACGCGCTCAACGGCGACGGATGGGGCGATGTGATGACGCAATGGCGCGAACGGTCGATGAACTCACCCTTGCGCTGCGCGTAGGCCCCCCAGAGGATGAACACCAGTCCCTCCCGCTCCGTAGCCAGTTTGCGTATGGCCGCGTCGGTGAATGTCTCCCAACCCTGATTCTGATGCGATGCAGGAGCTCCGGCATCGACGGTCAGGGTGGCATTGAGCAGCAACACACCCTGACGGGCCCAGAAACTCAGGTCGCCCGACTGCGGGGCCTTGCAACCGAGGTCATCCTCAAGCTCCTTGTAGATATTGCGGAGCGAACGCGGAAGATCCACCCCAGGATTGACCGAGAAGCTCAGACCGTTGGCCTGACCGTAACCCGGATAGGGGTCCTGACCGAGAATCACGACCTTCACATCCTCGAACGGACATGCATCGAAGGCCGCGAAAATCTTGCCTGCCGGCGGAAATACCTGACGGGTCGAATAGCGCAAGCGCACGAAATCCGTCAGTTGTCTGAAATAGTCCTTGTTCCATTCGTCGGCCAGCGCATTTTTCCACGACGGCTCAATCCTTACGTCCATTGGTCATTAATTTTTAATTTTACTTCTTTGCAAAAATACAAAATTTTCACTAATTTTGCACTCTTGTGAAGCGAAACTCACTCCACAAGGGCATGTTCCCGTAGTTCAATGGATAGAATATCGGATTCCGGTTCCGACGATTAGGGTTCGACTCCCTACGGGAATACAATTTTTCAGACACTGCCACAAAGGTCAATGCCATGCTTCCAATTTTTTGGATTTTTCAAAAAAAGCGTTACCTTTGCAGTGCAAAATGTTATTTTGTACCATGGCCGCTCGAATGGTGGAATGGTAGACACGAAGGACTTAAAATCCTTTGGTCATTGCGACCGTGCGGGTTCAAGTCCCGCTTCGAGCACCGCAAATATCCGCAAGTGATTGTCTGTTCAACACATGCGGATATTTTTTTACAAGTTCTAATAGCCCTCCTGAATCACAGCCACCACCTGTCCACATCGTCCAATCAGCCTTACCGTCATCTTCACATCCCTCCTATGTTTTCCAATAGACTCTCTTCCGCTTTCCTCGCCTGCCTTCCCCTGCTGATCATCCTGCTTGCCACGTTCTCCGGCTGCTCCAATCAGACGGAAATAGCTCCCGCCGATGAGGAGGAGACATTCATGCTCGTGGCCGTCCCCGGAAGCGAAGGGCGCTACGATGAAGCCATCACCCTAAGCGACTCGCTCCTCTCAAACTGCGAGATGAGCGACACCCTGCGTGGCTATCTGATGATTGAGCGGCTGGTTGCCCTCATAAACAGCGGAAAGATAGATGCTGCGCAATCCTACGCCGACACTCTCATCACTTTCGGCCGCCGGACCGGTTTCGGTGAAGCCGAGATGCAGGGCGAACAGTGCCGTGGCATCTCATTCCGTCGCAAAGAGCTATTCGATTCGGCCATCGCCTGCTACCGTCGAGGTCTCAATATTGCCATCCGCGAGGAAAACATGGAGATGGAGCAGACCTTCGCTGATGTTCTTGCCGTCATCTACGCGGAGACCGACCGTTGCGACGAAGCCCATGAATTCGGCCGACGCTCGCTGCAGATGGCCGAGGAACTGGCCGACACTACCGCAATCCTCTCGGCAGTCAGCACAATCGGCGGTATCTACATGAAGGAAAACCGCCATGTGGAGGTTATCAAGACCCTCCGGCCCTTCTATCCGTTTGCCCGGAATGCCTCTCCGCTCTATCTCATCAAATTCCTCACCCCTGTCGTGCGCGCCTACATCGCCCTTGATTCCGTAGCCGCTGCGCGTGAGACCATCGCAATGATGGAGGAGGCAACTGCATTCCTTCCCCCGACCCATCAGGCGTCAACAGTAATCCTCACGGCCAAGGCCTCCCTTGCCGAACGTGAGAAACGCTATCCTGACCAATGGGAACTGCTCATGACCATCGACTCGCTCGGCACCCACGGAAAACCCCGCAATCTCATCCTGCTCGAACAAGCCAAATGCCTGGCAGGAATGGGCCACTACAAGCAGGCTCATGAACACTCCATCGAAGCCTACAACACTCTCGACTCTATCCGCCACAGCGCGATTGACCGTCAGCTCAGCGACCTCTCCGTGCGCTACGACACTCTCAACAAAGAGATGGAAATCCAGCGCCTCAGCCGTCAACACTGGATTCTTGTCAGCATCATCCTCCTTTGCATCATCCTTCTCGGAACCGGAGCCGTGCTCGTAACAAACGCGCGCCGCCGCCATCTGCGCCGGCTTGAACTTGAAAAACAGCAGGAATACATCCGCGGTCTCGAACAGGAGCGTGCCCGCATGGCCCGAGAACTCCACGACGATGTTGCCGGCGACCTCGTCGGCCTCCAGTGCGAGCTCGAAATCGCCAATCCCGGCGCAAACGGTTGCCGACTGCAGGAAATCGCCGACAAAGTCCGCAGACTATCCCACGAACTGATGCCCCCGCAGTTCGCCTCCGAAACCCTCACATCCCTGCTCCTCGACTATGTCGGTCACCACAACTCAACCCATAGCACACCTCGCCTCAGCATCACTGACGAAGGCTCTTTCGACTGGAAATCGCTTCCGCCCGGAACAAGCCACGAACTCTACCGCATCATTCAGGAGAGCGTCAACAATGCTATAAAGCATTCGGAGGCGACCTACATAGCCATAACCCTCGACGGCAACGAACGCTTTTCGCTGTCGGTGACAAACGATGGTGTCACTGACCGGTCAAACACCACCGGCAACGGAATCGGAACACGCACCCTCCGTGCGCGCGCCGAAATCATCGGTGCCTCCATTGAAATCATTGTGAAGGACGGCTCCTACACTCTCAACATTACCCAACGATGAAAACACTACTTGTAATTGACGATCATCCCATAGTACTTGAAGGAATCCGCAGCATCCTCACCCGCCGTGGTTTCAGGGTCCACAAGGCCGGAACCCGCCAGCAGGCCATGGCCATCATGAAGGAATTCAGTGACATCGACATGATTGTCTCCGACCTATCCCTCTCCAACGGCACCGACGGACTCGACCTCATCGAACGTATGCGCGCCGAGGGCTTCTCGAAACCTGTCGTGGTCTACACGATGCACGAAGAGCTCTGGAACATCTCACGCCTGATGAAATCCAATGTCGAAGGCATCGTCCTCAAAGGCGAGAACCTCAACGAACTCGTGCTTGCAATCCGCCTCGTGTCGGAAGGGAAGACATACCGCAGTTCGGCTTTCGACCGTAAGCGCCGTGAAGTCATGCAGACCGACGGAATACTGTCATCGAAAGACATTGAGGTCCTGCGCCGTCTCTCCGCAGGCGAAAGCAACCGCGACATTGCCCAGGCTCTCGGACTGAGCGAGAAGACTGTCGAATATCATCGCGGCAACATCCTGAAGAAACTCTGCTCGAAAACCATGCTTGAGGCTACCCGCCGCGCCGTCTCGCTCGGCATCATCCGCCTCATCATCGCCGTCGCCCTCTCAGCTACCGCCAATGCTACCACCAATGCCTCTGACATCACACCGGAAGCCGTAGACCTCGGGCTTAGCGTCCTCTGGGCCGACCGCAACCTTGAAGCCTCACACCCCTACGAAAGCGGCGGCTTCTATGCTTTTGGCGAGACATTTACCAAAGAGGTCTACAACTGGTCAACCTACACCCACTGTGACGGCAGCTTCGAGACCTGCCATGACCTTGGAGTCTCCGACATAAGCAATACCATCTATGATGCAGCCTCTGTCATCCTCGGCGACGGATGGCGCATCCCGACCGACGAAGAGCAGAGGGAGCTTTTTGAAAATGTAAGTCATTCGGAAAGCAATGTCGATGGCTATGGCAAAATCCTCACACTCACAGCTGCAAACGGAAATGCCATCTCGCTCCCGATATGCGGCTACATGAGCGAGGGCCGCTTAATCTACGCTGACATCAACGGCATCTACAATTCATCAAACTGCGAATTTTCTGTCGAGGAGATTCCCGAATTCGATATCGTCGCCAAAGTACTCTCACCCATCTATGCTGCAATCGGCCCGGACTTCATACTTACGTCCCTCCTGGGATCGGCCCAGCTTGGGAGCAGCATCCGGCCTGTAAAGGACAAGGACAATTCAGCAATCGACTCTCCGCTGATGACCGCCAAAAGCATTACCGGAATCTACGGCATGGACGGCACATCATTCGGATCCGATTTGGAGAATGTCCCGGCCGGAATCTGCATAATTGTCTATTCCGACGGCTCGACCGAGAAAAAAATCAAACGCTGACACATCAAAAATCAAGCTCTAAGCCATCCGTCCTACACGATAAAACCGTAAATTTGCATCCTGAAACAGCAACATCGCAAAAAACAGACGATATTGGGAACAGCGACATTGCAAAAACAAACGATATTGAATTGTAGGGACGCGCTGTAGCGCGTATGCCAAATAAACCTCATCAACCTCTCTTCAAAACCCGCATACAACGTCAAAAAAGCATTACACTCAAAACTTCATCAACGTCAAACCCCATCCCGCCCAAAACATAAACCATCATGAACGAAAAGAAAAAACGATACTTCCTTCAGGAAGACGAAATACCCCGCGAATGGTACAACATTCAGGCCGACATGCCCGTCAAACCCCTCCCCCCGCTCAATCCTGTAACCCACGAGCCGATGAAGGCCGAGGACCTCTACCCTATCTTCGCCCGTGAATGCTGCGACCAGGAACTCAACATGACCGACCGCTGGATTCCCATTCCCGAGGAAGTGCGCGAGATGTACAAATATTATCGCTCGACCCCTCTCGTGCGTGCCTACGGTCTCGAAAAGGCACTCGGCACCTCAGCCCACATCTATTTCAAGAACGAGAGCGTGTCGCCGATGGGCTCCCACAAGCTCAACTCCGCCATCCCCCAGGCCTACTATTGCAAGAAAGAAGGTGTGAAGAATGTCACCACCGAGACCGGTGCCGGTCAGTGGGGCGCTTCGCTCTCCTACGCCGCTTCGCTTTTCGGCCTTGAAGCTGCTGTCTATCAGGTGAAAATCTCCTACGAGCAGAAGCCCTACCGCCGCAGCATCATGCAGACATACGGCGCACAGGTGACCCCCTCACCCTCGATGTCCACCCGCGCCGGAAAAGACATTCTGACTGTCAACCCCAACTATCAGGGTTCACTCGGCACAGCAATCTCCGAAGCCGTAGAGCTTGCCCGCACGACCCCTGACTGCAAATACACCCTCGGCTCTGTCCTCAGCCATGTCACTCTCCATCAGACCATCATCGGCCTTGAAGCCGAAAAGCAGATGGATATGGCCGGTGAATACCCCGACATGGTCATCGCCTGCTTCGGCGGTGGCTCGAACTTCGGCGGAATCTCCTTCCCCTTCATGCGCCACAAAATTGCAGGCGAGGAGGGCAAGACCGCCACACGCTTCATCGCAGCCGAGCCCTCATCATGCCCCAAACTCACGAAGGGTAAGTTCTGCTATGACTTCGGCGACGAAGCGGGTTACACTCCCCTTCTGCCCATGTTCTCTCTCGGCCATAAGTTTTCCCCCGCCAACATCCACGCCGGTGGTCTCCGCTACCACGGCGCCGGAACCATCGTCAGCCAGTTGCTTAAGGATGGACTGATGGAAGCAGTCGACATCGAGCAGCTCGAATCCTTCGAGGCAGGATGTCTGTTCGCGCGCGCTGAGGGCATCATCCCCGCCCCGGAGTCATGCCATGCCATCGCCGCCACCATCCGCGAGGTAAAGAAGCTCAAACCGGGCGAGGAAAAAGTCATCCTCTTCAACCTCTCCGGCCACGGTCTCATTGACATGGCATCCTACGACAAATTCCTTGCCGGTGACCTCGTGAACTACACCGTGACCGACGAGGAAATCGAATCCAACTTTGCAAAATCCGAAACTGTAGAAGCTTGATTTTTTCAACCGACATGACTAAAGAAAATCTCAGAATAGTATTTCTCGGCACCCCCGACTTTGCTGTCGAGAGTCTCCGCCGCATCGTCGAGGGTGGCTACAACGTTGTCGGTGTGGTGACTATGCCCGACAAACCCGCAGGCCGTGGCCACAAGCTCTATCAGTCCCCCGTCAAGGAGTATGCCGTTGCCCACGGACTCCACCTTATGCAGCCCGTCAAGCTGAAAGACCCCGAATTCGTCGATGAGCTGCGTTCACTCAACGCCGACCTCTTCGTCGTCATCGCCTTCCGTATGCTTCCGGAAATTGTGTGGACAATGCCGCGCCTCGGCACCTTCAATCTCCACGCCTCCCTGCTGCCGCGCTACCGTGGCGCCGCCCCCATCAACTGGGCGGTCATCAACGGCGACACTGAGACCGGTGTGACCACCTTCTTCCTCAAACATGAAATCGACACCGGCGACATCATCGCGCAGGAACGCGTCGAAATCCTCCCGACCGACAATGTCGGCGATGTCCATGACCGCCTCATGCTCCTCGGGGCCGATCTCACCATCAAGACCATCGACGACATCATCGCAGGAACCCTCACCACCATTGCGCAGGATGAACTTATAGGCGACACCGAGCCTACCCCTGCTCCAAAAATCTTCAAGGAGACATGCAAGATTGACTGGAACGCTCCGGCTGTGACAATCCACAACCTCGTCCGCGGCCTCTCCCCCTATCCTGCGGCTTGGACAACCCTCCTCGACGGCGACACCGAACTTGGGGCTGTCAAAATCTTCGAGACCCGAATTCATCCCGCGAACACCAACCTTTCTCCGGGTGAAATCATCATCGAAGGTCAGACCCTCCTTGTCGGCACCGGTGACGGTAATTTAATCGAAATCCTCAGCCTCCAGGCTCCAGGCAAACGCCGTATGCCTACCCCCGACTTCCTCCGCGGCTCCCGCCTCACAGCACCCCGCTTCGAGTAAAAAAAGCCAACAGAACCTATAAGGCAGATAAGTCAAATAGGGATAATAAGTCAAATAACAGGATTATTTATGGAAAAAACCGCAGACATGACGAATAAAGGGAATGTGATGAATTCCCCCGTCACAATGATGGCTTTGATGACTGTTGCAAGCAGTCTTGTCATCCACTTCTCTACAAAGAATGGTGCAGACGCAGGATTTGCGACTGTGGATTTCATTGCAATGCTGATAAACCTTGCCACAGTTATCGCTTGGCCGATATGGATTATCTATGTCAAAGCCAAATGGCTGTCTGTGAGAACAATGTCGGAGAAAGGAGCCAGATTGGTCGCATTGATAGGCGGCTGTATGCTTCTCTTGCTTTGGCCAATACTTAAATTCAGCGATTTCACCGGATGGTGGACAGTTGCTTTAGCCGTAGTTGTATGGCTGGCAAGCCTGATAATAGTCATCAAGGACAATAATGCATAAAAAGCTTTATTTGATATAGAGGCATTTTAGATACAGACGCATTCTAGATACAGACGCACAAAAGCGCACAAGAGACAAAAGCATCTGCAAGATTGAACCCTATCTTCAGATAATCGTAACTTTTGTTTTTTGTGCGCTTTTGTGTGTCTGCATATCAAATTTCTACCTCATCCGGCATACGCGCTACAGCGCGTCCCTACAATGGCTTCATGGCGCAGCGCGTCCATACGATGGCATTACGGCATAATCCGTCTATACAATAAGCCACAATTACGGCAGATTTTTACGGCAAAAGGGGCGTTTGCTCAACTTTTTTTGTTACTTTTGTGCAACCCATTGGATTTGCCCGATTTGGCCTCGGCCAATCAAGCCATGCAAACCGGATGGCTATTACCAATGAACAACTGACAATATCCTAAATCTAAAACAATAAGTAAATGAAAACTTGCAAGTATCGTGGCGTGGTCGTGCCTATGGTCACCCCTGTCACAGAAAAAATGGATCTCGACGTAGCCGCAGTGGAAAGAATCATTGAATTCTTCGCCCAAAACGGAGTGGCACCCCTCCTGATGGGTACAACCGGCGAGGGAAACAGCGTTTCAGCCGCCGACGGTCTCCTTCTCGTCGAGACAGCCGTAAAAGCCGCCAAGGGCCGCATCCTCATCTACGCCGGACTCACAGGCAACTGCTTCAGCGAACAGCTCCGACAGGCTGAGGCCTACACCAAGGCAGGTGCTGACGTGATTGTCGCCACACTCCCCTCGTACTATGCCCTCACCGAAGAGCAGATGTATAACTACTACAAGACCCTCGCTGACAACATCACCGGTCCCCTCATGCTCTACAATATCCTCGCCACCACCCACATGACAATTCCCGTCGACGTGGTGAAGCGTCTCGCCGACCATCCCAACATCGTCGGCCTTAAGGACTCGGAGCGTGACCTTGAACGCATGAAGCAGTGCATCGCCATCTCGAAGGACCGCGAGGACTTCGCATATTTCTGTGGATGGGCCGCACAGTCGGCATTCTCCCTCTCGCTCGGAGGCGACGGCATCGTCCCCAGCACCGGCAACTATGTCCCCGACATGTTCAACACCCTTTATGAAGCAGCCGTCAACGGCGACATGGAGACAGCCAACCGCCTGCAGGACGAAACCAACGAAATTGCAAAGATCTATCAGGCAGGCCGCACCCTCGGCCAGTCGCTCACAGCTCTTAAGGTGATGATGCAGACTAAGGGCCTCTGCGACCCCTGGATGCTCATGCCCCTCACCCGCCTTTCATCTGAAGAAGAACAAGCAATCAAGGCGAAGCTATGAGCAACGACATTCACTGGATCGACTATCTGATCGTCTTCCTGTCCGTGGCCTCGGCAATCGGTGTGGGCGTGTATTTCGCACGTCGTCAGAAGGACACAAGCACCTACTTCGCCGCCGGAGGCAAGATTCCGGCTTGGGCGGTGGGCATGTCGATATTCGCCACGCTGATTTCAAGCGTCACATTCCTCGCATATCCGGGTGCGGCCTACGCCGACAACTGGATTCTTCTCGTCCAGGGACTCATGGTTCCGCTGGTGCTCCTCGCCCTCATCGGTGTCATTGTCCCTCTCTTCCGCAAGGTGGTGCGTCTCTCGACCTACGAATACTTCGAGCGGCGTTTCGGACTCTTCGCCCGCATGTATAGCTCCTTCGCCTTCACCCTCGGCCACTTTTCGAAGGCCGGCACGGTGTTCTTCCTCGTCTCGATGGCCCTCTCGACCTTCCTTGACATGAACATCTATGCCATTGTCATTGTCCTCGGCATTACAATCATCTTTCTCACCCTTCTCGGAGGCATGGAGGCAATCGTTTGGATGGACGTGGCGCAGGGTGGTCTGCTCATCGGCGGAGGCCTCATCTGCGTGGTGCTCCTGCTCTTCCTTCCCGAAGGCGGACCTTCGGAGGTGTTGCGCATAGCCGGAGAGTACAACAAGATTGATGTCGGACCGTACGACTGGGACCTCACCCAGCTCACCTTCCTCGTGATGGTTCTCAACGGTGTCTTCTATGCCTTGCAGAAGTACGGCACAGACCAGACCATCGTGCAGCGCTATCTCACCGCGAAAAATGACCGCGACGCGAAGAAAGCGGCTTACATCGGAGTGCTCATGAGTGTTCCCATCTGGGCAATGTTCATGTTTATCGGCACCTGCCTCTTCGCCTACTACCATTCCGCCTCAGCCCCTGTCCTTCCGGACGGACTGAAAGCCGACGAGGTGTTCCCCTACTTCATCAGCAATGAGCTTCCGGTTGGCATACGCGGCCTCATCATCGCTGCCCTCGCTGCAGCGGCCATATCGAGCCTCGACACCGACCTCAACTGCCTCTCGGCCATCGCCGTGCAGGACTACTATGTACGCTTCAAGAAGAATGCCACCGACCGCCAGCAGCTCCGCTTCGGCCGCATCATGGTCGTGCTCTCCGGCATCGGTGCAGTGGGCGTCGCCATCCTCTACATTTCATGGGGCGGCGAGGGTGTGCTTGGGGCACTGTTCTCGCTCTACGCCATCTTCTCGGCCGGTATCGTCGGCATCTTCCTCCTCGGACTGTTCAGCCGCCGCGCCAACGCCAAGGGTCTCTATGTCGGCATCGCAGCAGCCGTCCTCTTCACCGCATACGCTGTCCTGACCTCAACCAAGGTCGACATCCACGGCACCGGAGTGAAAGAATGTCTGCTCGACCTCGGAGAGTGGAATTTCACCCACCACAAATACATGTTGGGTGTCTACAGCCACCTCATCGTCCTCGTCGTGGGCTATCTCGCAAGCTATCTCTTCGCCGCACCTCTCGCCGAGAAGGAACTGACCATCTTCGGCTATATGGAGGAGCGCAAGAAAGCCGCACAGCAACTCGACGTGGAAGCCATCTGACACCACTGATGGAAAAGCTCATCCTATGATAGAAGGGTACATAAGGACATAAGGGCAGAAGAGACATAAGTTTTTTATGTCAGAATCCGACTTTTTGATTCAGATATGTTTGATTTAAATATGTTTGATTTAATATATTCGATTTAAAAATTATAGTTTGAACTATCGTCATCTATAATTTCCCCTGCTCAAAAAAATTATGTCCCTTCTGACCTTATGTCCTTATGTACCTTTCCATGCGTACCCTTCCATCACAACCATATCATTCCAAGAATCATTATTTTCAACTTAAGATATGAAACCAATCACACTTCTGCAGCCACAGAAAATCGTATTCGGTTCGGACTGCATCAATACATTCGTTGAAGATTACCTCAAACTCGGCCATAAGCGCCTCTTCGTGCTCACCGCTCCTCCCATTGTCCCCCTCATCGAGCCTACTTTGGCCAAACTGAAAGAGAACGGCGTGAGCATCGAAGTATTCCAGAATATCGTAGCTGAGCCTACGCTCAACGACTTCGAAGCCATTCTCAAAAGTGCCCGCGAATTCGGCGCCGACAGCGTTGTCGGCATCGGCGGAGGCTCGGTGCTCGACGTTGCCAAACTCGTCGCCGCCTTCATCAACAGCGACCAGCAGGCCGCCGACTGCTTCGGCACAGGCTTCATCAAAGCCAAGGGTGTATGGCTCGCCTGTCTGCCCACCACAGCAGGAACCGGCAGCGAGGTGTCGCCCAACGCCATCCTTCTCGACGAGCGCGACAAGCTCAAGAAAGGCATCGTCAGCCCCTATCTGCTTGCTGACGCAGCCTACGTTGACCCCAAACTCACAATGACCGTCCCCGCCAAGGTGACAGCCGACACCGGCATGGATGCGCTCACCCACTGCATCGAAGCCTACACCAACAAATTCGCCCATCCCGCAGCCGACATCTATGCTCTCCAGGGCATAAAGCTCATCGCAGCCAACCTTCTCCGTGCCGTCAAAGACGGTAACGATGTCGAGGCCCGCGAGGCCCTCGCACTCGGTTCGCTCTACGGCGGTCTTGTGCTCGGCCCGGTCAACACAGCCGCTGTCCATGCCCTCAGCTATCCCCTCGGCGGCGAGTTCCATATCCCCCACGGACTTTCCAACGCCATCCTTCTCCCCTCGGTGATGAAATTCAACCGTCCGGCCAATCTTAAGAAGTATGCCGAAGTTGCAATCGCCTGCGGCGCACCGCAAGGCAAGGATGACGACGAGACCGCACAGAACGGTGTCGATTTCATCTGCGAACTCTCCAAGGCTGTCGGCATACCCCAGAAGCTCACCGAGCTCAACATCCCGCAGAGCGCAGTCGACCGCATGGCCAAAGCTGCCATGGAGGTTCAGCGTCTGCTCAAGAACAATCCCCGCGAAGTCACCGAACAGGATGCCAAGGACATCTACAACTCCCTCTACTGATTATGAAACCGATTTTAGCAATCACAATGGGCGATCCGGCCGGTATCGGTCCCGAAATCGTTGTCCGCGCCCTCAGCCATAAGGAAACATACGAGAAATGCCGCCCCATCGTCACAGGCGACGCAGCTGTGATGCGCGAGGCTGTCAAACTCCTCGGATTTGACTTCAAAATCAACGCTGTCGACAAGGTGAGCGACGCGAAGTTTGAGTACGGCACAATCGACGTGTTTGACCTCAAATGTGTCGACATGTCGACCTTCCGCTTCGGAGAGGTGCAGCCTCAGTGCGGCAACGCTGCCTTCGTCAGCATCAAGAAGGCCATCGAGCTTGCCATGGCCAATGAGGTAGACGGAACCGTCACAGCTCCGCTCAACAAGGAAGCCCTCAACCTTGCCGGACACCACTACGACGGCCACACAGAGCTTTATGCAACCTTCACCAACACGAAGAAGTATGCCATGATGCTCGCCGACGAGAATATCCGTGTCATCCACGTCTCGACCCACGTCCCCCTGCGCAAGGCTTGCGACCTCGTGAAGAAACAGCGCATCATCGAAGTGACTGAACTCATCGCCGATGCCTGCAAGCAGTTCGGAATTGAGAATCCCCTCATCGGTATCGCAGGACTCAACCCCCACAGCAGCGAGAACGGCATGTTCGGCTACGAGGAAGCCGAGGAAATCATCCCGGCTATCGAGGAGCTGAAATCACGCGGTTTCAACGTAGACGGACCCGTTCCCCCGGATTCAATCTTTGCGAAAGCGAAGTGCGGAAAGTATGACGGCTGCGTGGCCATGTATCACGACCAAGGCCATATCCCCCTGAAGGTCTGCGCCTTCAACTGGAACAAGGAGACAGGCAAGATGGAAAGCGCCAACGGCGTGAACATCACCCTCGGTCTTCCTATCATCCGCGTCAGTGTGGACCACGGCACCGCCTTTGACGTTGCCGGAAAGGGAATTGCAAGCGATGATGCCATGGTGCTCAGCATCGACTACGCGACACGCATGGCGAAATACCGTTTAGGCATAAAGGAATAATGATTGCCGTTATTGCCGACGACATCACAGGAGCAGCCGAGATGGCGGGCATTGCCCACCGTCTCGGCCTTCGTGTGAAACTGACCGTGGAACCCGCAGAGGCTCCCGGTTGCGATGTGATTGTAGTGGCCACCGACACCCGCTCGATGGGCGAAAGCGAGGCTGCGGCTGAATCCCGCCGTGTTGCCTCCGCACTCGCCTCAATGCCGGATGTGGCGCATATCTTCAAAAAGACCGACTCAGCCCTGCGGGGCCATGTCGTGGCCGAGCTGGAGGCTATCATCAGCGCCACGCCCTACACCAAGGCCCTATATATTCCTGCCAATCCCTCCAAAGGGAGAATCATCCGCGATGGTGTCTATTATGTCGGTGACAAGCCGATTCATGAGACAGACTTCTCATTCGACCCGGAATTTCCGGCCTTCTCGTCGAAGATGGCTGAGCGGTTTCCGGAATGCGAAGTCAAGGGGATTGAATACGCCGACGCCGTAAGCGAGGATGATATGGTCCATGCCGTCTCTTCTGCCGGCAACAGCACAATACTTGCAGGAGCAGCCGACCTCTTCACTGCATTTCTGAAGCATCATCTTCCGGTCGACGGAGCAAGGGAGACAGAAACGTTCACGCTCGACACCACCGACACCCTGATTGTCTGTGGCAGCACTCAGAGCAAACCAATCGACTGCGGCATAGCTACCCTCTACATGCCCACCACACTTTACGACGGCGAAACGACTGCCGACAGTTGGGCAGATGAACTTGAAAAGGAATATGACCTCCGACACTCCCTCATCCTCGCCATACGCGACCGTCACCGCACGGGCAAGGAAATTGCCGTGCATCTGAGGGAAACCACAGGCCACATTGTCCGACGGCTTGTAGGCCACCATGCACCCTCCGAACTGGTCATCGAAGGGGGAGCGACAGCCTACGCAATCCTCCGGAAATTGGGGTGGGAGTCTTTCACCATAACCCATGAGATTGCCCCCGGCGTAATCCGTATGAGAAGCGACAATGGCACCCACATCACCATGAAACCGGGAAGCTATCCCTGGGGCGGACTGTTCGCATCGTGACCTAATCATAGACATATACACCACTGAATCAATCTGACATGTTTATCCTCATAGCCGAATCAAAGACAATGACACCTTGCGGCAACGCTATAGGCCAGGCGAACTATACGGCTTGCCGTCCGTTGCTGGAATCCGATGCCGATGCAATCATGGAAACCGTCCGCTCCTTGAGCGCTGACCAACTCGTGGCGACTGTCAAAATCAGTCTGCCGATGGTTAGGAAGTTGCAGCAGATGGCCTACGAGTTTCCAAACAAGGCTGTCGGGAGCCGTGCCATCGAGGCTTTCACCGGTGTGGTGTTCAAGGCGTTCGACTATGCGTCGCTTGACGAGGAAGCTCGTCGGAACACAACCGGATGCGTAAGACTCCTTTCATCGCTCTACGGCTGGTTGCGTCCGGATGACATCGTGAAAGCCTATAGGATGGATTTCACAACCCCGCTTGCACCCGGAGGGAAAGCACTTGCGACATATTGGCGCGACAAGGTGACCGAATGTCTCCTGAAAGAAATAGCGACGGGAGGACATGAGGATGTTTTGAACCTCCTCCCCGGTGATGCCGCCAAGTGTATAGACTGGAAGGCCGTGGGCAAATCGGCGAAAGTGTGGAAAGCTGATTTCCGGGAGCTCCTGCCCGGAGGGACGACCCGGACTCCGAATTCGGGCAAGCTGAAAACCCTCCGCGGAGAGTTGCTCCGACTGATTGTCACTTCCGGTATCAATTCCGCATCCGACCTCCTCTCGCTCCACGGGGAGCATTTCGTCAGCGCGGACACTGCCTCATCCGATGGGAATATCGAATTCCATACAATAGGCTGATTCCAAATCCGGAATCAAAAGCGGATTTGACATCCGCAATCTTAATTTCGCATTGTTATGTGATTGATTATCAAAATAAAAATCATATCTTTGCGAAATGGAAGGATACAACAACTCTCAACTCGTAATTTATCAGTCGCAGGACGGCTGTGTAAGCGTGGATGTAAAGGTTCACGATGAATCCGTATGGCTAAACCGCAATCAGATAGCTGAGCTGTTTGATCGCGATGTAAAGACAATCGGTAAGCATATTAATAATGCCCTTAAAGAAGAATTGGCAGGAATTCCAGTTGTCGCAAAATTTGCGACAACTGCATCTGACGGGAAAACATATCAGGTAGAGCACTATAATATTGAAATGGTGACCTCTATCGGATACCGTGTAAAAAGCAAACGTGGTGTTGAATTCCGCATCTGGGCTAACAAGGTATTGAAACAATACCTTCTCAACGGCTATGCCGTCAACGAGCGCATTGCCTCGCAGAAATTCGACGAGCTGAGCCAATTGGTGAAAGTCCTTGGCCGGACAATCAGGAATCAGGAAAAACTGACCGACGACAGCCGCTCCCTCCTTGAAGTGGTGGTCGACTACACATACGCTCTCGACACTCTTGACCGCTATGACTATCAGGAGCTTAAAATCGAGGACACAACCGGAAAAGAGGAGTTTCACGCCACTTACGAGAATGCAATGGAGGTAATCCGCGAACTTCATGAGAAATTCGGCGGAAGCTCCCTGTTCGGAAATGAAAAAGACGACTCCTTCAAAAGCTCCATCGGGCAGATTTACCAGACTTTCGGTGGCGTTGACCTCTACCCCTCTGTCGAGGAAAAGGCGGCCATGCTGCTCTATCTGGTAACCAAAAACCATTCATTCAGCGACGGCAACAAACGCATTGCCGCCACGCTCTTCCTATGGTTCTTGAACGGAAACGGCATCCTCTACAACGAGGACGGCACAAAGCGAATCGCCGACAATACCCTCGTTGCCCTTACCCTAATGATTGCCGAAAGCCGCACTGAGGAAAAGGATACGATGGTTAAGGTCGTGGTAAACCTCATCAATAAGAATAACTGAGAAAGTCTTTAGAGGGCGTAACAAATCACACTGTTCCTCCTTTGGTGCCTGTCTTAATGCATTTCACACTTTCCCTCCTCCGGAGCCTATCTTAGCCCATTTACGCTTCGGAGAGCGCGACATCGCGCGACGCTGACGGCGCGACAGCCCGGCTGTCTCCGGGCACGCGGGAGAATCCTCATCGCGTGAAAACTGCACCGCCGGATTCTCTATATCCGGTTGATTTGCGGGCATATATCTTTGTATTTCTACACCGGACATATCATCCGGAATAACAGCGTTTTCCATCGTTTTTTTCTTTCGTGCTGCACGCGCTTTTGCTGCTTTCGACCGCTCAATTGCCCGGTCGATTTCCGGCTTCACAAGAGCGAAAATGAGGCTACATTCGATTGGCCGCCAATCAAGATCGGCCTCACCCATAGCAAGATATGTATCAATCAGTGCAAGTGCGGACTTGCACACTTCCTTGCCGTTCGGAAGACAAGCGCAGCTATCGGTGACGCGCTGACGGATAGCTGCATAGAATTTTTTGGAAACCGGAAGCGGAGGCAGTTTACAGATTGCCGAAGTGGCTGCACCATTGGTAATTGACCTTGATTTTTCGCCGGTGGAGCTCAGAGGAGATGTCTTTTTCATGATAGTGGTCGGATATTAATTTTTTGACACAAAATTAATATCCGAAATCTCCGGAAAGGTGCGATAATGCAAAGGACTGATAAAAATTTTGTAACTTCGCAGCCCTATCAACCATTCTAAAAACTTGCCCATCATACACCCCTCAAAAAAAGAGAAATCCATGATTAAAGCAGCAGACATAGAAGCTACATTGCTGAGCATGGCGGATGAACGTCAGGCCCGACAACTGTTGAGATTTTTCAAAACCGGTCCGGGTGAATACGGCGAGGGTGACAAATTCATCGGTCTGCGCAATCCACAAGTACGCATGGTGGTGAAAGAAGCATGGAAGGAAACTCCGCTTCCGGAAGCGGCCCAACTCGCGATGTCACCTCTCCATGAAGTGCGTCTGTGCGGACTTCTGATAATGGTGGAGCAATATCTGAAAGCCATGAAAAAGGACGACACGGAGGCTTTGAGCCGGATTTTCGAATCATATCTTGCACTGCATCCGTATATCAACAACTGGGACCTTGTCGACCTCTCGGCGATAAAGATTGTAGGCAATCATGAGGTCATGAATCCGGAACTCACCCTGATGGACGAGTGGATAAAACCGGATGGCCACACCCTCTGGCAACAGCGCATCGCCATGGTCAGCACATGGATGCTCACCCGCAAAGGCCATATTGACAAATGCCTCGGAAGAGCTGGATTCCTGCTGTCGAGTCCCCATGACCTCTTGCACAAAGCCGCGGGTTGGATGCTTCGAGAAGTGTGGAAGAAGGGTTATCGGCGTGAGTTGCGCGCTTTTCTTGATGAGAATGTGGCCCGTATGCCTTCAATCATGCTCAGCTACGCCTGTGAACAGATGGCCACAGACGAACGCCACGAATGGCAATCAAGGCGAAAAAGCGGGCGCTAAATACCTCTACGGAGGGAGCAACCTTCTCAACCTACCGGCGGGGGTTGACGTTTATAGTAATGACACGCACACTATAATCCTTATCCCAACTTCTCAATCATGGCCTTCTCACGGAAATATTTCCTCGACAATATCAATCGGTTCAAAGATGCCTACGACCGCACTGCCCTCATGGACAAACTCAAAAAATATGGGCGCAAGGCGGGGTTGAAGGTAGTCTACGGTGTGTTGATTCTCTACTATGCCTCGCTTGACAAGTCCATTCCATTCAAGGACAGGATGATGATAATGGCCGCATTGGGATATTTCGTGGTGCCGCTCGACATCATTCCCGATGCGCTTTTCGGTGGCTTTGTAGATGACATGGCCGCACTGACATTCGTCCTGAAAACCGTGTGGCACAATCTTACTCCTTCCGTCTTCGACCGTGCCCGCACGAAACTTGAGGAATGGTTCGGCCCCGTCACTCAGGCCGATACCACAATCCCGGGAATGGAGGATGCCGCCACTGCCACAGGTATGGAGGAGAATGGACTGTGATCAAAAGTGATTAAACGAGGAAAACTGCATCATTGTGAAAATGACATAGTATCATTAATCAGGTGAAATATTAAAAATTGGTACATATCTATGTGAAAATGTATAATGCATACCGGAGTTGCATTGTAATTTTGCATTGAAGAAATCACCAATCAACCGCCTCTCCAATGAGACACTCAGCATTCATCTTGACATTACTCACCACAGCAATCATGGCACACTCCCAGAATCCTACCCGCCTCACCGACAAACCGTCGGACATTCGTCAGACCGCCGGAAGGGCACAGCTCGGCGACTTCGCGCCCAAATTCGCACAACTCAACGACGATGTCCTCTTCGGAGAGGTCTGGAGCCGCACCGACCGCCTCTCGCTCCGCGACCGCAGCATCGTCACCGTCACCTCACTCGTGAGCAGCGGCATCATAGACTCATCGCTCACCTACCATCTTCAAGAAGCGAAAAAGAACGGCGTGACGCGCACTGAAATCGCTGAAATCCTTACCCAAGTGGCCTTCTATGCCGGATGGCCCAAAGCATGGGGTGCGTTCCGTCAAGCCACTGAGGTATGGAAGGAGGACAATGACGCAACCGACGCGCGCCGTAAATTCGAGCAGGAGATGATATTTCCCATCGGTTCGCCTAACGATGCCTACGCGCAGTATTTCATCGGTCAGAGCTATCTCGCGCCCATATCATCGGAGCAGATTGGCATAGCCAACGTGACTTTCGAACCCGGTTGCCGCAATAACTGGCATATCCACCACGCCACAGAAGGGGGCGGTCAGTTGCTTGTCTGCGTGGCCGGTGAGGGATGGTATCAGGAATGGGGAAAACCTGCGCGCAAACTCCGTCCCGGAGATGTCGTAAACATCCCTGCCAACGTCAAGCATTGGCACGGCGCGACTGCCGACAGTTGGTTTGCACACCTCGCAATGTCGGTCGACGGCAAAGACACCTCCAATGAATGGCTCGAACCGGTCACGGATGATGCCTACAGCAAGCTTTCCGAGGAATAAGCAAGATACATAAGAACACAAGGGCATAAGAAACAGAAGTTATAATTGTCAATTATCTGCTATACAGCGTATTTGTCATAAAAATACTCAGTAGTCCCTATAGGTCATGATAATTGACAACCATATAGGCAATATACTTCTTCTGTTTCTTATGCTCTTGTGTTCTTATGTATCCCTCGTCCTCTTACGGGGGCAAATTGCCTATCTGCCTCCGGCAGTGGAGGTGTCGACATTGGCATCGGCGTTGATCATCTTTCGGGCTCCGCGCTTCTGACGGCCCCACTGGAGGTTGTAGCTGACACTCAGATATGGCATCCTCATGTCGAGGCGAGTATGCTGCTCATTGGTGTTCCACTTGCTCAACATTTTTGAGCCTTGGTCATATTTTCCGAAGGGCATGAACATCCCGACCTCAAATTGCCAGTTTTTCCAATTATAATTAGCTGCAATCACATTGAAATCCTCGCCCCAACTGATTTTTTCACCCCACAGGTCACGTTGTGCCCTCACATATTGGAACACAAATTGAAATCCCTTATGCATGAACATCAAGGCCGCATCACCGCTCCATGTGTGATTATAAAGAGTATATGTATTGCCCCTCATGCGTTCAGCTCTATACTGTATTGTGCCGGAAAACATCAGCCAATCCGGAATAATCTGTATCTGTTCGGCCAACCAGAAACTCAGATTCTGCAATCCTTTGCTGTTTTCGTATGAGGTTATCAGTCGGTCATTATCCCAATATAAATACGGAGTTATTGCATTGGGACTTGTAAACGCCCTGACGCCGAAAGAACCGCTGACACGTTGGTTAAACAGATTATGCCCATATCTGAAGGTAAGCATGTAGGAAGATGAAGTCTTAAGGTTTGAATTTCCGATACGCCATTGGAAGCCATCGAGTTGCTGAGGAGCTATATTGGTCTCCACCAAAGAGGGGGCGGATTGCCATGATGTGAATGCAAGTCTGAAATTATGGTTCTGATTCAGTGAATATGTCACCGTGGCTTGCGGTCGGAGATTCCACGAGTGATTTCCCTGATTCGTCTCTTTGAATTTAAAAGATGTGTACTGCGCTCCAAGTCCACCTGTAAGTGTGACCTTGTTTATGCGTTGGAAATATTCTGCAAAGAAATATGCCTTATCTTGACGCTGATGGAAAATCTCACCTCCCAGGTTTTCATAAATGGATCGGTTACGGTTGGCCGTATAGGATGCTCCTGCGGTAAGTTTAGATGAACGCCATTGTTTTATGTAGTCAGCCTCAAGACCGTAGGCTTGATTGCGGTCTCTTATGTAGGTATTTACATTGGTTATATAGTCCGAAGCATCCTCGTATCTTTCAAGATAATCCGAATAAGAATGACCTGAGTATAGAGAGGCATTAAAATCGACAACCAACATCTGTTTATGGGCGAAATGCTGCTCCAAGTATGCGGAAAAGCGAGGCGTTGTCCCTCTTCGGCCTGACGCATCATTCAAAAGAATTTTTTCATCACCGTTACTCAGCGATAGAATCCCGTTGTATCGGCAAAGATCCGAGAAATTCCTATAGGCAGACATCTGGACATAAACAACAGTGGTGTCAGGCTTTATATAGTTATACGACAGCCAACCGTAACCCTGGGTGTTGTTCAGCTTACCACCAATCGGAGTCTCTGTCCTTGTCAACACCTTTTCATCCGGCCATGTGAAAGTTTCTGAGTAATCACGGTGAGCTTCCAGCCTATTGGTTAGTTTGAAATGTCCTCCTACTTCCCATTGCGAATATCCGGCGTTGAATTTTGCAGATACATTATATTTTCCCCACGCACAATTTAAGGCCGGTTTAGCATCAGCCATAAACGCGCCACCAACTGAGGGATTGACCACGATAACATTAAGGACATAATTCGCGCCACCATAACGAAGCCCCGGATTGTCCATCCATTCCACGCGCTTGACTGTTTCCGGCAGGAGCGCCTGCAGTTGCTCTATCGTCGACTCCCGACCATTGATGCGAACCTGCACCGATTGACCGGCGGCACTTATTGTACCAAGAGCATCATTGATTGTAAGTGTCGGAATCATCAGATTCCGGAGCAACTGCATACCGTTCTTGGAATTTTCAAGCGCGCTTTTGGACGGATGATACACATCCATATCTGTCTTACGTATGACCCTCGACGCCTGAACAACGACTTCTGTGAGTTCATGCGTTGCGATTGAGTCAGCAACTTCCTGAGATATTGCAATGGCAGGCATAGTGATTATGGCCATTGCTACAGATACAATTCTACTAATGTTTTTTGTGTTCATATTGCGATAGTTTTTTTGATTTTCATATCGCAAATTTATGCCTAAATCAGTCTTAACGCCAAATGTAAAAGTCTTAACGCTCCTTATATAACCTACTGATTATCAATAGTAATTAATTTAAAAAGTTTAAATATCACGCTCACCGGTCTAAATCGGCATTAAACAGATATCTCACGATGTAGAAAAGCCACTATATCTTCCTTTTCGGGCAAACCGAGCTTTTTTCGGACAGATGATTTACGCACATATATGGTCGCTGTCGTCTGTGCTGTGATGACACTGATTTCCTTTGTTGAGAATCCGGCCATCATAAGGACTATAATCTGCTCTTCCCTACCGGTAAGCACATCTCCGTAGCGCCGATGAAGACATGAATAAAACCCGGCATACAGGTTGTCGATTATTTCAAACACATTATTCCAATTCACGAGTGCCCCCTTTGTGTCACTGTTTATCGAAGATATTTTCCTGAGCATCTCCCGGTTTTGCTCAGTCGGAGTCTCGGCTACCATCTTTATAATGCCGAGCTGTTGAAGCATCGCCCGGCGCAACGATTCCTGACCCGACAATGGTGAAGCAGATGGCGTCAACTCGTCAACCATCTTTTGCAAAGCTTCAACCTGCTCCTCTTTCTCTATGGCCTTTCGTTTCCTATTCAACGCATACCATAACAGTATTCCTGAAATCAGGAAGCCTGCAAGAACTATGATAACTATTGTAGCCGTCTGCCGTTCATTTTTTGCTTTCAGAATCAATCTTTTATTCTCGATTTCGAGAGCGTTTTGCTCCGACTCCCGCCGTATGGACAGACTGCGAAGCAAATTATCTTTTTGATTATTGTTTATCTGCGCCATCCGGATCAATTTTAATTTACCGGTTTCTTGAAAGTCAAGAACAGTATAAAGGACATAAGCAAAACTGTTATAATAAGCTTTTTCAGCATCAGAAATCACTGAGGCACAACTATCAGCTTTCCCTAATTCTTTGATAGCTAAATTCATACTACCCAAATTGAACAGTGCCAACGATTTCCAAAGATGAATATAGTGCTTGATTGAATTCTCAGGTGCTTTTTCCAGAAATTTGTCTGACAACTGCAGAGATTCCTCATATCTGCCCATTTCCTCCAATACACCGATCTTCTCATACTCATAGCTGAATTGTTGTGAAGATGCCTTATCGGCGATAGCTTTGTCAATCAGCGTATTCAGCACAGCAAGGGCCGAATCGTTGTCACCATTAAACAGATAATCGACATAGAGCCAATACTTATATAAATTATGTGAGGCAGAATCTTTATCAATAGAGAGTAGACGGCTTATATTCTTTCTGTTATTATCTGAGACAGATATTTTCGGTCCCCAATAAGCCCTTTTGAACAATGGGTATATCATAAGGCTGTCAGGAACATTCGCGAGGTTGGACAAAGAATCAAGCTGTCTAATCGCAGTTCTGCCATCTCCACTCCATAATTTGTATAGTGCCAATAATGTTGCGCTTTTAATGGCCCGTGGCAAATCCCTATCCTTATAATAATCCACAGAATACCTTATCATGGAATCTGCCAGCATGACATGGCCCTGCATCTCATGTGCTGAAGCCATGAGGTAATGATACTTAGCCTTCAGAGAATCGACAGATAATTCCATCGGATCTATGACCTCAAGCATTGACAACGCACTGTCAGGGTCTTCCGAAACAACAGTCTCAGCGTTGGCTATGACATCATCATAGTATGACACAGACCGTGAGCAAGAAACCATACCCACGGCGGCTAAAATCAGTATCCAAATCAAATTTTTCATCTCACTGCAAAGGTACTATTTTTTTGCCACCGATTTTAAGAGCGATATTGCAAAATCACTGATTATATCAGCCTCTTATCCGGCTGTATTTCTAAAGAGTGAGATGAACGTCAGCCGTTTCATTGGCTGCGGTAGTCAGTTTCTATGAGGTCAAAGTAGACAATGTTGTCGGTTTGGGGATTGACACGGCCTCCGGTGAGCGCCTTGATCGACGACGAACGGTTACGGCGGCATCGAAGATGTCCGATAGTATTACCACGGTATGGACAGTTGAGGGTCGTAATAACGAGTAACGGGGCATAAACAGACTAAAGAATCCGTTTATACCCCGTTACTATAGATTTCAATATCAGTTATTGTTTCAATATCAGTCGTTGCAATATCAGTCGTTGCAATATCAGTTGTTGCAATATCAGTTGTTGATAAGTGTCTCTATGTCATGCTCGACGGTGTCGATGGTGGAGATGCCGAATTTCTCTTTGAGCACTTTCAGCACGTCGGGAGTGAAGAATGCCGGAAGTGTCGGGCCCGTGTGGATGTTCTTGATTCCTAGCGAAAGGAGAGCCAGCAGCACTATTACCGCTTTCTGCTCGTACCACGCGATATTGAACACGAGGGGAAGATCATTGACGCTTGGAAGATTGAACGCATCCTTCAACGCAAGAGCTATGCGCACGAGAGAATATGAATCGTTACACTGGCCTGCATCGAGCACACGAGGCACTCCCTCAATGTCGCCAAGAGGCAATTTGTTATAACGATATTTCGCACAACCGGCAGTGAGGATTACGCAATCTTTCGGAAGCGCCTCGGCAAATCGGGTGTAATAGTCACGCGAGGGCATACGGCCGTCGCAACCTGCCATCACCACGAATTTACGAATCTTACCCTCCTTGATAAGCTCAATAATCTTCGGGGCGAGTTCAATCACCTGGTGATGAGCGAATCCACCGATGATTTCTCCATGCTCAATCTCCGTAGGAGGTGGACACTTCTGCGCGTGGGCAATAAGTCCGGAGAAGTCTGTCGGTTTGCCATCCTTTCCGGGTTCGATATGTTTAGTGCCGGGCATACCCACCACTCCGGTGGTGTAAACACGGTCCATGTATGTTGTCTTTGGACGCGGTGGCACGATACAATTGGACGTGAAGAGGAAAACTCCATTGAATGTCTCGAACTCCGTGGTCTGTTTCCACCATGCGTTTCCGTAGTTACCGGCAAAATGCGGATATTTCTTGAAGAAAGGATAGTACTGACCCGGAAGCATCTCGGAGTGGGTATACACATCAACACCTTTGTCTTTGGTCTGCTCCAGGAGGTCTTCAAGATCCTTCAGGTCGTGACCGGAAATAAGAATACCGGGACGGTTACGGACGCCGATGTTTACTTTTGTTATCTCCGGGGTTCCGTATTTCTCAGTGTTGGCCTTGTCAAGAAGAGCCATAGCCTTGATGCCACCGTCGCCAACTCCAATCACGAGATTGTAGCAAGCATCGACACTCATATCCGGAGCGGCTGTTTCGGCCATCGCATCTTCTATGATGGCATATACCTCGTCGTCCTCATAACCGAGATTGGCAGCATGGCGTGCATAGGCAGCCATGCCCTTACAGCCGTATATCGCAAGCTGTTTAAGGCCACGAATATCTTCGTCAGGTTCTGCAAGCACACCGGTGACATTCTCCAGATCCATCGCATCCTCGGGTTTGGCATAGAATTCCACCTCCGGCAGATCGGGCAGTCCGATTCCTTCTTTTTTGGCTGTTCCGGCAAGGATATTTTTCAATTCAAAGCCACGACGGATGTAATCGTCAAGTGAAGGATTATCGAAATTTGCATTGGTGATTGTCGTGAAAAGGGCGTCAATGACAAAATGGCTTGCCTCACGGGATGGTTTGCCTTTTTCTCTCATGACACGATTGATGAGGGATATTCCTCTTACACAATAGAGAAGAAGATCCATACGGGCAGATGTCTCAGGCTTTTTGCCACAGACACCCTGAAGAACGCAACCTGTGCCGTGGGCGGTCTCCTGACACTGATAACAAAACATTTTATTGGAGTTTTCCATAATTGGCAGGATGATTTTAGATTATGATTTCACTTTAACGAGCATCACTTTTGAATCGGCATTGGCAAGCACCCGATGAGGCACGCCTTCGCCAACGAGCATAAATTCGCCCGCAGTGATTGTATGAGGCTTGTCAAGCATTGTGAACTCAATTGAGCCCTCGATTACATTGACCATCAGTTGGGCCGGAGCAAGATGTTCGTCAAGTTTCTGACCGGCCTTAAGCGCAAGGAGGACCACGCCTCCGTTGGCGTTTTCAAAGATCCTACGGAACTGTGGATGATCTCCCGCGACCTGAATTTGATCTGCGAGTGAATGTAGCTCACCAAATTTATATTCAGTCTGTAGCATATTATTTATACAAGATTAGAGTTATCAAGATTAGAATTATTTTGAATTATAAGGATTATTTATACAGGATAAAGGTTATCTATACAAGATAAGGGTTCAAGGAAAAGATATTGGCACCTTTTTCGTATAGGAATTCGTATAGGAAACATATTTATGAGGTAATTTGTTCATATTTGACACGTTACCAACTCTTTTGATACTTTGCCAGCTCTTATAACAAGATAAATTTGCAAAAAATTCACATCAGTACATTATGAAAATCGCAACTCTCTTTCTATCTTTTTTATGCAGCTTTTATTGTATGGCAGAAACAACTCCTTCAAGAGAGACTTTGATAGAGCTGCTCGGGGTGATGCCGGAAAGACAACCACTGCAAATTGACACACTGGAAACCGTAAAGCTTGAGAACGGTGTTCGCCATAAAATCAAGTATTTCATCGAGCCGGGAAATCCGGCACTTGACACGCCCGACGATTTTTTATTTGAGGAAAATGAGGGCCGTCACTCGTTTCCCGCAGGTGTTAAAGAACAAGCCTACAAGTGGCTTGATGAGAGATTGAAATAAACCTATGGTAGGCAATGAAACCTTACTTGTGTTTTGACAATTTCGGCATCTATCGCAGTGGGGTTAAGAAAGGGATCGATTTCGGTAGCCATTAACTGCCTAATTCAGAACTCTTCCGCATAGTGGGCTTTACCGTACTTTCACAGTGCGTTAAAGCCTTTTTTATATGCAGGCAATTTTTCAACTAAAAGACCGAGTTGTCACTAAATAAAAACGCTGCCAAAGAGGTCGAAGTCCTTGCTCTCTATACCGCAGCAGATAAATGGCAATTGTAGGGGAAAACGAATCGATGACATCTTGAAGGACTCAGCCAATTTTCGGTTGAGGGCACTACATTTATATAGACTTGGAGGGGCATAGGTGAAAGAAAGGCCGTTAACTCATTGAGAATTAGCGGTCTTCTGTAGTATCACCGGTATTGGCATCGGTTATCTAGCATTGTGGTATTCAAGTTTTTAGAGGTGTTTTGAGAGGGTACTTTTACCCTCATTACAACTGCGAATTTCATCGTTTTTCAGCATCTGACATTGGGGAGTCAGCCATAAGCGGGTCGCGCTGTTGCGACCAACTCTATCATTTAACAAATTTGGTATATTGCTCTAAGCTAATGCGGAACGCGTTATAGGGACTTTTGTCTTAGTACCTTAACTTGTCAGAGTTCTCCTTTTAAATGTAAAGTTAAGTATAAATTCTGAGCTAAAATTGTTAAATAACGCATTAACTTCGTGCCTAAAAATGTTATTTAATGCATTTTGATTCCAATTTATATGACAATTAGTGCAGCGCTTCCGGAAAAATTCATACCTTTTTGACCAAAATAATTTCCAAGGACGAGGCCAGACTGATGCTCGCCCGTTGGTATGACAAGGTCGAGAAATTGACGGGAAACCAGTTCATCACTGTACTGAACACCTTTCAGAATCACTATGATACGATACTGAACTTCTTCGTTGACCACTCAACAAATGCCTTCGCGAAGTCTTTCAACGCAAAAGTCAAGGCTTTCCGAGCGCAGTTTCACGGCGTGACAGACATCCCATTCTTCCTGTATCGTCTGTCTAAACTCTGCGCCTGATTTTTAACAATTCCACGGAAAAAACAGACTGCCCCGTAATAAACGAAGATATACCCAAAACAAGATTGCTTATTTCGCTTGCTGCTAATGAACATATTACATATAGCATAATATAGGATTCTTTAGTAGTAAATATATATAATGGTTTAATAAATAGCGCGCAGCATTCGACATCTGTATTAGCATTTTTCAAATTGATTTTTTACAAAGGCTGAGATTGGCTCCCACAGTGAAATCATACCGACTTTTGACTCAGAGAAAACTTTGGCATGATTCTTTGTGCTAAAATTTTTCATTTGATTAAAATTAGACTCAAAAGGATCGCAATATAACTGCTCAAACTTTTCTCTTAAATCTATATGGGAAACAGGATATGTGTCGTTTTTACTAAGTAACATGTAGAGATTCAGTATCCTGCTGTTGATTTGAGATGGCTTTTTTATCCATTGGGGAATTTTTCTTTTGACTTTATTTATTTCTAAAGTTTCTTTTTCTTGTGCATATTCCTCTTCCTCTAAATATTGTTTTAGAGGTCTCCTATTTGGATCTACCACGGAACATTCATTATCCATAAAATCACGCCAGACTAGCGGATAATATGATGGCCGTTGAGGAGCCTCAGTTCCTTCTGGATGCCAACCATACAGTTCATAAGAACGATACTTTAGAACATCAATGACAGCATTAAAATAATCTGAAAGATTAGCTAAAATACGAGGAATTAGTACCAAGTTTGCTAAAAGAGTATGATACCTTTCATCATACGTAGTACCAGGCCAAATATGACAGACCATATAGTTTTTGAAGTCTATCGAACCTGAAATTGCTTTTTTAATCGCTACATTTGCATAAGTATTATCATCTATGCGAATTCCATCAATAATCTTACCTTTTTCTTTTGCTCTACCTCTTTTTGTATCAGGGTAGATTGGGTTCAATGAAATTTTATCAGGACTAACCCAAATGGCAGTAGCTGCAATTATGTCAATCAATCGCGGCTCGATTGATTGAAACATATCCAACGATGTTATTTCATCGCCATCTAACATTATTTTATGCTGAGTATTCATGAAGATCGTCAAGTCGAGCGTATTAGTAAATGCTAAAGAATTTATTTTCGATTCATTCAGGTCGGTTGAGTGCCGTTCAGTTGGATTCAAACAGAGTGGAGATAGGTAACTTTATAGGAAACTCAGCCGATTTGGGTTGAATGAAAAAATCGCTAACAACCTGCAAATTAGATTATTAGCGATTTTTAAGGTGGTGCCACCAGCAATATAAATGTTAAATTATTATCAATCGGATTAAATTC